>JAZKET010000175.1:768-29836 GCA_040386815.1 Bacteroidota bacterium | reverse complement strand
CAGGTACTCGTAACCGCGGATAGCGGTATCATAAGCTTCGTTATATACCAGCGTGCTGCAAAGTTCGTAAATGTCACTGCCGTCGTTGTTGGTTCGGCGGTTAAGCGCCAGGGCCTGGTTAAGTGCCTGGTCAAAATCTTTTTGCTGTAAAAATTGCCAGGTAAGCATATTAACAAACACAATTTGCTGTGCATCTTTCTGAATGCGTTTTAGTAAGGCTACACGTAGCATGTCGTAGTCAGATGGCCCCTCAAACAACGTAGCCAGCGCGCTTTGTGCCTGGTTTATCATTAATGGGTTTTTAGGCAGTATGTTTAAGTACTCTTCTGTAAGTGCAGGCTTATCTCTTTTAAAACGGTAAAGCGTAACCAGCTCATAAGCAAAAGCATCATCAATATTTAACAGTTTACGGCCCTGTAAAAATGTTTTTATGGCATAGTTAGCGTTGGCTGCCTGGTAAAACTGCGATGCCAGAATAGTAATCTTTCCTTGATCGGCAGGCAGGTTTTTTATTAGGTCGTCATAAAGAGCATTGGCTTTCTCAGGTGCGTTTCGTTGTGTATAAATATTACCTAACTGAATAGTGTATTCAACAGCGGCAGGGTACTTGCGCACCATTTTTTTTGCCGCGCTTTCGGCATCGTCAAACTTTTTAAGGGCTAGCAGCGTGTTAACATAGCCGGTAAAGTAGGCGTCGTTATCTTGTTTATAAAGCTTCTGATATATCTCAAGCGCTTTTTGGTGCTCGCCGTTTACGGCGTACTGTCTGGCTAAAAGCAAGTCGTCGCCTTGCGCAAATACGGTGTTGCCGGCGCAAAAAATAAAAAGACAAAATATTAGTATTCGCTTCATAACCATAAAAATAAATATTTTAAATTTAAGCACGGCCTATGTTCAATTTATATAACGCAGGTAGGCAGTAAAATTGTAGTGACATATTAACATAAGCTAACTTATTTACCTAATTTGACCTTCGTAGTAAAATGGGTTAACTGAATTTTAAGAACGGTGAGAAGCATATTGAAAACTTTTATTTTAGCTTTTGTAGTTGTTGTGCTATGCTCATGCAATAGAAATAAGATACAGCAAATACCCATTGAAGATTTTTATAAAAATCCTGAAAAATATAACTTCAAGCTCTCGCCCGATGGTAAGTATATCTCATACTTAAAAAAGGTTAACGGCAAAGCCAATATCCACATTAAATTATTGAGTGACACCACCGACCTTGCAGCTACGGCATTTACAGACTTTGGTGTACGCAACGATTACCATTGGACCTACGATAACCAGATACTTTTTGGGCAGGACGACAAATCTCAAACAGAGCATCCGTTATCTGTTCTGGATATTGCTACCATGAAGGTGGATACCATTCTACTGTCGACAGGGAAGGTTGAAACACGAGTGATGAGCAAAAGCCGTTACATGCCTGATGTTATTACGTTAAGGATGAATACGCGCGACTCGGCAAATTTTGATATTTACCGCCTTAATATAAAAACCGGCGAGTTGAAGACCTATCTGGTTAACCCCGGCAACATAACCGATTGGCTGGTGGATGTTGATGGCAGGATAAGGCTGGTAAAATCAACCGATAATATAGACGAGACCATTTTATTTCGCCCTGATGAGAGCACACCTTTTAGGCCCATCATTAAAAATAATTTCAGAAACACGGTACGTATGATAGGCTTTAATGGCGTACGTAATAACTTTTACGCGCTGTCAAACGTAGGCCGCGATAAAACCGCCTTTGTAGAGATAAATGCTGAAGACGGGCGGGAGGAACGGGTAATATTTGAAACAAAGAATGCAGATATACAACGTGCCGATTATTCTAAAATAAAAAATCGTCTTGAGCTTGCTGCATGGGAGGAAGGTAAGCCTCAAAAGCATTTTTTTAGTAACGATATCAAAGCATTGTACCAGGAACTTTACAAATTGCTTGACGGCTACGAGTTAAATATTACTGATAGAGATACCGCCGAGAAAAAATTTATAGTTCAAACCTTTACAGATCGCAGCCGGGGCGCTGTTTACCTGTATGACCGTCAGCAAAAAAAGCTAACCAAATTGGTTGATAACTCAACCATTAACCCCGACCTGCTTTGCGAAAAGAAACCCATACAATATACCAGCAGCGATGGGTTAACCATTAACGGTTACTTAACTTTGCCGCATGTAGATAATAAAACCAACTTGCCGGTTGTAGTTATACCACATGATGGCCCTTTTGGCCAGCGCGACAGGTGGGATTATAACATGGATGTGCAGTTTTTTGCCAACCGTGGGTATGCTGTTTTACAGGTAAATTATCGCGGCTCATCTGGTTATGGTAAGTATTTTTATAGCGCTGGCTTTAAAGAGCTTGGCGGCAAAATACAGCAGGATATTACCGAGGGTGTAAACTGGCTTATAAACAACAAAATTGCCGATCCTAAAAAGATAGCTATTTATGGCAGGGCCTTTGGTGGCTTTTCGGCCTTATATGGCGTGTCTTTCAATCCAAAACTTTACAATTGTGCTATTGTGCAAAATGGCCTGATTAACTTATTTACTTACATACAACGTGCGCCGGCCTATTACAGACCTACATTGCAAAAAATGTATGCTACCATTGCCGATCCGCAAAAAGACGCAGGTTTGATAACCGCTATATCTCCTTATTTTAATGCCTCTAAACCTAAAGTACCGATTTTCTTTTTGCAAGATTCAAAAGAGGAAAGAGCTAATATCCCTGAATTAAATCATTATGTGCGTGAGCTGCAAAAGCGTAAGGTGCCGGTTAAATACTCATTAAACTCCAACGAGCGCGGCTCATTAAGTGGCGATAAAAAACGTTTGCAAAATTATGCCGACATTGAGGCGTTTTTAAACGCCAATATGAATGTTAAACCTTAAGGGTTAATTTGATGAAAGCCCCTGATACCGTTTATCGTAAAAACTCATCGTTAATTATTGCCTTTTTAACTTTGGTAACTACAACCCTGATAGTGGGTTTGGTAGTGGCCTACAAGTTAACCGCGCAAAAGGTTGAAGGCGATTTTACGGTGAAGAAAAATGCCGTAGCCGATCAATCAGTAATTGGTACTTACAATGACCTGTATCGCAATAAAATATTTGAGATAAACGCCTACTCGGGCCTGCTTGATTCTGTATTAGCAAAAAACTATACCGACTCTGTTTTTAGGAATTTCAAGTTTGTAAAAAAAATAATTTTCTATCAGGTGCAGGTTGGCAGCCCGCCTATAACAGACATAACCGGCAATTTATCAGTAAGCGCCAATTCAGTAAAGCAATATTTCCCGGCTGATAATACCGAGCCTAACGTCCCCGAAACGCAGGATGTGAACGCCAACGATTTAAGGCAGATAGCCGAAAAGTTAAACAGCTATATTGCCCGCTACGATACCTTGCGTGGCCCTGGTATAGACCAGCAGGCAGCATTTTATAATACCCGCCCGGGTAAGATCAGTTTTCTGAATATCCCTTCAAATGCCGATCTGAAAAGTTATCATGATTTACAACGTAGCCGAAACTCAAAGACATTTTACAGGCAAAATATGATGACCTTTTATCTTGACCCATATAAGTTGAAGATAAATAATGTGCATCCAGAATTGTATAACTCAGTTACCCTTAAGCTGGTTTCTTATGATCCGCCTGATATTGATCATGCCCAGACAATAACTGATGAGGTGGCCCTGCCCGGTGCTTTCTCTGATTATAAATTGTATTTTAGTTCGCCGCGCGATTATTTGAATAGCGAGATATACCGTCGCTTTTTCCCGGTAGCGATAATTATATTTTTGGTGTATGCCATTTTTATGCTGATAGGGTGGCTTATTTACCGCAACCTGGCTGTAAACCACAAAATGTTTAAGCTGCAGTACGATTTCATTAACAACTTTACGCACGAGTTTAAAACCCCGGTAAGTGTTATCAAAATAGCCGGCTCAAACCTAAAAGGCGATAATGAACTTACCGAACGTCAGCGAAAACATTACGGTAAGATACTGGACGAGGAAGCTGATAAGCTTAATGAATTGATGAATAAACTCTTGTCTTTCACCCAGCTTGAAAACAAGTCTATAAGTATAAAGAAAGACAAGTTAAAGGTTGAGCCTTTTGTAAAAGGGTATATAGATACCTTTAAAATCAAATATCCGCTGTTTAAGCTTAACTATACTATTGATAAACAGATAAAAACTTTTGAAACCGATGCTGTGTTATTAGGCAGCGTTTTTCAGAATCTGATAGAGAATGCGTACAAGTATTCGCATCCTGACAGGAAAGAACTTTCTATAGATATCACGCTTGAAAAACGGAATATTGTTTTCTCGTTCACCGATAAGGGGATAGGCATACCCAAAAACGAGTTGAATAATATATTCAGGAAATTTTATAGATTAGAGAACCAATATAATCAAAACGGAAGTGTGGGCCTTGGACTGGCATTTTGCAAAGAATTGGTTAACTTTATGAATGGCGATATCAACGTTAAAAGTAAAGTAGACCATGGATCTGAGTTTACGGTAACGCTTCCATACGAAAACTAAATTATGAACAAAGAAATTAAGATAGCGCTTGTTGAGGACGACGAAAACCTTAGGTTTTTGGTTGCCGAACGTCTGGAGTCTGAAGGTTATAAAGTGTTAGAAGCCAGCAACGGCGACGATGCTGAAGCATTGATATTGGCCGAACAACCGGATATTGTTTTACTTGACTGGATGCTACCCGGCAAACAAGGCGCCGAAGTTTGTACTAACGTACGTAATAAAGGCTTTGAAGGTGTTGTAATTATGACCACTGCCAAGCAGCAGGATATTGACAAGATAACTGCTTACGGCTTTGGCGTATCTGATTATGTTACCAAACCATTTAATATGGATGTTTTGGTGGCTCTGATTGAAAACAAGATAAAGTTTGTATTGAACAGCGCTGAGAAAAGCGAAACCTACAGTTTTGCCAACATGGAGCATCACCCCAACACCCACCTGTTGATACGCGATGGGCGTAAAATTGAGTTGACGATATTAGAGAACCGTATCCTATTATACTTCTTGAAAAATAAAAACAAGGTAATAAACCGCGAAGAGCTGATGATGGAAGTGTGGGGTTACAATGCCGATGTTAATACCCGCACACTTGATATGCACATTGTGCGCCTGCGCAAAAAAATTGAAACTAACCCTGATTATCCGCAATACCTGCAAACCGTTAGGGGGGTAGGATATAAATTTGCTTACACGGGATAGCAGGTTTTATAAAAGTAAAGGGGTGTCACCCTGAAGTGCTCGAAGGGTTAGCGTAAAGGCCACCCGCATGCTTCGCGTTTTCTGAAGATTTTAGGTTTGACAACTTTTAAAAAGTTGTCAAACCTTTTTTGTTTTACGATAAACAGCCGAACGGATAAACTGCCCAAAGAAACTCTTGCTTTCTACAGTTTGGTAATCCCTAAATAATCCATCAATATCTGGCAGTTTACTAGCCTCAATATTGCACAGCACCCTGAAAAATAACAGCATACTTTTCAGCATAAGGTTTTGCCACCATTTGCCCGTTAGCTGAAAATCAGTATTCAACCAAATTCCGTCTGTTTTAAGGCGACGATTTATGGCGTCGAATACCTGTTGTAAAGTATCACCCCTAAAATTATCAAACAAAAAAGCGGTGATAACTACATCAAACTTATCTGTTAATTCAGCAGCCTGTATGGCTTTATTTATGTAGATGACTTGATTATTGCCGATAAGTCTTGTCTTTGATCTGGACATCATTTTTTCGGATACCTCGACATAGGTTATTATTAATCCGGATGGATATAAATTTGTTATTTCCTCCAATATCCAACCCGTACCGCCACCGACTATCAGGATGTTAGATGTAGGCAAAATATGAGCTAACAGGTATAACTGTGCATTAACCAAAGCTTTGCCATACACTAGTTTTGATAATTGGTCGTAAAACCAGGCGGCGTTATCATAGTTGGATGATGGCATACCTTACAGGTAACTAAACAATACCAACATCACATACTGCAATATCAGCACCCCATCCAGATAAAAAAAGTAGTAATACTCATCCCGTTTCCATTTTGATTTAAAGATGAGCCAGCCGGTGAGTATAGCGGTTAAAGTAAGCGCTATAAAATCCTTTGTGAAGCCGCTATTATAGAATAGAAATAGCAATACAATATATCCCCCTAGCAATATTTGGCAAAACAGGTAAGCACGCTTTTCGCCAATGGCTACCGGGATAGTTTTTAATCCCGACTCGCGGTCTTCAAACAAATCACGAATATCAAACGGAACAGTTAGCGCGGCTATTAAAAGAAATCTTTTAGCCAATAATATAGTAGTATCTCTAAGGTTGATATTGGCCAGGTTTAGGTCTTGCGTTTCAAGTATGGGCAGTAACACGGTGCTCATTGTCCATACCAGGGTGATTAGAAATTGCTTTAGTCCAGGTATATTTCGTAAGCCAAACTTTTGATCGCCCAGTGTAAAAAGTGGCAGGCTATAGGCGAACGAGATCACGGCCAAAAAGATAAGCAGTAACCTTGACTCTGTGGATATCAGGAAAAACAAAGGTATCAGCGATAGTATACATACAATGGTAACGGTAACCATCAACCTGTGATGCCCAAAAAACCATCTGATGCGGATATTTTCGGATTTTTCCGGATTTTTTGGTTTAGTTAGTAGAATAGAGAAATTGTAAATTGCCAATGTCGATACAAACAACAACCCCAAAATAGAATATATAGGTTGCGAGCCTATCAGGTGAAAAGTAACCAAACCCTGCGCAACGGCACAAAGCGACATGAAGACATTACTGTACAGCAGAAAATCAAAAACAGATTGTAATACTTTCTTCATTGACAAATGGCAGCCCTTTACAATTGGTTAAACTTTTTGCAGTAAAGGATCATGGGCAGACCGTAGTGTAAATATCGTAATCTCCGGCAACATTCCAACCCTGCCCGGAAAACCCAGGAAACCATAACCTACATTTACATAAAGCTGCTGATGTTTTTCGTGGTATAAGCCAGCCCATTCTTTGTAAACATATTCTACGGGGCTCCATTGAAAATGCTCGGCACGTACGCCAAATTGCATGCCATGGGTATGACCCGAAAACATCGCATCTATCTGTGGATAATGCGGTAGTATCTCTGCCCGCCAGTGCGAGGGGTCATGTGATAATAAAAGCTTAACAGGTAATTCTTCGGTGCCTTTCAGGGTCGGCTCCATTTTGCCATATTTAGGGAAACGGGTCAGCTCGCCCCAATTCTCGCAACCTAGAATGGCTATTTCCTGGCCATCTACTTTTAAGCGTCGGCTTTCATTGCGTAGCAGGTCCCAGCCCATGTTTTTGTGAGTGACAACCAAGTCTTGCAGGTTTTTAGCTTTGTGTGCAAGGCTGGGCCATTTTTTATAATAGTCGCCATAATCATGGTTGCCAAAAATGGAGTACACACCCAGCGGCGCTTTTACTTTACTGAAGATGTCCTGATAGCCATTCATCTCGTCGCTACGCTCATTCACCAGATCGCCGGTAAAGAATATTACATCAGGCTTTTGTCCCAACAGCATATCTATGCCACCTACAACTGCCTTTTTGTTGTAGAAGCTGCCTGAATGTACATCAGAGATCTGGCCAATGGTCAGGCCATCAAATGCTTTAGGCAGGTTAGGCAGATATAGGTTTTGTTTGCGTACGCGATAATCATAAGCGCCAGCAAAAATACCCAGGCCTATAGAAGCCAGCGGCACCGCGCCCGTTATTAACCCTGCCCGCATCAAAAACTCAGAGCGGGGCATGGTGTCAGGTTTATGTATGGCAGGTGTTTCTTTTTTTTGTGGTGATGGTTTTTTAAGGCGGGCTATCAACCTGCGGATATCATCTCCTATTACGAAAAAGAAGAACGTAACTTTTACCACCATCAGCACAAAAAACAGCATTAAAAAACCTGCGCGTACACCTACGGGCAGGTTTAAATAAATACTACATATAGTGCCGGTGATGATTACCAGTGAGAATAAGGTATATGCTATTTTAAACAGCGGATGGTTGGCCCATTTTTTTTTACTGAAGGCTGCCACAAAGCCGCCATACAGATATTGATCAAACAGTATAAGGCCAAGGCCCAGTAATATAATTGTTAATAACTGACTCTGCATTCCATTTAGTAACGATCATCGTCTATGTCCAGATCATCGTCATCAGGCTGCAAATTAAACAAACTGTTAAACATATCCGAAAACGCGAAGCCATTATCTAAAAAGCCCTTGCTTAATTGCGAGAATTCGGCAAGACCGTGCAGTACAAACTCCATCAATATCAGCTGCTGGCTCTCTGCCAAACGCGGGTGAAACTGTTTAACCAAATCTTTCAATCCGGTTACAGAGTTAAGCGCTGTTTTGTATTCTGCAAGTGGAAGGTTGTCTAACACAGCCAGCGTGTTGCCCTCGCTAAACCAGTTGATGATCTGCGCGTAAGGGTTTGGTGCTTTTGCTTTCTTGGCTTTCTCTGGGTCGGGGAAGTATTTTAGTAACAGGGTTTTAACCGCTTTGCCTATCAGGATATTAGCCACTTTGGCCGGGCCTTCTAACTCGCCTTCATAAACCAATTCTATCTTACCCGTAATAGCCGGGATAACGCCCAGAAAATCAGAGATGCGTACAAAGGTCTTGGTTTCATGATTGATGATCATCCTGCGCTCTGCATTGCTGATCAGGTTCTCATAAGCAGATATGGTTAAACGGGCCGATACACCTGATTTTTTGTCGATAAATTCAGAGTTACGCGCCTCAAAGGCTATCTGCTCTACCAGGTCTTTTACTAACCCATCAGCCTCGATGGCTACGCGTTGCTCTTGTGTAAGCGATGCTTCCTGCTGCGTAATCTTACGCGAGATCTCAACCGAACGTGGGTAATGCGTCAAGATTTGACTTTCTATACGATCCTTTAGCGGTGTTACTATCGAACCACGGTTGGTATAATCCTCTGGGTTGGCGGTAAACACAAACTGGATATCCAAAGGTAAACGCAACTTGAAACCACGGATCTGGATATCACGCTCCTGCAGGATATTGAAAAGCGATACCTGTATCCTTGCCTGCAGATCGGGTAGCTCATTAATTACAAATATGCCACGGTGAGCACGAGGGATCAAACCAAAATGGATAACCCGCTCGTCACTGTAAGTTAGCTTTAAAGTGGCTGCCTTTATCGGGTCAACATCGCCAATCAGGTCGGCAACGGTAACGTCGGGGGTGGCCAGTTTTTCGGTGTAGCGCTCGCTGCGGTGTATCCAGCCTATTGGGGTATCGTCGCCTTTTTCCTGCACGATGCTATGGCCAAACCATGATATCGGGTTCAAAGGATCATCAAACAGTTCAGAGCCTTCTATATAAGGCACATACTCATCAAGAAGATTAACTAGTAACCGAGCGATACGTGTTTTAGCCTGCCCGCGAAGGCCTAACAGCAATATATTATGGCGCGATAGGATAGCAGTTTGCAGATCAGGGATCACTGTATCTTCAAAACCGATGATACCCTCAAAGCCACCTTCTTCTTTCTTTTGTAATTGTGCAATCAGGTTGCGGCGCAGCTCGTCTTTTACTGATTCGCTTTTATAGTTAGTGGCCTTTAATTGGCCTAAAGTTGTTGTTTTCTGTATGTTAGTCATTGGTTATTGTGTCTTGATAGTCGGGAAGTCCGTAAGTCGGGAAGTCCGTAAGATTGGTTTTAGTTTAATATTGATGAGCATTGTCTTTCTGACTTTCGGTCTTCCTGACTTTCCGACTCACCTCACATTCTTCCTTCTGTTCCTTGCGTAATCTTCAAATATGTATTCGCCTAAGTTATTTAACGAGCTGTAGAACGCCTTGCCGCCGTTAGTCTCGGTAAACTGTCGGACAAACTGTTGCAGATAAGGGTCCTTAGCTATCATAAACGTGGTAATGGGTATCTTAAGGCGCTTACATTGGGCCGCCATGTTTAGGGTTTTGTTAACCACTTTACGGTCGAGCCCGATGCTGTTTTTATAGTACTTGGTGCCTTCCTTTAAGCAAGTGGGTTTGCCGTCGGTGATCATAAAGATCTGTTTGTTTGACGTTTTGCGTCGGCGTAGTATATCCGTAGCCAGCTCCAAACCAGCGTAGGTGTTGGTATGGTAAGGGCCAACCTGCAGGTAAGCCAAATCCTTTAACGATATTGGCCAGGCATCGTTGCCAAATACTACAATATCCAACGTGTCCTTAGGATATTTGGTTCGGATGAGTTCGGCCAGCGCCATGGCTACCTTTTTGGCAGGGGTGATACGGTCCTCGCCGTATAGGATCATAGAGTGCGATATGTCAATCATCAACACCGTGCTGGTGAGCGTTTTATAATCCATCTCCTCAACTTCCAGGTCGCGTTCGGTCATCATAAAATCGCCGATGCCGTGGTTAACCTGGGCGTTGTGAATAGATTGCGTCATATCTATTTGGTCCAAACTGTCGCCGAATTGAAACTCGCGGCGCTCAGAGTTACGCTCATCGCCCTGCCCGCTTTGTGGCGACCGGTGGTTGCCTTTGCCTGATTTCTTCAGCTTGCCGAAGATCTCCTCTAACGCCGACGTGCGGATGCTTTGCTCAGTCTTAGCTGTAATGTTAAAGCCGCCGTTTTGCTGGTCGTCGCTTAGGTAGCCTTTTTGCTTCAGCTCGTCTACAAAGTCGCCTATGCCGTAGTCGTCGTTGGTTATTTTGTATTGCTTGTCAAGCTCGTTAAGCCAGGCCAATGCTTCGCCGGCATCGCCCGCGGTGTAGTTGAGCAATTCAAGAAATAATTTGAGTAATTCATCAAATCCGCCTTTTGGGATCTGGTTGGGGGTAAACTTCGAAAATCCGAAACCACGCATATTTTGCCTTTCAGTTATAAAGTAACGCATTATTTGGGGCAAATGTTTAAAGCCCGTGTTACCTAATTGTAATTGTTAGGCTAAGATGACAAAGTTGGTGAATAGCAAGTGGTAAATGGTCGTTTTATAGCGAGGGGGTTTCAAACCCATCGCTAGGGTATTGCCAGTGTTTTGTTTCACGATGATATGAAACAGATGAAACAAGTGAAACAGAATTTTTAATTAACTAGTTGTTTTTGAGTTGTTTATGAAAAGCTAGTGAAACAAAATGAAACAAGGCCTCTGTTTAATTTACTGATATTTAGCGCATTATAAAATACATCGAAATTGTTGTTCACCGGCTTTTTAATAAATAACGGCGCTAAGTGTTTATTTTCTACCTTCAATTTATCTTTAAATTTTTTTGGCGACGTTGTCCAATCCCGTATTATTCGGTCGTTATTGGGTTTTAAATCTATAAAAATCTAGCAAAAATGAATGATTTTCTATTAATTTTCAGACGCGATCCGGCCATAGACGCGCAAATGACACCGGCACAAATGCAGGAAGTTACAAAACCATGGATGGACTGGATGGGCAGCCTTGCCGCCCAGGGAAAATTAGCCGACAGCGGTAACCGACTGGCTGCCGATGGCCGTGTGGTAAACGCCGGTAATGTGGTAACCAACGGGCCATATGTTGAAATAAAAGAGGCTATTGGTGGTTACATTGTAGTGCGCGCCGCATCGCTTGATGAGGCTTCCGAACTGGCCAAAGGTTGCCCCATTTTAGATGCCCATGGCAATGTTGAGGTTAGGCAAATACAAACCATGCAACGTTAATAATGCTTAACGCGAAAGCTTTTTTATTTGCTATGCCAGCAAGTCAGTTATTACCCAACTTATACCGTACCGAGTACCGCAAAATTGTAGCGGTACTGGTGCGGCTATTCGGATTTGAGCATATCCAGATAGCCGAGGATATTGCAGGCGATACTTTCCTTTCCGCCTCAGAAAAATGGACCGACGGTAACCTGCCGGCCAACCCGGCAGCATGGCTGTACACTGTAGCAAAAAATAAGGCAAAAGATCAGCTTAAACACAATGCCATTTTTAATGATAAGGTAACTGCGCACGTCAGAGCCAATACTAATGAGGCTTACGAGCCGGATATTGATCTCTCTGAACAAAACATCAAAGACAGCCAACTGCAAATGATGTTTGCCATCTGTCAGCCCCTTATCCCCGCCGAAGCGCAAATAGGTTTGGCGCTTCGCATCCTCTGCGGTTTTGGTATCGACGAAATTGCCGACGCTTTTCTATCCAACAAAGAAACCATTAATAAGCGCCTGTTTAGGGCCAAAGAGAAACTGCGCGAGTATAAGGTAAATCTCTGCTTTCCACCCGATGGCGAGATCAGCAAACGACTGGAGACCGTGCTGTTAACCTTATACCTTTTATTTAATGAGGGTTATTACTCGGCAAGCGGCAATACCAACATCCGCAGGGAACTTTGTCTGGAGGCCATGCGGTTGACCTATTTGCTGATAGAGAATAAAGCTACCGATTTGCCCATTGTTAACGCCCTGTTTTCGCTGATGTGTTTCCATGTGTCGCGATTTGACGCCCGCGTTGACGATGATGGCGAAATGATATTATACGATGAGCAGAATAAAAGCCTGTGGAATGACGAACTGATAACCCGCGGTACACAATACCTTGTACGCGCAGCAAAAGGCTATCAGTTAACCCGTTATCACTTGGAAGCGGCCATAGCTTACTGGCATACTCAAAAGGAAGAAACCGTAGAAAAATGGCAAAGCATTTTGCAGTTGTACAACAAATTGCTGATACTGGAATATTCGCCCATGGCGGCGTTAAACCGTACTTATGCTTTGGCTAAGGCTGATGGCAAGGAGGTGGCAATTGTTGAAGCGGAGAAATTAGCGCAGTTAACGGATAATCATCTGTACCACTCATTATTAGGCTATTTATATACTGATATTGATAATGAGGAAGCTTTAAAGTATTTGAATATGGCTTTGAAATTGGCGAAGAATGATAGTGAGAGGAAGCGTATAGAAAAGAATATTGCAGAGCTAACTTAATGGTTGGCTTATCGCTTCGTTAGACCCTTCACGCGCATGGCTTGCCCTGGCTCAATCGTCGCTAGTCGGCTTATCGCTTCGTTAGGCCCTTCACGCACATGGCTTGCCCCGCTCTTGGGCGCGGAGCCCAGATACTTTTTTCTTGATAAAAAAGTATCCAAAAAATCAAGTCAGACGAAATGCTTTTTTTGCCGCACAGGGCCACTGCGCTGCAAAGCCTGTAAAACCACGGGGCCGCACTTCCTTTGCCCTGCTTTGCACCCACAGCCCTACGCTTCAGCAAACGAAGTGAATGCCCCCTGCCATTACACTCTTGGCCAGCTGTTTTACCGTCTTTCACCCAAAAGCCCTCGTCTGACGGTTTTGGGATAGATCCTTTTTGCCGCAAGCCATGGCTGATTTCTGCCCCATGATTCATAGAGTTTTTGGATTGTTATGATGCTGATCAAATCCTATAATCTTTTAATCCTACGAATCCTGGTTCAGACAAATAGCACGCAAATTTTCTGCCGCGCAATGACGTGCTATGAGGAAGTAGTCGCCTTAAAACTTAATAAACTTCTCTATTTGCTCATCAGTAAACTTAACCGTATCCTCTTTAAACAAATCACCTTCGTCGTTAAACTCTGTCTTAATATTCGGGATGTGCAGCTTTAGCGACATCACATTTAAATGTACATAATGGCACACGCCGGTAAAGTGATCAATGCCACGGATGTTGCCATATTTTCCTGAAGAAATGCCGACCAGAGCTGCCTTTTTTTCGTAAAAACTTAGCGGAAATGAGCACGCATCTATGAAAATTTTGAGCGCTCCGGGGAAACTACCGTTATATTCAGGGATAATAAAGATGAATTTTTGGGTAGCTGATACGATATCTTGCAGTATTTGGAACCCGGCACTGCGCTTTCCGTAAAGATCGGTCTCCAAAATATTGGGGGGCAATTGCGACATGGAAAGTATGCCCGCTTCAACGCCTTTTTCGCGTAGTTTTTTCTGATAATATAAAGCAACTTTCTGGGTTGAACTGCCCGGTCGGTTGGTAGATGATATGATTGTTATCATAATGAGTGATTGAGTGAATGAGCGAATGAGTGAGTGTTAAAATGAAAAATGATCTGCCTGCAAATCAACATTCACTCACTCACTAATTCACTCACTCACTCATTGAATAAATGTTTGTAAATAGCCAAAAACTGTGGATTTCTCCGTGTTTTTAATATATATATTAGCGCTTGGTAAAAAGTTTCCCGAAGGTAGAAATTTATCTTTCTAATTTCGTTGTTAGTTAAACCGTTATAAAATTTTTGGAGAAATATAATGAGTAAAATTATAGCATTAGCCAACCAAAAAGGTGGCGTAGGTAAAACTACATCATCAATAAACCTGGCCGCAAGTTTAGCCGTTTTAGAGTACAGAACCTTATTAGTTGATGCCGATCCGCAGGCTAACGCCACCTCGGGGATAGGGTTTGACCCCCGTAATGTAAAAAATAGTATTTATGAATGCATTATCAACGAGATTGACCCTCGCGAAGCTATCATAAAAACAGATACTCCACACCTTGACCTGTTGCCTGCCCACATTGATTTGGTGGGTGCTGAGATTGAGATGATCAACCTGGAAAATCGCGAATATAAAATGCAAGAGGTGTTTGATAAGATTCGTAATGATTACGATTTTATCATTATTGACTGCTCACCATCATTAGGCTTGATTACCATAAACGCGTTAACAGCAGCCGATTCGGTAATTATCCCGGTACAGTGCGAGTACTTCGCTTTAGAAGGTTTGGGTAAATTGTTAAACACCGTTAAGATTGTTCAAAACCGTTTAAACCCTGATCTGGAAATTGAAGGTATTTTATTAACCATGTATGATGTGCGCCTGCGCCTTTCAAACCAGGTGGTTGAAGAAGTGCGCACCCATTTTGAAGATATGGTGTTTGATACCATTATACAGCGTAACACCCGTTTAAGCGAAGCGCCAAGCTTTGGCTTATCAGTTATTATGCATGATGCTACCTGCAAAGGGGCCATTAATTATTTGAATTTAGCTCGCGAGATCATCCGCAAAAACGGGTTGGTGAAAGACGAAGCAAGAGCTACTACCACAGTAAACGTATAACATGAGTGCAGAAAAAAGGAGAGCTTTAGGCAAGGGATTAAGCGCGTTGTTAAACGATTCTGAAAATGTACTACCCTATAGAAAATCAAGCAACGGTACAGACAGCGTAGCCCGCAACAATGCCGGCAGCGTTACCGAAACAGATAGTTTAGGTTCTATCAATGAAATAAAGATAGACGAGATTGAAGTTAACCCGTTTCAACCCCGTACCGAGTTTGATGAGCAGGCACTGGCCGACTTGTCAGCTTCGATAAAACTACAAGGCCTTATACAGCCTATTACGGTACGCCGTGTAAACGCGCATCATTATCAGTTAATATCGGGCGAGCGTCGTTTACGTGCTTCTAAGCTTGCGGGCTTAACCCAGATACCTGCTTACATACGCACCGCTAACGACCAGCAAATGCTGGAGATGGCGCTGATTGAAAACATTCAACGCGAAAACCTGAACGCTATTGAGGTAGCTTTAAGCTTTCAGCGAATGATTGACGAAGTGGGCCTGAAACAAGAGGAATTGGGAGATCGCGTTAGCAAAAACAGATCGACAGTAACCAACTATTTAAGGCTATTACGTTTGCCGCCAACCATACAGGCTTCCATTCGCGATGGCGAGTTGAGCATGGGCCATGCCCGCGCTTTGGTAACGATGGAAGACCCGGCACAACAATTATATTTGCATCAACATATTATTCAGCAAGGTTTATCCGTTCGTAAGGTGGAAGAGATGGTGCGCGAGATTCAAAAAGGGCGCACCAAGAAGGAAGGCAAACAGCCCGAGCCGGTATCATTTCAACTGCAAAAGATACAGGACGATCTGGCATCAAAGTTTAGCTCGCAGGTTAAGCTTAAAGTGGGCAGCGCAGGCAAGGGTACTATTGAAATTCCTTTTTTATCAGAAGATGATCTTAACCGCATTTTAGAAATGTTGGATTGGTAAAAAACAGATGCACAGATACTTATTAGTTTTAAGCCTTATTGTTTTTGGATTAACTGCCCGGGCGCAAAATCCGTTAATGCCTGCTTATGTAGCCCCCGGTAAACCTAAGGCGGATAGTGTAAAGGCACGCGAAGATTCTTTAAGGTCAAAGGCTTTTGTCCCTAAAACCAATACGCTTAAAGTATATCATCCTGACAGTACGCATAGCCCTACCAAGGCCTGGCACCGCTCTGTAGCTGTACCGGGTTGGGGGCAGGTATATAACAAGCGTATCTGGAAAGTGCCTGTAATTTATACCGGCTTAACACTATTGGTGTTAATGTACCGCTTTAATCAAGATCAATACACACAATTTTTAGGAGTAGCAAAACTGCGCTCAAGGGGCGAAATACCCAACGTGGATAATACCTATTACACCCTGTATCAGCAAGTAACACCATATCCAGACCAGGCTATTAATGACCTGGTTAGAGGCTATGCCCGTTATCGCGATTTAAGCGTGTTGCTGTTTGCAGCGGCTTGGGGTATACAAACCATTGATGCTTATGTTGATGCCAAGTTTCAGCACTCGTACTCTATGGATGATGATTTTAGCGTAAGGATACGCCCAACCCTGATAAATCAGCCTGTGTATGCGCAAAATTATAATGGTGCTTTTATTCCCGGTTTAAAAGTTACCTTTACACTTAGATAAATAGAGCGGTATCTGCATCGCCCTAAACACATTACAACAAAATGAAAATTGCATTATTAGGTTACGGAAAAATGGGTAAGATCATTGAAAAGATTGCCATTGACCGCAAGCATGAGATTGTTTTAACCATAGATCAGGATAACCAGCACCAGCTTACTACAGAAAACCTGCAAAAGGCCGATGTAGCCATTGAGTTTAGCACCCCGCACACTGTTTTAGCAAACATAGATCATTGCTTTAAAGCCGGCGTACCCATTGTGGTAGGCACCACAGGCTGGTATGAGCAGTTAGAGGATATAAAGGCCCGTTACGAAAGCAGCGACAACGCCTTTTTATATGGCACTAACTTTAGCGTGGGGGTAAATATATTCTTCCACATTAATAAAGTGCTGGCTAAAATGATGAATAAGCAGCCTTACTATGATGTACAGGTAGAAGAGATACATCATACGCAGAAACTGGATTCGCCAAGCGGTACGGCTATTACTATTGCCGAAGGGATAATTGATAGCCTTGATAATAAAAAGCAATGGGTAAACATTTTAACTGATGAGGATAACCCCGTTGATGATAATGTTAAAGCCGAAGATGTGCTGATAGAATCGTTGCGTATTGAAAGCGTGCCGGGCACCCATACCGTTATTTATGATTCGGAAGTGGACACCATTGAGATAAAACACACCGCGCACAACCGTAATGGTTTTGCTTTAGGCGCCGTGTTAGCGGCCGAATGGGTAGCCGACAAAAAAGGTTTCTTCACGGTGTCGGATATGTTTGATTTATCCTAAATTTTAGTTTACTTACAAGATATTTTAAAACCAAATGAACTGGAAATTCTGGAGTAAAAACAGCAAGAACACTAAAACCAAGGCTGTAAAAAAGTCAAAAAGCCGCGAGTGGGCAGACGCGGTTATATTTGCTGTAATTGCCGCGACGCTGATACGCACCTTCTTTATTGAGGCTTATACCATACCTACACCGTCAATGGAACGCTCGTTGCTGGTTGGCGATTTTTTGTTTGTGAGTAAACTAAATTATGGTCCGCGTACGCCTATAACACCGGTGTCGTTTCCGTTTGCGCACCATACCATGCCTGTAATTAATACCAAAGCGTACTGGGAAGGTATAAAATTACCATACTACCGCATACCCGGCTTTAGCGAGGTTAAAAAAGGAGACGTTGTAGTATTTAACTACCCCATGGATGCCGATGCGCCGCTTAGCCGCCCGGTTGATAAACGCGAGAACTTTATAAAACGTTGCCAGGGTGTTGGTGGCGATACCTTATCGGTTATTAATGCCCAGGTATTTGTTAACGGTAAGCCTGTTGAAGACCCACCGCAGGGACAAATAGATTACACCCTGCAAACTACAGGCGATATCAACCCTGATTTGGTTGACGAGCTGAAAATATCTATGTACGGTGGTGTTTATCCAACCATGACAAAAGACGCGTATAAAACGCTTAAAGGATTATCAAACGTAAATTCTATAACACCTAACATTCGTAAAAAAGGCGAGTTTGACCAGGTGTATCCAACCAATCCTAACCACCCGGCAGTAGCTGATGATTTGTTAAAATTAGGCGGTAAAATTCACGACTATCAATGGAACGTTGATAATTACGGCCCTATCATTATTCCTAAAAAAGGCTGGACAGTTAAGTTAGATAGTTTAACCTATCCAATTTACGCGCGTTGCATTAGCGTGTACGAGGGTAATAAATTAGAGGTTGTTGGTAGCGATATTTTAATTAATGGCGTAAAAACCGATAGCTATACTTTTAAAATGAACTATTACTGGATGATGGGCGACAATCGCCATAACTCTGACGACTCGCGCTACTGGGGTTTTGTACCGGAAGATCATATAGTAGGCAAAGCCCTATTTATCTGGATGAGTATGGACGACGAAGCATCATTCTTTAGCAAGATACGTTGGAGCAGGTTGTTTAATATAATTAGATAAAAAGCATTACCATATATACAATAAAGGCCCGATCATTGATCGGGCCTTTATTGTATAAAGTTGTCATTGCGAGGTACGAAGCAATCGCACGCCAGTAGGTCGGCGACTGTTCTCTTTGCGATTGCTTCGTACCTCGCAATGACAATGTAGTTTAGAGCGCGTCCAGCGGGCTCACCCCCATCTTCTCCGCCAATTCATTCAAATCCTTCACTACCGCGTCAACAAGCGGGATGCCATTTTTTAACCTGTCCAAATGCGCTTCATGCTCCGGCTCGCCGGGAATGATGACCTTTTGGTTTGGATCAATTTGCGACGCCGATTTAAAACGCGATACCCAATTGTCCAGATGATCTTTGAACTCATTAACGGGGCGGAAACCATCTACACGCATGGCACCCAAAAAGTGGCCAATGCCGGTGCCCACCGGGTCGGTAGGTGGCTCAAGGAATGATACGAATGGGGGTACCCACGGGCCGTAATTAGCGCCTGAAAGTACTGCTGATAAAATATCAACCGTGGCGCTTAAGCCAAAACCTTTATGGCTGCCATGGTCGCGGTCGCTGCCCAGGGTAAGCAGCGAGCCTCCGTTTTTAAGGGCGTGTGGGTCTGTGGTGTAATTGCCTTCTTTGTCCTGTATCCAGCCCTCGGGTACTTGTTTGCCTGAGCGCTGGGCAATCTCCAGTTTACCATTAGCTGCCGCGGATGTAGCCATATCAACGATCACCGGTGGATATTTACCTGCCGGGAAAGCATAGCACATTGGGTTAGTGCCCAACATGCGTTCGTTGCTAAAAGTAGGTGCCACCAGCGGACTGGCATTAGTCATGGCAAAGCCTATCATATCCTTCTGTACCGCCATTAAAGCATGATAACCTGCAATACCGAAGTGATTAGAGTTACGGATAGATACCCAGCCCGAACCATACTGCTCTGCCTTTTTTATAGCCACCTCCATAGCAAATGGCGCGACAACCAGGCCAAGGCCGGCGTCGCCATCGATAGTGGCGGTGGTTGGTGTCTCGTGTACTATCTGGATGTTAGGAGTAGGGTTGATGCGCTGCTTTTGCCAAAGGCGCACATAGCCTGTCAACCTTGCCACGCCGTGCGAATCTATCCCACGTAGGTCAGACAGCAGCAGCACATCAGCAGCAAGGGCCGCATGCTCTTCGCTGCAGCCCATCGCTTTAAATATATTATGAGTAAAATTTCTTAATGATTGTTCAGTGATTAGCATGTGCAAAGATAATGCAATGTCATGCTTTCCTGTAGCTTTGCGCCGCTGCTATTTTATAGAAACTTTCTTGACACTTCCTCGTTGTCCAACATATAAATTGCCTGCTCTATCAACCACCATTGGTGCTTGATAGCCATTAAATTGTGCAGTAAATTGATCTCCATCTCTAAAACCAGATACGTCTTTATCGCCAGCAATAACACTTGTTACACCTTCTTTATCTGTTACTCTGATTTGCGTGTTGCTAATATTCGTCCAAGAATACACATTGCCATTTTTATCAACAGCGGCAACTGAGCCAGTTACGTTATTTTTAAAAGGGGTAGCTGTTATACTGGCAGTGGGATCAATTTTTAGAGTTACACGAGGAGTAACAGTAGGATTAGTTGTATAAAGATTACCATTAAGGTCAATGCTAAAGCCAAACATAATAAACGTATTATTAAATCCTTTAATTTCGCTATTGTTGCCGCCGCCTGCAAATACGCTTACCCCAGAATCATTAACCTTATAAATCTTTCCATAAAACCAGTCAGCCACAAAAAGATTCCCAAGTTGATCGGCAGCAAGTCCCCTGATATTGATATTTTCAATTAGATGTACTGCATTAATCGTAACGGGAGGGATTACCTTTGCAGGTGTTAAATAATTAGTGATTGTGCCATCGGTTGCCAATTTTCTCACAACACGCGCTTGGTCAATTTCACCGGCAAAAAAGATGTTACCATTGTTGTCAACGGTTATATACTTTGTGCCATTAACGATATTGTTCTTTAATAAGGTAGTTACAGTTCCGTCTGGTGTTATTTTTCTGATTCTATAACTACTGGATTCAACTGTATATATGTTGCCATTCTTATCTATCGCCATGCAGTCTATATAGAAAAATCGAGCTGCCGCCCCAACACCATCTGCTCCATTGTCACTTGCATACTCAGAGCCAGCAAGTGTTGTAACGGTGGCCGAAAAGTAATAATCAAAGTTAGGGCCCTCAACTGTTTTGCCAGCAACTGTGACAGTTATCTTGCCAATACCTGCCCCTTCAGGCACCTTAACCGATAGTTTTGTAGTTGTGGCTGCAATTACCTCAGCGGCTTTGCCGTTAAAAAATACCTTGTTTTCTGTCGCGATAGCGCTAAAACCAGTACCGGTAATATTCACAGTAGCGCCTGTAATTCCCTTGTCTGTATCAATTGCTGCAATTTTTAATTCGGCAGGAGCGGGAACCACATAAGTGAAGGTAGGCCCGGTTACAGTTGCACCGCCATTAACAGAAATAGTAACAGCGCCGGTGCCTGCGTCTTGTGGCACTTTAACAGTCAATTGCGTTGCAGTGGCTGCAGTAACGGTGGCGGCTTTACCATTAAAAAACACTTTGTTATTGGTGATAGAAGTACTAAAATTAGTGCCATTTATTAGCACGACAGCGTCAAACCCGCCAGAAGTTACGCTAAGCGACGTTATAGTAGGTGTAGTGTTAGTTGGATTTGGATCAGGATTAGTTGGGTTTGGATTGGTCGGGGTTGGATTATTAGGTGTAGGATTGTTTCCTCCGCTCTTTGAACACGCTCCAATAAATAAACCTGTTGCAATTAACGCTATTAAAATCTTTTTGTAAAAATTGGCCATTGATAAGGTAGTATATCAGTGACTAAAATAAAAAGAAATTGTAAAATGGCAAAAAGGAAATTTACACCTCCGTCAGCACCGCAAATTCAAAATCCAACGGTTCAAAACCAGCTATCAACTCATCAATAAAAGCCTGACCCCATCTAACATAAAGCAAACCAAAGTTTTCGTTACGTTCCTGCAAACTGCCGCCGGGGAACAGTTCGGTTTTTATTTGTTCTATCTGTTCCAGGCGGGTATGGTAGTTGGCTTTTTCAGACCGTACCAGTTTTTTCTCCAGGTTGTCTATCGCTTTTTTAAGGCGCACACGTACGGCTTCAGTTGATGGACCTAGGGTTGGGTCTATTTTAGCTGCGCGATCTTTCAGCGTGTCGAATATCGCGCTTAGTTCGGCCCATTCTTTTTGTATAGAAAGGGCATGTTCGCTATGTTTTTTTATCCAGTAGTTTTTAAGCTCGTCGGTGGTTTTAAACAGGTCGGCCGGTTGCAGCTCCATACGTTTTACTTTAGCTGCCGATTCTTTACGAATCACCAAGCCTGAGTTACGTAGAATCAGCACCGGAAAATCAACCCCGTAAAAATCAAAGTTAGCTTTTAACTCTAACCAGTAAACCACCTCGGCACCGCCGCCTATGTAGGCTATGTTAGGCAAAATGCATTCCTGGTACAGCGGGCGCATTACCACGTTAGGGCTAAACTTTGCCGGGTTTTTATGTATCTCTTCTCTCAGCGCCTCTTCGGTAAAGCTGATATCGGTATTTAAAACTTTATACAGGTTATCCTCAAACACCAAACGCTCACGTATGGCACCCTGCATATAAAAGAAGTTTATTTCGCGCGGGTTTACCTGTATGTGTACGCCAAGCTTGGTCAACTTCTCGTTAGTTTGATTGATGTTTTTAAAGCTGTTTTGTTCAATGATATCGCGCTCAATTATCGGCGCGAATTGTTGTTTAAGCTGCTTGTTGTCCGCATCAACAATTACTAACCCATAACGGCCAAACAAAGCGTTAACCATGTATCTGGTAGCATCGGCCAGTTTATCAAAGCGGGTATAGGCAGTTTCAACAATCGCAGCCAGTTCAGGGCCATAATGCTCCATGCCCAATACGCCTTTATACTGGTTAAGCGCCTGGCGCAAAGTTTCAGGATTAATACGACCGGTTGGTCCGTGAGCCTCAAGCCACCAATGCACTTTTTTGCCGCCAATAGTGGTATAGCTTATTTCGGCAAAGTCATGATCTTCCGACGCCATCCAATAAACCGGCACAAAGTTTTTATCAGGAAACTGCGCCTTTAGCTGCTTAGCCAGTTTAATGGCCGTAACTATCTTATAAATAAAATAAAGCGGACCGGCAAAGATGTTTAACTGATGGCCGGTAGTAATAGTGTAAGTATTGTCGTCGCGTAAGCTTTTAATGTTGCTTTGAACGCAACCGGGTATAGCAAAATCGTTATCCCAAATGCGGGCGTATTGCGCTACAATTTGGTATTGATCCTCAATGGTGTCGGCCAGTAAATTACGATCGGCAATTACTTGCTTGTGTTGCAACAACCCGGCAAAACCGTCAAGGGTAGGGCGGTGGCTATAAAATTCTTTTAACTCCGGTTTATCTTCCAGATAATCAATTACTGTAGGCGAGAAGGCCCCGGTTTCTTTATAGCTTATACAGGCAACGTCCATTGTGGTGATTTCGGATTTTTCGAGTTGTTTGTTTTTAATGGTACTCAAGATGGCTACGCCGTTTCGGATGTTCGTCCCGATAGCTATCGGGATCGGATTTAACGCCGGAACGCAACATCTGTTTTAAAAATGAAATCGAATTTAGACTTAAAAATTAGAATTTGAACAATTGGTCTTTTAAAAGGTGCTTATTTTACAATTGGGGGATAAAATGGAATGCTCCAAAAAAAGAATGTCATTTCGACGAGCGGAGCGAAGAGAAATCTTTTGCGCCTGGTTACCAAGCGGCTGTATAAGATTTCTCACTCGTACCTCGTATCGAAATGACATGCGGGTAATTAGTGAAAGATTGAGTCTACTTCACTATATGCCCATACAAATCAAAATCCTCGGCAGTATCAATTTTTACATTTACAAAGGTGCCAACGGTAGCGTAATCAACCGTTGCATCAATTAAAACCTCGTTATCAACTTCCGGCGAATCAAATTCTGTACGGCCAACAAAGTATGGTCCGTCTTTTTTGTCAATCAGCACTTTGTAGGTGTTGCCAATCTTCTCCTGGTTTTTCTCGAAAGATATCTCCTGCTGAATTTCCATAATGGCATCGGCACGGGCTTGTTTTACTTCTTCGGGCACATCGTCAACCAAAGAGTGGGCGTGTGTTTTTTCTTCGTGCGAGTAGGTGAAGCAACCCAAACGGTCAAACTTGGTATCCTGAACCCAACGCTGCATTTCTTCAAAATCGCGCTCGGTTTCGCCCGGGTAACCGGTTATCAGCGTGGTACGCATGGCAATGCCTGGTACACGGTCACGAATCTCGTTCACCACGTCAATAGTTTTTTGTTTGGTAATACCACGACGCATTGATTTCAGCATGTTATCGGTAATGTGTTGCAGCGGCATATCCATATATTTACAGATATTGTCGCGCTCGTTCATTACATCCAAAACCTCCATCGGGAAACCCGAAGGGTAAGCATATTGCAACCTGATCCACTCTATGCCGTTAACATCAGAGATGCGGCGAAGCAATTCGTCCAGGTTACGTTTGCCATATAGGTCTAAACCGTAGTAGGTTAAATCCTGGGCAATTAATATTAATTCTTTGGTGCCGTTTTTGGCCAGTTTTTCTGCTTCCTTAACCAAATCTTCCATTGGGGTGGTTAGGTGTTTACCACGCATTAGCGGGATAGCGCAAAAAGAGCAGGGGCGGTTACAGCCCTCGGCGATTTTGAAGTACGCGTAGTGCGATGGGGTGGTTAGCAAACGCTCGCCAATAAGCTCGTGCTTGTAATTAGCGCCGATAGATGACAACAGGTTTTGCAGATCATTAGTGCCAAAATAAGCATCAACGTTGGTGATCTCGGCTTCAAGCTCGGGCTTGTAACGCTCGCTCAAACATCCGGTAACGATAACTTTGCCAACTTTACCGCGATCTTTCAGATCAGCATATTGAAGAATAGTGTCAATAGATTCCTGCTTGGCGTTATCAATAAAACCGCAGGTGTTAATTACCACAATATCGTCTTTACCAACCTTGTCAGCCTCGTGCACTACGTCAAACATATTGCCTTTAAGCTGGCCCATCAATACTTCAGAATCATAAGTATTTTTTGAGCAACCTAAGGTTACAACGTTTACTCTGGGTTTCTTGGTTAGTATTGGCTTTATAATTTCTTTGGTACGCATAATAAAATTTATGTCATTGCGAGGAGGAACGACGAAGCAATCGCGAACTACGCATGTCGTCTACTTTTCTCCTTGCGATTGCCACGCTACGCTCGCAAGGACAATTATTAGTCTTTAAAAAGTGAATCAACAAACGCTTTACGATCAAACAATTGAAGTTGATCCATGGCTTCGCCTACGCCTATATATTTAACGGGTATTTTAAACTGATCCGATATCCCTATCACCACGCCGCCTTTGGCAGTACCATCCAATTTGGTAAGTGCCAGTGCGTTAACAGCGGTTGCTTCGGTAAATTGTTTGCATTGCTCAATGGCATTTTGTCCGGTTGATGCGTCAAGCACCAGTAGTATCTCGTGCGGGGCGCCCGGAACCACCTTTTGCATTACATTTTTGATTTTTGTCAGCTCGTTCATTAAACCAACTTTGTTGTGCAAACGGCCGGCAGTATCAATTATAGCTACATCGTCGCCATTAGCAACGGCAGATTTTAGGGTATCAAAGGCAACAGATGCCGGGTCAGACCCCATTGCTTGCGCCACAACTTTAACACCCACACGTTCGCCCCAAAGCTGTATCTGGTCAACCGCCGCCGCGCGGAAAGTATCGGCAGCGCCCAGTACTACCTGGTTACCCGCTTGTTTTAGTTTATGGGCCAGTTTGCCAATGGTGGTGGTTTTACCCACACCATTAACACCCACCACCATAATTACATAGGGCTTGTGTGTGCCGTATTCAAAGCTTGAAAAATCATTGCTGTTATTTTCGGCAAGTAGTTGTTGTATCTCATCGCGCAGCAAACCTTGCAAATCGCCGGTGCTTACATATTTGTCGCGGGCAACACGGGCTTGTATACGGTCAATGATCTTTAGCGTAGTTTGTACGCCAACGTCTGATGTTACCAGCACTTCTTCCAGTTCATCCAACACATCATCATCAACGGTTGATTTACCGGCAATAACCTTGGTGATCTTAGAAAAAAAGTTGTCCTTGGTTTTTTCTAAACCGGTATCAAGCGCTTCCTGCTCTTGCGGCGTGCTTTCTTTTTTCTTAAAAAAATCAAATAGTCCCATGTGTGTGGATGTGCAGATGTGCTGATATGCAAATGTGCAGATTTATAAATCTAAATGAATATTTCGCTTAACAAAAAAAGCCCTCTCGTTTAAAACAAGACGGCTTCTATATTTTTAGTCAATTTAATTACTGAGCTTTTGAAGCAGCAATCGCGTCTTTAACGTGATCGTTGTGTACAATAGCTTCTTTGAATGAGTAAGCACCAGTTTTTGGTGATTTAGTCATTGTAATAACTTTTGAATATTCTTTACCTGCACCGGTTTTCAGGGTTGCAACTACTTTCTTTGCCATGTTTTTTTAATTATTGAATGAGTGAATGAGTGATTGAGCAAATGTGGTTTTTGTAAAACCTATCGGCTCGTCAACTAATCAACCAATTACTATTTAATTTCTTTATGAACAGTTACTTTACGTAAAACAGGGTTGAATTTTTTCAACTCTAATCTTTCAGTTGTGTTCTTTTTGTTCTTGGTGGTAATGTAACGAGACATACCTGGCTGACCAGTTGCCTTGTGCTCTGTGCACTCTAATATTACCTGAACTCTGTTACCTTTCTTAGCCATCTCTTTTTAATTATTGAATGAGCGATTGAGTGAATGAGTGATTTGACAAGGCATATCACCTCTAACCACTAACCTACAATCTCTAATCTATCTACTATATGTATCCTTTTTTTACAAACTTGTTAATACAAGCTGTTATCCCGTTTTTGCTGATAGTTTTTACAGCTGATGTAGATACCTTTAAGGTAATCCATTTATCTTCTTCAGGGATATAAAACTTTTTAAGTTTAAGGTTTGGATGAAACCTGCGCTTAGTTTTGCGGTTTGAGTTAGAAACATTGTTACCAACTATTGACGCTTTTCCTGTTAAATCACAAATTCTTGACATGACAAATATTTTTTATACCCTTTTATTAAAGGGATTGCAAATATCAGCTTTTTATATTGAATAGACAATAGTGTTTTTAAAATTTTTGAAAAAAATGTCTGCGCCTAAAATGTTGTATCATACAAAGATAAAAAGCATTGCAGGCTAAAATGCATTTTTCATTCACAGGTACTAATTAAATCACTAATTTAACCGCACCAATTACCCTGTTATGAAAATTACATCATTCGACCATTATAAGGACGTTTACAAGCATAGTATTGAACAGCCCGAAGATTTTTGGGCCGGCGTTGCCGACACTTTTTTATGGAAAAAAAAGTGGGACAAAGTTTTAGACTGGAATTTTAAGGAGCCTAACATTAAATGGTTTGAAGGCGCTAAGCTAAATATCACCGAGAACTGCCTTGACCGCCACCTGGATACCATTGGTGATAAAGCGGCAATTATTTGGGAGCCAAACGACCCTAATGAAGATCATCGCGTTTTAACCTATCGCCAACTGTATGATAAGGTTTGCCAATTTGCCAACGTATTAAAAAACAACGGCGCAAAAAAAGGCGACCGTATATGTATATATATGCCTATGGTGCCTGAGCTGGCTATCGCTTTGTTGGCCTGCGCACGGATTGGCGCTATCCACTCGGTTGTTTTTGGGGGATTTTCGGCGCAATCAATTGCCGACCGTATCCAGGATGCTGATTGTAACCTGGTGATCACCAGCGATGGTAGTTTCCGTGGTAATAAAGAGGTGCCGTTAAAATCTATTATTGACGATGCTTTGGTGCGCTGCCCATCAGTTAAACGCGTAATTGTATTAACCCGCACCCGTACACCTGTGGCAATGATAAAGGGCCGCGATGTATGGTGGGAAGATGAGATCAAAAAAGTAGAAACCCAGGACGTTAAAAAATGCGAAGCCGAAGAAATGGATGCCGAGGATATGCTGTTTATCCTTTATACATCAGGCTCAACCGGTAAACCTAAGGGCGTGGTGCATACCTGCGGCGGCTATATGGTTTACGCAGGTTTTACTTTTGATACCACGTTTCAATATCAACCCGAAGAGATCTATTTCTGTACGGCCGATATTGGTTGGATAACCGGGCACTCTTATATAGTATATGGTCCGCTTTCGCAAGGTGCTACATCATTGATGTTTGAGGGGATACCAACTTACCCTAGCCCGGGACGTTTGTGGGATATTGTAGATAAGTATAAAGTTAACATATTATATACAGCGCCAACGGCTATCCGCTCGCTGATGAGTTTTGGCGATGATCCGCTGAAGCAAAAAGATCTAAGCTCGTTAACAAAACTAGGATCAGTAGGCGAGCCGATAAACGAGGAAGCCTGGCACTGGTTTGACGAGAAAATAGGCCATGGCAACTGCCCGATAGTGGATACCTGGTGGCAAACAGAGAACGGTGGCCACATGATATCGGCCATTGCCGGTATTACACCATTAAAGCCAAGCTATGCAGGTTTACCATTACCAGGCGTGCAACCTGTTTTGGTTGATGAAAAAGGAGCCATTATTGAAGGCAACGAGGTAAGCGGAAACTTATGCATACAATTTCCGTGGCCGGGCATGCTGCGCACCACCTATGGCGACCATGAGCGCTGCCGACAAACTTATTTTGCCACTTATCCTGATATGTACTTTACCGGCGATGGTTGCTTACGCGATGCCGAAGGTTATTACCGTATTACCGGCCGTGTTGACGATGTACTAAACGTATCCGGTCACCGCATCGGTACTGCCGAGGTGGAAAATGCCATTAACATGCACAGCACGGTGGTCGAGTCGGCAGTTGTGGGCTATCCGCATGATATCAAAGGCCAGGGCGTATACGCCTTTGTAGTGTGCCCTAACAAAAACGACGACGAAGAGCTTACCCGAAAAGATATCACCATGACGGTTAGCCGCATTATAGGCGCTATTGCGAAACCGGATAAAATTCAGTTTGTAAGCGGATTGCCTAAAACACGTTCAGGTAAAATTATGCGCAGAATATTGCGCAAGATAGCCGAGGGTGATACTTCTAATTTGGGTGATACATCTACCTTGCTTGACCCGGCTGTGGTTGAGGAGATAAAGGAGGGAGCGTTGTAACTTTATCTAATTAATGGAGCCAC
>JAZKET010000175.1:0-730 GCA_040386815.1 Bacteroidota bacterium | reverse complement strand
TTAAGCCGAAAATGCATACGATTGTATTTGTTGTATATATAGTCTTATGTATAACACTTTTCTTTATTAATGAAAAAATACACCGGCATGATGCCGATAGAATAGGGGCTTCGATAACGAGTGCTTTTATAGGAGCATGTCTTTTCGTTTTCTTTGTAGTATTCGTGATTGGAATAGGCATTAAAAAGGAGGAAATAAAAATACGATATTATCAGATAATGTATTTTTTCGAGTTTGTTACAATTGGCTTAATAGCGTATAATACGTTTTGCTAATCTTTAATCTTACTGCCCCCTCAGGTCTCGCGGAGAGTACCCTGAGGGGCAGTAAGATTATTTATTCTCCACCATCGTTATCCTTCCAGATCTCCCTGTATTATTAAATAACCCCAATTTTACTTTAGGCGCAATTATCGGCTTGGTGTAAATTGGACTATTTAACGTAGGCGTCCTTCCATCCGTAGTATACCTGATGGTAAAGCCCGGCAAGCCCGAATTGGCAATGATTTTTTTGTTTGATTTTGTAACACCCACCTCCGGAATACGGTATTTAAAACCACCTGCATAATAGCTTAGGCGCGGCAGTTCGCGTTTGCCCAGGGTGTTGGCAAATTTCGCCCAGGCTTCGGTGTAAAGCGTCGCGGCTTGAAAACTGTCCGGGGTTGTGGCCCAATCAGGGTCGGCGGCCCAGGCGCGTTATTTTGGATGTGGATGACGGCGCTGGTCGGCAT
>JAZKET010000174.1:12949-14109 GCA_040386815.1 Bacteroidota bacterium | reverse complement strand
ACCATCGGGCGAACTGGCCTGGTAGTTGTTGATATCGGCCACAACATCCTTACAATATAAAAAACGGGTAGTATCGGTTTGGGTAAGCGAGTCTATCAGCAAATCGTTAGCCTGAATGTTCACTTCTTTTAGCGCTGTTATACCCGTTTTTTTGCCCGAGTAATCGGTGTATTTAAACTTGGCATCGTTTAAAAATATATCGCCAACGTGTATGTATTTTAATGATTTCGAAATTTGTTGCCAAACGGTACGATGATCCTTGTCCAGCGTGTCTTTTTTATGATTTAGCTGATAGCTAAGATGTACATCAGGTTCATTAAGGGTAATGCGGTCAATGTCGACTATTTTGCGAAAGTATAATTTAAAGGGGTGAATATGCGACAGCACCAGGCGCTTAACATGCAAATTGACCAGGTTATTAGGCGCAAGCCCCTGTTTTTGGCGACGCTTATATACAGCCGAATCAATTTTAAAATCGATAGTATATAACAGTATCTTACCTTCAAGCACCCTTACCTCGGCAGATGAAAAATTGATGGTATACAAACCGCCGGTGGCCTTAGTGACCGCCTTTTTAAGTTTAGACGACAGGATAGGCTCCCACGACCGGTTAATGATAAACGCGGCCCCAAACAATAGTACCACAAAAACTACGACGGATATCAGCGTTACTTTTTGCCATTTGTGCTTTATAAAGCTTAACGCCATGTGAAGTTATTTAGGTTGTTTTTTAAGGTTGTCTAACGAGTCTTGCTTAGCCTTACGGCGGGCCTGGCGTTCTTCCTTCCGTTTTTTACGATTTTCTTTAAACTCGTTGAACTTGTCAACCAAGGTACTCACTTTAGTTACAATTTTGTTAACCGTACCTTCTGTTTTTTTGCTGAAACCAACACTTGGCTTTAAGCCATCAAGCAAACCCTTATACAAAAAGCTAAAGAACGATACCGTAGGCTCACGTTTCAGGTTAATAGGGCCGGGGCGGAAATTGCCTTTTTTATCGGGATTGTCATTGGCAATAATAAGGCTGTTAGCTACTTTTGATATAAAGCCCTGTGTTTGCAGCTGGTTGGTGCCTTCTACTTTTTTAAGCAGTTCAACATTCAGGTTTTTATAATAAAACTCCAGGTGGCCGCTGCCGCCATAGTTATTGGCATTTACGT
>JAZKET010000174.1:0-12939 GCA_040386815.1 Bacteroidota bacterium | reverse complement strand
GTTAAAGGTAAGGCGTTCAACATCGGCACTTTTAACGTGTACCATAGCCAGTGGTTTAACCAGTTTGTCTAACACCTGCCCGTTAAATTTACCTAATCGGCCAGAATAGTTGAATGCGCCCTTAGGGTCATTAAGATTAAATTTAAAGTTTACCTGCAGTGGAGCAACATCCATAAAATGGGTGTTAATAGTAGCCGTCATAAAGTGGTTCTTTTTCTTTACTTCGGGGTCATTGGTCACGTTATAAAAATGAGCGGTAGTATTGCTGAATTTTATGATTCCGGTGCGCTGTGTGGTGGCATCAAGCTCAGAATACTGAATATTAGTTTTGCTGATATTTAGCTTAGCCAACTTCATTTCCAACGCTACTTTTTGAAGTGCCTGGTGTGGGTCTTTGCCAATTTTGTTAGATTTTGCACCTTTGTAGTTACTGTTATTATAGATCTTTACGTCGCCACTTTTTATATCTAACAACCCGGCGTGTAATTTCTGATCGCGCAGAAAGCGTTGCAGGTCGATATCCGTTATGGCTATCTTTTTAAATTTCAGGGTAAAGATCTCGCTTGCGTGTCCCAGCTTTTTATAAAAATCGGTATTATTATAGCGGGGGGTAAAATCTACCTTGTCCAGGATAATCTCGCGCTTTGCAGTAGAGAAGTAGATTTGCTTTATCTCGCTGTAGTACATGCTGTCCGGCGTGGCAACCTTGTAACCATGCAGGGTAAAGTCAATTCCCTTGGTGTAATAAAACCGGCTGCTATCTAAAGCCGCAACGGAGTCGATGGCGATGTTTGAGATATTAATATCCAGGTGATTAATAGCTGTTTGCTTTGTTATCGCCTGGTTTTTATTGACATAGTTTACACTAATGTCTTTAAGCGATATGGAATCTATCCGCAGCTGCTTAAATACTTTTTTGATGATTTCATAAGGTGTTTGAGGCTTGCCAACTTTTACATTGTCGTTAAAGCTGTAACGCTTGTTTACAATGGTAAGGCTGGGCTTATCAATGGTAATGTTATCTATAATTAAAATCTTATCGGTATAAGCCTTTTTTGCGCCTACGTTTTTTATAGTCAGCTTTTTAACGTTGAGGGTAAACACGTTATCGGGGGCTTTTTTTTCTGCTACCAGTTTTTGGTACACTGCCGTATCTGGTATTAGCTTAAAGTTGGTCAGCGTGGCATCGCCCGATGTTAGGTTAAGGTCAAAGTCAGTATACTCAATGCGGTACAGGCTGTCTGATGTGCTTTGCACCAGCTCCTTTAATTTAGATTGCAGCAGTGGTTTCCATTTATCGCCCGCAAAATAGCTGTTGTAAATGTACCATGCTGCCCCGCCGGTTACAAATATCAGCACCAGTATAACTATGGGCCATTTAGGTATAGTGTGTCTTTTTTGTGGAGTATCGTTTTGTGTCATCAATTGTCGCTTTACGATTGATTAACAACAGCAAACGGTTTTTGTTAACATGGCGCTACTCCCGGCACGAATATTAGCGGTAATATTTTTATGGTGTATATTTCTGTAGGGAAATTACTTTAAGAAAAGGAGGCACCTACGGAGCCTAATCGGGATAAATTAATTCTATAAACAGGTAACTCCTATGAGTTATTTGTGATAATGATAATGACTTCGGCGGCGTCTCCCGTTATAGTTTATTTCGATAAACAGGTAACTTCTATAGCGTTATTTGTAACATTGATAATGGACTCCGGCGGAGTCTCCTGTTTATAGCATTGTGTCTATTTCAAAACAGGCTCCGTAGGTGCTTCCTGAAGGTTGCTTATCGAAAAGCGATTTTCTCTGTATATTTCTGCCAATCTGTCACATCGTATTTAAATTTTTGTATTTTTGCTGCTCAAATTTTTATACTAATGATTGATTTGGTTATACCGGATAAGCAACACGATGAAAGCAGGCAGGGCGAAGCTTTGGTTTTAGACCCTGTAGTGGGAAAGAATAACGGGCGCAAACTGTATATTGAAAGTTATGGCTGTGCCATGAATTTTTCTGACAGCGAGATTGTTGCATCCATATTGTCTGAAAGCGGTTTTGAAACTACCGGCGATTTTACCAATGCCGATGTGATCTTTATAAACACCTGCTCGATACGTGAAAATGCCGAAACCCGCGTGCGTAACCGCCTTAAAGAATTTAAGACGGCAAAAAGCAAAAACCCGGGCATGGTGGTTGGTGTGCTTGGTTGTATGGCCGAACGCCTAAAATCAAAATTTTTAGAAGAAGAAAAACTGGTTGACGTTGTTGTAGGCCCTGATGCTTACCGCGACCTGCCAAACCTTATAGACCAGGTAGATAGCGGCCAAAAAGCTGTAAACGTATTACTATCGCGCGAGGAAACTTATGCAGACATTAGCCCGGTGCGCTTAAACAGCAACGGCATTAACGCATTTGTATCTATTATGCGCGGTTGCGATAATATGTGCTCTTTTTGCGTGGTGCCATTTACCCGTGGCCGCGAGCGTAGCCGCGATCCGTTCTCTATTGTACAGGAATCGACAGATTTATTCGAAAAGGGCTATAGAGAGGTTACTTTGCTGGGACAAAACGTTGACTCCTATAAGTGGTCTGGAGAGAATCAAGAATCCGGAGAGAATCAAGAATCAAGAAACAAGAATCAAGAAGTGCAGAGTGTTAATTTTGCTAAACTGCTTGAATTGGTAGCATTGATCAGCCCTGATTTGCGTGTGCGTTTTTCAACATCGCACCCTAAAGATATTACTGACGAGGTTTTATACACTATTGCCAAGTACGACAATATCTGTAATTATATTCACCTGCCGGTACAATCAGGCAATACCCGTGTGTTAGATCTGATGAACCGTACGTATACCCGCGAGTGGTACATTAACCGTATTGACGCTATCCGTCGCATTATCCCTGAGTGCGCTATATCAACCGATGTGATTACCGGTTTTTGCACCGAGACTGACGAGGAGCATAAAGACACCGTAAGCATGATGGAGTATGTGCAGTATGATTTTGCCTACATGTTTATGTACAGCGAACGCCCGGGCACGTTAGCCGCCAAGCGTTATGCCGACGATATCCCGGAAACGGTTAAAGCAGCACGACTGACAGAGATTGTTGCCCTGCAGCAAAAATACTCGCTGGTACGCTTACAGCGCCAGATAGGTAAAGTACAAAAGGTGTTGATTGAAGGTTTCTCAAAAAAATCAAAAAACGACTACGCCGGCCGTACAGATCAAAACGCCATGATGGTGTTCCCGGTTGACGAAAGGTTCAAACCCGGTATGTATGTAAATGTGATAGCCGAGCGCTGCACAACAGCAACCTTAATGGGGACAATTGTAGACTAAGGAGTAGAGTCAAGAATCAAGAGCCAAGAATTAAGATTTTGAATGAAGCATAATTTTAAGAACTTAAAGATATGGCAAAGATCAATGGATCTTACAGATATGGTTTTTGATTATATTAAAGATTTGCCTGCTAACGAACGCTATAATTTGATAGATCAGCTTAACAGGTGCTCTTGCTCAATCCCTTCCAACATTGCGGAAGGTTCGGGGAAAAGAACTAATATTCACTTCGCCGAGTTTTTGTCTACCGCATTAACATCAACTTTTGAATTAGAAACTCAATTGTTGATATGCGAGAGAAGAAAATATGGCGATGCCAATAAACTAAATGAATGTATAGCTCTTGCATCAGAAATGCAAAGGATGATCTTTTCGTTTAGAGATTATATAATTAGTAATAAAGTAAAACATCTTGAATCTTGATTCTTGATTCTAATCCAGCATGGAAATACAAGAAATTAAACAACGCTTCGGTATCATTGGCAACTCGCCTTTGTTAAACCGGGCAATAAATATTGCTAACCAGGTTTCGCCAACGGATATCTCTGTTTTGATAACCGGCGAGAGTGGTAGCGGTAAAGAGGTTTTCTCGCATATTATACACCAGATGAGTCCGCGTAAGCATGGGCCGTTTATAGCGGTTAACTGCGGTGCCATACCTGAGGGAACAATTGATTCAGAACTATTCGGTCACGAAAAAGGCGCCTACACCGGTGCCGTTGGCGAGCGTAAAGGCTATTTTGAAACCGTAAACGGTGGTACAATTTTCCTTGATGAGATTGCCGAGATGCCTTTGGGTACACAGGCGCGTTTGCTGCGTGTGTTAGAGTCTGGCCAGTACATCAAGGTAGGTTCGTCAAAGGTAGAGAAAACCAATGTGCGTGTTATAGCGGCAACCAACGTTGATGTGTACGACGCGGTTAAAAACGGAAAATTTCGCGAGGATCTGTACTACCGATTAAACACTGTGCCTTTGCGTATACCACCATTGCGCGACAGGAAAGAAGATATCTATCTTTTATTCAGAAAATTCACTTCGGACTTTACTGATAAGTATCGCACGCCACCTATCCAGTTGGATGAAGAGGCGCAGCAGGTATTGATCAATTACTCGTGGCCGGGTAACGTGCGTCAGCTTAAAAATATGGCCGAGCAGTTGGCGGTTTTAGAGCGCGATCATGTTATTACCTCGCAAACGTTGTTAACCTATATCCCGCAGGAAGCACACGGCAAAAACCTGCCTATGCGCGTAGGTAACCAAGCTAAAGAAGATTTTTCTGAGCGCGACATACTGTACAAAGTGCTGTTTGATATGAAGCGCGATATGGTAGAGCTTAAAAAATTAGTGGCCGATATTATAGAGCATGGGGGAGTAACACCGGGCTTTGTAAACCAGTCGCCGGCTGTAAACCAGTTGTACCGCGATATAGAAATGCCGCTTAGTAATGCCGAGCCACAATTTACCATACAACAACCCGTTAACAATACCGTTAAACAGCAAGATGGTTATAATATAACCCACGATGCCGAGGAGGTAGAAGAGTCGTTATCGCTGATTGAAAAGGAGTCTGACCTGATACGCAAGGCGCTTAAAAAGCACAAAGGCAAACGTAAGCTTGCCGCTAATGAACTGGGGATATCAGAACGAACGTTGTACAGAAAAATAAAAGAATTAAACTTATAAGGTTGATGAAAAGGTTAACGGGTATAATTATAGCGCTAAGCACTATAATTTTTTTATCACCGGGTTGTTATTCATTGTCAGGTACGGCAGTGCCGGCTGCCATGAAAACTGTGCACGTTGATTTTTTTGAAAACGACGCGCCTATAGTGGTATCATACCTTAGCTTGCAATTTACCGAGGCTTTAAAAGAGCGTATACGCTCTACAACCAACATCAGTATTGTTAATGGCGAAGGCAACGCTAATATGGGAGGTGCCATTACAGGCTATTCCTATGCTCCCGCATCTATCCAGGCAACAAATCCAAACCAGCCGCCTATTGCAGGGGCGTCCATATTAACCATAACAGTAAAAGTTAAGTTTACTTTTGATGCTGATAAGAAGCTCAACTTCGATCAGGCGTTTACAAAAACAGTGAATTTTACCGGCGACATTAACTCGCAGGAACAAAAGCTTATCCCGGGCGTTGTTAAACAACTGGTAGACGAAATTTTTAACAAGGCCTTTAATAATTGGTAAGTATTTTATAGCTTCAACCCCGTGAATGAACAAGTAAATACAGCAGAGTACGAATTTTTATGGAAATTATTAGCCAATCCGGCTGATCCTAACCATTCTTATATCTTCAATTTACAATCGTTAGTGTCTGATTATCCGCAGAGTGGCGTGCTGCGCGCATTGCTGATGCCTAATGGCGATAAGAAGCATTTAAAGCATGCCGCGGCTTATTTTAACCCGCGCACGCTGCATAAACTAGCTACCGCGCCTGATAGTTTAGCAAAAGTTAGCCAGGATCAGATTGTATTTAGCGATGAGCCCGAAGCCGTTGTTGCCGATGCTTATTTTAATTTGCCGGTTACAGAAACTTTTGTGCCACCGGTTATTGAAGAAACTGAAGCGGCGTATACACCTGTTGTTGACGATAGTGTTGAGGAAATTACCCCGGCCGAAATAATAGAGCCTGAAGCAGAGGCATCATACAATGGTTATAATACCTTCTCTGAACCGGAGCAACCTCAATATGTTGAACCAATAGTAGAGCCATCGCGCGAAAATATTCCTGCTTATATTGATGAGGAAGCAGAGCCGGAGCACGCTGCTATAAGCTATGCAGAGGAAATACCCGCTTATATAGAAGAAGAGGTGGAAGCATTTACACCTGCATCTGAAACCAACACGGGTACGGCTATTGAAGAAGAGTTTATACACGATGAAATTGCCGAGGCGCCAATAGTTGAGCATATTGAAGCAGCACAGCCTGAGGTTATTGAAGCAGTGCCCGAGGAAATATATAACCCAGTAATTGAAGAAGAACCAGAGCAGTCTTTAGCTCAGCAATACGATACCTATGTGGCCGAAAGCGAGGCCGCGCCAACAGAACCTGTATCATCGTACGAGGAAACAGGCGACAGATATTTCCATCAGCCTATTGAGGATGATGTTTATGATGAGATAGTAAGTATAGAGGATATTGGCCTTGAGCAACTGGCTATCCTGAATAAATCTGTACAGGATGGTGATGAAAGTTATTTTATTTTTGAACCAGAAATTACCGAGAGTGAGCAAGCTGTTTCTGAAGCAGCCGCACCGGTAGCCGAAACTCTGGTTACCGAACCTGTATACCAGGCTGCAGCGGCGCAACCTGTAGCGCAAACAGAGCTGCCGGCCGTAATTACCAACGTAGCCCACGCGCAGCAGGGCCATGGCTTTGATGCTAAAAAGGATATGTCAATGTACCACGATGAGAAAATGCCTTACTCATTTATGTGGTGGCTTGACAAAACCCGAAAGCAGCATGCTGATGTTTATCAGCCCTATGCTAAACAGGCGGCACCTGCGCAAGCGCCTGCCCCGGCGCCAAAAACGGCTACGCCAATGCCGCCGCCTATTGATGAACTGCAAAAGCAATACTATCAAAATATAGTAAGCACCACGGCATTTACAGATTTAGATAAAGTAGCTTCAAAAGCTGCCGCCGCCGGCTCAATACGCCGCGAGGATAAGATCATTGAACGCTTTATACATGACGAGCCACAGATCAAGCATCCGGCAGGGGTAAAACTGGATAATGAGAACAAGGCCAAAAATAGCTCGGAAGATAAAGAAGAGCTTGTGACAGAGACTTTAGCCCGCATTTATACAGAACAGATGCTTTATCATAAAGCCGTATTGACGTATAAAAAATTGATGTTGAAATATCCGGAAAAAAGCCTTTACTTTGCAGGCCAAATTGAACAGTTAGAAAATAAAATAAATTAATATATAAAGAAATGTATTTAGTACTTGTTATCCTTATTGTTTTAGTGTGTACGCTTTTAGGGCTTATCGTTTTAATTCAAAACCCTAAAGGTGGTGGCCTTTCATCAAACTTTTCAAGCTCATCGCAATTAATGGGTGTGCAAAAAACCGGCGACTTTTTAGAAAAAGGTACCTGGGCTTTAGCCATTACCTTAATGGTATTGTCGTTAGCGGTTAACGTTGTAAGCAAAGGCGGATCTGGCGCTACCAGTACCGAGTACCAGGAGCAGGTTGAAAAATCATTAAAAGCAAAACCATCTGCACCGGCTACACAGCCATTGCAAATTCCGGCTCAGAAATAATAGCCGTTAAGAAGATTTAGAAAAGGCTTTGAAGACAAACTTCAAAGCCTTTTTTGTGTTAGCTAACTGTCATCATGGCATTGCAAAATACTGTAATGTAAACCGTAAATTAACACCCTTACCTAAAACTGACAATACAACAGTTATTGTGTCAAATTTCAGGCTTGGCATAATTGATGTGTAAAAGGAAACGTCCCATAACCAAAGTGTGGGTATAATAATTTATATAACCAAAAATTAAATATTAGTATGTCATTAAACGTTAAACCTATCGGAGACAGGATAGTAGTTGAAGCTGCTCCGGCCGAAACAAAAACCGCTTCAGGTATTTACATCCCTGAAACCGCTCAGGAAAAACCACAACATGGTGTTGTTGTAGCTGTAGGCCCTGGCAGATATGCAGAGGCTACCGGTAATTTAGTTCCATTATCAGTTAAAGTTGGCGACAAAGTTCTTTACGGAAAATTTTCTGGTCAGGACGTTACCATTGAAGGTAAAGATTACCTGATAATGAGAGAATCTGATATTTATATAGTATTATAATTAGTGAATGATTGATTGAGTGAATTAGTGAATGTTTTTCACATCCCTCAAAAATCAATAATTCGATAAATCATTAATTCGAAATTAAAAAACATGTCAAAGCAAGTAAAATATAATGTTGAAGCAAGAGACGCCCTGAAAAGAGGCGTTGATACTTTAGCTAACGCGGTTAAAGTAACCTTGGGCCCTAAAGGTCGTCACGTAATTATCGACAAAAAATTTGGCTCACCTGCCGTTACTAAAGACGGTGTTACTGTAGCTAAAGAAATTGAACTGAAAGACCCTATTGAAAATATGGGTGCGCAGATGGTTAAAGAAGTAGCGTCAAAAACTGCTGATATTGCAGGTGACGGTACTACTACTGCAACCGTTTTAGCACAAGCTATTGTTACAGCAGGTATTAAAAACGTAGCTGCCGGTGCAAACCCAATGGATTTGAAACGTGGTATTGACAAAGCGGTTAAAGCTGTTGTTGAAAACCTGAAATCACAAAAACAAGATGTTGGTGATGATTTCAGCAAAATCAAACAAGTTGCATCTATTTCTGCTAACAACGATGACGTTATTGGCGAAATGATTGCTGACGCGATGCAAAAAGTTGGTACAGGCGGTGTTATCACTGTTGAAGAAGCAAAAGGTACTGAAACCGAAGTTAAAACTGTTGAAGGTATGCAGTTTGACCGTGGTTACCTTTCTGCTTACTTTGTTACCAATACTGACAAAATGGAAGCTGAGTTGGAAAACCCTTACGTTTTGATCTACGACAAAAAGATCTCTTCAATGAAAGAGTTATTGCCGATCCTTGAAAAACAAGTGCAAACCGGCAAACCATTGTTAATTATTGCTGAAGACTTAGATGGCGAAGCGCTTTCTACTTTAGTAGTTAACAAAATTCGTGGCTCACTGAAAGTTGCTGCTGTTAAAGCACCAGGCTTTGGCGATCGTCGTAAAGCTATCTTGGAAGACATTGCTACTTTAACCGGCGGTACTGTAATTTCTGAAGAAAGAGGTTACAAATTAGAGAACGCTGAGCTTTCTCACTTAGGTATTGCCGAGAAGATCATTATCGACAAAGACAATACTACTGTTATCAATGGTGCCGGCGAATCTGATGCTATCCAGGCACGTGTTAACGAGATCAGAGCGCAAATGGATGCAACTACATCTGATTACGATAAAGAGAAATTACAAGAACGTTTAGCTAAACTATCAGGTGGTGTTGCCGTATTATACATCGGTGCTGCATCTGAAGTGGAGATGAAAGAAAAGAAAGACCGTGTTGACGATGCTTTACACGCAACCCGTGCGGCTGTTGAAGAAGGTATTGTTGCAGGTGGTGGCGTTGCCTTCATCCGCGCGGTAGCAGCTTTAGCTGACCTTAAAGGTGATAACGATGACGAGAACACTGGTATCCAGATCATCCGTCGTGCTATCGAAGAGCCATTACGTCAAATCTGCGAGAACGCAGGTATTGAAGGTTCTATCATCGTACAAAAAGTAAAAGAAGGCACTGGCGACTTTGGTTACAATGCACGTACTGATAAGTTTGAAAACTTAATTGCAGCAGGTGTTATTGACCCTACTAAAGTAAGCCGTGTAGCTTTAGAGCACGCAGCTTCAATTGCAGCTATGTTGTTAACAACAGAATGCGTATTGGCTGATGATCCTGAAGAAGCATCAGCAGGCGGCCACCCACCAATGGGCGGCGGCGGCATGGGTGGCATGATGTAATCATCCCCCGGCCTTGGCAAATAAAAGAAAACCCCGCTTGATAATTTAGGCGGGGTTTCTTTTTATGCTTTGGATTAATCGGTTGACTTATTGTCTTAATTTTTTACGACTTAGGTTTTTCGTCAATTAGCTCCTGTAAAGCCAGTAGCTCATTTTGCGCGTCTTGGCTTATACCGCTATACTTTATCCAGCGGTTAAACATCGTAAAATCCCATACGTTAAATTTATATTGACCGCCCATAAATTCTGCAATCCGTTTTTTTGCTGCCTCGGCAGACGTTTCTCCGTTTAAAACATTTATAACGTTTAGCAAATATTCTTTTACGGCCAAATTCCCCCGGTCATAAGGTGCCTCATAGGTGTTTAGCAATTTCGCAGCGTCTTTTAGCTTACCGGCAATTATCAATAGTTCGGCATGGTCCAAGGCAAATCCGCCACGTTTATAATCTATGTCTACTGTAACGCTGTCCAGGTTTTTCTTGCTCCGTTTTAGCGCGGTGTTAATAAGGTTATTAAATTTAGTGTTGTTACCGGCCCCTTTGTAAATCACGGCTGCTTCTTGTACACCGTTTGTTTTAGGACCATGACTTTTATCTAAATTTTCAAAAGTTTGAGCTGCTTCAAGTATTTGCCCCAAAGCCAAATGCGCCCGTACCTTAATTTTGGCCCCACGCACATTATCATAAAAGTCGGGCCGGTTTTGCTTCAGATAACGATCAAAATCATTTATAGTCCCCTGATAGTCGCCGGTTTTAAAACGCGCGAGGCCGATGAAATACCAATCTGTAAAACGTTTGTATGTAACCGAGTCTATCCCTATCATTTCATCAGCTAAATCTACTACGGTTTGCCATTCTTTTATATCATTCATAGCTCCATTTCTTACGTTATCCAGGCGTTTAGAAAGTAATGCTATGCGGTTGGCTTTTGAGTCGTTGCTGTCTGTTTTAGTCAAATCAACTTTTTTCACCGGTAAAGGTGTCAAAGCAATATTGTAGATTGAGTTTAAGTCTTTCTGTTGTGTTAAGTTGTAGTTTGAAGCAGGTAACCACTCTGCAAAAGGTAGAAAAGTAAATTCATCTTTCAGTACTGGGGTTGTTTTGGCTATAGAATCTGTTAATGCAGTTTTAAGTTGTCCGAAAGCCGATGGCTTGACAATGTAATTTGCGGCAGCTAAAAGCAGTTGTTTGTAAGGATAATAATAGTCCCCTGGCCGGTAGTTTTTATTTGACAGTTTTAGTGTGTCTATGGCTTGCCTGGCATTTCCGGTAATTAATAATAATATTGCATGTCTTATCAAAATATCATCAGGATATTGGCCTTTAATTGACATGTAATGTTCATGTGGGGAATAATGATCTGTTTTACCATGCCATTCGATATTATATCTGGTCATTGCCAGCACTTTGCCTGCCAGTTGTTGATACAAACCCTTATCATTTATTCGTTTAGCTAACGAAAGTGCTTTTATAAAATTTTTCATTGACCCTGTTTGAATGTAAGTGTTGGCCATGCCTACAGGGTTATTCAATGCCGAGTCGGCCTTTAATTTGTATTCAAGTTCGGTGGAAGTATCGTACCTTACACTTAAGCCGGGTGTATTCTGCACTTCAATGTATTTATCAAAATTGGCAATTGCGCCTGTATAATCTTTCAGATTAAAGCGGCTTACACCAATCATATTCCATGGTGCATTGCGTTGATACACGGTTGGTGCTAATTGTTTTGCCTTTTCGGCATATGAAATAGCGCCTTGCCAGTTTCCGGCTTTTGCGCGTGCCCGTATGCGGTTGGTAAGTGCCAATGCGTAAACGCTGTCATTAACACTTTTGGGATAGTTTATACCTGTTTCTTCAAATAAAACTTTAAAATCGCCGGGTGTTTTAAATAAGTCGCCGGCTGTGCCATGGTCAAAATCTAATTGATTGCGGTACAAAAATAAACCTACTGAGAAATTTGCTCCTGCAAGTTCAATAGGTATTTTATTAAATTTGTTCCCCAGTAAATTGAGTAAGCCAAAATTAGCATTCGCCCATTTATCAGTGGCAGGCAGGCTACTGATATTGTTGCCGCTTAGGTCGGCATTTAGTGGTTTGTTGCGGGTAGTAAGCAGCACTTCAAAAATGCTCTCATGATCAATGAGTGGGCAACCTGACAGGTTCAGCAATTGCAAATCAGCAGCGTTTTTTAAACCTGCCGGTAATACGGTACTTGCAGCAATACTGCCCGGCAGCGAAAGTTCTATTAGTTTAAGGCAATTACCTAATGATGCCGGCAAGCCCTTGAGTTTTAAATTATAGCCTTGTAGTGTCTCTAAACTATGCAGTTTACCAATATTGGCCGGTAAATTAGTCAATAAATTATTACTTAAATTTAGATACCTTAAGCTGTTATTATCGCGCGTGACGTCGGCCATTATGGCGATGTTGTTGTTTTGAATTTCTAACCTTTGGATACTTGGGTTATCCAAAATGCCATAATTAAAAACCGTTAACTTGTTATCAGCAAGGTTCAAGGTTTTTAAGTTTTTCAGATTTTGCCAGCCCTTAGGTAAAATGGATATCCGGTTGTTGGTAGCACTCAGATTTTCTAAGGCAGGCAAGTGCACAATGGCCGTTGGCAATTTGGTTAGCTTAGTGTGGTTTAACAACAGCGTTTTTAGCTTAGGCCAGCCATAAGTGCGTCTGTCTGGTAATGAGCCAAGCGGATTAGATGATAGGTCTAAATATTCAAGCTCAGGTAAATCATAAATACTTTCGGGTAATTGGGGCAAGCCATTAATTGATAGCGACAGCCGCTTTAAATGCACCATGCCACCAAAAATATCAGGCATGCTACCAATACCGCTATAATCTAAGTTGAGTGATTCTAAATTTTTAAGGTTACGCAGCGCTTCTAGTTGAGATGATGGTGTTTTGATATCTCCATAAGTATTTAAGGTGATGGAAAGATTTTTTAATTTGCTAAGCCTTCCTATGTCAGCTATAGAAATTTGAACCTTATCGTCAAAGTTATAGATAGACAAACTTTCAAGGTTGTTA
>JAZKET010000173.1:17145-31235 GCA_040386815.1 Bacteroidota bacterium | reverse complement strand
GTGATAAAGTAATTATCTTCAAAAAGAAAAGAAGAAAAGGTTACAAAAAGAAAAATGGTCACCGTCAGCAATTTACCAAGATCCAGATCACCGGTATTACTTTATAATCAGATTTTTAAAACGATTAGCTTTAAGCCAATCATAAAAATATAAGAAATGGCACACAAAAAAGGGGCCGGTAGTTCACGTAACGGCCGCGAATCGCATAGCAAACGTTTAGGTATCAAGATATTTGGTGGTCAGCCGGCAATTGCAGGTAACATCATCGTACGTCAGCGTGGTACTAAACACAACCCAGGCCTTAACGTAGGTTTAGGTAAAGATCACACTTTATTTGCTTTAGTAGCAGGCGAAGTAGTTTTCAAAAAGAAAGCAGATAACCGTTCATACGTTTCTGTAATTCCTTTTGGCGCTGCACCAGTAGCAGAAGATGCTGCACCAGCACCTAAAGTTAAAGCTGCTGCAAAAGCAGCACCGGTAGCAGAAGTAGCAGTTGAAGCTGCAACTGAAGAAGCTCCAAAAAAGAAAGCTGCTCCAAAAAAGAAAGCTGCTGATGCTGAAGAAGCAACAGAAGCTCCTGCAGCTGAATAGTTAGCTTAATAAACGCATAGCGCGTTTTACTAATATTAAAAGCCCGGATTTATTGTAAGTCCGGGCTTTTTTTGTTTAATTTATGCTAAGCGAAACTAAAATGAGCCAACAGCGCGGATTATTAAAAAAAATTAAGAGGCAGCTTTTACAGCGCAAAATTTTTTATACGGTTTACAATAAAGTAACCGGTAATACCATTGCCGGCCGTATAAAGACAGATTTAAGGATTCCGCAGGTTAAGCTCAGGTTAGAGAATATTAAGAACCTGAAAACGCTGCTTGATCGCGAGGTATTGTTAGAGCATTTGCCTAAGAATAGCATAGTTGCCGAGATAGGTGTTGACAGGGGCGAGTTTTCCGACCTGATACTTCAATTAACATCGCCACAAAAACTGCACCTTATTGATGCCTGGCAAGGCGGTAAATACCATGGCGAATTACAAGCGCTGGTTGAGCGAAAATTTGAAAGCCAGCTGCAACAGAACGCTGTTGTTTTAAACGTAGGTTTATCAACCGATGTTTTGGCAACTATGGCCGATAGTTATTTTGACTGGGTGTACCTTGATACAGATCATTCTTACAGCGTAACTAAGCAAGAGCTGGATATTTTAAAATTTAAAGTAAAGCCAGGCGGCATAATAGCCGGCCACGATTATATAAGCTATGATTTTATTGGCCATACCCGTTATGGTGTTATTGAGGCTGTTAATGAGTTTTGTGTTAATGAACAATGGGAGATAATTTATCTTACCGCCGAAACTAACCAATACCGCAGTTTCGCGATAAGGAAAATTTAACAGACAGCCAGATCACGAATCTTTTAATTTGAAATTGATAGGCAGCGAACAAAGTACCCGCACCGGTTTGCCGTTTTTGGTGCCCGGTTTCCATTTGTTAAGCCGTTTCACCACACGTAGTATCTCCTCATCTTGCTGTGGCGATATGCCATTAAGCACTTTCAGGTCACTCAGGCTGCCATCAGCCTCAACCACCATCATCAGCGTAGCCCGGCCCTGGCAGCCATACATCCTGTCCAGAAACAAATAGCGTATGCGGCTTAGCTTGCTGTAGAAATTGTCCATACCACCTTTATACTCGGGCATGATATCGGCATGTTCAATAATGGGCGCGTTTTGGTACGATATGGTTTGCGCTTTTGCGGTAAGCGCAAAGCAAAAGAAAAGCAGAATTACATACGTATTTCTCATGTAACCTTTCTGTTAACCGTTTTGATAGTCAGTTACCTGTAGTTAAATATACAGGTTATTCATTAGAAAAAATCACTGGCATGGTGTAACTAACCTGAACAGCTTTACCATTCTGGGTGGCCGGCTTCCATTTAGGTAGTTTTTTTACAATTCGTATTGCTTCTGCATCGGCTTTGCTTGATAAGCTATTAAGGACTTTAATATCCGCTACGCTACCTTCTTTATCGATAACAAAATAAACCTTTACTACGCCTTGTTCATTGCCAACATTTAAATTTTTTTTGATAAAAGCCATTAACGCCTCAAGCCCTCCCGGAAACTCAGGCATTGTTTCATCTAAGCCGATTTTAAAAGTTATAGGCAACGTAAACAACGCGCGTACAGGAAAACCATTATTTTCACCAGGTTTCCATTTTGGTGATGCATTTACTATTCTTAACGCTTCTGCATCAAGATCGGGAGACAGTGGACGAACAATTTTTGCTTTTTGGATACTGCCATCTTTTTCTACTACAAAGCTTACAAATACTTTACCCTGCGTGCCGTTTGCACGTGCTGTTGCAGGGTATTGGATATTGTTTCCGATAAATTTTAGAAACACTTCTATGCCTCCGGGAAATTCAGGTTGTCGTTCAACAACTGCAAAAACTTCTGTGGTGTCTCTGGTCTGCGACTTTGAAGACATCGCCGCACATATCAACAAGATTATCAGGAGGGTGTTTTTCATCTCCCAAAATTATCAAATTACATTGAATGTCGAACGCCGGGTGAGGTTATTTTAGCCTGAATCCCACGGTAGCAGTCGCTGCGCAATCAATCAATTTGCCATTCTTTTTAGCCGGTATCCATTTAGGGCTTCGCTGCAATATTCTGATGGCTTCCTTATCCAAATCTTCGGCGAGGCTTTTGGCTATTTTGATGTCAGATAAAGTTCCGTCAGTATTCACCATGAAACTTAATTCTACATCACCTTGAATAGTTGATGCGGCAGGATATTTTATGGTTTGAGTAACGAATTTATTAAACGCGTCTTTACCACCCGGAAAGGTTGGCTGTCTTTCAATATTTGAAGCGTCGTAAGTAGTGGTATCTTTTGACAGCGTAACCTTGGTTTGCGCTTTTAAGCCAAACGGAGCAATCAAAACAAATAGCAATAGCAAGTAATTTTTCATAGTTATGTATAGATGTTCTATAAATAACTACAAAGTTTAGCCGGTATTGTTTATGATTATAGCTGAAACGCCGCGGGCTGGTACAGCATTAATCTTTCTTAAACGATATGGGTATGGTGTAACTCACCCTTACAGGTTTGTCATTATGTTTCCCCGGTAGCCATTTTGGCATCAAGCCCATCAATCTAACGGCTTCTGTTTCATGCTCTTTTGTGGGTGCCCTAAGAACTTTAATGTTTGTTAACGTTCCGTTAGGTTCAACAACAAAATTTACTACAGCGCGTGCCGTAACGGGAGCGCTTGATGCTGGTATGATCAGATTGCTTTTTATAAACGCTAAAAATTTATCCATGCCCCCGGGATACTTTGGCTGTATCTGCACTTGATAGAATATTTTTTCAGGAGGATAATTTGTGGTGTCTTTAGGTATAGGTTCGTCTATTCGTATCCCGGCACTATAATCTGTTTTAAACGTATTCTGATCGCTTTTTTTCTGTGTCTGTGCATACGCGCTAGCCGAAGCAAACAAGATTATAGTGATGATCAGGTTTTTCATACCTTAACGTTACTTAATATTCTCTCACCATCAAACTATCTGCAAAATCGCGCAGGTATTGTTTGTTTTCTTCGGGCAGGTTGATTTTTTCTAATGCTTCAAAAGCTTTATCCGCATAATGATGCATGGTGGTTTCGGCATGTTGCTTTACCTGTACAGTATCGTATATAGCTGTTACCGCTTCAACTTTTTGCTGGTTATCAAAATCGGTAGCGGCTATCCATTGGTTTAGCTCGGCTTTTTGGGTAACGTCGGCCAGCTCAAGCGATTTAAGCAGCAAGTATGTTTTTTTGTTTGAGATGATATCGCCGCCAACCTGCTTGCCAAATTTCTCAGGCGAGCCATATACGTCCAATAGATCATCCTGTAGCTGGAAAGCCAGGCCAAGGTTTTCGCCAAATTCGGCAATTAACTCAGCATCCTTCATATCGGCGCCACCCAAAATAGAGCCTATTTTTAAGGCGCCACCCAATACCACAGCGGTTTTTAGGCGTATCATGTAAATGTATTCGTCTATCTTAACATCATTACGCACCTCAAAATCCATGTCCAGTTGCTGGCCCTCGCAAACGCCGACAGCGGTATTGTTAAATATATCAAGAATGATGCGTAGCAAACGGTCTTCAACCTGCATCATTAGCTTATAGCCTTCAATCAGCATCACATCGCCCGATAAGATAGCGGAGTTTTGGTTCCATTTTTCGTGCACAGTGGTACGGCCACGGCGCAGGGGTGCCTTGTCCATAATATCATCATGCATCAATGTAAAGTTGTGAAACACCTCAATGGCCAATGCAGGCGGCAGGGCTTTTTCAACATCACCACCAAACAGATCGCAAGCCATTAGCAGCAGGGCCGGGCGCATGCGTTTGCCGCCCATGCTTAGTATATAGTATATCGGGTCGTATAATTCAGACGGGTACTCTGGGTATTTTAATTCGGTAACCGCCTTGTCAATCAGTAATTGCAGATCTTGTAGTTCTCTCATGCTTAATCGTCGCAGGTGATATTACTCCTGCACTAATGAAAAATCAATTTGCTTCTTAGCTAAATCAACGTTTTTAACACGTATTTTAACCTCGTCGCCAAGTTGATAGGTCTTCTTTTTACGCTGGCCAATAATGGCGTAATTTTTTTCGTCTAAGGTATAAAAATCATCAGAGATATCACGCAGCCTTATCATGCCCTCGCACTTATTTTCAATAATCTCTACATACATGCCCCACTCGGTAACACCCGATATAACGCCGGCATAAACCTGGCCCACCTGATCTTGCAGAAACTCAGCCTGTTTGTATTTGACAGACGATCGTTCAGCATCGGCGGCCTTCTTTTCCATAGCCGACGCATGCTGACACATTACCTCGTAATGCTCGGCATTTACAGACTGTCCGCCATCCAGATAATACTGTAACAGGCGGTGTACCATCACATCGGGATACCTGCGAATAGGCGAGGTGAAATGCGTATAATGATCAAATGCTAAACCGTAATGGCTGCTGCTTTTGGTGGTGTAAATAGCTTTAGCCATAGAGCGGATAGCCAGGTGTGTCAATACGTTTTGCTCTTTTTTACCCTCAACATCTGCCATTAGGTAGTTAAGAGATTTAGCAGTCTCTTTATCGGTTTTGGTATTGATCTTATAACCAAATCGCGCGGCGAAGTTGGCGAAACTGGCTAAAGCATCTGGCTTTGGCGAGTCGTGCGCACGATATACAAAGGTGTATTTGTGTTTACCCTTGCCTTTTTTGCTCACAAACTCGGCCACCTTGCGGTTGGCCAGTAGCATAAAGTCCTCAATCAGTTTATGGGCGTCTTTACGCTCTTTAACATAAACGCCGGTTGGTTTACCTTTATCATCCAAATGGAATTTAACCTCGGTTGTTTCAAAGCTGATGGCGCCGTTTTTAAACTTGCGGTCGCGCAGGATGTAGGCTAGTTCGTTAAGCTTCTCTATTTCTTTGGCATAGTCGCCTTGTTTGGTTTCTATTACTTCCTGAGCTTCCTCATATGTAAACCTTCGGTCTGAATTGATCACTGTTTTGCCAAACCATTCGGTAACTATGTTAGCTTTCTCATCCAGCTCGAATACGGCCGCAAAGCATAGTTTCTCTTCGTTAGGGCGCAATGAGCATAAACCGTTTGATAAACGCTCAGGCAGCATCGGGATAACCCTGTCTACCAAATAAACGGATGTGCCACGGTTAAATGCTTCTTTATCTAAAGCAGAATCAGGAATGATATAGTGCGATACATCGGCAATGTGCACACCAATTTCATAATTGCCGTTCTCAAGTTTCTTAAACGCCACCTTTTTCGCGTGATTCACAATAGACCGCGTCATCAAAATCTTTAGCGTCAAATGGGTCGATAGTGAAAGTCAATACATCCCTGAAATCACGTCGTTTTGCTATCTCTTCAGTAGTGATTTCCGACGGGATTTCTTCGGCATCATGCTCCACTTCTTTAGGAAACGACAACGGGAAACCATACTCGGCCAATATGGCGTTCATCTCGGTATCGTTTTCGCCCTGCTGGCCTAAAATATGTTTAATACGGCCAATAGGGTTCTTTGCCTGCGATGGCCAGTCTGTGATCTCCGCAACTGCCTTGATGCCGTTTTTTGCCCCGTTAAGCTCACTCATCGGGATAAAAATGTCGTGCATCATTTTTCGGTCGTCCGGAATAAAGAACGCGTAACGCTCTGAAAGTTTGACGATACCCGTAAATTCGGTCTTAGCGCGCTGCAATATTTCAATGATCTCGCCCTCTTTGCGGCGGCCCTTGCTCTTGGCGTATACGTACACTTTAACCCGGTCGCCATGCAGGGCGTTGCGCAGCTTGCGGGGGGCTACAAAAATATCGCTTTCATCGGGGTCATCGGTAACTATAAAGGCCGAGCCGTCGGCAGTAAGGTCAACTTTACCTTCAACAAAAGTCTTTAATTCAAGTAGCTGGAATTTACCCGGCGATACTTCTTTTAAAACTTGTTTAAAAGCCTCGTCTTCTAATATATCCAATATGGTGTTCCTATCCTCTGGGGCTATGATGTTAAGTGCTGCCGATACCTGGCGATAGTTAAGTGGTTGATTACCGTTTTTCTCAAAAACATCAAGCACCAACTGGGTTAGTACCTGGTTTATAGATGAGCTTTTATTTTTCTTCTTTTTTGACATAGGTAGATATGTATTTATGCGAAAGTACCTAATAATAAAATAAGCAGGTGTAAATTTTGCTTATAAGCTGATGTTGGATTAAGTTACACTAACTAAAGCGCAGGTTATATAGTTTTGTTTGAGGAGAAACCCCTCCCTGCCTTTGCGCACAACCAGCCGCACCCCTCGCGTGGGGAGGGAACTGAATAGTTTGCTATTTATGCACCCACATAAGTAATATTCTCCTCTTCAATCAATTCCTCGCCACGGTAGCGCCTTAATAATTGTGCCGTAGCGACAACGTCCTTTTGGCAGTAGGTGCTGATACGCTCTAACTGATTATCAACCCAGTAAACGTTGCCTACCATGCTGCCGTCAATATCATCCTTTGGTGTGGGGATGTCAAATATAGCCGTGAGCAGGTTTAACGAAGTATAGCTTTTGTAATCGCCAAATTTCCATAGCTCCATGGTGTCCAGGTGATTTATTTCCCAGGGTTTGCGGCCGGCAATTTCCAATTGCCTGGGTAGGGGCAATCCATTGATCAACATCCGGCGGCAGATGTACGGAAAATCAAACTCCTTACCATTGTGCGCCACCAATATCAGGCTGGGTGGCTGGCCGCTAAGCAGGTTAGAGAAATTCTCCAACAGTAACTTTTCATCGTGCCCGGCGAATGATTTTAAACGCAAGCCTTTTACAGAGCCACCCGAAAATATCCCCACCGAAATACAAATGATCTTACCAAACTCTGCCCAGATGCCTGCGTTGCTGTAAAACTCTTCGGCGGTTTTTTCTGCGCGCTGGCGGGTGGTTTTCAGGTCCCATAGTTTTTTAAAATTATCGGGTACTTCGTCGTAAGTTGCGTATTGGGGCACGGTTTCAATGTCCAATACCATCATATTGCTTAGGTCGTACTGTTCAAGCATGGGCGGTGTGTTGTAATAAGTGGCAAGATAATAATATTTGATAAGTTAAATGGCTATAAGGGCATGAGCCTAAGTAACTAAACCTTGAACTTGTTACAACGATTTTAATCACTAATGCTTTACCTTTATAATAGGTTGGGACACAGCGCTACTTAAAACCAAATGAAACTAAAGGTTACCGCATTAATTTTTATAAATCTGGCGATGCAGTTTTCTTTGCTGCATGCGCAGCACACAACTGAAAACAATACAGACCGCATAGTTAATGTTGTGACCTTACAAGCCGGTTCCGGGCATAGTGAGAAAGGTAATCCCGGCTTACAGAAAAATTTTGAGTTATTTGAAAAATTGGTGATTGAAGCTGCAACAAGCAAGCCACGCCCCGATTTGATCTGTTTCCCTGAATACGCTATTTCGGGGTGGGGATATCCGTCAGAAAAAATCATCAATAGTATTGCAGAAAAGGTGCCGGGTAATGGCTATTGGTACAACCGTTATAAGCAACTGGCCATAAAGGCCGGGGTGCCATTGGTTGGCTGGCTTGTTGAGCGCGACGGTGATAAACTGTTCAGCACGGCTTTTATAGTAGACGGTAAAGGTGATTTTAAAGGCAAATACCGCAAGGTGCACACCAATTTGGGCGAACAGACATGGTGGGGCTGGTCGCAGGGCGATGAGTTTAAATTAATAGAACTGGATGGGGTTAAGTACGGTATTAGCATTTGTTCTGATATGTGGTTTCCGGAAACTGTGCGTTGCCTTGAATTAATGGGTGCTGATGCAGTTTTACACCTTTCTATAGGTGATGATATGCAAAAGGTTATTCCGTTGCGTGCGCTTGATAGCCACTTGCCTATTATAGCTTCTATTTTTCAGGGTGGCAGTTATGCAGTAGACGGCGAAGGCGAAATGCTGGGCAAATTACCCGCGGAACATTCCGGATGGAAAAGTTTCAGCATCAAACCTTTTAAGACATACCTCGGTAACAAATATGGCGGTATTTGGGACGAAAAAAAAGGCGCGCAAAACGTCAGAAATACTAAAGCTTATGCAATATTGACCGATGCAGCTACAAGACCGGAGTGGACTGATGTTTTTATGGACAACAGCGGAAAATTACAATCGCGCCAGCAATTGCAGCAACGCTTTAATGGCAGATATGATGCTAAGGCCCCTGCGGTCACAAACATCCCGAAAACGAAGTTAGGAATTAAACATGCCCTGTTTACAATAGATAACAGACCAGCTTTTTTATATGGGATAAGCTATTACGGTGCATTGGCGGCGCCCGAGTCCTTTATTAAGAAGGATATCGTCGACTTTAAACGGTATAAGTTTAACTGGATACGCATTTGGGCAAACTGGCCGGGAGAGGACAGCGACATAAGCGCTGTAACCGACGATGGTGATGTTGTTAATACTTTTATGGACAAGCTAAAATGGATTGTTAGCGAGTGCGATAAAGCCGGTATAATAGTAGATGTAACGCTGGCACACAGTAATAATAAGGACGGCCGGTCATTAAAAACTAGTGAAGCGCATCAGCGCGCGGTTAGTGCCGTAGTTTCTGTGTTAAGGCCTTATCAAAACTGGTATCTTGATTTGGCCAATGAGCGGGACGTGGGCGACGCGCGTTTTGTTAGTTTTAAAGACCTTAAGCAAATGCGCGATAAAGCCAGGCAACTTTATCCCGACTTGCTTATCACAGCATCGGCAGGTAATGACATTAGTCGCGAAGATCTTACCTCCTATATCAATGAGGTAGGGGTAGACTTTGTAAGCCCGCATCGCCCGCGTACGGTTGGTTCGCCGTTGCAAACAGCTGCAAAGACCAAAGAATACCTGGCCCAAATGAAGGTTTTGGGTAAAGTAATGCCAGTACATTATCAGGAGCCTTTTAGAAGAGGGTATACCGATTGGCAGCCGGTGACCAAAGATTACCTAACCGACCTCTTTAATGCCAAAGATGCTGGGGCGGCAGGATGGTGTTTTCATAATGGCGACCAGCGTAGTGACGCGGCACATCAACCAAAGCGCTCTTTTGGCTTAAATGCTAAACGTTTATTTGATCAATTGGATGCTGAGGAAATGTTGGCTATCAAAGCAATAGCGCAGAAGATGCCGTAATCAGAGGTGACTGCTCACTTTTTTTGATTTTTGTCACCAACAAAGTATCGATGGCAAGAAATGGCATTATGCGGTGCAAAATGCCGGACTTGGAAAAACTATTAACCTTAATTTACGGGCAGATGAAAGCAAAAACTACTGCCTTTACCCAATTCGCTATCAATGGTAAAACTGCCGTTATGCTTTTTAATTATCTCGGCGGCAATGTATAAACCTAAGCCAACACCATGAAACTGTTTTGCAATTTTGGTTACCCTGAAAAAGCGTTTAAATAGCTGGCTGATATCCTCTTTTGCTATACCAATGCCGGCATCGGTAACGCAAACCGTGATCTGGCCGTCTGCGACAAAGGCACTTACCTTAACCTCGGTTGCATCTGGCGAATATTTGATAGCATTATTGATCAGATTAATAATCACCCGCTCCAACCTAAACTGATCGCCGGTGAAAAAAATATCTACTGAGTTTTCTAATACAATTTTATGTTGTGTAGAAATTTGCTGTATGGTGTCAATGCTTTGGGTAAGTATATCGGTAAAGAAAAATTCAGACAAATTAAGGTCAATCTCGCCCGAGTTGATCTTGGTAACATCGAGCAAATCTTCCACCAATCGCTCCAAACGTAAAATGCTTTGGTTTGAACGTAAAAGGAAAGGGTAACTACGGTCTGTTTTAGCTAATGATTTTGCCAGGATCTGGTTAATGGCTTTGATATTGGTGAGCGGGGTTTTTAACTCGTGGCTAACCATATTAAAAAACTCGTCTTTTTTGGCATCTGCTATCACCCGCTTTTCGCGTTCTGCATTTTGGTAAATCAGTTCTTTGTTGGCAATAACCAGTTCGTCGGCACGGTTTTGCTTTTCGGCGTTTTGAAAAACCAGTTCTGTGTTGGCAATAATCAGTTCGTTAGCACGATCTTCTTTTTCTTGATTTTGAAATAGCAGTTCGGTATTGGCTAATACCAGTTCGGCCGCGCGTTTTTCTTTCTCCTTATTTTGAAAATCAAGTTCAATATTAGCCAATATCAGTTCGTCCGCACGCTTGCTTTTTTCTTGCTGTTCATTTAACAGTTCGGCTTTAACAGCCGCTAATTGTTGGTTAGCAAGCTTTAATTCTTCGGCAAGGTTTTCCATATACGTGTCGTTCTCAGCTGATTAATTAGCCATTAAAACGGCAAATAAACCGGTAGAAGATACGGATAAATAAATTGATATTCAGATATTTAAATTGTCAGGAAAGGGGGTGTGATATGGTAAATTTAACCAAAGGCGTAAATTGGCCTTTATCATTCTGGGCAAGTGATTTATTTTTCAGAGACTAAATGTATATTGCTTCGAAGTTAGGGGAATAGAAGAGCTGGAAAATATCGCAATGACAGGTTTGGCAAATGTTAGATAATACTACTCTCTCAACAGCCCCACCGGCAACCCCTCAATCCCTTGCACCATTACCTCCCTGTAAAATAACTCTGCACCTTCACTCTCAAACTGTATTTTACCCTTAACCAACGGTGTAAACTGGCCTTTATCGTTTTGGCTGTTGTGGTATAGCACCATGGCTACCTTGCCATTTACTACGTGTATGCTGGTGTCGCCGTGGCAATACAGATCAAGCGTGTTCCATTCGCCTACTGGTTTTTCATTGCTTTGGCCCTGCTTTTTGCAGTGGCGGCCCTGTTTGTTGCCATCGCTAAAGGCGGTCATCGTACCTTGGGGACTGTAGAAAAAATCATTTCCCTTTTTAACCGACGGTATATCTGCCGAGCCGCCTGCGCAGCCCCAATAATCGCCACTACGGCCTTCTTCTACCTGAAACTCCTGCGACCGCATCCAGAAACCCCAATCAGCCCCATGCGGGCCAACAGAGTGGTACAGCACGCCGCTACCCCTAACATTGGCTTTCTTTTTTTGTCCCCATAAAACCTTACCTCATTTAAATTGCAGGCGCAGATGGTAATTTTCAAACTCCTGCTTACTAACCAGCGCGCCCCATGTCTCGCCAGAGATGCGGATGGCCGGTTTGCCATCTTCTTTCACTACTGTAAATACTTTTTTAGGGTCGGTATTAAAACCAACGGGTACACCGCCGTTTAGGTCCTTGCCATTATCGTCCACCTCGCGGCCAAGGTAGGTGTCCCAACCCTTCAGGTTTTTGCCGTTAAATAGTATTTGCCATTTGTCTTTTGCAGGCGTGGTAAAACCCATAAACAGGCTGCACAATAGCAGTAATAGGATAGAGGCGCGTTTCATAATTGGTGGATGTTGGTTAGTGTAAGATAGCAATTTAAACTGCATGCAGACTAAAGTTAAGGCGATAACCTTGGCTACGCTCTTAGTTAACTTCAACCTTTACATCTTTAAACATAAACTTATTATCGCTAATCCTCAATGCTTTTCCGCTGGTGGTTGTAACGTCTTTAAGAATCACCTTGTTGGTTATTACGTAAGGAAACTTTTGTTGGTAGCCGTCGTCTTTCATCTTCGGGTTGAAATTGCCGAAAATTGCCGGCCCATTGTAATTTTCCGGATGAGCAGAATCGTCTATCCGCAGCTTTTCAATCGTTATCTGCGCAGGCATATAACAAATGTAACCAAAATCATGCTCGCCGGAGTTCGATCCGCTTATCAACGAAGCGCTTACTGATTTGCCGCCGGCCGGGATAAATACGCAGTTAGTAATCAGCACCTCGCCCTGCCACGTGCTGCCATAATCTGGGCGCAGGTTAACAAAACTGCGCCCGCGCACTGTAGAATTTTCGATTTTTAAAAGCCCGCTGCCAATGGCGTTAATGCCCATGTGACCCAAGTTTGAGTTGCGGATGGTAGCATTGGCAACACCCTGGTGTGCATCAAACCGCGATAGGGTACAGCTGTCGTAAACCAGGTTTTTACAAAAGTTTGAGCCTATAATGCCCCAGTAGCGGTTGTCGTCTATACTATTTGTTTGGCTGCAGTTTATAAAGGAAACGTTTAGCGCCCTATTGATGGAGAGGTCATAGGTACCCATTTTAACAGGTTCGCCTGCGGCGCCGATAGTACCATAGGTGCGGTGCCCCGTCAATGTGGTATTTTTCACGGTTACGTACGCGCACTCGCCCACGTTAATAAACCCTCCATATGGCGCACCGTGGTCTCCTTCGCCAATTATATTGTGTCTCAATCCTTCAATAAGTACGTGCGACCGTCGTACGGCAAACCCTCTGCTGTAATAATTGTACTTCGATTCCTCTTTATTAGCAATGGTTGTAAAGTTTCCGCCGGTAATTTTCAGTAAGCCCTCATCAATAGGTAACGCGGTGATATCAGTAATTTGTTCAAAATCCCAAATGATGGGGCTTTGCATATCTATGTTGCCGTTTTTGTCAGCCACAAAAATATCAGTTTGCGACGAACCGCTGTTTTGATTAAGCCCAAAACGGATGTATTGCTTTACGTTTGAATTGGTAACCGATATTAAACACGGGCCGGGTAAGGGCGTATCTATTTTTGGCTGGCCACGCTTAAGCGAAGTAATAGCTGTTAGCTTAACCGGTTTTTGGCTTGACCCAACCATAAAAATAGCCGCGCTGCGGTTCTCTACGTCGGTATCGTCAAAAATGAAATTAGCTGTGCCAAAATCAGTGTCGGTTTGTATAACTGCCGTACGCTTTTTGCCACTTATGTAGTAGGCTGTGCCCGGCGTAGCGCTAACCTTTAAACCGTGCGTATTGGCAAACGCGTGGGTAGCGGCTATAACATTTATATCGTCAGTTTTACCGTCGCCTTTAGCACCAAGATCATTATAATTAACCACACCGGCGGCTTTAAATTTAGCAACATCCTTTGGCGATAAGCTAGCTTGCAGCAGCCCCTTATCGTTTATAAATACCCGCGTTTTTTGCTCATCATACGTTAGTACAATATCGTTTTCTGTTCCCGCCTTATTTTGCGCCTTGCTTAGTGATGCGTAGCTTAATAGCAAAAATGTTAATAGTATAGGCTTTATCATGGCGAGTGTTTATAGTAATTAGGTAAACATAGTTATTGATTAGGACAAAATAAAGCGGTTATGATGATGGTCTGTGCCATTTCCTCCTGATGGTGGGGTATGGGCGGGGACGCGTGGCTAGCCGCTTACATAAACCCATCCCTGCCTTTCCGGAGGCAGCCGCACCCCTTAGGTGCAGAGGGAATTAAAAGGTCTTAAACAAAAATAGCGATGAAGTTCAAATCTTGATTGTTCGAAGCATTATAAACTGAAAAATATAGAGCCAGCAGCTCGACCTATGTTTTAGCGCCGGGTTTCAACCCGGCGCTAAAATTAAACATAAAAAAAAGTGCCATCGGCACGATCCATTTAAATGGGCCGTGCCGA
>JAZKET010000173.1:15005-17026 GCA_040386815.1 Bacteroidota bacterium | reverse complement strand
AGATTATAAATACCACGGGTTAAAACCCGTGGCTACAAAAGTGGTCGAGGCTACGCCTCTTAAAAAGTTGCTTTTAAAATGTTTCTAACATTGCTAGTTTAAAACCCATCGCTATGGTTGAGAACGGGGGAGATTAATGTTCAGATTGTCCAGGTATTTCTGGTATGCCCGGGTCGTCCAATACCTGTACGGCTGTGCCGTCGCCAACGGCTTTCCAGTCGTGTAGTACCCAAACTACTTTTTTGTCTTTGGTAACCTCAATCATTTGCGGGCCTTTGCCATTCTGTCCGCGCGATGTGAAGATGGTGTTGCCATTGGCCAGCCTGGTGCAGGTTTGCGGTGCCGAAGCAAATTGGTATTGTGCAGGTAAATCTGTTTTGCAGTTAAATTGCCATACAATTTCTTTTTTGGCATTAACTTCAATGGTGCGAGCTTCTCTTTCGTCGGTTATTAGCGTGTTACCATTTTTTAGTCTGATGGCTGCCCACGGCTGTGGCGAGGTATAGCTCCATAGCTCGTTAAAATCCTTGTCAAATTCAACAACTTTGCCCTTGCCCATGTATGAAATAAGGTAAGTGCCTTGCGCGGTGTAACGGGCGCGTCTAAATTGTCCGTGTACGCCGCGGTCTGTGTAGTTATAAGGTATTTCTTTTTCTACCTCAATTTTGCCGGTTTTGTAATTTACAATGTACAGCTTTGGCTTGGCCGAGTTTACTACAAAGAAAATCCTGTCTAAACCTATTGGCTGGCAGGCGTGTACTTCGGCGTGGTCTGGGCCGTTTTCCGGGAAATCCATCTTCCAAAGCACTTTTTTGTCGGGCGTTATTACGGCTACGTATTTCATCCGGGTAAAAGCTATGTTTCCGTTCGATAGCATCCACACATCATCATACTCCCAACCCTTGCCAGTTTGGTAGGTCCAGATAACTTTGCCGTTGTTTATCAATGCCATCTTGGTGTTATTTTCGCCCACATAAAGCATAGGGTGCTGCGCCAGGCCCTTCCCGGGCAGGTTTGCCGGCTGTTCTTCGCCCGGGGTAATCGGTATCGAAGGTTCTTCCTGCGGTGCCATAGCGGGCACGTTAGCGGCTGTAAAAAGGTGCAGTACATCCATGCAAGGTGTAGCGCTTAGTTTAGCTTTTGTTTGTGCCGATACTGATGCTGTAGCAACTGTAAGCAGCAGCGAAGCTGTAAGGTTGATGGTATTTAGTTTCATATTTTGGGGTGATTGGTTATCAGTTTTTGGATAATTGGTGATGCTATATTACTGGTTTTAAATACATAAAGGTTGTAAAAGCCGGTAAAAATTAATGCAATCGATGCCGCAAGCTATCGGCATCTGTCATTAAACAGATCAATAATAAAAAAGCTCCCGGACGCCATAGCAACCGGGAGCTTTCCTAATTATTTATATAATCTAAACTCATTTGTCTGCAATGCAGCATCGCCCCAGTTTGCTGTTATTGACCATCTGTACATAGTGAATGGTTTAGGGTTTGCAATTGCGTAGTAAAATAGTTTTTTAAACCTTTGCAGGTCGGTTGTAGCACCTAACGCGGTCATTTGATCATAAAAGGTTTTAGTCATTACCCGCGTATCTAAAACTTCCCAGGTAACCCCGTCGTTTGATCCCTGTATATTCCATGATTTAGGGTCGCGATTAGGTAAGTCGGTTGAGTTGCCTACCGCATAGGTTTTAACGGTTTGTTTTTCCCTGTATATCAATGTAACCATTAATGGATAGGTAAACAACCTTCCGTCTCGTCCACCCATGGTATATTTGGTATTAACGTCGTTATCTAATAGCTTTTGCGAATTTTCGGCAGCGGCATAATTGTTTTCGGCAGATACGGTGTAACTATCACGCGCTTGCGTTATGTCTTCTAAAAAACCTTCGGTAGTAGCAGTGTTACGAGAAACTGTTGCCGTTGAACCATCGGTAGTAGTAATTTTGGCCGACACCGTGTTAAATGATCCGGGTACATAAGTTTTAACAGGTGTTAACGAAGTGCTGGTAGCTG
>JAZKET010000173.1:5206-14995 GCA_040386815.1 Bacteroidota bacterium | reverse complement strand
GGCAAGAGGGTCAATTTTACGCGCGCAGTATCAAATTTAACTTCGTTTAATACGCTGCTTTTTTCAACGTTGATTTTTACCACATTTTCCGGATTAATAAAAACTTCTGCTACTTTTTTTGATACATTTCCCGTAGTTGAAGTTGTTCTAAGCTCTACCATATATTTACCGGTGGTGGCAAATATGTGGGTAGGGTTAGGATTAGTTGATATAGAATCGTCGCCAAAGCGCCATTCAAGTTTTTTATATTTTGCTGATAGATCTTTAAATTCATATTTAAATGCATCTTGTGGGTCTACCTTAAATTCAAAGTTTGAAATAGGATTTATAACGGGCTGTTCTATTACAGCTGTTTCTGATGCTTTTTTGCACGATGCCATTGTTGCCAGGCAAAGTAATATGGCCAGTGGCTTTATTTTTTGATTCAAGTTCATAATTTGATTTTTCAATTGGTTTAAATTTTTGTTAATAAGGTTTTTGTTGTGGCAGATAATTGGCCTGGTTATTTCCAATTATCCAGCGTTGCCAAAAAAAAAGGCAAAAAAAATCCCCATAACGGCCGTTAAGCCGTGTGTATAGGGGTAGGTAATTAAGAGCGGTTAGCTTGCCGGTAAGAAAATTACAGGCAATTAAATGTCTGGCAGACTGAATTTTTTATTCGTTCTCATGGTTGACTATAGGTTAATAAATGTATTTCTTCTTAATTGGTAAGTCTATATTACCTGTTTTTAAACTAAAATGATAGTAATAGCGCATAAAAATCAACGCAATCGATGCCGATTTTTACCGCAATCGATGCCGTAAAATCATGCAAACGATACCGGTAAAATGACTGTTGACTTATTTTTTAGAAAGTTTGATTAACTTTTACGATAAAAAAAACAGTAAAGAGGATAGGGCCTGGGGAGATAACGCTACTGTTTTCTAAATATTGGTAACACCGGAAAGCGGGCGTTTTTAAATTGAAGATAATTTAGCCGCTAAATATTTTGCTGTAATTCCACCATCGTCATAATAGCAAGGTTGGGGAGTATCTTTAAAAGCATCTTTGGTACTTTTATCAAGTATCTATCGTCGGTAATCACCTAATATCTTAAAAAAGCAAGCAAGAAAAATACTGAATTTATATAGATCTATACAGATATTTGGGGTTTGGCACCCACTAAACCAGTACTAAATTTGGGTGATAATAATGCTTGTAGCCCAGGGTTTTTGTTTTCACGCTAACTGTTTCACTCACTTTTCAGGATATAGCTCCAAAAACGAATAACTAATTAACTATTAAATAGTTAACTATTGCAACTTAAAGTATTGCTACTGTTGCAAACTGTTTCACTAAAAATGGTAAAGTGTTAATTATTAGCTATTTAAATAAAATACTGTTTCAGTTGTTTCATTTTTAATTGAAACAGTAAAACACAAAAAAGCCTCCCGGTGATGACCGGGAGGCTGCGTGTCTTTATTTTGATTGGTATTAGGCAGTATAGCCTAATATCTTTAATACTTGTTTACTGTTTTGCTCTTCGCCAAACACCTCAAAGTTAAACGTCTCATCGCGGTTACGGCGAATGATAACGTGCTTAGGCGATGGCAGCAGGCAGTGATGTATACCACCATAACCGCTCAAAACCTCCTGGTAAGCGCCCGTGTTAAAGAAACCAAGGTACTGCACTTTACGGGTTTTTGGCATAAACACGCTGTTCATGTGTGCTTCCTGGTTATAGTAGTCTTGCCCATCGCAAGTAATACCGCCAAGGTTAACACGCTCGTACTCAGAGTCCCAGTTGTTTATTGGTAACAGTATGTACTTTTGGTTCAAAGCCCAAACGTCTGGCAGGTTGGTAATGAATGATCCGTCCAGCATCAACCAGCGCTCGCGGTCGTTCTGCTGCTTACGGCCCAATACCTTGTACAATATACCCGATGCTTCGGCACAGGTGTACTTGCCAAATTCGGTAATGATATCTGGTTCAACCGTATCGTTTTCGGCGCATATCTCTTTGATACGCTTTACAATCTCGTTGATCATGTATTCGTAATCAAAGTCAAACACCAATGAGTCTTTGAATGGCATACCACCGCCAATGTCCAGCGTATCCAGGTGTGGGTTGATCTTTTTGAACTTGCAGTATAGGGTCACGTACTTTTCTAACTCGTTCCAGTAGTATGGTGTATCAGAGATACCAGAGTTGATAAAGAAGTGCAACAGCTTAACCTGGAAGTTAGGGTTGTTCTCTATCTTGTTGTAATAGAAATCAATAATATCCTCCATACGGATACCCAAACGCGAGGTGTAGAACTGCGAGTCGGGCTGCTCCTCTGCCGCAATCCTGATACCCAGGTTGCACGGGGTGCTCATCTCAATTTCGTCGTCGTACAGGTTAAACTCTTCTTTATTATCCAGTACTGGGATGATGTTCTTGAAACCATCGTGCAGCATATCAATAATATACTGTTTGTACTGAAAGGTTTTAAAGCCGTTACAGATAACGGTCATCTCCTTAGTAATTACTCCTTTTTTCTCCAAGGCATCAATCATCGGCATATCAAACGCTGATGATGTTTCAAGGTGGATCTCGTTCTTTAAAGCTTCCTCAACAATATGCTTAAAGTGCGAGCTTTTGGTGCAATAGCAGTACTTATAGCTGCCGCGATAGTTGTTTTTAATAATAGCCTGCTGAAACAGCAACTTAGCTTGCTGTATCTTTTTGGTAACCATAGGCAAATAAGTAAAGCGTAGGGGAGTGCCGTACGTTTCAATCATCTCCATTAAATTCAGATCATGAAAGTATAGTTCATCATCAATGATCTGGAAGCCTTCCTGTGGGAAGCCAACGCTTAAGTCAAGAAATTCCTGGTAACTCTGCATTTATTAAAATTTTGGCAAATGTATATTTTTAACATTATTAACGCCCAAAGGTTAACGTAAATTTTTATAGTGGTAATGTAATTTTCTGTGAGTCATTGGTCATTGTGTCGTTGAGTCATTAGTTTAGAGGGTTACCAATAACGGTAAATGCACCTCAGCTATCATACATCTTGCGCTGCCGCCGCCATTGGTTTCGATGGTATGGATATCCGCATAAACCAGTTTGCCAAAGCTGGATAGAATGGTTCGCTGGGCATCAGTAAGCGACTGATTAGCACTTTGCGACATCACTATAAGGGTGTCACCATTTGAATTCTGAACCTCCAACATATTGCCTGCGAAGTGGTTCATTTGGTCAAAGCTAATTTCTATGATCTGCTTATTGGTGTTAGTTAGAGACTTGATAACATTTTGTTTTTCAGTATTATCAGTTATGCTATCTAAACAAATAGTTGTAAACTTGCTGCCCACGCACATTAAAACATTGGTGTGGTAAATGGCTAAACCTTTCTCATCAACCGCGTTAAAGCTTACCGCTTTATATCCTGCTTGCTTGCAAAATACTTCCAACACCTCTGCATCAGTACGTGGCGATAGGCAGGCGTAGGCTATCTTATTATCACGATCAAGCACCATACTGCCGGTGCCTTCTAAAAACTTGTCATCGTGTTCAAAACGGCTCAAATCTATAACATGACTTACCTTAAAGTTATCTTCCAGTTTGCGAATGACATCTTCACGACGCTCAAGCCTGCGGTTTTCTGCCTGCATAGGGTATAAAAACACATCGCCATTGGTGTGGAACGATACCCAGTTATTTGGGAAGATAGAATCTGGCGTATGAGGCTGCGGCGTGTCTTCAATAACAGTTACGTTAACTTTATTATCTCTTAAAGTTTGCACCAGGTTGTCAAACTCGACCAGAGCTTGGGTTTGGGCTTGCTGCTGGTTGGCACTACGGGTTTGAAAAGCATTGCTATCGGCAGTTTGGTTGTTAAAGCCAAAGTTTGCCGGCCGTATCATTAACAGGTTTGAAGTTGATTGGCTCATTTTTGTCATTTTCTGCGCGTCATTGGTCGTTGAGTCATTCGGCTTCCAAATGACCTAATGATTCAATGCCCCAATGATTATAAATTACTCCTGTTTAAAGGCATACTCATACAATGAAAACCACCGCGTGCGCGCGATAATTCTGCCGATGGCATTAGTATCAAGGTATCTTTCATCGTTTGCGGATCAAGCTCATCGTTCTCGAATTTCTTAAGCAGGTCTTTTACTTTAATAGCGCTAAAACCTTGTTTTTTGAATGCTGCCACTGTTTTTTCATTACGGTCATATCCAACAACAACACCTTCTTTAAGTGCCAGTAAGTTGCACGAATCTGTCCACTGCTCGCGTGCATCATAAGGGAAAGCGCCACCGCCCGAATAGACGAACTTTACCGGTTCGGTGCTCTTAAGGTCGTTTACACTAATGTCGGTCAGCAGGTCTTCCAAACTACTAAACGTATGAGGCTTTTTGCGGCCTTTTTCAAACTGCATAATTTCCAGGCGGTCTTTATCCTTTACCTTTTTATCGGTTAGCCAGGCAATTGGTTCACTATCGTCGTTTGGTGTTTGTTTGTTATCCAAAGATTGCAGTAGCACCCACATATTACGTTTAACCTGCGTAACTACTGTATCAATATGCATGTAATCGCGCTTTTGTGGTATTTTAACTATGGTAACCTTTTGTACAACGTCATTGGCAAAAAGTAGTTTTATAGCCTCGTTAGCGCCGTTTGGCGATGTACGCTCGCTGCAACCAATAATTAAATGTTCGGGGCTTACAGTCATTACGTCGCCACCTTCTAAAGTGGTTTTTTCATCCTGATCTTCGCCTGGACGGAGAAAATGTTGCACAGTATCAGGTATCTCCAATACGTTATCGCGATAGCCGGAAAACATAGGATGGTTAAAGAAGATGTATCTTGCCAACAAAGTCTCGCGCGAGCGTGCCTTTTTAGCCGGTTTATTGAGCAGTAAGTAATTATTTATGGTAATGCCTATATCTCTCGAGAAAATCAGGTTGGGTATAGGGGCAAATATCATCTCGTTATTATCCAATGATCCGGATATGAATATCTTGGCCAGCTCTACCGGGTCAGTATCTGTCAGCTTTTGTTGCATGCGATAATTGCAGCTTTCAATAGCGCAAACAGATGCTGTTAATTTATTCCGGATATCCTCATCCTCTAAAATATCAGCCAATAAAGTTTGTATCTCAATTACTTTATCAGACGAGTAGAAATCTGCATGATCGGGCTTATAGAAATTGCGTTTATTTTCTTTGGCATCAATTTCCTTTAGCCTGCCTTTTATTTTTGTGGGATCAAGAAAGTATAGCAGTAGTTTAACGTAATAGTCGTATTCGTTTTTGCGCATGGTATCTAAATGCACAATGTCTTCAAACAGCCAGTCTTGCGCTTTTGATGGTACTACGCGGCCAAGCCCATTGTCAGGGCTGTGTATCAATAAGGCTTTAAGGTCGCCAATCTCAGAGCTTACGTTTAATTTAAAATTAGTATCAGCTAGTTTCATAGATTTTTTAGCAGTTTGTAAAGCTATAGAGAATTATTTGTTTGCAGTGTTAAACAATTGTTAACTGCTTTTGATTTAGCAGCACACAAATCCTAATTGCCGTAGGCTTTAATGCTGTCAACAATTTTGCTAATTTTGCCGCATGAATTTTATTATCGATGCCACTATACAAGCCGTTAAACAACTATATCAAACAGATATAACACCTGCCGATGTAAGTTTGCAGGAAACCCGTAAGGAGTTTGAGGGCCAGGTTACTATCGTTACTTTTCCGTTTACTAAATTCTCGCGTAAATCGCCCGAACAAACCGGGTCTGATATTGGCGAGTATCTGAAAAATGAACTTAAAGAAGTATCGGCATTTAACGTAATAAAAGGATTTTTAAATATTTCTATCTCCAGTGCTTACTGGATTGAACAACTGCAAACCGTTATTAGTGCCGATGATTTTGCTATCGCGAAGCCAAATGGCAAAAAGGTGATGGTTGAGTATTCATCGCCAAACACAAACAAACCCTTGCATTTGGGCCATGTGCGCAATAACCTGTTAGGATATTCGGTAGCCCAGATATTAGATGCGGCCGGTTACGAAGTAATAAAAACCAATTTGGTGAACGATCGTGGTATCCACATCTGTAAATCAATGTTGGCCTGGCAAAAATTTGGCAATGGTGAAACCCCTGAAACGGCAGGAGTAAAAGGCGATCATTTAGTAGGCAAGTACTACGTCATATTCGATAAAGAATACAAAAAACAAATAGACGAGCTTAAACAGGCAGGCCAAACCGAAGAGGAGGCTAAAAAGAACGCATCGTTAATAAAGGAAGCCCAGGAAATGCTGTTACAATGGGAGGCAGGCGAAGACGCGGTGATTGACCTTTGGCAAAAAATGAATGGCTGGGTGTACGAAGGTTTTAGCACAACCTACCAAAAACTAGGCGTAGCCTTTGATAAATATTACTATGAAAGCAATACCTACTTGTTAGGTAAAGATATAGTTGAGGAAGGTTTGGCCAGCGGCGTTTTCTTCAAAAAAGATGATGGTTCTGTTTGGATAGACTTGACTGAAGATGGCCTTGACCAGAAACTGGTATTACGTTCAGATGGTACATCGGTTTACATTACCCAGGATATGGGTACTGCTCAGTTAAAATACGACGACTACGGAATGGATGAGTCTATTTACGTGGTGGGTAATGAGCAGGATTATCACTTTAAAGTATTGTTTCTGATATTAGAAAAGCTGGGTAAAAGCTGGGCGAAGGGTTTATACCACTTATCGTATGGCATGGTCGATCTGCCTTCAGGCAAAATGAAGTCGCGCGAGGGGACGGTTGTTGATGCCGATGACCTGATCAGCGAGATGGAGAACACTGCTAAGGATGTAACGGAAGCATTGGGCAAAATCAATGATTTGAGCGACGAGGAGAAGCAAACGCTTTATCACACCATTGGTATGGGCGCGTTAAAATATTTCTTGCTAAAGGTTGATCCTAAAAAACGTCTGTTGTTTGATCCTAACGAGTCGGTAGATTTTCAGGGACATACAGGGCCGTTTATCCAATATACTCACGCCCGTATTAAATCGGTTTTAAATCGTGCTAATATTACCGGTGTTGATACAGAGCCATCGAATTTGGCAGCTGAAGAACGCGATCTGATAGTAACCTTGAGCCAGTTTCCAAATGTTATTCAGCAAGCGGCAGCAGGCCATAACCCGGCATCTTTAGCTAATTATATTTATGAAGTGGCAAAGGCTTACAATAAGTTTTATCATGAACACTCCATACTGCAGGCCGATGATGAATTGGTTAAACAATTTAGATTACAATTGTCAGCAGGGGCCGCCAAGGTTATTGCCAAAGGCATGAATTTGTTGGGTATTGAAGTGCCAGAACGCATGTAAAAACTCAATGCTTTTTATGCTTTTTTGCGCCGCCGGAGATGGGTAAGTGATCCAACTTTGTGGTGTATCAAAATTATACAGTTGGCTCACTTGCGTTATAAAAGACTTTGATTATCAGGTTTTTTCCGGGTTTTATTGGTAAAAATACGGCATTTTTTGATCGTTTTTTAAGCGATTTTTGACGATTTGGATCGTTTTTACTGACAAAATGGTGCCACCAAAAGTATTGTTTTTAAACGTCCGATAAGCTACCCTAATTTCAATTATCAAAAACATTCTTTTAAAACCGCAGGTTCTAAAAAGAGATTGAATTGATAAGCCATGGCAAAAAAGACACCTGCAAAACAGAATAAACAACCCGGCATTGAGGCCAAAATGGACCCAAGGCCCGAGTATATAAAACCAACCTATAAAGCATCAGGCAAACTGGCCGGGAAAGTGGCGCTCATCACCGGCGGCGATAGCGGCATTGGGCGTGCGGTGAGCGTGCATTATGCCCGTGAAGGTGCTGACATAGCCATTGTTTATTTGAATGAGGATGTTGACGCGCTGGAGACACAAGAGATTGTACAATCTTATGGACGCAAGTGTCTCTTGATAAAGGGAGATGTTAAAAAAAGTTCTTTTTGTAAAAAGGCGGTAACTCAAACTGTTAAAGAGCTTGGTAAACTCAACATCCTGGTAAACAATGCAGCCATGCAGATACCAGAAAAGAAAGCTAAGGATGTTGAAGATAAGCAGATGGAGGATACCTTCCGCACCAATATTTTCGCTTATTTCTATTTCGCTGATGAGGCTTTAAAACATCTGCAGGAGGGTGATAGTATTATCAATACAACATCCGTAACTGCTTATCGCTCATCGCCGCATTTAATTGATTATTCGTCAACTAAAGGGGCGATAACCTCGTTCACCAGATCGTTAGCAACAAATTTGGTTGATAAGAAGATCAGGGTAAATGCTGTAGCGCCCGGACCGGTATGGACGCCGCTGATAGTATCAACTTTTGATGAAAAGAAGATAAAAGAATTCGGCTCTGAAACCGCCATGGGCAGAGCAGGGCAACCGTCGGAATTAGCGCCAGCTTACGTTTTTTTGGCTTCTGATGATGCTTCATTTATAACCGGGCAGGTTATTCATGTTAATGGGGGCGAGGTGGTGAACGGATAATTAGCTTCCTGTTTTATTATACATCTTAAACCTTTTGGCTTAGTAATTGTATCTAATACACACAGCTCAACAAGTGGAGTGATATGGAAAAAAAACTTTTACAAAGACAATTAGTGGAGTCGTCTATTTATTTTGCTGATGAAAGCAGGAAAAGCAGGTTGACAAAAGTTAACGTTTTATTAGCTTTAGTGATTGTTTTTCTGTCACTTAGCATACGTTTAACAGAGCGTAGTTCTGTTACAGAAGTTAATGATAGCACTACCCAGCAGTATTTAGATATACAATCGCGTCAGGTTATATCTAAATTTAATCGCTCTCAAATAGCGTAGCTTATTATTTTTATCGCATAATAAGTATTATTCTAATTATATAGTTTTCTATACACTGTCTATTATGTTGTACATATATGTAACCTTATGTATACAATAGATACGTCATTATTTTTTTTACTATGTTTGGTAAACAAACATCTTTAAATCATGAACAAAAAACAATTCTTTTTACTGTCGGTAGTTCTTGCGGGTGGATCATTATTGGCCAATGCTCAAAATAGACCAAAGCCACAAGATACTGAGTTTTATGAGCCTGTTCCACCAGTTGTAACACCAGGAAAATCAAGCTCAGAAGCTCCGTCTGATGCAATTATTTTATTTGACGGAAAAAATCTTGACCAATGGACAATGACAGATAACCGTGGTACTGCTGCTTCGTGGACCGTTGCAGATGGCGCGTTTACCGTAAACAAACGTGGCGGTGGAAATATCGAAACGGTAAAATCTTTTGGAAGTTATCAATTACATATTGAATGGCGCGTACCTGCTAATATTACAGGTAAAGGTCAGGCCCGTGGCAATAGCGGTATTTTCCTGGCATCCTTAGGTAAAGGCGACGCTGGTTATGAATTACAGGTGCTTGATTCATATAACAACCCTACTTATGTAAATGGTCAGGCAAGTAGTATTTATAAGCAGTTTATTCCGTTAGCCAATGCTACAAAAGCACCAGGCGAATGGCAAACCTACGACGTTATCTGGACTGCGCCAACTTTTGAAGAGAACGGCGATGTGAAAACTCCGGCAAGGGTAACAGTAATACACAACGGTGTTTTGGTTCAAAATAACATAACACTTTTAGGCCCAACACAATATATTGGTCAGGCATCATACAAAAATGCCAAGTTTGGCCCGGCGCCAATAAAATTACAGTCGCACGGCGATCCTAGCGAGCCATTAAGTTTCCGTAATATTTGGATACGCGAGCTTAAA
>JAZKET010000173.1:0-5188 GCA_040386815.1 Bacteroidota bacterium | reverse complement strand
TTTTTAAAAGTCGTTCTCCTTACCGGAAAGCGACTTTTTTTTTGCCTGAAATAATGTTAAATATTTATTATTATTAAATTATGATATATTTAATATAAAGACTTTAGTTGGTGTGTAGTTTAAAAAAATGTTAATTAAATGGTGTATTTTTAGAAATATAATAAATATTCTTTATTGGGGTAGTGAAATTAATAACAAAGTGATTTTGTTATAGTAAATATTATATATATTTAGGGCAAATAATCGTCGTTCTAATAAATAATCACTGATATGATGCGAAAACTCACCCCGGTTTTTTGTTTGTTGTTGCTAACTGCATGCTCCACGCAAAATCAAGTTGTTACTAACGACACCGTTTTTAACTCTCATCAGCAGCCATATCATGTTTTTTCTATCGGCAGGTGGGATACGCAACACAGAATTTATACGCTTATTGATGCTAAAAATATTTTTTTTACCGTTAAAGGCCACTACAACAGCGCGCTAAAAAAAGGCGACGTTTATAGCCCTGTAAATTAACAGCCAACCTTGATAAGTTTAAGGTAATTCATAACTTAGTAGCTTGCTTTTGGCATTGTTGCCGGCTGTTTTTAAGCTATATTTATGATAAAGGATACTAACTCATTAAACCAGGTTGCAGAGTTTCATACTACATTTAAGCACCCCATATTAACCACTCCAACAATTCCATCGCCAGAGCGCTGTAAGCTGCGTGTAGAGCTTTTAGCCGAAGAGCTAAAGGAATTACAGCAAGCCATAACCGATAAAGACATTGTAGAAATTGCCGACGCTCTTTGCGATCTGCAATACGTACTGTCAGGAGCTATATTAGAATTTGGCCTTGGTGAAAAATTTAAAGAGTTATTTGACGAAGTACACCGCTCAAACATGAGCAAAGCCTGTAAGACCATTGAAGAGGCCGAAGGTACCATAGCGCACTACAAAGTCAAAGACAGTACAGAATCATACCACAAAGAGATAGATGGCTTGTTTTTAGTGTACCGTACACTTGATGATAAAACATTAAAATCTATCAATTACTCGCCTGCCAACCTTGGTAAGATATTAGGCCAGTAAATGCTTGAAATTGTTTACCGCGATGAGCATTTGATAGCCATCAATAAGCCGCATGGCTTATTGGTGCATCGTTCAACCATTGCTGCTGATGCGGAAGAATTTGCCCTGCAGTTACTGCGCAATCAAATTAATCAAAAAGTTAACCCCGTACACCGCTTAGACAGGGCCACAGGCGGTGTACTGCTCTTTGCCCTAAGTAAAGATGTGGAAATTGCTATGCAACAGCAATTTCAGGATGACTTGGTACATAAAAACTATTTAGCCATTGTACGTGGCTACGCGCCAGACACTCAGGATATCGATTATCCGCTAAGAAAAGAAAACGGAACGATGCAAGATGCTTTTACGGCTTACACTACTGTAAAGCGCGCCGAATTACCTGTGCCTTTTGGCAAGCACGAAACATCAAGATATTCGCTTATAGATGTTAAGCCAACCACAGGCCGTATGCACCAGATACGTAAACACCTGAGCCATGTAAACCACCCAATAATTGGCGACACCACACATGGCTGCAATAAGCAAAACAAATTGTTTAGAGAGCGATGGGAGATGAGCACCCTGATGCTACATGCCGCGCAATTATCTTTCAAACATCCTGTAACACATCATGAAGTTGCCATACAAGCACCGGTAAATGCAGCGTTTGATAGAGTAATGAAGTTAATGGGCTGGTAGCTAACAAACAAACCATAACCTGTAATTGTATTTATGGCATGACAGAGCCTATAAATTATACCATTTTTAAAGATGGTGAAGAACATTCAATTACAATAACACCGTTAACCCAGCGCGTAGCGGGTAATAACCTTTACGTTACCGGAGTGTTTAAACTTACCGAGGGTGAAGTAGGTATGGGCGATATTGTTTTTGACGATGAGATGAAAGAATGGGAATACACTGGTGTTGGTGGATACCTGAATCATACCGATGCTGCGGAAATAGCTGGCTTTATACAGGTGAAAAACACAACATCCCAAAATCAGGAAATGTAAACGATTTAAACCCTGGGCTATTGCAGGTAAGGTTTTCTAATTTTACCTTTACCCACAACCAATTGCAATAGCTAACAATGAAAAATATAATATCTAACAGCGCCGCGCTAGCCGCAACGTTGTTAAGCTTTACCGCCATGGGACAGGTTACAAACATTGGCAAAATAAAGCTCATTACTTTAGATCCGGGGCATTTTCATGCTGCATTAGTTCAAAAAACAATGCTAAAAGATGTTGACGCCAATGTACACGTTTATGCTCCTGCTGGTCAGGATTTGCAGGCACATCTGAGTAAAATTGATGGCTATAACAAACGCCCTCAGGATCCATCCCAATGGAACGAGGTAGTGTATACAGGTACCGATTTCTTTAACAAAATGATTGCTGAGAAGAAAGGCAATGTTGTAGTAATGGCCGGTAATAATCTTAAGAAAACCGAATATGTAAAAAGATCTATCGATGCCGGTTTTAATGTTTTAGGCGATAAGCCAATGGCAATAGACAATCAGCATTTTGAGATGTTGAAAAGCGCTTTTGCAAACGCGGCCAAAAAGAAACTGGTGTTGTATGATATCATGACAGAGCGTTACGAGATCACCAACAATCTGCAGCGCGAGTTTTCAATGATCCCCGAGATATTTGGTAAGCTTAAAAAAGGTACGCCGCAAAATCCTGCTGTTGAGATGGTAAGTGTGCATTACTTTTATAAGTATGTTTCGGGTTCGGTTTTAATCCGCCCGTCATGGTTTTTTGATGTTAAGCAGCAGGGCGAGGGATTGCAGGATGTTGGCGTTCATTTAATCGATTTGGCCCAATGGCAGTGTTTCCCTAATAGATCTATTAATTATAAAACCGACATTAAGTTTAATAACGCCAAAAGATGGCCGTCAGAAATTACGCTAAGCCAGTTTAAAGCTATCACCAAACTGGATGCCTTTCCTGAATTTTTGATGAAGAACGTAGTTAAGGATACCATATTGCAGGTTTATGCCAATGGATCAGTTAACTATCAACTATTTGGTACAAATATTAAACTAACCGCCAAATGGGACTATTCTGCGCCTCCAGGTAGTGCAGATAGCCATAACTCGTTATTTCATGGCACCAGGGCCGACTTTGCTATCCGCCAGGGCGCTGAAGAAAAATATCAGCCAACTTTATATATAGAGCCTTTAAAAAATGACGCGGCGTATGAGCAAGCGCTTATGGCGAAATTAAAAACCGTACAGGCAAAATATCCGGGTATCGAACTAAAAAAGAATACCAAAGGTTGGGAAGTTGTTATCCCCGAAAAATATAAAGATGGTCACGAAGCCCATTTTGGCCGTGTTACTGAAAAATACCTGGGTTACCTGCGCAACGGCAACATGCCTAAATGGGAAGTGCCAAACATGATTGCTAAGTATTACACTACCACCACGGCGCTGGCTTTAGCGATGAAGAGTAAGTAATAGATTATTTCTTTGTGACCTTTGTGCCTTCTTTGCGCTCTCTGCGGTTTTTAACACAGAGGTCGCAAAGAAGACGCAGAGTTAACAGAGCGCGCATGACTTCAAACTTTAGCGCCTAAAACCCACCGCCAGGCAAAACGGGTGAGTGTGTTAAAACCTTTCCAGCTGTCTACAAATTCAATAATATCATCCAGGCATTTATCAGCAAATTTTTGTTTGAAGTTTTCTGAAGCAAGTTTAAAAGCGTGGTCGGGGTTAGGCAAACCTATTCGTTCGTAGATCTCGCGCTTAACATACATCGTACGTACAAACAAGATGTTAAATAATATAACATAACTGTACAGTGTCCGCTTAATATATCCCGCCTTTGCAGAATAGTTCTTCAACAGCGCTTTAGTGAATAAAATATGCCGGCCTTCTTCAATATTATGCAAATCAAACATCTTTTTTAAAACGGGGTAAATATTTGGCGATTTACGTGCGTAATTACCGTATACATCAGTAACTAATTCTACCGATACACTGCCCATAAACAAATAATCAGCAGGGAGGTATTTATTGCTAAACTCACCAAAGAATTTATGCAGGCGGCTTTGTTTTATAGGCTTGCCGCCCAGCTTAGCTATCGCTTGCGCAAACATTTCCTGGTGCCTAAACTCTTCAATCAATTCGCGAATTAAAAATTGGTGTTCAACATTATTGGCCGGCAGGGTAATAAGATGCCGCGTCATAAAAACACAGAACAGGCATTCGCCCCAGGCGTATGATGCTATTACCTGCACCAATTCGTGGCGGCCTAATTCCAGTTTTTGGGCAGTAGTAAGGCTATCATAAATATCCAGCCCTTGTAACGAGGTTAATATTTCGGGCAAAAAAATATCGTCAGGCTCGGGCTCCAATTGCCAGGGGATATAGGTATCTGGCATCAAAGGGCGCTCGCGGCTTATTTTTATTAATCGCTCAATTTCTTTAACGTCCATGCAATAAATATACGGTCAAAAAAAGCAATACGTTGTCCTGAAAAATATAGAGACGCAATATTTTGCGTCTCTAATAAATGGGTTTTATGTAATAAAGCTATTGTTCTATTCGGCAATAACCTTAACATCGATATTGTTACGGGTAGCTTTTGAGTAAGGACAACCTTTATGCGCCGCATCAGCCAATTTCTGTGCTTGCGTTACGTCGATACCCGGCACATGTACATGTAACTCGGCCGATAATGCGTAGCTGGTAGCACCTTCCTGATTAAAGCTGATATGTACATCAACAGTAGCTTCGCTAACATCAACGCCATCGCGTTTGCCAACAGACCCCAGCGCGCCTAAATAACAAGCACCCCATGCACCGGCAAATAGTAGTTCGGGGTTGGCATAACCATCCTGGCCTCCCATTGCCTTTGGTGCCTTTAAATCAAGATCAATAATTCCGTCTGATGATTTGATGTGGCCATCGCGGCCGCCCTTTGCGGTGACAATGGCAGTATATAGTTTTTCCATAATTAAATAACCTGCAGGGCGAAGGAATGTTTTTGTTTGGGGCCGATAACGAACCCAGGTATGTTTTGATATGTTGAAATTTTATGCCCTTTCTTTGGCAAGCCGTAAAGCGGGTTAGGAAAGTTTTTATTTGATTTTCTCAAGCAACAAAAAAGCCCTCTTTCCG
>JAZKET010000172.1:0-12225 GCA_040386815.1 Bacteroidota bacterium | reverse complement strand
TCTTTGCCTAAACAAACTATGGCCTTTACCTTTTGTTTAACCAAATCTTTCAACATATTGTAGTCGTTTCCTTTGTCAACACCACCAAGAATCAACACTACATCACTGGTCATGCTTTCCAGCGCGTACCAGGTTGAATTAACGTTGGTAGCTTTAGAATCGTTGATGAAACTAATGCCCGATATCTTACCCACAAACTCAAGCCTATGCTCTATGTTTTTGAACGTGGCAAGGCTATCTCTCAAGTTTTCGTTGCGTAACTCGAGCACCTTTGCCACTATGCCTGATGCCATAGAGTTGTAGATATTGTGCTTGCCTTGCAGCGCCAGATCATTAATTGACATTGTAAAATGTGCTTGTGTTGTGTTTATGACAATATTGTCGTTATCGAGATATGCTCCCGGTGTTGTTTTCTTTTCGATGGAGAAAGGCAGTAGCTGCGCCTTGTAATCCTGGCCAGCCATTCCTTTTATCGTCTCCGCATCATCAGCGCAGTAGATGAAAACATCTGCCGCGGTTTGATTTTGGGTGATCCTCAATTTTGACGCCCTGTAGTTCTCCATCTTATACTCGTACCTGTCCAAATGGTCTGGTGTGATGTTTAACAATACGGCTATATCTGTTTTAAAACTGAACATGTCGTCAAGCATAAAGCTGCTTAACTCTAATACATACCAGTCAAAATCTTCAGTAGCTACCTGGTAGGCAAAGCTTTTCCCTATGTTACCGGCCAAACCGACATTCAATCCCGCGTTTTTCAGTATGAAATAAGTAAGACTGGTAGTAGTGGTTTTACCGTTCGAGCCTGTTATGCCAATAATCTTTGCGTTGGTATACCTGCCCGCAAATTCAATCTCTGATATCACCGGGATACCTATTTCTTTTACTTTTTTAATGATAGGCGCCTTGTCAGGAATGCCCGGACTTTTTATCACCTCAACTGCATTTAATATCTCTGCTTCAGTATGTTGCTTTTCTTCAAAGCGGATACCCCAGTCTTGCAGTTGTTTTTTATAATGGTCGGCTATAGCACCAAAATCTGACACAAAAACATCATACCCCTGCTGTTGGGCAAGGTATGCCGCACCCACACCGCTTTCGCCGGCTCCAAGGATTGCTATGTTTTTTTTATCGTTCACCTTTTCAACTAATCTTTAATCTTCAATCACTAATCTTTCTATCTCAGCTTCAACGTTATTATTGTCAGTATAGCCAGCATAATGCCCAGAATCCAGAAGCGGGTAACAATTTTAGCTTCATGGAAACCTTTCTTTTGGTAATGGTGATGTATAGGCGACATCAGGAAAATCCTGCGGCCCTCGCCAAACCTTTTGCGTGTATATTTAAACCAGCCCACCTGCATCATTACCGATAAATTCTCTACAATGAAAACACCGCAAAGCAGTGGTAACATCAACTCTTTTCTTATCAGGATAGCAAACACAGCTATGATACCGCCAATGGTTAAGCTGCCTGTATCGCCCATAAATACTTGCGCCGGGTAGGCGTTATACCAAAGGAAACCCACGCAGGCACCCACAAAAGCGCCGGCGAAAATTACCAGCTCGCCCGTGTTGGGGATGTACATGATATTGAGGTAATCTGAAAAAATGTAGTTACCGGATACGTAGGCTAATACAGCCAGCGTAATACCTATAATAGCCGATGTCCCAGTCGCCAGGCCGTCAATGCCGTCTGTTATATTAGCACCGTTTGAGATACCGGTGATGATCAGGATCACAAAGAACATAAACACCATCAGTGTGTAGTTTTCATAACCCGGGCCGATAAACTTTAGCACTTTGCCGTAATCAAATTCGTTGTTTTTGTAAAAGGGCAGGGTTGTTTTGTGCGATGGAACATCCTGGTATAAAACCGGTTTACCCGCCTTAACACGGTAATTTATTTTGCTATCATACTGCACAGGCAACTTTACTTCTTGCTGGATAGTGATGTTTTTATGGCTGTACATAATAAAGCCAATGATCACTGCCAAACCCACCTGGCCAATAATTTTGAATCTGCCGGCAAGTCCTTCTTTGTTCTTTCTAAATACTTTGATGTAATCGTCAAGGAAACCTATAATGCCCAACCACACGGTAGTGATCAGCATCATGATAACATAAATATTATCAAGCTTGGCAAATAGCAGTGTAGGCACCAAAATACCCAGTATAATGATCAAACCACCCATTGTAGGCGTACCGGCTTTTTGCATTTGGCCCTCTAAACCCAAATTGCGCACAGTTTCGCCAACTTGTTTAAAGCGCAGATAATCTATCAGGCGGCGGCCATAAACCGTGGTTACAATTAACGACGTTATTACAGCCATAGCCATACGGAAAGAAATGTATCTGAACACCCCCGCTCCCGGCAGACCATAGTTATCGTACAAATAAGTAAATAGGTAGTATAACATTTACGCCATCAATTTAAATTGGTTCAATAACTCTTCTTTATCGTCGAAATGGTTTTTCACTCCGTTTATATCCTGGTATTTCTCGTGTCCTTTGCCTGCCAGTACAATAATGTCACCCGGCTGGGCTAACATGCAAGCGGTTTTAATAGCCTCGCGCCTGTCGGCAATGCTTAAAGTGTTACGATGAGCGGTTACCGGCACGCCGGCTTCCATGTCTTTAATAATCTGTGCAGGGTCTTCGGTACGTGGGTTGTCTGATGTCAGGATAACTTTATCACTCCAATCGCAGGCAACCTTTGCCATTATCGGGCGTTTGGTTTTATCCCTGTCGCCACCGCAGCCTAAAACGGTTATTACTTTTTCGTTACCCTTGCGGATATCTTTAACCGTGCTCAACACATTCTGCACCGCGTCCGGCGTGTGCGCGTAATCAACAATGCCAATTACTTTGTTAGGCGCTATCATGTAATCAAACCGGCCTTCGGCACCAGATAGCTTACTCAGGCTGGTTAACACTTTAGCACGATCCTGGTCTAACAACATCGCGGCAGCAAACACAGCCATTAGGTTGTATGCGTTAAACGATCCTACCATTTTAAACCAAACCTCATCGTTATCAACCAACAGCAACAAGCCGCCAAACTGATTTTCTAAAACCTTGGCTTTAAAGTCGGCCATTGATTTCAGGCCGTATGTTTTTTTGTGCGCCCTGGTGTTTTGCAGCATCACGTTGCCGTTGCGGTCGTCTGTATTAGTCAGCGCAAAAGCGTTCTTAGGCAAGCCATCAAAAAATGCCTTCTTAGCTTTTAAATAAGCATCGAAGGTTTTATGGTAATCTAAATGATCGTGCGTTAAATTTGAGAATATACCACCGGCAAATTCCAAACCTTCAATGCGATGTTGCGATACCGCGTGCGAGCTTACTTCCATAAAGCAGTAATCGCAGCTTTGCGTTACCATTTCATCCAGCAAGCGGTTTAATTCAACCTGGTCGGGTGTGGTATGAGTTGATGGGATAACCTTGCCATTGATCTGGTTTTCAACTGTTGACAGCAAGCCACATTTATAACCCAGATCGCGGAACAATTGATATAATAAAGTAGCTATGGTGGTTTTACCGTTAGTACCGGTAACACCAACCAGCTTTAATTTTTTTGACGGATTATCGTAAAAGTTAGCCGACACAATACCTAGCGCCACAGCCGAATCGGCTACCATAATAAAGTCAACCTCAACAGCGGTATGGCCCGGCAATTCTTCGCAGATTATCGCGACAGCGCCATCTGTTATAGCTTTTTCAATATAATCATGGCCATCAACCTGTGTACCTTTAACGGCAACAAACAGGCTGCCCGGCACTACCTTGCGCGAATCGAACACCACGGCTGTGATCTCCACATCTGCCGCGCCTTGCAGCTCGGTAAATGGCAATCCGGTTAATATGTCGCTCAGGTATCTCATTGCAATTCAAGCGTTATTTTTGTTCCTTTTGGTGTAAGCGCTCCGGCAATTACAGACTGTGTTGCTACCACCCCAGCGCCTTTAACACTTACCTTATAGCCGGCATTACCTAACACGTATAACGCGTCTGTTAAACCCATGCCTTTTACACTTGGCATAGTACCGGCTTTATATTGATTTTCTTCGTAAGGCAAACCTGCACTGGTATCAACACCTGCATTGGCGCTTGCATACAGTGGTTTTACACCTAAATGGCTGTATACTTTTTTCACCGCGGCCACATTGCCTTGTTTTACTTTTGGCATGGTGGTGTTACCTACAAAATGTGCAGGCGCACTGTGTTTTATTTCGATATCGCTGGCGTAAACCCTATCAGCTATTTTACGGAAAACCGGACCAGCAACCCAAGCCGCCAGGTGCAGACCCACACGCGGATTACTGATAACTACAATCATTGAATACTTTGGATTATCAGCCGGGAAATACCCGCAGAACGATGCCTGGTGCGAGTTTTTTTCGCCATAACCTTTATTGCCGTTAGCTATCTGCGCGGTACCGGTTTTACCGGCTACGGTGTATAGCTTATTTTTGATATGCGTTTTGCCGGTGCCTTCTAACACCACACCCTCAAGCAAACCTCTCACCTTAGCCAAGGCCTCGGGCGAACATACCTGCGGGTTAATAACCTTTGCCTGGAAACGCTCGATGGTGTTACCCATGCTGCGTATCTCGCGCACAAAAAGTGGCGCTATCATTTTACCATTGTTAGCTACCGAGTTATAGAAAGTAAGCATTTGCAACGGCGACAGTTTAGACTCATAACCATAAGCAATTTGCGACAAGCTTTGCAGGTTATTCCAATGTTTTGAACCTGCCGCTTTCACAAACGGATGACCCTCGCCCTTAATTTGCAAGCCATTCTGCTCGTGCAAATGCCAGCTGCGCAGTTTATTTGTAAAAGCAGACGGATTACTACCATAAGCCGCGTTAACCAGTTTAACCGCGCCAATGTTAGATGATTTTTCAAACGCGCGACGCGCGCTGATAACACCGCCTTCATCTTCAGAGTCTCTTACCTTTAATGCCACACGGCCATTGCGTGGGTTCATTATCTGGTAAGGGCCCCCGTGCATTACATCAACCAATGTGCTGGTGTCAATTTTTTTATCGTCCAACAATGCCATGTACGATGCCAGCTTGAATGTCGATCCCGGCTCGGCTTCATAGCCTATGGCATAGTTAAATTTCTCTTTGTATTCACCCTCAGGTGTACGGGTAAAGTTGGCAATGGCACGTACCTCGCCGGTGGCAACTTCCATTAATACCACCGTACCAAAATCAGCCTGGATACTGTCCAGGTGTTTTTTTAAGGTTTTTTGAGCGACATCCTGAAAGTTTACGTTGATGGTTGATATAATATCTGCACCATCCTTAGCTATACCTTCTTCATCGTCGTTATTTACCGGTATGTAAGCGCCGCCCGCAATACGCTGCATCAAGCGACGACCGTTTTCTCCGTTGATATATTCGGCATAAGCGCCTTCTAAACCTACAGCGTTGTCAACATTCTCGTTTTTATAACCAATAGTACGCGCAGCTAACGATTGGAACGGCAGCATACGCTTGTTCTTTTGCTCGATAATCAAGCCGCCTTTATACTTACCTAACTTAAATATCGGGAACTGTTTAATTTGTTTTAACTCCTGGAAAGTAACCCTGCGACGAATAAGCTGATAACGCGCGCTGTCTTTACGGGCACCACGCAGCATGCGCGAGTATTGCGTTGATGATTTTTCAGGATACAAGGCAGCCAGCTTATCAGCTAACGAATCTACCCTGCTGTAAAAGTGCTTATCTTCATAAATACCGCCGGCAAACATATCCATGTGCAGCTCATACTCGGGTACTGATGTTGCCAGCAAAGCACCGTCAACAGAAAGGATATTACCACGCGTAGCCTCCACCGTTTCATAACGGGTAGACATTTTTGAAGCCATCGACTTCCATTTGTCGCCCTGTACCAATTGTACGCGAGCCATTTGCCCAACAACTGCAATAGCAAAAAGCACTAACAGACCAAAGGCCAGATACACACGTAATAATATGTTGGTTCTGATACTCATTGTACAGCGTCCTCCTTTACAGTTATTTTTTGCGCCGGTTGTATTGACTCTCTCACACCAAGTGTGTCGGCACGTTTTGCCACTTCGCTTTGTGTGCTTTTAAAGGCCAGATCGGCTTTGGTAACTTTATACTCCCAAGTTAGCTCATGCACTTCTTTGGTTAGTTTAGCTATATCGCGGATACTCTTTTCGGCCAGGTGACGGTTAGCTATATACAGCATACCCAAAAAGGCCATAAACAACACAAAAGGCAAGGCGCGTGTAGCATCTTCGGCGGCAATGAAACCATTGGCCAAAAATTTAGTGAAGAAATTTTCCGGAATTTCCTTTACAGGCTTTTCCTCAACGATCAGCTCGCTTTCCAACTCTTCTTCCTCAATTTCACTACGTAAACGATTGGTCATATCTCCTTTGCGTTTGCTACTTTTTTAATGCTACCCTTAACTTTGCACTGCGTGCGCGGTTATTTTCTTTTATTTCATCCTCCGTTGCCGTTATCGCACCGCGACTAACCGCTTCAAAAGGTTTTTGATCATTACCAAAAAAATCCTTTTCTACCTCGCCGCTAAATTTGCCTTTGGCGATGAAGTTTTTTACCAGCCTGTCCTCTAACGAATGGTATGACATTACTACCAGTCTTCCACCCTCGCCCAACACCTCGGCTGTTTGATTTAAAAAATCCTTTAGCGCTTCCAACTCCTGGTTAACCTCAATGCGTAACGCCTGGAAAACCTGCGCCAGGTATTTATTTTCTTTCCCTTTGGGGATGCGTGCGGCTATCACATTTTTCAGATCAGCCACCGTTGTTATCGGTTTATTCAGCCTTGCTGTCGCGATGGTATTGGCCAGCGATTTTGCATTTTGTATTTCACCGTAGATGCCGAAAATGCGGTGCAGCTCGGCCTCGGTATAATTATTAACCACATCCTTAGCGGTTAAATCAGCCGACTGATTCATGCGCATATCCAGTTCAGCGTCAAAACGGATTGAAAAACCACGATCGGGCTGATCAAACTGGTATGATGACACACCCAAATCCGCCAGTATCCCATCAACCGGGATAGCACCATGCAGGCGGCTAAAGTTTTTTAGGTATCTGAAGTTTTGATCAATGAACTCAAAACGCTCATCCTCAATCATATTTTGCTGCGCATCGGCATCCTGGTCAAAAGCCAGCAAGCGGCCGTTTTTGCCCAAGTGCTTCAAAATCTCGCGCGAGTGGCCACCACCACCAAAGGTTACATCTATATAAGTGCCATCCTTTTTAATAGCAAGCGCCTCTATACACTCCTGCAGCATTACCGGGGTATGATAATTACTCATCATTCCTCCTTCCTGCGTTACCCATTACCTCTTCGGCAAGGTTTGCAAAGTTTTCAGGCTCGTCATCAAGTTGCGCGTTGTATGCTTCTTCGGCCCAAACCTCTATTTTATTAAACTGGCAAGACAATACCACATCAGCACCAATGCCGGCATAATCCAATAACGACTTCGGCAAATTCACCCTACCGGCTGCATCCAACAGTAATTCTGACGCGCCACGGGTGAAGTAGCGGATAAATTCGCGGGTCTTTTTTTCGTATTGGTTAAGCTTGCTCAAGTCGTCAACTATTTTATCCCATTCTTTACGGGTGTAGATCACCAGGTGCTTTTCGAAGCCACGATTGATCACAAGGCCCTCATTAACAGCTTCTGGAAGCTGTTTTTTGAGGCCAACAGGGATCATCATGCGTCCTTTGGCATCCAGTTTACAATCAAACTCTCCTAAAAAATTAGACATAGTTACTATTCCACACTATTGGTAGTGTAAAAGTAAATCACTTTTACCACTTTATTACACTTTTTACCACCAAAAAGTTTTCAACATTCTAAAGAAATGTTTTTTCTCCCACCGAAAGTTGGGATGATGATAGGCGCCCAAGTATGATTTGGGCTATTTGACTAGCTTACAGGATGTTAATGATATAGGATGCTATGGTGTTGGAAAGTGGGAGAAATGAAGCAGGATGGGACGTTTGGAAAGGGAATTTGTCTATCTTAGTGTGCTTTATAACCTTAAACCTTGCATGAGAAAACTGCTAATAACCTTTATATTACTATTACCACTGGCCAATCTTTACGCACAAGATCTTTCCATCGAGATGCGGGGCACCACAACCTGGGAACAAACAAACTTTCAGATAAGCATCACACAAAAAGGGACAAGCGTAACGATAAAATACAGGCTTAAAGTAGATGCGGATAGGGAAGCTCTAAGAAAAGACAGCGCAGCTAAGGCATTACCGGCTAAATATAAAAACGCCCGTACCGATCCAAAGGAAGAACAGAAACTCGTTTTGGAGTTTGCTAAAATTTCAGAGCGATATCGCAAAAGCTACCAGGATTCGTTAACGGTAGATATTGAACAACAACCTAAATATAAAAAGCTATTGACATATATCACCAATACAAATCAGGCAATGTTTCACGGCGGCGTAAATCTCACATCAGATCAAGACGAACTATACTGCACAATCACATATAACAATAAAGTTATGACTTTTGAAAAAAATGCGCCATTGGCTGTTACAAGCCCGTTGCTTTATGCCTTGATAAGAGAGACGCTTAGGCTTGGCGAGGAAGCGGGGACTAAATCTGCATTGAAAATTGATGAGGTGTTTAAGTATTTGATTTAAGTTATGAATGAATTTAGCAGGTACATAAAAGCTTTGATAATAACGCTGTCATTCAGCCTTTGTGGTTTTAAGACACTTTCTCAGGATTTGTTGAAAAAAGGCAATATAACCATCCATATTACAGGTAACGAGCAATACCGTAACGATAAGTTGTTGATAGATATTTACAAACGAGCGAACACCATCAAAATAGTTTACGCCGTGTTGGATAGCGTAAAGAAAAACCAAATGGAGTTAGATACCGCATTTACTAATAGCAGGGAAAAGTTCTTTAAGTACGTGGAATCGTTTGGAACAGTAAGCCAGGAAAAGGTAGAAAAAGGAAAAATCTTATTAAGCAAGCACAAAGCTTTCATAATGCGATACTCGGTATATAACAGCGACTCGGTTACCCTATCCTCAAAAACAGACACGGCTTATAATAATTTACTTATCAAGATAGCAGCCGCCAGCCGCGAAGATCTGGAGCAGACAGCGTACAACAAAAAATTTGTAAAGATGCACAGCCTCGATATTGAATTTACAGTGACGGATGAATCGGGCGTTAAACAAGCCTACACGCAAAGCCCAAATGCTACCTCAAATCCACTATTGTATGCCTTATTAAGCCAAACCCTTAGTATATGCCGCGCCAGGAACGCGAGTATATTGTTAGCTGGTTTTTATGGGGGATATTAAATACCAACTACGATAAAAGCTTTCTCCGCCTGTTCAAGCGTCCACGCTTGAACAAAATAGGATGGCAAGCGTCTGCGCTTGCGAAAGAATTTCTTTATAAATGTAAGCGTGGACGCTTACTGTTGCTTTAATTCAAGTGTGGACACTTGAATTGGCGGTGTTTAATAATGACAGACTGGGCATTGCATAGGGTGCACACCCTCCCGATTGAATTTACGGTGACAGATGAGTATAAAGTTAAACAAGCCTACACGCAAAGCCCCAATGCTACCTCGAATCCGTTGCTGTATGCCTTATTGAGCCAAACCCTTAGTATATGCCGGACCAGGAACGCAAGTATTTTGTTGACTGGTTTTTATGGGGGATATTACATATCCGGCACCGCCAACAAGTTGTCATTCTGAGCATAGAGAAGAATCTTATCCAGGTGATAGATCGACGCTTTACCTATCGTGGGCATAAGATTCTTCGCTATGCTCAGAATGACAAAAAACATTAAATACTATTGCTTGCACTCGTTGCAACGAGAGCCGACAGTGTTATAATAAATCTGAGCTGATAACTATTTTATCCAAAATAATGGTGGCGCTATTCTGTCAGAAAAAGCATTAAAACGCGCAATTTTTAGCCAAAAAATCGCCCCAAAAACAATAGATTATTATAGATATTTACCTGATTATTAAAGATTTTACCAGCAAAATCTGATCCAAATTTAATTTTTTGATACACCTTTTAATTGGATCACTTGAATGCATCAGGGCGTCAGTTTTTGTCAAAAAAAGCAACGTCGCGCTGATTAAATAACGCCATACAAGGCGCCACCTTTTTCGGCCATCCTGTCAATCAGCTTCTCTACATCAGGGTCTTTCTCTAACACCGGCGCATGGTGCGGCTTTATCCGGGCGTCAATAATCAGCGGCCCGTAGCAGCCCCAGTGTTTATGCTCGGTAAACTCATTAATCCCATAAATATCATGCGATGGGTTGCTGCGGGTAAAGGTTACCCAAACAAAGTTGTTGATGCTGGCTGCGGTAAAAGCTGCGTCATCGCATAGCACAAACAGCGGCAGGCCGTCTAGCTCAGCTTCGGCAAAATGCTCCTGCAAAAATTCCATCATCATCGGCATATCGCTGGCGCGGACGTTCTTAGGCACTTCGATAGCCAGCACGCCCGGCATCACCATACTATAATTCACAAACGGTTTGGGCAGCGCGAACCCGGCAGGCACATCGGCCCAAAGATCACGTTTAATATCGCCTGCTACTGTAATGGCCACTTTGCTGCCACTGTTTAGTCCGCTACCGCTATAGTCCAGGGTATCAATGGTAGTACGGGTATGAAAATGCAGGTCGCGCGTTAGGTCGATGCGTTGCAAGATATGTGTCAAGAACGGACCGATGTCGTTCACGTTCAAATCAGAGTCATCCTCCTGCGCTGCAATGAACAGGTACTTGGCCAGGCTTAACTGGTTCTTACCCAGTATATGGTTGGCAATGGTCAGTATCTCCTGCGGTTTGCGCTCCTTTATATAAGGTGTGTAACGCTCGCTGCCAATAGCAAACAGCAAAGGGTGCACCCCTGCCGCGTCGACAGCGTTTACAGCCTTCAACCCCGGGATCTCCTGCGGCAAAGCAGAGCCGGTTATCTCATGGATCAAGGCACCGAAGCTTGTATCCTCCTGCGGTGGCCGGCCAACCACGGTGAACGACCATACCGCATCCTTTTTATGGTACACGTTATGCACCGTCATTAACGGAAACGGGTGCGTCAAACTATAATAACCCAGGTGATCGCCGAACGGACCCTCTGGCTTATTTTCATGCGGTTCGACAGTCCCGGTGATCACAAAGTCAGCATCCGCCGACAGGCAGAAACCCTCATCATCATAAAAATAACGGAACCGGCGGTTACCCAAAGCGCCGGCGAAAGTCATCTCAGACAAACCCTCGGGCAGCGGCATTACCGCGGCCACCGGATGCGAGGGCGGACCACCAACAAATATGCTCACCTTTAGTGGCTGCCCTTTAGCATTGGCTTTGGTTTGATGCACCCCTATACCACGATGAAGCTGGTAGTGCAGGCCAATCTCTTTATTTAGTATATAGTCGTTACCGGCCAGTTGGATGCGGTACATGCCCAAGTTGGCATTCATAATGCCGGGTTTGTCGCTATCTTCGGTATACACCTGCGGCATGGTAACAAAGGGGCCACCGTCCTTAGGCCAGTTTACAATTTGTGGCAATTCGCTGATGTCGCACTTCTCAAAATGCCCTTTGCTGACCTTCATCGGTAAGGCCGACAAAGCAGTAAGCGCTACATTGGCGTATTTAAACGGGTTCCTGATAGCCTGCATTGGGTCGGTCTTTACATCAACCAGTGTCTTCACCTTATCCAACGAATCGCGAAATATAAACTTCGACCGTTCCAGCGTACCAAACAAATTAGACACCGCCGGGAATTTACTGCCCTTTACGTTCTCGAAAAGAATGGCCGGTCCGCCGGCCTCAAAAACACGCAGGTGAATCTGCGCCATTTGCAGGTGCGGGTCAACTTCTTCTTTTATACGTATTAAATGACCGTGTCTTTCAAGGTCGGTAATGCAGGCTTGTAAACTTGGGTAACCCATGGGCAATATTCAGTATTTGGGCAAATGTACAAAAGGCATTTTAATGTATGCGCGCATCAGGCGTAAAGTGTCGCGTCTATACATTATTATGGATAATCCTTACCTTTAAATTATGAAACCCTTAGTAGTATTGATAGCAACCTTCGCCATAAGCTGCCTGGCGTTTTACATAGTGCAGCACGGCGCCAATGTTGTTTTGAGCGGTCGCATTGCTATGGCGCTGATGCTGGTTTTTACATCGGT
>JAZKET010000171.1:0-7452 GCA_040386815.1 Bacteroidota bacterium | reverse complement strand
TAATCACATTTTACGATTACTCTTCTTTGTCAAAGCGCCAACGCCCGGGCACTCAGCGTTTATATCCCAAAATTAGCAGAATAAATTTTAATGTGGTTTAACCAAATAAAATATCAATGTAATCGTCATAAATTTCATCTTGACAAAATAAAATTCTTTTTTATTAAATATAAAAGGTATTTAATTCTTTTAATGAATAGTTATTCAGTTTGTTTTTAATGTATGATTAAACCATGGCCGGTTTGCATCGTCATAAAGACATAAATACAAAGAACATGAAAAAGATAGCAATATTATCAGCCATAGCATTATCAGGTTTAGCTTTTAGCAACGTTAATGCGCAAGTATTTCAAATTGGGGTAACTTTAGGCGGTGGCCGACCGCCGGTGGTTCAGGCAGCGGTTGTTGCTCCGGTACGGGTAGCCCCGGTGGTGGTAGATTATAGGGATGCAGATTATTACTACTACATGCCCGAAGTTGATGCTTACTACAGCGTTTACGAGAAATGCTACTATTATAACACCGGTTCAAGATGGGTGTCTGCAGCCTATCTGCCAGGTGCTTACCGCGACTACAGTTACCGCAACGTGCGTTACTACGAAGTGCGTGCACCGCGCCCTTACTTAAATGCTAACGTATACCGCAGCAGGTATAACGCCCGCCCTTATTACAGCTGGGATAGAAGAGATGTACGTGTAGACAATCGTTACGACCGCAGAGATAACCGTTGGGATAACCGCAACGACCGCCGCGACGACCGTTTTGATGCAAGGGTAGACCGCCGCGACGATCGTTTTGATAACCGTAACGATCGTAAGGATGATCGCCGTGAAGACAAACCAGACCGCCGTGATGACCGCAACGATAACAACCTGCGTTTTGAAAAACGTAACGAGCAACGCGGTGGCCAGTATGAAGACCGCAGAGGCGGCGACCGTGGCGGCAAAGAAAATAATGGCCCACGTGGTGGTTTCGGTGGTGCACGTTTTGCCGCTAACAAATAAGCGAAATTTCCTCCATCATATATATAATAAGTGAAAAAGCCGTCCTTTTTGGGCGGCTTTTTTTGTTTCGTACTTTTAGATGATGTTGAGCTTTTTCATCCCTTCCAACAAATGCTGTACGGACACATCTTTTCAATCTCGCCATTTTTGATGCTCCGTAGGAGCAAAAGGTGGGTAGAAACGATGCTTAACACCTTTACTAGCGCCGTTAGGTGCGAAACTTAACCAATTGATACCGTTTAGCCTGTTAATGGCCTCAAAGTGATGTACCTACGGCACATATATATAACTTAATTTATTATACTACCGACATTTAACCCCCAACGGGGTATTAAAACAGGCTGGTTTGCAGCGTTTGCACCGGCTTTAATAAAGTAGACTTTGGTGGCGCCAGGCTGTATTGGGTTTGCCCTTCAAACGGCAATTCAATATAGTTTTCCCATTTTTTATAAGTAGCAAAGGTTTCGCGCTGTAAAACGGTGAGCGATTTAATGGTGAAAGTTTCATTAAACTCCAGGTTTTTAAAATGCGGCCAAAGCTTTTCAAAATCAGCTACCGGGATGTTGCGGCAAATAGTAATGTGCGGCACCATAAATTCTTTTATTTTGAGGTGCTGCTTCAGCATCTTAAACCAATGGCTGGTTTCCTGCGATTGGGTGATGCGGGCATAAATGGTGCGGTATTCATTCCCGTGATTAAAATGATCAAAACCATTAATGGTTAAAGTGATGGGCGGAATAACGCACAGTCGCTTTCTGAAATCAAACACCGCAGGTTCGGCTAAAAACGTTAGTTGACGGTGCATTTTAAGTATGGAAATATGGGCTATTGCGCCAACGCTATCATACATGCCAATAATGTCCGACGCATCAATTTTAAAATTGCGCACAGCCGCTTTTACCTTGTCCGAAGGAGAGAGCAACATGAAGAAATCGTTATAACCTGTCATCGCCTTTAAATTTTGTGGGAAACAATATTACTAAAATATTTAGTATTTATGCAAATTTATTTAGCAATATTTTTATATTTGCAGTATGGATGCCAGGCGCTATATTGTACATATTGATCTCGATTCGTTCTTCGTTTCGGTTGAGCGTAAGTTCAATCCTGATCTGATTGGCAAGCCGGTTTTAATAGGTGGCTCGGCAGATAGGGGTGTGGTAGCATCCTGTAGTTACGAGGCGCGTAAATTTGGCATTCACTCGGCCATGCCCATGAAACAGGCTATGAAGTTGTGCCCGCATGCTACGGTGATTCGCGGTAGCCACGGACGGTACAGCGAGGCTTCCAGGCAGGTTACGCAGATCATTCATGACAGTGTGCCACTGTATCAAAAAACATCTATAGACGAGTTTTACATTGACCTTACGGGTATGGATAAATACCATGATTGCTACCAATTGGCCAGCGATCTGCGTGCCCGTGTTATCCGCGAAACGGGTTTGCCTATATCCTTCGGCATGGCATCGTGCAAAACGGTTGCTAAAATGGCTACCAACGCCGCCAAACCCAACGGGCAGCTGTTTATTGAGCATGGTAAAGAGAAGGAGTTTATGTCGCCCATGTCTATTCGTAAAATACCTATGCTGGGCGAAAAAACCTGCCAAAAACTTTACCAGTTTGGTATTGAAAAAATTGGCGACCTGCAACGCGTCGAGCTTAAATTTTTAGAGACGGTTTTTGGCAAGCATGGCCGCTACATCTGGGAACGGGCCAATGGTATTGACGATAGCGAGATCGTTCCGCATAGCGACCGTAAATCTATATCGACAGAAAATACTTTTGAAAGCGACGTAAACGATAAAAAGACCATTGAAACCGTGCTGGTATCTATGACCGAAGAGCTGGCCTACAAACTGCGTAAAGAGAACAAAGTAGCATCGTGCCTGGCTATCAAGATCCGCTTCGCTAATTTTGAAACACATACCGTGCAGGAAAAGATCTCGCTCACCGCTGCAGAACATATCCTGATACCTGGCATAAAAAACCTGCTCAAAAAAGCCTGGAACGGCCACCGCCCCATCAGGCTAATAGGGGTAAAGCTAAGCAACCTTTGCCAGGGCAGTTACCAGATCAACTTGTTTGAAGATAACGAAGAGCGGATAAAACTTTACCAGGCCCTTGACAAGATCAACTTTAAATTTGGTGATAAAACCGTTTGCCGCGCCGCGGGTATGGCTATTGGGACAAGGAATTTTAATCCGTTTTTGAAGGGGTAAACTCAGTGTTGTCATTGCGAGGTACGAAGCAATCGCACGTAGAACAGCGCAAACCATGCACCGTGCGATTGCCACGCTCGTTCCTCGCTCGCAATGACAAATTTTGATATATTTGAGTACTAAACTTTATTACCCTATGTTAAAAAAGCTATCTATTATTACGGTTTTTACGTTAAGCTTTACGGCTGCATTCGCTCAAAAGTATACCAATAAAGACCTTATTGGCCGTTGGCAGAATGCCAGAGTAAAAGGGGGGAACATAACCTTTTTAACCGATTCAACCGGGCTTTGGTTAAGTGATAGTGGTTTTTTGTATAACAAAATGAACTATTCAACTAAAGTTAAGAAAGATATCGTTGAATTGAAATTTACTTACGAGATCAACAGAAAACATCCTAAGTATACACGGTTTACCTTAAAATTTTTAAATGATAGTACTTTGTTAATGAGGTATTTATGGGGAATACCCAAAGATGCTGATACCAGTAACAAAAAGTTTGCTGTTTATAAAAAGATAAGGAAGGAACTGCCGGGTACAGAAACGCGTTATCCGTCCTATAAAGATATATTAGGTGTGTGGGGAAGCAAAATGAAAGATACCACCAGATTTCAGAAATTTACATTTGTTGATACCAATACGCTTTACATACAAACCAGCACACAGGGTTTAAACAAATTTAGGTATACCATAGATTTTAAAAAACAGCCTATTCCTCTGGATGTCTATTATCAGGATAAGCTGGTAAAGCAATGTTTTATTGCTTTTTACAACCGAGAACAGATGCGGCTGGAGCATTTTGAACCAAACAAAAGGAAAGATCATTTCACCGTCTTTGGTGGTAATGCGCACCTTTATCGCCAAAAGGAGAAGTCTCTTAAATAACCTTTTGAACTTTAACTTTTTAATTCAAATTAAAAAGTTACCTTTGCACCTCAATTAACAAAGTTTATTTACGCTTTAATATTATTTACGTAATGTATTTAAGTCAAGAAGGAAAGCAAGAGCTTTTCGCAAAACATGGTAAAGGCCCTCAAGACACTGGTTCAACTGAAGGTCAGGTTGCATTATTTACAACCCGTATCGCTCACTTAACCGGTCACCTTAAAAAAAACAAACACGATTTTTCTACCCAATTGTCACTACAAAAAATGGTAGGTAAACGTCGTGGTTTGTTAGCTTACCTGTACAAAAAAGATATTGAAAGATACCGTGCCATCATCAAAGCATTAGCGCTGAGAGATATCATCAAGTAACTGAAACATATTTTTTATAAAAAGCCGTCTCTTTTGTGGGATGGCTTTTTTACTTTTACGCCAAATATTTACACACAATAAAAAAAACCGGTACGCTCTAAAAGATGAAAAGCGTATCACAACAAAAAAAAGATGAATGTAATTAAAAAAGTGATCGATTTAGGTGACGGCCGCACCATCGAGATCGAAACCGGAAAACTGGCCAAACAAGCCGATGGCTCTGTAGTAATAAAAATGGGTGATACCATGTTATTGGCTACAGTAGTATCATCAAAAGAAGCAAAAGAAGGGGTTGATTTTTTACCTCTTTCTGTTGACTATCAAGAAAAATACGCTGCTACGGGTCGTATCCCGGGTGGTTTCTTACGTCGCGAGGCTCGTTTATCAGACTATGAGGTTTTGATCTCTCGTTTGGTTGACCGTGCATTGCGCCCATTATTCCCTGAAGATTATCATGCTGATACACAGGTAATGATAAGCCTTATATCGGCAGACAAAGACATTATGCCTGACGCTTTAGCTGGTTTAGCTGCATCAGCCGCATTATCTGTTTCTGATATCCCTTTCAATGGTCCTATCTCAGAAGTACGTGTTGCTAAAATTGATGGCCAATTGGTTATCAACCCAACTTTAAGCCAGTTAGCTAAAGCTACATTAGAGTTTATTGTTGCCGGTAGCGAGCACGATATTAACATGGTGGAAGGCGAGAGTGCCGAGATCCAGGAAGAAGAATTAGTTGAGGCTATTAAATTTGCCCACAACGCTATCAAAATTCAGTGTCTGGCTCAAAAAGAGTTAACCATTGAAGTTGGTAAAACAGAAAAACGTACTTACAGCCACGAGCACAGCAATGACGAATTGCAAAAAGCTATCTACGCTGCTACTTACGACAAAGTTTACGCTATTGCTGCCGAAGCTTCTGGTAAAGACGAGCGTGGCGCTAAATTTAAAGCTGTACGTGATGAGTACATCGCTACTTTAGGCGAGATTGACGACATCACCAAGTTTTTAGCTAAAAAATATTATCACGATGTTGAGTATGACGCTATCCGTAACCTTGTATTAGACGAAGGCAAACGTTTAGACGGCCGTACCACCACACAAATTCGTCCTATTTGGAGCGAAGTAGGTTACTTACCTGCTGCTCACGGTTCTGCCGTATTTACCCGTGGCGAAACTCAGGCTTTAACCACCGTTACTTTAGGTGCTAAAGACGATGAGCAAATGATTGATGGCGCGTTCATCAACGGTTACCAGAAATTCTTGTTACACTACAACTTCCCAGGTTTCTCAACCGGCGAGGTTCGTCCTAACAGAGGTGCAGGCCGTCGCGAGATTGGTCACGGTAACCTGGCTATGCGTTCGTTAAAACGTGTTTTACCTGCCGACGACAGCAACCCATACACTATCCGTGTTGTATCTGATATCCTTGAATCTAACGGTTCATCATCAATGGCTACCGTTTGCGCGGGTACATTAGCTTTGATGGATGCCGGTATCAAAATTACCAACCCGGTATCAGGTATCGCTATGGGCTTGATCACTAATGAAATGGGTACTAAATACGCTATCCTTTCTGATATTTTGGGTGATGAGGATCACTTAGGTGATATGGACTTTAAAGTAACAGGTACTAAAAACGGTATTGTTGCTGTACAAATGGACTTGAAAATTAACGGTCTGTCGTACGAAGTTTTATCAAACGCGTTAAACCAGGCTAAAGACGGCCGTTTACATATCCTTGGCGAGATGGCTAAAACCATCACCGCGCCTCGCGAAGATTTCAAACCACACGCTCCGCGTATCATCACCATTAAGATAGACAAAGAGTTTATCGGTGCTGTAATTGGTCCCGGTGGCAAGATCATCCAGGAAATGCAACGCGAAACCGGTGCTACTATCTCTATCGAGGAAGTTGACAACCAGGGTATCGTACAAATCTTTGCTGATAACAAAGCGGCTATCGACGCTGCAGCGGGCAGAATCAGAGCGATTGCCGCTCGTCCGGAAGTTGGCGAGATCTACGAAGGTAAAGTAAAATCAATTATGCCTTTCGGTGCATTTATTGAGATTATGCCGGGTAAAGATGGTTTGTTACACATATCAGAAATTGACCACAAACGTTTTGAAACCATGGACGGAATATTCCAGGTAGGCGACGAAGTGCGTGTTAAATTACTGGATGTTGATAAACAAGGTAAATTAAAACTATCTCGTAAAGTATTGTTGCCTAAGCCAGAGGCTGGTCAATAATATTCACGACATATAAATACAAGTAAAGGCCTTAGAAATAAGGCCTTTACTATTTAATTGGCTTTTTGTTTTAACTTTTTTTATTTTTTTTAAAACAAAAAATTGCTTTTTACTATTTATTATTTTTATAATTAAGTGATAAAAGGTTTTAGGCCGATCCACCTGTAGAAAAATGATGTCCACGTCGCAAGACCCTCTTGATTTCCTGAATAACGCAACCGCGGTTAATGCCGCAAAATCTGCCGGGCCGCATGCCGACCTGGTGCAGGTGTTATTGTACGAAATTATAAGGGTGAAAGAACTTATTTCTTATTACGACTCCATACCCAATGGCGGTGGACAGCTTGGCTCGTCTATTTTGACAGAGCTGGTTACCGAAGCTTATAACTCGCTTGTAAATTACGACCTGGTGCTGATGAAGAAGTACTATGACCTGTTGCAGAATTGTGACTAGTTGTGTCATTGAGTCATTGGGTCATCGAGTCATTGTTTTCTTTTTTACAGAGCGTGCTTTTTTAGATAATTTGTAACCGCCATCAGATCCATTAGTTTGTATAGCATTCTCAATAAGCTATATTTGCACGCACACTAATGACTCAATGACCCAATGACTAATGACCATCTAATAGCCCCATCAATTTTATCCGCTGATTTTGGTAACCTGCAACGCGATATTGAAATGATCAATAACAGCGAGGCCGATTGGATACATGTTGATGTTA
>JAZKET010000170.1:21655-35859 GCA_040386815.1 Bacteroidota bacterium | reverse complement strand
CATTCGTTTCTTCGGGATGGAGCACGTTACCATGATGCTGATCGGTATAGGCATCATCAGCACCGTATCCGCGAAAGCGAAAAAGAAACCTACTGACTACGAAAGATTTAAGTACCTGGCCATTTGGTATACCGTGGCTTTGCTGATCATTTTAAGCTCAATACCCTGGTCGTTTTCACCATTGATCAGCAGGCCAAGTTTCAGGGCGTTTTAGGGCTTACTCGGTGACGCTCAGTGCCTCCTCTGCGACGCTCTGTGTTATTATTAACCACGAAGCGCACAAAGGAGGCACAAAGAGCCGCAAAGAGGGATGCTGGTTCTCTTGAGCGAGTAACTCGTCCAGGTGTCATGCGCCATCCTGAAACCAATCTATTGAACCAGGCTTTTACATAGCTATATCTATTCTTTATAGTTAAAAATAATTTCTACTTTTAGTCGCCAAGTATAAACAACCCTCATTATGATTGTATTTAACAGACTTTGCCTGCTTACAGCAGCATTCGTTTTATTATTTAATGCCGATACCGTAAAAGCGCAATCGGCAGTTAACCTAAAAGCTTTTAACCCTAAAAACGGGGTGACGGTAAAAACCAGCGGCACCAAAATCGATCTTAGCTGGCCCACCAGCGCAACCGAAAAAGGCCGCGTGGTGCTTGATTTGAACAAAAGCAACCCGCTTTTTGAAAGTATCCAAGCAACATCAAACGGTTCATTTAAAGAGATAGCCGCAAAGCTTAACCCTGAGTTTATTTTAACCATAGGCCACCGCGACCTGATATCACAAAACGGCTGGAACATTTTCTTTGACCGCGTGCCTACAAAGCCATTCCAGTCATACAATGTGGCGTTGGATAAAAAATCTGCCTGGGTAAAAAGCGACGGCTCACGTACAATAGTAGGTGTGTCGGGCTTATCAAGCAGCACATTTAGCGGCAATATCGAGATCACTTTTTACAACAATACGCCGCTGTTCAATGTAGCCGCTGTGATGACCACCCAACAAGATTCGGCAGCTATTTTGTATGATGCAGGAATGGTGAGCAAAAACCCAACCTGGAGCAAAATTGGCTGGGCCAAAACCGACAACACATTCCAGAACAATGATTTTAACGGTGCCGACGAAGCGCAAAACATCGTGGTTAAATACCGTACCATTATCGGCCAAACCGCCAATGGTAGTTTAGCGGTTTTCCCGGCGCCTCACCAGTACTTTTATCCGTTAGACGAAGCTTTTAACCTAAAATTCACCTGGCATGGTAATAATTACCGCAAAATGATACCGGGTTATGGTTTGGGTATCCGACAGGATCTGTATGGCGATCGTCGCTACGTGCCATGGTTCAACGCGCCGCCGGGCACCAAACAACGCATGAATTTTTTCTGTATGGTTAGCACTACCGACGGCCCGGCTGTACTAGAAAAAGTAAAGGCTTACACCCGTAACGATAAGTTTGAGCCACTGCCTGGTTACAAAACCATGTCAAGCCACTTCCATAACGAGTACACTACCCAATATACCCTTAAAGGCAAACCCGCAGAGGCCGAGCCGGAATATGTGAAAGTATTTAAAGCGCTGGGTGTAAACATAGTTCACCTGGGCGAGTTTCATGGTACCGGGCATCCTAAAGGCCCGGATTCATTGCGACTAAATGAGCTGCATACTTTATTCCAGGAGTGCGAAAAAGAATCAAAAGACAACTTTTTACTGTTACCGGGCGAAGAGCCGAACGAATTTTTAGGGGGCCACTGGTTAGAGTTTTTCCCTAAACCAATTTATTGGATCATGTCGCGCAAGCCGGGCGTGCCTTTTGTAGAAAATCATCCTAAATATGGTAAAGTATATCATATCCATGATAAAATGGATATGCTGAAATTATTACAGGACGAAAAAGGCCTTGCCTGGACTGCCCACGCGCGTACCAAAGGATCAACCGGCTTTCCGGATATTTATAAAAATGAAGCCTTTTTTAAGTCAGACCGTTTCTTTGGCGCCGCCTGGAAAAACATCCCGGGCGATTTATCGACAGACCGCATGGGTATCCGGATATTGGATTTGCTGGATGATATGAACAATTGGGGCCACAAAAAGAAGGTGCTGGCTGAGTCGGACATCTTTACCATTACTTTCGAAAACGAGATGTACGCCCACACCAATGTTAACTACTTAAAATTAGACAAACTGCCTGAGTTTAAAAACGGCTGGCAACCCGTGTTGGATGTATTAGAGAGCGGACGTTTCTTTGCCACCAGTGGCGAGGTATTATTGCCTGACTTTAAAATTAACGGTGCCGAAGCCGGCTCAACCATTAAGGTAACGCCAACTACCAAATCAACTGCTGAATTTAGGGTGAAATGGACCTACCCGTTACAGTTTGCTGATTTGATTACCGGCGATGGCACAAAAGTATACCACCAACGTATCGACCTGAAAAACACTACCGCTTTTGGCGACAAGAGTTTTAAAATACCTGTTAATTTAAAAGGTAAAAAATGGATACGTTTAGAGGTTTGGGATGCTGCCGTAAATGGTGCCTTTACCCAAACGGTTTGGATAAATTAATTTAAAAAAGCCGCTGACCAAGCTAAGCCGGGGTGTTCTGCAAATAAGTAAAATTTATTTGTGGAATATCCCGGCTTTTTTCATCTGGAATATAAATTCATTATATTCAAACAACCAATTCCAAAACCGTGTCAATGAAAAAATTTTTACTTGTTGCAGCTATTGCCTTATGTGCGGCACAAACAAAAGCACAACTTGCCGCTACAGACAGCGTACACAAAAAATTTAATGCCGAGCTTGCCAAAGCCGGTATGACCTTTACTATGCCCAACGACGCGGTAGAGATACCTATAGTTAAAAACCGTCAAATGCACTATGAGCTTGCGCTTACTATACCCGGCAAATCTGTTGAAGTGCGTTACGCCATTGCTCCTTTTTCAACCATACGAAACGCGATGAAGGGTTCTCAAAATGGCGGCGATACTACCGAAGCTTTCAATAAAAGGATCAACGATATGGCGCGTGCAATTACCTACAGTATTGCAACCAATGTAGGCGGCGGTGTCAGAGACACAACGATACGCGGGCAACTGTTTCCACCAGACGCGGTTAAGCGCGAGTTTGGTGCAGATCACGGCGGTACCATATTTATCCCGATAAAAAACAACTCGTTTGGTACAGAGTATAAGTTTTGCATGATGATAGCTATACATAAAGACTTTGCCGGCGATGGCTATGTAATGTATCTGGGCGATTCGCTTCAAAGTTTAGCGCCCATAGTGAAAGAGCATTTTGGTATTAACGGCGGCTTTTATGCGTTAAAGTTCAAGCAGTAGCGCTTCTGTTATATTCTATAAGACAGTTAAGCCTGCACCGTCTGCCATTTTTCTGTAACAATGCCTGTATTTAATAGTTAATGATTGTATTTGCACACCTTATGCCGTAATTTGCATTGATTTGTTAAAATGTTGCGCTGTATTCCCCTTATACAGCCAGTTTCAAACATTTGCCGCTAATGATTGGTTTAACCAACATTACTTAGTATAACTGATCTGCATTGAATGAAAAAACGGCTACTGGTTGCATTATTGCTACTGCCTTTGTTTTGCCTGTCGCAAGGTAAAAAGGGTAAGCTGTACAATTTGGTTATAGGCACACGCACACACGGAGCCAGCGATGGCATATATGTTTATCGTTTCGATCTCGACTCTAACAAGATCACTTATCTTAACCACATCGCCGGCATTACCGATCCTACCTATCTGGCCGTATCCGCAAATAATAAGTTTGTATATGCCGTTAGCGATAAACGCATTGGCCCCGGTGGCGTTTACGCCTACAAGTTTAACCCGGTAACCGGCGATTTAGATTCGTTGAATCGGCAACTGGCTTATGGTGGTCCATTATATTTAACGCTTGATAAAGCTCAGAAAAATCTGTTTTGTGCTAATTATCTGGGCGGCTCATTATCGGTTTATCCTATAAAAGAAGATGGCTCATTGGGCGAGGTATCGCAACTGATACAAAACTCGGGCAGCAGTATTAACCGCATTATGCAGGAGGCTCCTCATGTGCAATCGGCAATACTATCTCCGGATGAAAAATACCTGCTTTCTACTGATCTTGGTACCGATAAGCTTAATATTTATAAATACAATAACGCTGCCGCAGAAGAAGTATTAAGCCCGGCCACAATACCTTTTGTAAGCGGCAATCTGGGCTACGGTCCGCGTAACGCCACCTTTTCAGCCGATGGCAGGTTTGTTTACATGTTGCAGGAAATATCAGGCACCATTACCGTATATAGCTTTAATAAGGGCAGGCCTCGCTATATCCAGCTAAAATCGTTAGTGCCCGATGGGTTTAGAGGTAATATACAGGCCGCGGATATCCACCTGTCGCCGGATGGCCGCTTTCTGTATGCCTCAAACCGGGGTACAGCTAATGAGATTGTACAGTTTGCCGTAAACAAAACTACAGGTATGCTTAGCCTGGTTAAACGTTATAGCAGCAATGGCCGCTCGCCACGTAATTTTGTTATTGACCCTACCGGCAGTTATATGCTGGTATCAAACCAGTTCTCAAACAATGTATCTGTATTTAAAATAGATAAAGCGACAGGCCAACTTAAACTAACCCCTGCAATGATTAATATAGACGCTCCTATGTGTATCAGGTTTGTACCTGCGGGTTAGCCTTATATCAGCGGCAGCTCAACATAAAAAGTAGTGCCAAAACCGGCCGAACTTTCAAACCATAATTTGCCATCATGGTTTTCAATAATTCGTTTTGAAATAGATAGCCCTAGCCCGAAAGGCTGCTCGCCAACCGTACCAATACGTTTTGCCGCGGTAAACATGTCAAAAATGCTGTCTTTGTCTTTATCAGGTATGCCCATTCCATTATCGGCAACAGCAATTAATAATTTATTATTAGGTGCTTTTTTGATACTTACAAATATCATCCCACCTTCATAACTAAACTTAATGGCGTTAACAATAATGTTGTTAAACACGCGCCATATTTTTTCTTTGTTTATGCTTGTTATTATGGCCCCGGCGCCGCCCTCAAAGGTAATCTGCTGTTTTTTCTCGTTAGCTCTAAACTGTAGCAACGCTACAGAGTCGCGCAACAATTCTTTAATATCTACCGGGTCTTTGCTCATTACCATCTTCTCATCGTCGGCAAGGCCAGAGTGAAGTAACTCATTGATCATATCCAACGATTGGGTGCCGGTGTCTTCTAATAATTTAAGCATGTCTCTGCCGTGCTCTGTCATGGCGCTTTCGCCGGCCGATTTGGCCAGACCGATCATTCCTGCTAACGGGTTGCGCAAATCGTGCGCCATAACGCGCATAATTCGCACTATGTTTTTATTGGCCCGCTCAAGTTCTTCAAGTGTTTGCTGTAATTGCGCATTGTGTATACGTGCACTGTTATTTTTAGCCCGGCTTTGTTTTAAGCCCCGGTTTATAGATACAATAACAACTAATAGCAAGGCAGTAACAATTGATGCGCCCCATATATATAGGTGTTCAAGTTTTTCTTTATGCTCCATTGTGGCCAACAGGTTTTCGCGCTGTATGGCTTTAAGCTCGCGGTTTATATCCAGGCGGTGCAGCTTATCGTTAGTTTTTTCTAATGAGTCTTTTAAACGAATATACTTTGCCTGGTATTGATAGGCTGCTACAGGTTGTTGCTTCGCGAAAAGAAATTGAGCATAAATGGAATACCACTCAACATCAGGTTTAGGATTGTCTTTACCATAAAGATTAAGCAAATGCCTGCTTTGTTTAAATGAGGCTTCGGCTTTATCAAATTCGCCGGTTTTCAAATATAGCTGTGATAGTTTGATGTATGCTGTTATCCGCATACCATCTACATCTTTATGTGGTATAGATACGCTGGCCATTAAATAGCGCTCTGCATCTTTAAGCCTGCCTTGTTTTAAGTATAAACCGCCAATGTTGTCGTAAACAATAATTCGGGGTCCGCTTACAGCTTTTTTTTCTACAATGCCTGTGCGCTCTGTTTCATTAATAAAATCAAGATCAATTTTGTAAAAATGATAAGCGCTGTCAAGCTGCCCGGCCCGCTCGTACGATACCCCGGTGTTATTAAGTGCAGCCTGCTTTAAATAAAACAGCTTCCGCGGCGACATGGTGTTGGCACATTTAAGTAAGCGATTGTAGCTTTCAACCCAGTAGTTTGCCGCCATGGCATAGTTTTTCTGATTAAAATAAATGCCGCCAATTTTGCTGGCAAGGTTGCCGTCATCGCAGCTGCCGTCTGTTAACAGTTGCTTAGCTTTGTCGTAATAGGCAAGCGCGGTTTCGTATTGTTTGCCAATAATACATACGTCGCCTTTAGCTAAAAGTACTTTGAAATACAGGTCGGCATATTTGTGTGTGTGTTCTGGCGTGTCAAATACAGCCATGGCGCTATCTGCATAGCGTATAGCGGCCGCGGTGTCAATAAAATGGTAGTATACCGACATGAATTCGTAATAACCTGCTATTTGAGGGTCGGCCGGGTTAAATTGACCGCGCTTGTTTTTAAGAAAATACATAGCGCTATCAGGCTTTCCGGTTAATAATATACTATCGGCCCTTTGCACCTGAATTTTTATTTCGCTTTGCGACGGATCATCTTTTAATTGGCATGAATACAGGGATAAACAACCGATTGTAAAGAAGAACGAAAAATAGAATAACCTTCGGTTGAAAAACATATTTGCGCAAACAGTGATGATGGTTAGGACCCAAAAGTAACTAAATATTTAGCAACACTACCATGCTGCGTTTAATCCGCCTTTTAGGGTGGACAATAACGGGACATAGGCTAAACCATTAATACAAGCTTCTTGGTCCTGCTTTTATAAATAGAATGATGTAATTAATTTATAAAGCACAGTAAAATAGCAAGTTATAAAGGTAGTAATATTGCGATAAATACGCTTAATTTTAGCAAAATGAATATCCTGATAGCCCCCAACGCATTTAAAAACAGTCTTGATGCGCAAAGCGTAGCCGAGGCAATTGCTGCCGGCCTGCAGGAAAGCGGACTGGATTGCAATTATCAGCTGTTTCCGGTAGGCGACGGAGGAGATGGAACCGGCGCATTGTTGATAAACCATTTGCAAGGCCAGTGGGTAAGCGCGCCTGCACATGATGCATTGGGCCGCAAGATAACCGCAGGGTTTGGTTTGATAGATAATGGGCAAACCGCAGTTATAGAAATGGCTGATGCATCCGGCATTCGCCTATTAAAGGCGGATGAGCTACAGCCATTACTAGCCAACACTTATGGCACCGGCGAGTTGATCAAAGCCGCTCTTGACACAGGGGTAAGCAAAATCATTTTAGGCATGGGCGGTTCTGCAACCATTGATGGTGGTGTCGGTATTTTAACGGCACTTGGCGTGGTTTTTTATGATGCGGATGACAGGGCACTAAAGCCCGATGGGTGGAGTTTAACCGACATATTTGCGATTGATGCTTCAGGATTATACATGCGAGCCATTGATTGCGACATCACCATATTATGTGATGTAGAAAATCCATTAATAGGAGCAGATGGCGCCGCCCCTGTATTTGGCCCGCAAAAAGGCGCCGGCGAGGTTGATATTATGCTAATTGAGGGTGGCCTTGAATGGTTTGCCGTGTTGGCGAAAGAAATAACCGGGAAAGATATCACCAAAATAAAACACGGCGGTACAGCGGGCGGTGCCGCGGCTGGGCTATATGCCTTCTTAAATGCCAAGCTTGTAAGTGGTGCAGACCATTTTTTAACCCTTACCGACTTTGAAAGCGCTCTTAGCCGGGCGGATTTGGTAATTACTGCCGAAGGAAGTATAGACGAGCAAACCCTGCAGGGCAAAGCGCCCGCCGCGGTAGCCGCGCGTGCCAGGCAAAAAGGCATAAAAGTAATAGGGCTAGCCGGAAAGGTGCCAGCCGCGCCTGATGCTAAAATGAATCAGTTGTTTGATGAGCTGGTATGTATCAATACAGAGCGCACAGATCTGTCATCGGCATTAAAAAATACCCGCCAAAATTTGCAACGCACAGCCTATGAGCTTGGTAACCGAATAGTTATGAAATAGGACGCTTTTATTTTTCGCCTTGTGTCCAAATATCCCTGATGATGTCTTCATCGCCATGCCCATCGGGTACTGCTTCGCTTTTGTTGTTAGCATAATACCATCGTTTTTTGTCTAATGGCGATGTGGTTTGTCTTGAACCGGGCATTTCTACGTGGCCGTTCGGGTCGGTTTTCTTTACCCAGTCATAAGCATAACGCAGCCAATTTTGACGATAAGGCGCCGGTTGATGCGCAAACCAGCTGATCTCATCGTATCCCCACACCCAAATATCAAGGTCTTTTGCATTAGGCTTGCTGGGTTGTTTACTTACGCCATAGTTATCAAACTCTACCAAATAAGGCAAATGCTCACAACTCCAGCCACTTGGAGTAATGCCTCCTTTGCTGCGCAGAAACAGGGCGTCGGTATGACCAACCTTTAACTCGGCTTCTTCTGGTTTATCAGAAATCTCTTTTATCCGTAGCGGAAAGGCGTGCACATCCATCAGCAACTTACCATCCTTTAAAAAGCCACCGCTGGGTACGTGCGAGTCGCAGATCACCATTTTTCGGCGGCCATGTTTGTTGGCATAATCGCGAATAAGTTGTAATATCTGTGCGTAATGATCCAGGTTTTTATCGTTCTTATTCATTAGCTCTACCTGCCCAAAATGGATACCCTCAATGCCGGCATTTATGTATGATGCACCCAGGTAATAAAAGAACAGCTTGGTTTCATTTTGGCTGATATCGGGCACCGATGAGCGGCCCCAATGGTTCTTAAACTTACCGTCTGGATACAACATGGCATCATAACTGAACTTACGCTGCTCAACTGGCAGGTTAAGCGCCTTAAAGGCCCATGCGGGCACATCCAGTTGATTTACCTGCGGCGTAACTATCTCAAAGATGCAGGCTTGTAAAATAATATCAGGGTCGGCAGCGTGTATTTTAGCCGCCAGCTCTTTTTCTTTGATCAGATTAGATGGGATATCAGCCTCTTGTCCCCATTGGCAAACAGCCCTGCCAATGAGTTTGGCGCCTATGTTTTTTATCATTCGCAGGTTATCATCAAAATTACCTTGCCCTACCAGCAAACTTTGCATAGTAACAGAACGGTCAAGGTAATTCTCCAACACTTCGCGAGATATCTTGCCCTTAAACTTATAGTTCTTTTTTGCGGGAGGTTTAGCTAACGCGATGCCGGCTATGCTAATGAAGCATAGGGCGATGATGGTTCTTTGCAGGATGTTCATATAATTGGTTTAAAACTTCTATAATACTCGTCCGCAGGGGGGGCTCACCTGCCCATTGCTTCGCTCGGGCACCCTATCTTGCTGTGCAAAAGAGGGTTGTAATTTGATAATTTATCAGCTATTCAGCCCTCTTTACCGCTTGCGGAAGAGAGCCGACCAGCGTAGCGTCGTCGGGGTGAGTCGACGCCAATGCATTAACGCCAACCAATCACAATCCTAATAAAGCCCTCATAACCCTATCATATCCCCCATTTTTTATTCGGCTCACTTCCCATCACATACTCCAAAGTGCCACCCGCCAATACCTGCTGATGCATAATGTAGCATCGGTTATAAGGCTTGCCATTTAACTTAGCCGATTGTATATAAATATTCCTGGCCGAATTGTTTTTAGCCGTAATGGTTAAAACCTTGCCGGTAGCACCGGCACGTATAGACACCTTGTTAAACGTAGGGCTAAACAACTCATACCGTGGGTTGCCGGGAGTTGCCTGATGTAAACCCGCCGCGGCCAAAACATACCAGGCCGACATCTGGCCAACATCCTCGTTACCTACTAAACCTTCAACGCCAGTGGTGTAAGCGTTAGCACAAATTTTACGTACCCATTTCTGTGTAAGCCATGGAGTGCCCAGTCGGTTAAACATAAAAGGCACCAGGTGCACGGGCTCATTGGCCTGGTTGTAATAGTCGTTCCAGGTAAAGCTGTCAGGGGTGTTTTCGAAGAAAGAGTTTAGGTCTTCTATTGTTTTTTCCCGGCCGCCAATCAGCGTTGCCAAACCATCAATGTCATGTGGCACAAACCAGCCTTGCTGATACGGGTTACTTTCAACAGTTGCATAATCTTGCTGCAGGCGTCCCTTTTTCGGCCAGGGTTTCCAGGTGCCATCAGCATTTTTCGGGCGAAACCATCCTTTCTCTGCATCAAAAATTTGTTTGTATATCTGTGCCCTGTCGGTATATTTTTTAGCATCTTCGGGGTGGCCCAACCATTTGGCTAATTGCGCTTGGCACCAATCATCAAAACCGTACTCAAGAGTGGTAGATATGTCCAACTCTTTACGGGCCGGCGTGTTGCCAAATTTTTCTGAAGTATTGCGAGCATAGGTGTATGCCTTTTGCAGGTCAAAATTGCGGATCCCTTTGCTGTAGGCATCGGCAATTACCGGAATGGCAGGGTTACCCACCATACAGCCCGAATAGGCGTTTAGCAATTCCCATCGCTCAAGGTATTTATTGCCGCTTTGATCGGCTATCTCAACCAACGAGTTAACCATATCGCTCACCACGGTAGGGTTAATAATGGTTTGTAACGGAAACTGGCTTCTGAAAACATCCCAACCACTAAATACAGATCGTTTAATGAATTTTCCGGTTTTATGTGGCTTCATGTCGGCTCCCATGTAGGTGCCATCTACATCGCTGGTAGCGCGCGGATCAATCATTGTGTGGTACAACGCAGTATAAAACACAGTTTTCTGATCTTCGGTGCCGCCGGTAACGCTTACCTGGCTCAGGCTTTTATTCCATAAGTCTTTAGTTTTGCCTAATACTTTGTTAAAATCCCAGGCAGGTATCTCGGTATTTAAATTAAGCTTTGCGCCGGGCATGCTCGTAAATGATATACCCGATTTCATCATCACTATTTCACCTTCGGTGGTGGCAAACTCGGTGTAAAAGCCCAGGTGCTTGCCTTGCACTGTTGTTGGTTTTGAGATGATAGCCGCTTTAGAAATCAGCGAATCATATTTTAAACTGGTAACGCTCTCGCTTTTGCGCGATATTCCGTTAGGGATATCTGCACTCCAAACACCATAGTTTTTAAGTGGTTTGCTAAACTGGGCATAAAAATAAACGGTGTAATTAGCCTTACCGTCGCCATTGCCCCAGCCTCCGCCTTCGGGCGGGCATTTCATCCAGCCTTGTATGGTATGGTCGTCAACCACTTGTATAAACTGCTCGGTTGATGTGCCGCCCACCCTGCGCGCCAGGTCAATCTGTATACGCGATTGCTTGTTTTTAGGAAAAGTAAACTTTAAAATTCCGCTATGTGGCGCGGCGGTAACTTCTGCATGGATATTATAATCGGTAAGCGTGGTGCCGTAGTAACCCGCCTTAGCTATTTCATCTTTCTTATTGTATTTTGAGCGATAGCCAGGTAGTTCTTTGTGCCTGCCGGCAACTATGCGTAGCGTTCCGGTGGTAGGGGTAGTTAATAAATTGCCCAGGTCGCCGTACCAGCCAATCCCGCTCATTTGAGTGAAAGCAAATCCTTCCAGGTATTCCATCTCATAGCTATAGCCCGGCCCATTGTCTCCACCCGTAATAGTGTTAGGGCTAACCTGTACCAAACCAAATGGCGTAGCCGCCCCCGGAAAGGTTTTGCCCAAGCCGTGTAATACACCCGCCTTAGCTGCGCTTGTGCTGGCACCAATAAATGGGTCAACATAGTCGGCCGGGGTTTTTGTTTGTGCCGATAGCTGCATGGCGCACGTTAGCGCGGCCATCGATAGAAGCATTTTTTTCATTTAGATAATAATTGGTGGTAATAACCTTTTGTTGGTTTCTGCTTTAAATGTCGTGAAAATGTGGCAAATAAAACGGTTTAGCAAGGGCAATTAGTAAAATGGTTATTACGCTAGCGGTTTTTTAAAGGTATTTTATTGCTGATAATAAAAAATAAGGCATTTTTACAAGGAAATGTATGTTTTTGGCATTTTTTAGATAGATAATGCCTTAATTACATGCGCTTTATTATGATTTTAACTATAAAATCGCCTTGTTTTAGATGATGAAAAAGTACGCTTATATATTTTTATTGTTGCTGGCTTCTGCTGTTTTGTACCAGTGCACCACGCACAAACTTTTGACCTTAACCAATAACCCACCAAAGGCCGATCCTAACGCGTCGCCCGTTGTGCCGGCTAACCAGTCGATAAGTAAAATGAAGCTGGAACCTGGGATGGCTATTCAATTGATTGCCGCTGAGCCATTGATAAGTACCCCGGTTGCTATTACGTTTGACAAGGACAACCGCATTTGGGTTGCCGAGATGGAGAATTATATGCCTGATACTACAGGCAAAGGAGAGAACGTTCCTATAGGCAAGGTTGTAGTGCTGTCTGACAAAAACAAAGACGGCGTAATGGATGAACGCAAAGTAGTGATAGACTCATTGATACTGCCCCGTGCCATTTGCCTGATAGAAAACGGCATTTTGGTTGCCGAACCGCCACGCCTTTACTTTTATGAGTTAGCTAATGACAAGGTGGTTAAACGTAGCATTGTTGACCCTAAATATACCGACGGCGGTAACGTTGAGCACCAGCCCAACGGTTTGTACCGGGCTTTAGATAACTGGATATACAACGCAAACTCAGAGAAACGCTACCGCAAGGTGGGCGATAAGTGGCTGACCGAGCGTTCGCATGGCAAAGGCCAGTGGGGTATTACCCAGGACGACCAGGGCCGTATGTATGCTAATGATAATTCTGTAAACCTGCAAGGCGACTACTTTCCGCCAGGGCTGGGGTTAACCAACAAGAATCAAAAAGGTATGGCCGGTTTTAATGAGCGTACCGTTGCCGATACAAAGGTTTACCCTATACGCCCTACGCCAGGGGTTAACAGAGGTTATATGAAAGGTGTTTTAGACGACAGCCTGCGCCTGGTGAATATGACAGCGGCCTGCGGACCGATGATCTATCGTGGTGGCTTGTTTGGTGCCGATTATCAGTTTAATGCATTTGTTGCAGAGCCGTCTGCCAACCTGATAAAGCGCAATATTATTACTGAAAAGGGTAATGTGGTACGTGGCCGTCAAGCTTATCGTGGCCGTGAGTTTTTGGCAAGTGTTGATGAGCGCTTCCGCCCGGTGAGTTTGTATGATGGTCCGGATGGTGCTTTGTATATTGTTGATATGTACCGTGGTATCATTCAACATAAAACTTATTTGACACCCTACCTTGCCGGCGAGATTGGCAAACGCAACCTAACGCTGCCGTTAGCGTGTGGCAGGTTATACAAGGTGTACCCTTTGGGTAAGAAACCGGTTAATGTTGTGTTTCCTGCAGACCCGGTTAAGCTGGTTGCACTGTTGGGTAATGCTAATGGTTATGTGCGCGATAAAGCACAACAGATATTGGTAGACAGTAAGCCACAACAAGTTGTGCTGGCTTTGCACGAGGCTTTGAAATCGGCTAATCCGTTATTTGTAACACATGCTTTGTGGACTTTGGAGGGCTTCGGTATTTTGAAGGCTGATGATGTACTGGCCTTGCTGCAATCGCCACAATGGAGCATCAGGATGCAGGCTTTAACAGTATCGCAGACGGTCATCGCCCAAAACAATTATAAACAGTTTGCCTCTTTACTTGCACCTATGGTTAATGACACCACCGCCGCGCCATACGTAGGCTTTGTAACCAACGCTATAAAGAAATTTGATGCTAAGGCTGCTGATGATCTGCTGTTCGCTCTTGCTAAACGTCACCCTAAGAACAACTATGTGTCTGACGCTATTGTTGCAGCGCTTGAGGGCCGCGAGCAGGCTTTTCAGAAACAAATGTTGGCCCTATTGCCTGATACTGCCTTAGCTGTTAACAAGCGCATTGATCGTGTTGTTACCGCTATTGAGGATGCTAAGCTAAACAGCGACCCGGCCCTAATGGCTAAGTACTACCCGCGTGGTGTGGCTATTTACAACACGGTTTGTAAAACCTGCCATGGCGAGGACGGTAACGGCGTGGCATCGCTGGCGCCGCCGCTTAACAAGTCTGAGATTGTGAATGGTAACAAGACTACGCTGATATCCATCATACTTAAAGGTTTAAGCGGGCCGGTTAAGGTTAACGGCCATATCTACAAAG
>JAZKET010000170.1:4331-21645 GCA_040386815.1 Bacteroidota bacterium | reverse complement strand
GAGAGATGCCGGGATTTGCTGATAATAAAGACTTTACAGATGACGACCTTGCACAGGTATTGAACTTTGTTCGTCGATCATGGCAAAATAAGGGCGATAAGGTGAACGCGCCCGATGTTAAGGCTTTACGCGCTAAGCTGGCATCGCGCCAAAAAACGTTTACTATGGACGAGTTGAGCGCACCGGCTAAGCCTGCCGCTGATCAGAACACCAGGACAAATTAAAGTGTGTTGTTTCACTGCAATATGAAACAGATGAAACAAGTGAAACAAGGTTTTGGCTAAATTAATTGATGTCAGTCAATTGCGAAAATGGTGTGAAACAAAGTGAAACAGGTTTTTTTGATTTTTGCCTGAAAAGCAGCTGCTTGTAAAGTGGTGTATTTTGGTTTTTTTTGACTGATTTTAGGCTGCACTGTAAGCAACCGCCGATAATAATCTATAATTAACAGGGGTTAATCTTGGTCTTTTGTGAAACAGTTAGTGAAAAAACTGTGTTATTTTGGCTAAATCTGTAGCATATAGCGATAAAATTATGGCTTATTATTGCAAAAATCATCCCCAATAAATGAAAATAGTAGTACTTGACGGCTATACCCTTAACCCGGGCGACCTAAGCTGGGACGCGCTGAATAAACTTGGCGAGGTTACCATTCACGACCGCACGCCAATTGACCAGATTATTGAGCGTAGTAAAGGCGCTCAGATCATCCTGACCAATAAAACACCGCTTGATGCGGATACCATTAACCAGCTACCCGATCTGAAATACATAGGCGTCCTGGCAACCGGCTATAATATTATTGATACCGCTGTTTGTAAGCATAAGGGCATTATGGTAACTAACGTGCCGGGTTATGGCACCACGGCGGTTGCGCAGTTTGTGTTTGCTTTATTGCTTGAGCTTTGCCTGCATGTGCAAAAACACAGCGACGCCGTAATGGATGGCAGGTGGGCCAAATCAAAAGATTTTTGTTTTTGGGATTATCCGCTCATTGAGCTGGCCGGGAAAACTTTGGGTATTATAGGTTTTGGCACTATTGGGCAAAAGGTGGCCGATATTGCAGCTGCTTTCGATATGAAGGTAATAGCTTTTAGCCGCACACAGACAGATCAATCGCAACGCAAAAACTTTAAATGGGTGGGGTTGGATGAGCTATTAAGCGATGCCGATATGGTGAGCATTCACTGCCCGCTAACGCCCGAAACGCAGGGGCTGATCAATTCTGCAAATCTGAAAAAGATGAAGCCATCGGCGTTTTTGGTAAATACATCGCGCGGGCCAATAGTGAACGATGCCGACCTGGCCAATGCGCTTAACAATGATGTTATTGCCGGTGCCGGTATAGATGTGCTTTCGAAGGAGCCGCCAGCTGCTGATAACCCGCTATTCGGCGCCAGGAACTGTATCATTACGCCGCACATTGCCTGGGCCGCTAAAGAAGCCCGTGCAAGATTGATGGATACTGTTGTAAGTAATTTGCAAGCCTTTATTGATGATGCACCGGTTAATGTTGTAAATTAGCAATATGCCTAATTTATATATCATAGCAGGATGCAATGGCGCCGGTAAAACAACGGCCAGTTACACCGTTTTGCCCGAGATATTGAATTGTCGCGAGTTTGTTAATGCTGATAATATTGCAGCTGGCATATCGCCGTTTAATCCCGAAAGTGTTGCTTTAGAGGCGGGGAGGGTGATGTTAAAAAGGGTAAAAGATTTACTGGACGCTGAAGCAGATTTCGCACTCGAAACAACGCTTGCAACAAAAAGCTATGTGTCTTTTATAAAAGATGCGCAGGCTAATGGATATAAGGTTAGCCTGCTTTATTTTTGGTTAGCTTCGCCAGATTTTGCTATAAATCGTGTCGCTACGCGTGTTAGCAAAGGCGGACATCATATTCCCGATAATGTTGTTATCAGAAGATATTATCGGGGTATCAGTAACCTGTTTAACCTTTATATTCCTATTTGTGACGATTGGATGGTTTTTAATAATACTAAAGTCTACTCAGAGACAGTTGCAAAAGGTTCCGGGTTGGACAAACAAATAATTAATAACGATATTTGGGAATACATTAAATCTCAAGGCAATGACAACTAAAGAAAAGAAAGCCGAATTTGATGATTTTGCAGCCAGGGTTTTGGCAGGCATTCAAAAAGCTAATATTAAAATGGCCGAAGCGGCTGCATTAAAAGGCGAGAGCCTTATAGTTGCCGACAAAGACGGTAACCCCATTTCTGTACCCGCCAAAGACTTACTGAAAGAGCTGGGCCGATAGGCTTATGCTACCCGCCCCCCTTCCTGCTTGGCTTACTTTTTTCAAGCCAAACTCCCATATATTCAATTTTCTTAAAACATAAAAGTTTCGCGCGGGTTTTCTTATAAATAAAATAAGTAAACCTATGAAAAAGTTAAGTTCAATTTTAATGATCGCTGCGGCGGGTTTAATGCTGCAGGCTTGTGGTGGCCCTAAAGACAGTGCCGAGACAGCAGACAGCTTAAATGCCGTAAAAGACACCACCACAACTGGCGAAACAGGCATTGCTGTCGTTGCCGATGATGCCAAGTTTGCGGTTGATGCCGCCAATGGTGGCATGACGGAAATAGAGTTAAGCAAACTGGCCCAGGCGCAAGGCACTAATGCTAAGGTGAAAGAATTTGCCGACGGAATGGTGGCCGACCACAGCAAAGCCGGCGATGAGTTGAAAGCTATTGCCGCTACCAAAAACATCACCCTGCCTGATTCTATCAATGCCGATTCAAAAAAAGCCTGGTCTGATTTGGCAGCTAAGAAAGGTGCCGATTTTGACAAAGCTTATGTAGACAAAATGGTGTCTGACCATAAAGCAACGGTCGACTTGTTTGAGAGCGGCCAGAAAAATGTTAAGGACCCCGATTTGAAAGCTTTTATCGACAAAACATTGCCGGTAATAAAAGCGCATCATACCCATATTGAAACCATCCAAAAAGGGATGAAATAATTGACATTAAATAATGTTTTGTAATAAGCACGCAGCGAGGCCACGGCTCACCTGCGTGCTTTTTTTGTAGCCGATATTTTAACCCCTATTGGCTCCTTGCGTATTTGGTTGACTAGTTTGGTAGACAAAATAAGATTTGGAAAATCGCCAAAATAAAAATTTTAAAATTTATTTCTACTTATTTTGTAGTTTTTTATATCTTCGTGGCGCTTGTTACAATCGAAATAAACCAAATCGTTCTTTATGAGAATAATGAGATCAGTTAATTTTAGAGAAGGAGTTTTAGCGGACTCCTTCTTTTTTTTGCGCTCATTTTTTTCATAGCAGACTTAAACGAATTGTCTCTTCCATCATCCTCAATTTATTTAGGGTAGTCATAGCCCTTGTTGGCATTAACATTACTAAGTACTGAATTTGCCAACCCAACAACAGCCAAACAGCCAGCTTTAAATTCATTTGAACATCGTTTGCAGCAACGGGTTTCAACCCGTTGTTGTTTATTATAAAATACCTTTGAGAACCGTGGTTCGGCCCATTTGTAGAGAGATATGGCTGTAAAAAATGGGCCGTGCCGATGGCACTCTTTACAATTGTTTATTTTTTTCGCCGGGTTAAAACCCGGCGCTACAATATTTGTCGAGCCGCCGGCTCTATTTTCGGCGCTTTGCATTTCCCTCCCTTGGGAGGGGGGCGGCGGGCAAGCGCACAAAAGTGCGCAAGCTTTAAGGAGGTTATTAATTAACAAAATGTCATTTCGAACCGAGGAACGAGGGAGAAATCTTATACGGGCGATTTTTCAGGTGTATTACATTTCTTGCTACGCGTCGAAATAACACCGTTTTCAGTATCCTTATACCGTAGTCACTCCAGCCAAAGCATCATACAGTTTATCCAGCTCAACAGGTTTGCGTAAAAAACCGTTAAAATATGAGTGGTATTCTTTCTGATATTCGGCAGTAACATCGGCGGTTAATGCAAATATTGGGGTTTTACAATTGGGGTTGCTGGTGTCTGTAATAATAGCTTTTGTTGCCTGAAAGCCATCCATTTCAGGCATGTGGATATCCATCAGGATAAAATCAAAGCTGCCTGATTTTGATTTTTCTAATGCTTCCAGCCCGTTTTTAGCAAGCGTAACTTTTATCTTCCAGTTTGATAATAGCTTGCTGATTACCATGGCGTTTATCACGTTATCCTCTGCCAGTAACAGGTTTTTGCCTTGAAGGTTGTCTGTATACTTAGTTACAGCTTGTTTAGGCCTTGCGCTGCGTTTTAGGTTAATGTCAAAATAAAAGGTTGAGCCAATACCCTCGGTGCTTTTTACAAAAATGTCGCTGCTATGCAGCGCTACCAGCTTTTTAACAATAGCCAGACCCAGGCCAGAACCGCCCTGCTTGCGGGTAGTAATGGATTTGGGTTGCGAGAAACTTTCAAAAATATCCTGTATGTAATTAGGCGAAATACCAATGCCGGTATCGCGCACGCGGAAACGCAGCTGGTCGGTGTCCTTATCGGCTCCCAGTTTTTCAACCATTACATCAACCTCGCCAAAATAGGTAAACTTAATAGCGTTGGTTATCAGGTTGCCCAATATCTGCGCTATTTTGGTTTCATCCATCTCATACGATTCGGCCACATCATCATCAATAACCAAATTAAGCATCAGGCCTTTTTCGCGGGCAAGGCTTTCATAGGTTTTCTTCAGATTATCTAACAGCTGCTTAAAGTTAATTTGCCTGATTTCCAGATCAGATTTGCCGGCTTCAAGTTTGGTGAAATCAAGAATATCGTTAATAAGCAACAACAGGTTGTTTGATGCAAAGCGCAGAGCGTTTATCAGCTCTTGCTCTTCTTTATCATTTTTATCGGCCAGTAAGCCCGCTATCGTTATCACCGCATTTAGGGGTGTGCGTATCTCGTGGCTCATAGTAGAAAGAAACTCTTGCTTTACAATGGCTGCCTGTTCTGCATGGTTCTTTTTCTCAATAATTTCGGCTTTTTCAAGTTGCAACTGGGCTTCCTTTTTAATGGCCTCCATTTTATTAATGAGGTCGTAATTTTCAATTACCTTAAGGGTTTGCGCATTAATCACGCTTTCGCGCTCTTTAAGGTACAGCTCCAGGAATTTAAGCGCGTTTACATGATCGGCCTCCAGCTTAAATATCTCGTAAAATAAATGGTAGCACTTAAACTTCACCATAGACAGGTGGTATTCGGTACTATAATCAAGCCCCTTTTGCAATGTTTCTTTAGCATTTGCCAGTTGCCCCATCTCTACATATAGCTGTGCCAGTTTATGGTAAGCCATGCCCAGGCCAAGGGTTTCGCCCATTTCAATGTGGATGTCAACAGCGGCTTTCAAATCGCGCTCTGCCTCGCTATATCGTTTTTGGGCGGTAAGTACTTTGCCCCGTCCGTAGTATCCAAATGCAAGCCCGCGCACATCGCCGGTTTTATTTTTTATATTGATGGATAACTCTATCAGTTCGGCTGCTTTTTCTATGTTTTGCTTTTTTAGGTAGATACCCGATAGCGGATTGTAAGCGTTTGATTCAAGGTTAAAGTCGCCCACCATTTTTGCTGCCGCGATAGAATCTTCATAGGTTTGGATAGCGTTCTTTTCATCGCCAAAATACTCATAAACGGTACCTAATGATTTGTGCGACCGGGCAAGGTTATGATAATCGTTAAACTTGCGGTAAGTGTTTATACAGTCGACAAGGTTAACCAGGCCCAGGTGGTAGTTATTGGTTTTATAGTAAACGCCGGCAATGTTGTATTTGGCATCGGCTATACCTTTTTCGTCGTTAAGTGTTTCGTAAAGTTTTACGGCATCTGCCGATAGTTTGAGCGCCTGCTCAAACTCGCCCTGTATCATCAAAAACAGCGCGTAATGGCTTAGGCTTTTGGCAATAAGGTCATCATCCTTAAGGGTTTGGCTAAGCGCTAGCGCCTCTTGCGCCAAATGAGTGCTTCTTTTTAAATTGTTTGTTCTGCTGGCATACGCTTCGTCTAACAAAGACGCGACACGTGTTTTATTATCGGGTTGCAGCGATGGGTTCATGTACTACGATACGCAAAAACACCTAAAGGGGTTTATCGTCTAATTAATCAGGGTGAAAAACAATTCGTTAACACCTAAAGCTACAAAACATTTATTTAATAATTGTTTTTACTTAAAGTAAATAATTGTAAGAAAAAAGATATTGACGGGTGTTAATAATAGCACCGACCAATAGTCTGGGCAACCCCGTCAGGGGTTTAATGTTGGTAGAAAACGTTAATGGCTAAAATTGGATGTGCCGTAGGTAAATGTCATTAAGTTAAGATATGATGTCATTTCGATACGAGGAACGAGTGAGAAATCTTATACGACTGCAAAGCGAACGATGTATGGCGTATAAGATTTCTCTGTCGCCCCATCACTCAAGCCCGCCCGGCTCCATCGAAATGACATCGTTTGTTATAGTTAATTCCTTAAATAATTAGATGTGCCGTAGGTACATAAATTTCGCCACGATGTTGCGCACCTAAGGAGCGCAAATTATGTATGATGGATTTTGCTGCCGACATGTTGCTTCTGACGGAGCATGACCTGTAAATGGAAATTAATATTTTAGTGATTTAAAATAGCGATGTCTGCAAGCTTGCAACCGGCGCAAAAGCCGGCGCGCCAATGCCGCTGATATGATAAACAGCGCTTTCCTGGTAGCGCGATGCCACAACTATTTCGGTACCCCGCGCATGGGTGTTAAACAGGTTATGCACCAGCTCGGGGCAGTTATTGTCTTTAGACAGATGAGACAGAAATAAATGAGACATGTAAGCCGGGCGGTAATCCATGAAAAGCTGTAGCGCTTGCTTATTTGACAAGTGCCCCTTGCCGCTACGGATACGGCGTTTTAGGTGATACGGATATTTGCCGCGCTCCAGCATTTCCTCGTCATAATTAGCCTCAAGGAAAGCGGCGTGACATTGTTGAAAATGCTGTATCAGGTTTTCGCAAACGGCGCCCAGATCTGTAAACACACCAACCTTAACATCGCCACAGGCAATGGTAAAACTGTGCGGATGAGCGGCATCATGCAGTTTTAAAAATGGGGTGATGCGTAAGCCACCTATTTCAACACATTGCTCGGCCATAAACTCCATCACCATATCATCCTCTAAGCGCAAACCGCCATGAAACAGGGTTAAGCGGGTAATGTAAACCGGCAGCTGGTACTTTTTTGCCAGCACGGTTACGCCGCGGATATGATCAGAATGCTCATGCGAAATGAAGATAGCCTTAACCTTGCGCATGCTTAAACCCAGGCGCGCCATGCGGGCTTCGGTTTCGCGGCATGATATGCCAACGTCAACCAACACGGCCTCTTGCTCATTACCAACGTAATAGCAGTTGCCGTTGCTTCCGGAATTTAGTGAGGCTACAAATAAAGACATCGAACCACAAAATAACGGTTTTTGACTGATGATAAAAATTTAACTTAAAAATAAACTATGGTTTTTGGGATGGGAAGGATGATGAGAATTTAAACTAATGTAATCCCCAGGCCTGGTAAATCATTAAGCACATACTTTCCATCAGCAATATCAGGCGAAGCGTACGGGTTATTGGTCGTTAAAAACGGCCCGTCAATATCGGCCCAATCGCATTGCGGGGCCAAAGCAGCGGCGGCTAATGATGCGCAACTGGTTTCGCTCATACAGCCTATCAGTACTTTCAGATCCAGTTGGCGGGCGCGGTCAATCATTTGCTTTGCTTCAAACATCCCGGCAGATTTCATGAGTTTTACATTGATGCCATGGTAAACACCTTTGGCGCTATCAACATCTGCTAAACGCTGCACTGCCTCATCGCCTATAATGGGCAGCGGACTATGTTCTGTTATCCAGGCGTTGCCCTCAATGTCGGTTTTTAGCATGGGTTGCTCAACTAATTGCACCCCCTGCTGCTGCAGCCAGTATATCATATCTAAACTCTGCTGGCGGTCTGTCCAGCCCTGGTTGGCATCTACGTAAATAGGCACATCGGTTACCGAACGGATGATATCGATCAGCTCTTTATCGCTATCTCTACCCAGTTTTACCTTTATTACCTTAAACCCGATTGCTTCCTGCACCTTTTGCCTGAAAATATCAACTGTATCTATACCGATGGTATAGCTGGTAACCGGCATCAAAGCCGGATCGCTACCTAACAATTGCCAGCAGGGTTTGCCCAATAATTTCCCTTCAAGGTCATGCAGGGCAATGTCAATAGCGGCTTTAATTGCCGGATTATCCGGAGCCAGATCATCCAGGTAATTAATGATCTCCTGAAAATCAAACGGAAAAATAAACCGGCTAACGTCAACCTTACCTAGAAAATCAACAGCACTTTCATGGCTCTCGCCCATATAAGGCACCATAGATGCTTCGCCATAACCGGTTTGCCCCTCGTGGCTTACCTGCACCAGCATAACAGGTGTCGATGTGCGCGAGAATTTGGCGATGGTAAAGGGATGCTTTAATAAAAGCTCTAAGGGTTGCCAGGTGAGTTTCATGTGGCTATCTCTTGTAAGGCGTTCCAAAACTTGCCCATTTGTCCGCGGTTTTCCATTACGGCGCCCAGTTGTTCTTTTTGCGGTGGCTGGCGTACCGTCCAGCGGTATTGTTCGGCAAAGGCGGTAAGTTCGGGCATGTCAGGTTCAGAATATTCTAAAATGACAAAGCCCCATGTACTGTAAAAGGCCAGCATCCAGGTAAATTCTTCGTCGAGTTGCCCGGCTTTTATAAGGTTGTTTAATAAATGGTATGATGCCGTTATGGTGTCCTCGTCCAAGGCTGTCATGCCGGTAAGCATAGCCGGCTCGGCCATGTAGTACCAGTTTAAAAACACCATGCGTTTTACGGCTTCAACTTTTATGGCCGGGTTATTAGTGTTGTTATGTAGGGATAGGTAGGCATTATGCACATCGGCATAAGTAAAATCAGTGCCGTCTCCGGTTTCCGCAGGCGATGCCTGCGCATAGCTAAACACGTTTGTTTTACCAAGCGATAGTTCTTTATCTGATAATTCTTTGAGCGTATCCGTCATAAACATAACATAATCTCAAAGCTAAATTTTTCTTTTTAAAATGATGGGTATATTTGGCGGGTAATAGCATGTCGGCAATAACTCACCCCGAAGGCGCTGCGCTGTTCGGCCCTCTCTTCGCTGCGCGTAAAGAGGGCTGGAAAAGTTTAAAAATAAAAAACCCTCTTTCCGCGCAGCGAAGAGAGGGTGGTCGAGCGAAGCAATGACCGGGTGAGTCCACGGTGGACAAGCTAACCAACAACATAACGTAATAATGCCCGTAAAACCATACGCCCCTTTCGACGCTGCTAACTTTAGCAACAAGCTTTGCTTTTTAACCGGTCAAACCCTGCAAAGCGAAGAAGAGCGCATACAGGTTTTTCCGCAATGGTTGATGAGTATGTACGGCCTGGAGGACAAGCCTTTCAAAATGCTTGATGAAAGCATGGCTACCTACAAAGACATTAAACTACCGGTAGCAGCCGCGGTTAACGAGACTTACCTGGTGCCTTTAGAAGCCGAGGTTGAAGCTGCCTTTAAAGGCGGCTATGATGCTATTAAAGCGCTGGATGATTTGAAGCTTTTTCAATGGGCGGGTAAACTGATATACGGTATTATTTTTAACGAGATACAGGTAGGCATACGCCAGCAGCGGGCCATGGGCGAGGAGTTTACCATGTCGCAGTCTATCATTCATAAAATAAGCCACCTGCATTTAATGCTGCAAACCATTAACCTGCCGGTGTTTTTTGAGGAGTTTAAGCCTTATAGCCTGTTTTTGTTTAAGGTGGATAATAACCCGGAAGAGTTTGGCTATCGCGATGAGATAAATACGCTGACATTCTCGTTGCGGATAAAAGATTTTGGATTGATCATTTGTTTCCAGGACAATGGCGCCAACCGCAACTATCAAAAAGAAATTTTAGAGAAAATACAGGGCCACACCCTGCACCCCATACAGTTTGAAGAGTTTAGCGGCCGCATTTACTATTCAAATTACCTGTTTAACCGCCTGCCTGAGTATAATCTGCTGCCAGTTAACGAGGAATTATACATTGAAGCCATGCCTTTGCGTGGCATGAGCAGCAAGCCGATGTTTGACCATTGGCAGAATAAAACCTATGGCCAGGTGATTGAAAACTTTTGGAAAAACTGGGGCTTTTTACTGCTCGAGATCATCAAGAACCCCGAGCAGCCCATGAGCTTTTTGTTGGACGACGACGGTAACTTTAAAGACCAAGCATTGATCGACCTCCCACGTTAAGCTGCTGTATAAATAGCTGCAACACATCTGGGTGTAATATTAATGTTATGAATACCCCGCAAAGCGCCCCATAAAGGTGAGCATCATGGTTAACATTATCTCTTGCGTGCTTAGAGGCAAAGTGGCAATATATAAGGTATAAAATTCCAAAAAACACGGCTTTAATGGGAAAGGGTATCGGCATGATCATCATTTCTGACATCGGCGAATACATGATAAAGCTAAATATCGCCGCGCTTACCGCGCCCGACGCGCCAAGGCTGTGGTACCAATAGTCGTTTTTATGTTTTACTACCGATGGCAAATCGCTGATGATTAGGCTGGCTATGTACAGCACCCCAAACTGCCAGTGGCCAATATAAACCTCTAGCTGAAAAGCGAAGAAGTAATACGACAACATATTAAAAAACAGGTGCATCCAGTCTTTATGGATAAAGCCGCTGGTTACCAGCTGAAAAACATTGACTTTTCTATACACACTATGCGGATGCAGCATCAGCTTGCCATAAAGTTCTTCATTGCTAAAAGCCAGTAACGATACCACTATTGTAATGGCAAATATGATGGACGCCACGGGCGCCATGTTCCAATATTCTATCATTTTAAATCTAATTTGGTGTTAGCCAATAAACGGGCCACCGGGTAACGAAGATATGTTTTTTCGAAATACGGCGAATTGCGGTATACAAAATTTAACTGTGCCGGGCCGCTTTTGGCCAGCGCCGGGTCTTTTGCCTTTTCGTCGTCCAATTTTTTGCGCAGTGGCGGGTCGTTTTTCAATTGTTCGGCAGCAATGTCTTCATAAACATAGTGCGAGTAGCCTTCTTTTGATCCCAGTATCGAATCAAAAAAGTTCCAGGCGAAGTATGAATCGACACCCTGCGGCTCCAAAGTCTCCACAATAAAACGGTTAAGGTGCTGGTTGGTATACACCACATAATCGCCTGCCAAAAACTTTACTTGCATGTTAGTTGGCGTTAGCTTTACGCCGCTGTGCAGATAGTGTCCCTCGTATGGGCGGGTACCTGTTTTGTAATCGGCTATGTAATACATCTCTACATCCAGCGTAGTATCATGCGCCAACGGACGCATAGCAACTTTATTTAGCTTATACAACTCAATAATTTTACCCCAGGCCTGCGGAACGATGTAGGCCACCGGCTTATCGGCTGTTTGGCTAACCGTATAATTATCATAATACTTAATAGTTTTGGTAAACGGCTTACTTCGATCGTAATACAAGCGCTCAAAGCCGCTAACCTCGCTTGGTTTGTGCATGGCTGCATAGCCCTTAAAGGTTACGGTGTCTACATTTTTGGTATCAAGCTCCCAGCTTAAAGCAAAGGTTTTTTGATTGCGTACCTGTTCATCGGCTTTGGCTTTTACCTCGCCAATTAGTTTGGCATCGCGCTCATTGATATCAATTAGCGCCTGCATAAAGTAATAGGTGGCCCAAACGCGTTTATTAAACTCTTTTAACATATGCGTTTCAGTAATATAACTGATGATGTTATGTTGCGATGTATAGCCGGTGGCAAATCTGGGTGTTTCCAGAAAACTAACGATCCCATTATCCGGCGACTCGTCCATGCTCTCTACATAAGGCGTCATTTCATAGCCAGATGCTTTCATGCGTTTATACAACTCGGGCGATAGGGTTTTCGAGGTGTATGATGCCAGTATAGGATTCTGCTTATCTTTTTGCGTTTCTATCAACGTCATTACGTACTGATAATCGGCGCCGTTGCTAGTGTGGTTATCCAGAAATATCTCCGGGTTCCAGGTATTAATAATGGTTTCCAGGGCTATGGTATTGCGGCTATCTACCTTAATAAAATCGCGGTTAAGATCAAGGTTGCGCGAGTTGCCGCGGAAACCGTAAGCGCTTGGTCCGTTTTGGTTGATGCGGCTTTTACCACGGTTAAGGCTGCCGTCTATATTATAAAGGGCCACTATACATACCACTACGTTTTTTGGCAGCGCATTCTTTTTAAGCAGATCGCGTGTCAGCATCATGCTGGCATCAACACCTTCAGGTTCGCCGGGATGGATGCCATTGTTAATGAGCAACACGCGTTTGTTTTGCTTTTTGATAGCAGCCAGATCAAAAACCTTATCGCGCGACAAAACGATCAGCGTTAGCGGCTTGCCAACATCTGTAGTGCCATAATTAATAAGCTTCATTTGCTGATTGGTTTGCGCCAGCTTTTTGTAGTAGCTGATAACCTCGGGATATGTAGCCGTGTAGTTTTTATCCTTACTTAACTCAAAGGGGGTTTGCTGGGCACATGCAACGCCAAAAGCCAAACAGGCCGATAGGGCCAGGGTAAATTTCTTCATGAAAATAACGGATCAGATTGCGCCTGTTAAGGTAGCAATTTATTGGGCAGGGCCGGTAATTTCGGCCTGTGTTTTTTTAGGCAGGCTTTTTACCACTTCGGTGTATGAGTGGTCTATCATTTCCAGTAATTGTTTGCGGGTAAGGGTGCCGTCCATGTGTACAGTGTTCCACATCTTTTTGTTCATGTGGTAACCGGGCTGTACTTCGGGGTGGCGCTCGCGCAGTTCAGCGGCCCATTCAGGGTCGCATTTAACGTTAAAGCGGTTGCCTTGTTTAAGGCTTATCAGCAGGAACATCTTACCGGCCACTTTAAAAACCAGCGTATCTGTGTCAAACGGAAAACCTTCTGTAACGGCAGGTTTTTCAAGACAATAGTCGCGCAGCTCCTCAATATTCAACATTAGTTGATAGATTTGGTATACGGTTCGCTGGTGCCAAAATTGAATTTTACGCCAACAACAATTTGACGATACTGATCGGGCGAGTTGTTCTTGAAGCCGCTTGCCGGGTCGGTATAACCATCCATCCCCTCGCCCCAGGTTATGCTATGTATATAGCCAATGTTAACGCTCATAAAAGGTTCGCTGTAGCTATTATAAATTTTAAGGTCTATACCAAAACGTATAGGTACCATAAGCTCCATACTTTTGTCTTTACCCGGAAAAGTGTAAGTGCCTACCGGATACACTACCGACGGAATAAGGTTTGTACGCTGTATAAAAGTCATTTTATTTGAAATAAGGCCAACCCCTGTACCTAAATAAATGTCTTTAATCATGTGCATAAAAAAGTTATTGTCATAGTCTATAACTTCGCCCAATGAAAAATCGCCATGAGCAATAATAGCCATGTAGTTGTTTTTATATTGACGTTTGTGCTGGTCGGTCACTATATTTCCGCCAGACAGATCGCCGGCCTGTAACTCTAAGCCCAGGGGTATGTATGGGGTAAGGTTATAATAGCCCGTTATATTGTATGATTTACCATCGTTTGCCTGTTTCAAGTCGGCATAGGGGCGATTTTGGGACAAGTTAATACCAATGCCAAAGCGGCCGTAGTTGTAACTATCGCCCTGTGCCCATAGCGACAAGGCACAAAAATTTAAAATAAAAAGTAACGCGAATTTTTTCAAAACCAAATATTAATCAACTTTACAAACAAATTAGCAACAGCATATCAACACCGCAAATATATGAACTTTAATCTATCTCAATTTACAGTAACTGAACGCTTTTTGCGCTATGTTGGTATTGACACACAGTCTGATCCAGAGTCTGAAACCATCCCATCTACCGGGAAACAGAAAAACCTGGGCAACCGGTTGGTGACAGAGCTGTTGGCAATGGGTGTTGCAGACGCGCATTTAGACGAGTACGGATACGTTTATGCCACTATCCCCGCTAATACTGACAAGCCTGATGTGCCGGTAATTTGTTTCTGTTCGCATATGGATACGTCGCCTGATTGTAGTGGCTATGGGGTTAAACCTATCATTCATAAAAACTACCAGGGGCAAGATCTGGTATTACCTGACGATAACACACAGGTGCTACGAATGAATGAGCACCCTGATCTTAAAAACCAAATAGGCAATGATGTTATAACAGCCAGCGGCGCTACTTTATTGGGTGCCGATAATAAAGCAGGGGTGGCCGAAATTATGGATGCCTGCTACCAATTGATCAATCACCCTGAAATTAAGCATGGTAAAGTAAGAATATTATTTACGCCCGATGAAGAGATTGGCCGTGGGGTTGACAAAGTTGATATTGAAAAACTTGGCGCCTACGCAGGCTATACTATTGACGGTGAAAGCGCCGGCAACATGGAAAACGAAACGTTTAGTGCCGATGGTGCCAAACTGATTATAAAAGGAGTAAGCGCTCACCCGGGCTTTGCAAAGGGTAAAATGGAAAGCGCCATTAAAATAGCAGGCATTATAACCGCAATGTTGCCTTTTGAGCTATCGCCAGAGAATACGGAAGGTATGGAAGGCTTTATACATCCGGTAGGGATACAAGGGCATGTTGAAGAAGCTACCATAGATTTTATTATTCGTGATTTTGATGACGATTTACTGGCCAAACATGCCGATGAGATAAGAAGGGTGGCTACTGAAGTGTTAGAGGATTTTCCTAATTCAAGTTATGAGCTGCAGGTTAAACCCCAATATCGTAACATGAAAAGTGTGCTTGATAAGCATCCGCAGATTGTTGAATATGGCATGGAAGCGATACGCCGGGCCGGTATGGATGCCAAAATGTGCAGCATCCGCGGCGGTACAGATGGCTCGCGCCTTTCGTTTATGGGCCTGCCCTGTCCTAATATTTTTGCAGGCGAACACGCTTTTCATGGCAAGCAAGAGTGGGTTTCTGTGCAGGACATGCAAAAAGCGGTACAAACCATTTTGCACTTGTGTGCAGTTTGGGAAGAAAGGAGTTAGGAGCTGTTTATTTCAGATTATTGCACTTATTAGCCTCGTACCAGGCAAGCCAGGCAATTTTGTCTTGCTTGTAGCTTTCAAGATCTGTATATCCGGTTTCCCCTTTAATGTCGGCAGTAACCTTGGTGCGTTTGGCAATAAATTTCAGTGCGCGCACAAACTTACCATCGCTAACGGTTTGCTTTTGCCCGGCATCTTTAGCAAGCATGTATTTTTCAACAAAGCCAATTTTTTTGAAAAAGCGCCTTTTAAAGCCTTTATTCTCCTTGCAGGCGTCGGTCACTTCCTTTCCGGTGATGATGTATGACGAGCCTGTGGTTTGATCGCGATTACGTTTAACATAGCCGCGTATGGCAACTTCGTTTAATGAGCGGTTTTCCGGGGTTAAGCCAACTTTTAGCTCGTTGGTGGTTTTTAATGCTAAAAGCTGTGGTTTATAACTTAGGTAAGATATCATCACACTATCCATATTGGTAGGTAGCACGGCTATAAACTTACCATTGACATCTGTTTGTGTAATTGCGCCTTTGCTGGTACTTATAGTGGCACCAGGCAGTGGTTCTTTGGTGTTTACATCTATTACTGTTCCGTAAATAACACGGTCTTTGTATGTTGTATTGCCATCTTTAAGGCCCCTGATTTTTACATCGCTGTTATTGCCAAAGGCCTTAGGCTTATCGTTTTGTATATTTAAACCCGCAACTTTACCCTGTAAAAGCTGTTCTACATTTCCTACCGGATTGTCCTGCACCTCTTTCCCGGTTATGATGTATGACGAGCCGGTGGTTTGATCTTGATTTCGTTTTACATATCCTCTTATTACTACCGGTTCTTTAACCGGGTTGTTTGCAACAATTTGTGTCAGACTGTCGGCTATACTTTCAGCAGGCGCTGCAACGGTTTTTTTAGCGCGATGTAGTGATGCTACCGGCCTTTTGACGATATCTTTTTTTGCCGGTTCAGTCTTTTTATCTTTTGTGTCGTTAATAACAACCGGCGGCATTGATTTTTTAGGCCTGCTTGCCGCCATTTGCTCAGACATGTTTTTCTCTATCTCTTTATTTGGCGATTGCCTTAGCAGCCACCAGCCGCCAATGCCCAGGGTAAACAGAATGCTTGCAGCTGCGGCCCAATACTTAAATCTGAAGATAGGAACAACGCGCTTATCGTCTTTTTCAACACGTAGTTTTAGCAAGCGGTCAATCTCATCCAAATGTGGTTGGTGGTCTCCCCCTGCGGTTTCCATGCCCGCAATGGCATCCATTAAAAACGGATCGTTTTGCGCGCGCAGTTCAAGCTCGTACATTTCACGTGCGGTAAGGTCGCCATTATGGTACCTGCGTATTTGCGATATGTCTGTTTTACTAACGCTCACTGTTTTTCTCCATGCAGATCTTTAAGTTCCGCTTTCCGTTTTGTATATAACTTTTAACCTCGTTTAAGGTATAGCCGGTTATATCGGTAATTTCTTTATAGCATTTTTCATTCAAAAAAAATAACTCAACGCTGTGCTTTTGTGCTGATGTTAATTTTTTCATACAAAGCTCAAGCAGGCTAAGCTGTGTTTCTTTGTTGTCATGGTCAAGATGCAAATCGGCGGGTAATTCCATAAAATCATCAATAGATGTATGCTGCATCTTTTTTGCCGACCGCCGCTGCATTAAACAATAGTTGCGGCTAAGCACATGCAGCCAACTGCTAAACTGCTTAATGTCGTGCTTGTTTACTTTGTGTATAAGCTCTTCAAAAATTTGCATAACGGCATCTTTGCTTTGCTCAGCATCCTGTAAATAGCGGTAGCATACATAATATATAGAGTGGTTGTATTGCTGATACAGTTGCGCAAGCACAGCCAGGTCGCCGGTTTCCCGGTAACGCAGCAGCAGCTCATGGTCTGTAACCGTATCCGGCTTTTTTTTAGTACTTAACCAACTCATTTTATCGGCTTCAAAATAATTTTTTTAAATCATTTATGGAAATCATTAATAGGATGCATCATACATGCAAAATCCATAAATCTTTTAAAAATATTGTTATGAGAAATTTCCTGACCATTGCCTTCATCCTGATCGGTTTCAGCACAGGCAGCTACGCCAAACAACCTACAGACAAAAAACCAACAAAAAGTAATACTTATGTAAAGACCCAAATAGTAACCGGTAAAATAACAGATGCTACTACCGGTGAGCCCCTTCCCGGTGCATCTGTTGCTGTTGCAAAAAG
>JAZKET010000170.1:0-4321 GCA_040386815.1 Bacteroidota bacterium | reverse complement strand
GTAGTATCATAACCCAAACCGATGTTAATGGCAAGTACAAAATTGCCGTTAAACCTGGCAGTACATTGTTGTTTAGTTTTATGGGATATAATATGCAGTCGGTACAATTACAGCCTAAGCAAAAAGTGCTGGATGTAACCCTGGCAGCAAATACAAAACCATTAAACGAGGTTGCCATACGCGGCTACGTTAAACGTAACCGCGATCAAACCACCGGCTCGTCATACATCATAACCGGGAAAGAGGTACAGGACAATCCGGTAGGGAATACAGAGCAACTTTTACAGGGTAAAGTTGTCGGGCTTAACATTCAAAATAAATATGGTAAAAAGGCAGATAAAAGCTTGCCCGCCCCCATAGTGGTTGACTACCATGAACGCGCAGACAGAATTGCTTACACCCCAACGCCAGGCACAGAAGATTACGACCAGATAACCGAGAATCAGTTTATAAACCCTGTAGCTACACCGCTGTCAACCTTCGCCGTTGATGTAGATAAGGCATCGTACGCTAATGTGCGCCGTTTTATCAATGCGGGCCAACTGCCGCCAAAAAACGCGGTGCGTATTGAGGAGCTCATCAACTATTTTAATTATAACCTGCCTAAACCTACCAACGGCGACCCGGTGGCTATACAGACTGAAATTGCCACCGCGCCCTGGAATGATAAACATCAATTGGTACGTATAGGCCTGCGCGCTAAAGATGTATCGACAGATAAATTACCCGCATCAAACCTGGTTTTTTTGGTTGATGTGTCAGGCTCTATGAGCGATGTAAACAAATTGCCGTTGGTGAAAACATCGCTTAAAATGCTGGTTGACCAACTACGCGCTACAGATAAAGTTGCATTGGTTACCTACGCCGGTTATGTAAGCATAGCGCTGCCATCAACCCAGGCCGACCAAAAAGAAGCTATTAAACAGGCTATTGATCAATTAGGGGCTGGCGGTAGCACAGCCGGCGGCGCCGGTTTAATGATGGCTTACCAGGTGGCACAGAAAAACTTTATCAAAAAAGGAAACAACCGCATTATTATGGCTACCGATGGCGATTTTAATGTTGGCGCATCAAGTAACCAGGCTATGGAAGAACTGATAACCGAAGAACGTGGTCGCGGTATCAGCCTGTCAATACTGGGCTTTGGTATGGGCAACTACAAAGACAGCAAAATGGAATTATTGGCCGATAAAGGCCACGGTAACTATGCATATATTGACAACATAACAGAAGCCACAAAATCAATGGTGACCGAGTTTGGCGGTACATTGTTTACAGTAGCTAAAGATGTTAAGGTGCAGGTTGAATTTAACCCAAATACAGTGCAGGCATATCGCTTGTTGGGTTACGAGAACCGCCTGATGGCCAAAGAAGATTTTAACAACGACAGCAAGTTAGGTGGCGATATGGGTATAAACCACACCGTAACCGCATTGTATGAAATCATTCCGGTTGGGGTTAAAGATGATTTTATGGGTGTGGTTGATCCGCTAAAATATCAGCAGCCTGCCAAATCTGCGCAGCCAAACGGATCGACAGATATCATGACCGTAAAATTTAGATACAAAGAGCCCGATGGCGAGAAAAGTAAATTGCAGCAGGTGGTGGTAAACGGTAAGGCAGTAACCATTGATAAAGCTACAGATGATATGCGCTTTACAGCGGCAGTTGCTGCTTATGGCATGCTGTTGCGTAATTCGGCCTTTAAGCAAGATGCCAGCATTAAGCGATTGGTTAAAATGGCCAAAAGTGCAAAAGGAGAAGATGATAATGGCTACCGCGCCGAGTTTATCCGACTGGCAGAAAGCACCGGAGATATCATGAAAAGTATGAAGTTTACAGCAAGTAATAACTAAAACAAAGGGCCGGTTATTTACCGGCCCTTTGTTTTTACACCCCCTCTTCTACCATGTGTATCACCAAACGTTCAAACTCAGTAATAAAATCTGTATAGTGTTCGCCGGTACCCGGGCCGCTAAAGCCGGTGTGTATTTTGCGTACATCGCCCTTCCTGTCAATCATGATAGTGGTAGGGAAACCCAGCACCTGTTGCAACATAGGCAAACTTTTGGCCGGCTCACCTTTGGCTGGGGTAAAGCCGGTTATCAGTATCGGATACGGCACATTCAATTTATTTTTAATCTGCGTAACCGTACGTTTTGATTGCGCGAAATCCGCAGTACGCTCATAAGCCAGGCCAATAACCTCGACACCTTTTGCTTTAAACCGTTTGTAAAAATCAACCATGTACCTTGTCTCATCCATACAATTAGGGCACCAAGAGCCTAGTATTTGTACAATAACCACCTTGTTTTTATAACGCGCATCCGTTAGCGATACGGTTTTGCCATTTAGATCTTTAAACGTAAAAGCCAGTTTTTTATAACCTGGTTTTAGCGCGGTTAATGAGTAAGCATCTGGTAATGTGGCCCTGGCGTTTTTCTCGGCGCTCCAGTCTTTAACACTGGTTAAACCGGCGTAAAACTTGCCGTTTACTATTTTATTATTGCTGGCTATGGTTGCTGTAAACAAATAGTTGTTTCCGCCATCAAAGGCAGACATATACAGCTTGTTGCCGCTTACCACACCTTCCAAATAACGGTAATCGCCGGTTGATGATAAAAAGGTGCCGGTAAGCTTTGAACCGGTTTGCTTAAACTCGCCCACGTTAACTTTAACCGTTGTATCCTTACCAAAAGGCGCTGACCAACGGCCCGTAATATTAAAAGCCGGGTTCTGCGGCGTTTTAAACCGCCAGTCGACATCAGGCACGGCCAAAAAATCCATTGATACTAATTTGTTGCCCAGGTTTTTTGTCCAGCGGCCAAATAGCCAACCATTCTGTTGTTTCAGCCTAAACTCAGAATCATATGGCATGAGGATAATCACCGAGTCGCCTTTTTTGTAGGTAATGTCGGTAATCTTTATGCGCTCGTCGCCATTAATAATGGCGATCTGTGGTTTACCGGTGACTACCGTTGTTTCAAAATTGAAAGGAATTTCTACCCGTTTTTCGGTTTTGGTAAGGCCGCGCCATTTTCCGGGCTTTAGTGTAGCCTGTGCCGATGCTGCCTGATAGCCGATAGCAAGGGCCGATATGATGATAAATGATTTGATGCTCATGGTAAAATAATTTTATCAAAATTAGGGACAAAGCCCGGCTTATTTCAATATGTCGCGCGATATGACAATGCGTTGAATTTCTGATGTGCCTTCATATATCTGCGTGATCTTGGCATCGCGCATCAGTCGTTCAACATGATATTCTTTTACGTAGCCGTAACCGCCGTGTATCTGTACCGCCTCTGTGGTAGTTCGCATTGCTGTCTCAGACGCAAAAACTTTTGCCATAGCGCTCGCGTGGCTGTATGGTTGGTCGTTATCTTTTAACCAGGCTGCTTTTAACACTAATAATCGTGCTGCTTCAATTTCGGTAGCCATATCGGCCAGTTTAAATTGTATAGCCTGATGATCTGCTATTGGGTGGCCAAAAGTTTTGCGCTCTTTCGAATACTGTAGCGCCAGTTCATAAGCACCGGATGCTATGCCCAATGCCTGCGCGGCAATGCCAATGCGCCCACCTGCAAGCGCGTTCATGGCAAACGTAAATCCAAAGCCGTCATCGCCAACGCGATTTGCTTTAGGCACTTTGACGTCATTAAAATGCAACGAGTGTGTGTCAGAGCCCCTTACGCCCATTTTGTTTTCTTTTGCGCCTACGGTAACGCCGGCCATGCCTTTTTCAACAATTAACGCGTTTATACCGTGATGTTGCTGAGCGGCATCTGTTTGTGCTATTACAATTAAGGTTGATGCCGTGTTGCCGTTGGTAATCCAGTTTTTGGTTCCGTTAAGCAGGTAATGGTCGCCCATGTCAATAGCAGTAGTGCTTTGGGCAGTAGCGTCTGATCCGGCTTCGGGTTCTGAAAGACAAAATGCGCCAATTACTTCGCCTTTGGCTAGGGGGACAAGATATTTTTGTTTTTGATCCTCATTCCCATATTTCTCAAGGCCATAACAAACCAGCGAATTATTTACCGATACCACTACCGATGCAGACGCGTCTATTTTTGAAAGCTCTTCCATGGCCAGCACGTAGGCTATGGCATCCATACCGCTACCGCCATACTGTGGCGATACCATCATACCCATAAAACCCAGTTCGCCCAGCATTTTAATTTGTTCAGTCGGAAACTTCTGTTGCTCATCGCGCTCAATAACGCCAGGCTTAAGCTCGGTCTGCGCAAAATCGCGCGCGGCCTGGCGTATCATCAGTTGTTCTTCGGTAAACTCGAACTCCATGGATATATGGTTAAAATAA
>JAZKET010000169.1:0-2071 GCA_040386815.1 Bacteroidota bacterium | reverse complement strand
CGCGGCCACTACGCAATCGCACTAAGAAAGGAGTAGACCAAGCATAGTTCGCGATTGCGTAGTGGCCGCGCAATGACAAGTTTTTTATTTTACATCCTTCAACAGCAACTCCGCTATCGCTATATCTTCCGGGAAAGTGATCTTAATATTGCGGTAGTCTCCCTCAATCAAATCAATTTTAACACCCATAGCTTCAACTACGCTGGCATCATCGGTAAACTTATTGTCGAAGGGCTGTAGGTAAGCTTTTTTTAGCTGCGCTGATTGGAAAGTTTGCGGGGTTTGCACCAGATAGATCTCGTCTCGGGTTAGAGCTGTTGATGTGCCGCCTTTTAGTTGACGTATCGAGTCTCGGCTTTTTACGGCAACAATAGCATTGCCATTTTGGTCGGCCTGTTGATATGCGTTATCGATGATCTTGCCGCTGGTTAATGGGCGCACGGCATCCTGCACAGCTATTACAGCATGTTCATCATCAATCAAATCCAATCCATTTTTTACAGAGTGAAAACGAGTTTCGCCACCGCTAACAAGTTGGTGGTGAATGGTGAAATTATGCGTTTGGCATAGCTGTTTCCAGTAATCATGATAGTTAGCAGGTAGTACTAAGATGATGTTTGGTTTGCTTTCGCTATTATAAAATGCCAGCGCCGTGTGCATCAAAACCGGTAATCCGTTTATTGACAGAAATTGCTTTGGTAGCACAGAAGCCATGCGGGTGCCTGAACCGCCTGCCACGATGATTGCGTAGTAACTTTTATTTCGGTCCCGATAGCTATCGGGATCGGATTTCGGATTTCGGATTTCTGACATTGGTCGAATTTACAAAATGATATCAAAAAAAGCCGCTTAGTGATTAGCTAAGCGGCTTATATATTTAAATCCGAAATTGAAAATCCGAAACTAGATTATCAACATGGCATCGCCATAGCTATAAAAACGGTATTTCTCTTTAATAGCAATTTCGTATGCATTCATTACGTTTTCGTAACCACCAAATGCTGTGATCATCATCAACAAGGTTGACTCTGGTGTGTGGAAGTTGGTGATCATTGAATTAGCTATGCTAAATTCGTACGGCGGGAAAATGAACTTACTGGTCCAGTCGTTAACAGATTTTAAAGTTTTGTTAGCAGAAACAGCCGACTCGATAGCGCGCATGCTGGTAGTACCAACAGCGCAAATACGTTGTTTATGTTCAAGGCCTCTGTTTACAATATCAGCTTGTCTTTGTTCAATGATGATCTGTTCAGAGTCCATTTTGTGTTTGGTTAAATCCTCAACCTCAACCTGGCGAAAAGTACCTAAACCAACGTGCAAAGTAACCTCGGCAAATTCAACACCTTTTAATTCAAGGCGTTTCATTAATTCGCGGCTAAAGTGTAAACCTGCAGTGGGAGCAGCAACCGCACCTTCGTGTTTAGCAAAAATAGTTTGGTAACGCTCTTTATCTTCGGCAGTAGCTTTACGTTTAATGTATTTAGGCAGTGGTGTTTCGCCCAATATCTCCACATTACGGCGAAACTCCTCGTCCGTTCCATCAAACAAGAAACGGATAGTACGGCCACGTGAAGTAGTGTTATCAACAACCTCTGCAATTAACAAATCGTCATCGCCAAAATATAATTTATTACCAACACGTATTTTACGTGCCGGGTCAACCAAAACGTCCCATAAACGAAGCTCTTTGTTTAGTTCTCTTAACAAAAACACTTCAATGGTAGCGCCGGTTTTTTCTTTATTACCGTACATACGTGCAGGAAATACTTTGGTGTTATTAAGGATCATTACGTCCTTGTCATCAAAATAATCCAAAACGTCTTTAAAAACTTTATGCTCAATTTTGCCCGAATCTTTGTGTAATACCATTAAACGAGATTCGTCGCGTGTATCGGCAGGGTTATGCGCGATAAGTGACTCAGGCAAATTGAATTTAAATTGAGAATTGCTTTATCCGTTTTTGTAGGGCTATTTTTCTGCTCTCTTTTCATAGCTCATTCCTCTTTTGCGCAGGTTAAAATGCCCGGTGGCATAAGGATGCCAAGTGGCGGTGGAACAGGTGGTGGCGGAG
>JAZKET010000168.1:6835-17399 GCA_040386815.1 Bacteroidota bacterium | reverse complement strand
ATCTTTGCCGTTAATTTATAAACAAACAAATCCTTTTTAATTCGTGATCATATTAATATTCTTTTTAGCGCACTGGTTTTTGTCGCTATTTTTCCAAACATTTTATCTGCATAGATACGCGTCTCACAAAATGTATAGCACGCATTTTATTAACGAGCGTATTTTTCATGCGCTGACGTTTATTTGCCAGGGTTCGTCATTCTTAAACCCGCGTGCTTATGCAATTATGCACCGCGAGCATCATGCTTACAGCGATACAGAGAAAGACCCTCACTCGCCGCATTTTTTTACTGATGTTTTTCAGATGATGTGGAAAACAGCTCAAAGCTACAAGCTGTACGAAAAACGTTTAAAAGAGCCTGATGCGCAGTTTAAAGGCAATTACCCTGAGTGGCACCTTGTAGATTACTGGGGATCAACCTACGGCTCTCGCTTATTATTTATAGCCGGGTACACTGCCTTTTACATTGCCTTTGCAACACACTGGTGGATGTTTTTATTGCTTCCAATTCACTTTATAATGGGCCCATTGCATGGCGCTATTGTAAACTGGTGCGGACACAAGTATGGCTATTCAAACTTTGACAATGGCGACAAATCAAGAAACTCATTACCGCTTGACTTTTTAATGCTAGGCGAGTTGTTTCAAAACAATCACCATAAACGCCCCAACCACTCAAACATTGCTGCCAAATGGTACGAGTTTGACCCGGTTTACCCTGTAATGAAAGTGATGCACTGGATGCGCATTATTAAACTACGCAAACCTATAATGGGCTAACATTAATATACTAAAATATTAAAGGCGAAAGGCGAAGGGCATTTATTACAAAGCTTTTACCTTTCGCCTTTTTGCTTTAGCCCTAAAAATTTACCTTTACCATTTTACCTGTATACCAAATAAAAAATGAAAGTATCTTCATTAGCCCAAAATCTTCGCGGTTCTGAAATTATCAAAATAGCCGGCGAAATAAATGAACTAAAACGCCAGGGACAAAATATTGCTAACTTAACCATTGGCGATTACGACTCAAACATATACCCAATACCAGATGAGCTAAAGCAAGGCATTGTTGATGCTTATGCAGGCAATCAAACCAATTATCCGCCTGCCGACGGCGTTTTACAGCTGCGCGAAAGTGTGTCTGTATTTTTGAAAAAACGTTTGGGTTTAGATTATAAGGCTAATGAGATATTGATATCAGGCGGCTCTCGTCCCCTAATCTACTCTACATACCTTGCGGTGGTTGATGAGGGCGACAAAGTGGTTTTCCCGGCGCCATCATGGAACAATAACCACTATTGCGATTTGCTAAAGGCCAATGGCATAATGGTACAAACCAGCGCCGAAAATAACTTTATGCCTACGGCAGATGAGCTGCGTCCGCACATTAAAGGTGCTGCCTTGCTGGCATTGTGTTCGCCATTGAACCCTACCGGTACCATGTTTAACAAAAAAGACCTGGAAGAAATTTGCGACATGGTAATTGCCGAAAACGCAACCCGCGCAGAAGGCGAGAAACCTTTATACTTCTTATATGATCAAATTTACTCGCAATTAACTTTTGGAGATAATCAACATTTTGACCCGGTTACCCTACGCCCTGAATTGCGCGACTATGTGATATTTATAGACGGCGCATCAAAATGCTTTGCAGCTACAGGCGTGCGTGTGGGTTGGGGCTTTGGCCCGGCGGCTATTATCAACAATATGAAAGCTATTGTGGGCCACATGGGCGCGTGGGCGCCTAAGGCAGAGCAGGTGGCCATGGCACAATACATTATTGACGATGCTAATGTTGACAGCTATCTTGCCAGTTTAAAATCAAGGATACAGGGTAGCTTAAACGCGCTGCACAACGGCTTTCAGCAATTAAAAGCTGATGGTTTTAGTGTTGATTCAATAGCCCCTATGGGTGCCATTTATTTAACTATTAAAATAGATTACGCTGGCAAAACCACAGCAGATGGCAACGTGCTGAAGGACTCGGCAGATATTAATTTTTACCTAATAAAAGAGGCGGGCATTGCCTTTGTACCATTCTCTGCATTTGGCACCGGCGATGATGTTAACTGGTTTCGCGCTTCTGTTGGCGCTTGTACCCTACAGGATATTGAGCAGGCTATACCGCGTGTTAAAGCAGCTTTGGCTAAGCTGGCCTAACAAAGCCAAACCTATACTTAAATATTAAACCAGGAATAACCCTGGTTTAATATTTGATGCTGAACTTTATACTACTAATTTAAAGCATAATGACAGTAGCGGTAAATTACTGGTGGGTAAGCATGGTTGTTATTTGCGCCCTATTACTAATAATATGGCTTGTTAAGCGCAACCTTAAGGACAAAAAAGAGCTGGAGGACGAGATCATCAAGTCTGAGCTTAATCCCAAAAAACATGATGATCAGACAGACAACACCATTCGCCCTTAATAAATTAACCAATACATCATTTTCTCTATAAATATCCAACCTTTAACCGGGTACAATAAGTTTTTTTATTTTAATACAACCTTTGGTTGTATTAAACGTATTAATAATCAATTACGGCATTACGTCGTAGTAACGATGTATCAGGCGCGCAAATACCCTTACTATTAGCGCTACCGGCACCTGTTATTTTGTTGACTGCTTATTAATACCTACTTAGATGAAGGGTTTGTTTCGTGTTGCCACCATTATTTTACTTATTAGCACCTATGCTAAGGCCTCGCCGTTTTTTGCTGACGACAGCATAAGATTTATAAAATTACAGCTGATAAAGGACATCATACAAAAAGATGAAACCGTATTAATTTTTAAAAACAACGCTAAAATGAACTTTGACGACAATGAAGATAGTCGTTATTTCCAGGGCATAGGGCAGGTAAGGCTTTACAGTTTTGTAAAAAAGGAAGACCCTATGGTATTTAACACCCAACCCTTCCCTGCTTCAAGTTCTGTAACCAGTTTATATGTTTATGCCCGTACAGACGGCGCCTATAAGCTAAAACTCTCTGAAATAAACAATGTGCCACCTTTGTTTAATATTTGGTTGGTAGATAATCTTTTAAAAGACTCTATCGACTTAAGGCACAATTCATCATATAGCTTTAATATATCAAAAGCCGATACCAATACCTTTGGTGGCAACAGATTGAAAATCATTATCAAAAGAGACAAAAGCCGCGATTTCCATTTACTTAGTTTCACTGTCAACAAGCTATACGACAGCCAAAAAGTACAAATTAAATGGACTGCCGAAAACGAGAACAACAACACAGTTTTTACAGTTGAACGCAGCAACGACAAGGGCAAAACCTTTAAAGCAGTAGATTCTCTAATATCCGGCAATAAAGGCAGTTACAGCCTGACAGATAAATCGCCGGCTGAAGGAATCAATCTCTATCGCCTAAAACAACACGACTTTACAGACAATGTATACTACTCTACCAATTTGCCGGTTGATAACACTGAAACAGGAAAACCTATAGTAAACACTAATAACGCGCCGGCAGTATATCCTAACCCTGTAAATAATTTAGTTAATGTTGCCATGAGTAATAAACTGCCAGCAGGAAATTACAGCGTGGCTATAACTAATATTTGGGGCCTTAAAGTAAAACAGGGTAATACCAATGGGCAACAATGGCAAAGCGAGGTAGGCGATTTAAAGCCCGGCACATATATGGTTACAATAACCAATATCACCGACAATAAAATAGTAGGCTACAATAAATTTCTAAAGAAATAAAGCGGGCGTATTAAGCAACTACATGTACACTAAACGTGTTCAAGCCCATAGCAATATTATACTCGTAAGTAAAGCTGTCAGATGCTTTGGTGATAATCAGTAAGCCAAAATGCTCCATCAAATCATTAACATCAAGTGCTTCGTCGTCATTAACTTCTTCGCAAATAAATTTGATTTTGGTGTCGCTTTCAACTACTGCATACATACTGTGCAGGCCGTCTTTGGTAAGCAACTCACGATGGCCAATATCGTGTATCAATAACGAGGTTATGTTACCGGGCTGGTAACGGTTACCAAAGTCTTTTTTATCAATGTTGATGTCGTGTCCATCAATGGTAATATCTAAAAATGTTTCTTTTGTACCGGCGTGTTTAATACCATTGGTAAGCAACTCAATTAATATTACTTCTATTTTAAAACTTACCCCGTCTTTATTAACGTCAGCAGGTAGTTGGTTAACAATAAAGTCAAGAAGCTCCTGCACCGAGGCTTTTATAGATTGCCTGGTATTAGGTAATAAAAATTGTTTACTTACTGGATTAGCCATTTTTAGTTTTTTGGTACATCATCAAATGAACTATAGATCTTGAAAACCTTGTCAAGGCGTGTAAGCGCAAAAAGGTTATTGATATCTTTACTCAAGCCCACCAAAACAACTTCGGCCTGGAAAGATATCAGATGTTTAAAAGCTGATACTATGGCGCCTAAAAAGGAGCTGTCAATATATTCAACCTTGCTCATATCAATAGCAATTGGCTTTTTATACTTATCAAACAATTGTATTACTTCGGCTTTAAAAGCGTCGCCATTTTCAAGGCTGGCTTCTTTAATGTCAAGCTTAACAAGCAAAATGTCGTTATGTTCTTTGTGTACCTTGATCATGCTTTAATTTTTATAAATACTAATAATACTTCGGTCATCAACCTGTTCATTCAGGTTTTCGGCAAATAATGTCTGCGCCAGTTGTGTAAAGTTATTCTCTTTTTCCATAAAAGGCTTAAGCGTTTTTGAAAATTGATTATAATCGCTCTTTTTACCGGTGGCGTCAATAAAATCAATCATACCATCTGTAAATACAAACAAGCGGTCGCCTGGTTTTAATACAATCTCGCGCTCGCTGTAGTTACCCTCTTCAAACAAACCCAACAACAGGCCTGATGAGCTTACCGACACTAATTCGCCGGTTTCTTCGGTATACTGCAGCAGGGGTAAATCGCCCGCGCCCGAGTAGGTTATCCGGTTGGTCTCGGTATCAATTAATAATAAAGATAAGCTTGACAAAATATCTTTCAAAACCTCGTCAAAACAAATTATACTGTTTACCTGCTGCATAATGCGCGCGGTTGAGTATTCCTGGTTAAAGGCAGCAAAACGCACTGCAGAGCGTACGTAACTTAAAAAGCCAAAGGTAAAGAACCAGGCCATCCATTTTTTGCCCATAATATCGCCCAGTACAACAAACTGGTAGCGTTCATTTACCTTTATAAAATCGATAAAGTCGCCGCCCGGGATATCATGATATGCCATGTGCCAAAAATCAACCGCAAAACCATTTATAGTTGGCGATTTAACCGGGATAGATTTAATGTTTAAAGATTTGGCGGCCTTTTTTACCTCATTCTCAGACAGCTCGCGCTGCTTATCAACCGCAAAAAGGATGTTGTTTACTTTTGATACAATTACGTTTATAGGTGTATCCTTAATAACGTAATCGATGGCTTGCAAGTCAAGCCCCTTTTCCATGAGGTCTTTATCAGAAAAGAAAGTGAGAAACACAAAAGGGATATCCTTAAAATCCAGTTCGTCCATTAAATAGCGCCTAAACTCAAAGCCATCCATTTTGAGCATCAGGTAATCCGACAGGATGATATCAGGCCTAAACTCTTTCTTTTGCAGCAACTCAATAGCAGCTTCGGCAGATGGTGCCAACCGTACCACAAACCCTGATTTTTTAAATACACGTTCAATTAGCTTCAAAAAAAGCTGATCGTCATCAACAAGCAGTATTTCTTTAGGTTTATGGTCTGCCATTTACCGTAATTATTGTCTACAAAAACAGCGCGCTTTAGTACGCACTATCTGTAACCAATGTTAGTCAATAATCTTCAAAAAACAACATTAAATTACTTTTTCACAGCAGCCTCCCTCTTGCTTATTAAGCTGGCATGTACCTATATTTTTTACCGCCGACAGGATAGCTCTCTTTAGGCAGAAAACAGCTGTCCTGACCCAGCCGGGTGATCCACTTTTAAGGTGCATCAAAAAATAAATTTGGGTCAGACCTTTCTTTAAAAATCATTAATAATCAGGCAAATATCTGTAATAATCTATAGCTTCTGTATCATTTTCCGGGCTAAAATCCGTAGTTTTAATACTAATTTCTGACAAAATAGCGCCACCATCAATATCATTATCTTAGTTATCGGCCCGCGCCCTATTATTACCTGCCGGATATTATTTACCGTTTTACAGCTATAGTAACTTTATTGGCGGCTATCTCTTCAATGGCCCGCACCATCTTATCCAGATCTGGCAGGGTGGTGTAAACATGAGGTGTTACCCGTACGCAGTTTACATTATCTGTTACCATGGCGGTGGTGTGTATTTTGTATTTGTTAAACAAGGTAGTTGTCAATTGCTCAACCGGCATACCATCTATAGCCACACCGCAAATACCGCAAGAGTAATCTGCCTTTAATGAGGTTTGCAGCTTTACCCGGGGGATATTCTGCACCCGTTCGGCCCAGTAATTTTTCAGGTAACGCACACGTTCTTCCTTGCGTTTATTGCCTATGCTGTTTTGAAAGTTAACAGCCTCGCCAATACCCTGCTCTATAGCGAAACTACGTGTACCCAGGTTTTCAAACTTACGGATATTAGGACTGTCAGGAATATCATCTGTTAGCAGCGGCCACACTTTGGCTATCTTATCCTTTTTGATCCACATCATGCCGCTACCTACGGGCGCCGACAAAAATTTATGCAAGCTGGTTCCCCAATAATCGCAATGCAAGTCAGGTATCTTATAATCAAGCAGTCCAAAACTGTGCGCACCATCGCATATTACTTCAATACCACGGGCGTGAGCCATATCGGCAATTTTGCGTACCGGCATTATCTGGCCAACCCAGTTTACAATATGGGTAACATGTATGAGTTTTGTTTTGGGGGTGATGGCATCGGCATAGGCTTTTACAATCTCCTCATCATTCTCAATCGGGAATTTAAAATCAAGTTGCTTGTAAACTATACCTTCGCGCTGTGCCCGTTGCTTGTAAGCCACCATCATGTGCGGATAGTCTTGCTTAGCGCCCAACACTTCATCGCCTTTTTGCAGCGGCAGGCCAAGTATAATGTTATTTAAAGCTTCGGTAGCGTTGCGGTTAATGGCCAGCTCTTCAGGGTCGCAACCAGCCAGTTCGGCCAGTTTATCACGTAATGGCTCGCGCCCCTGGTCTAATATCTTCCACATGTAATATGATGGCCCCTGGTTTAACAAGCGGTTATATCGGTCTACTGCATCCTGCACCACAATTGGCGCAGGCGATACACCGCCATTATTTAAGATAATGATATTGGTATTAGCCGTATATCCACGCTGTATTACAGACCAATAATCTTCGTCTTGCGCAGCCTGCAATGGCGTTAAGTTAGCGATGCGTTTGGCGGCGTTGGCCCAGTCGGCGGCGTGCGCCTGGTTAAATAGGCTGGTGGCGCTAAAGGCGCCGGTTAACACGGCGGCTTGCTTTAAAAAATTGCGGCGGTTGGCTGTCATACCTAAAGCTAAGCAATTAAAACCTGACAATCAAATAGATAACCCCACACCCAGAGTTATCATCGCGCAGCAAGAAAAAGCAATTAGCCGGATAGACCTAACTTATATCATACAAGCAGATAGCCTAAAGAACTATTCGGGGCAATTATCCTTGCGGCGGGTATCTACCAAATAAATAATTTTCCAACCCTCGCTTGTCTTCATCAGCTGGAAAAAATCAACACCGCAATGGCTAAACTTGTCGTCAAGATAAAACTTATAGGGTGTCCAAACGCTGGCCAGTTCACCATCAATTTTGATATCACCAAAGGTTATGCGCTCGTCATACACGCCTTTGTGCGGCGTGCCTATCATTTTAATAAAAGCATCAGGGTTTTGCACAGATAGTTTGCCAGACCCATCACTTTGCGTACTAACCCCATGAAAAACTATCCCTTTTGCAAAGGTAGACCGCAGCAGTGTGCTATCGCTCTTACGCATAGCGGTAAACATGTTATTTATGGTTTGCTTTATCGCATCGGTAGCGGTTTGTTGCGCTAGCGCGATGTTGCAATTGATAGCTATAATGGCAAGTATGATCAGTTTTTTCATACCCTAATGTAGCAATAAATTTGCGTCACTAATTAGCAGCGTACAACTGATTAAGTTTTGTAACTACCGTTTTCCAGTCAATACCTAACGGCAGCACTATCATTTTGCCATTTGGCGCTATCAGGCATTTTGACGGTATGCCGGTTACACCATATGTACTAAGGCCATTATCCTGCAAAACAGTAGGTATTATTAGCTTTGTCTCGTCAAAATATTTGCGGACATCTCTTTCTTCATCACTGGCTACACCTAAAAATGCTATACCCGGGTGTTTTCCGCTTGATAGTTCTTTAGTAAACTCAAAAACCTTTGGCATTTCTGCACGGCATGGCGGGCACCAGGTGGCCCAATAATCCAATATCAGCCATTTACCTTTGTAGTCTGACAGTTTGTAAACCTTGCCATCAACATCTTTAGCTGTCCAATCGGGCGCCATTTTCCAGGCTGCTATGGTATTGTTGATAATAAAATCGCTAAACTTTTTATCGGGGAAACGTTTTTCAAACATCTTCTGCATCTCAACAATACTTCCCATGTCGACATTAATTTGTACAGCAAACATTTTCATTGCAAGGTCTGTATCACCCATCGCAAAAAGCTTTTCAATATAATCTTTGCGATAAGTACCCTTTAAATTCATCCTCACCTCAAACAGATTCCGGTCAGAAGAACTGCCAGAACTTGAATACAATACGCCCACCGGCGAATGTTGGGCGGCCTTTGCCAGATAAGCCAAAGCTTTAAGCGAATCAACTTTACTAACCTCTTTATACTTAAGGTAATTAGCTACCATCAGCAGGTTTCTTGCAGACTCAGCGTTGCGTATTGCAAGCGGACTGCCAGAATTGTATGCAGTATCGTTTAGCACCAGGTAATCGTAATCTGTAATGGTTTTGTCAAGCATCTCTTCTGCTTCGTCATTTAAACCTGCATCGGCCAATAATTTGTAAAGAAAAATGGTGTACCGCCCACCGTTGCCTGCTACCATTTCTGCCCTGTTCAACTTTTTTAACTGTGCAGCGGATTTCTTTAAAACAGCTATATTTTGTTTGTCTTTATTGGCTAAGTACCAATTATACATGGGCACCACTTTTTGCCTTAGTAAAGGATCTTTTTCGTTAAACAATCGCTCCAAAAGCAACATTTTGTTTGCCCGGCCGCGTTCGCGTTCCATATACACCTGCCGTGCTTTCTCCTCTGTTAAACCCTGGCGTACATATGAGCTAATTTGCTGCTCCTGGGTGCCATAATTATCACCGAATAATTCATAAACCAGCCCTGTTTGCAGCGTATGGTACAAAGCCGTGGTGTTTGATCTGAATTTTATAAAATCATATATCTGGTCAATATCAGTCTCCATAACGTAGCGCATTTTGTTCTCCAGTTCTACATCTGTAAGATATTTATGGGGTGTTTTTAACACCAGCGCTTTGTATATATCATATGATTTTAACCGCATTTGATTAACCAGTGTAACCTTTTGTTTCATGTAGTATGGGTCATTGCTAAACTGTGGGTCGTACTGCTTAAAATAAGTAAACGCAACGGCAGAATCAACTGCATTATCTGTCTTAGGCGTTAGCGCTCCATTTCTGAAACTTAACATAACTGCCATGTTTGCCCAGGCGGTATCAACGGTTGCTTTTATATATTTATCATAGATCAACTTTTGCGAGTAATCAATGGTTTCTGTCAATTGATATTTTGGTACAACCTTTTTCCAATGGATTTTTGCGTCCTCTAACAAGCCGTTAACATCATTAAGCGTATATCTGGCTGTCAGGGTATCGGCAGCAGCACCGGTTATTGTAAGCAACGAGCCTGCTATGGCGGTTACCTTATAATTTACACCGGTAGCTTTATTATCCCAGGTTGATTGGTAAGCTATTTTTTGCTCTGGTAGTTCCAGAAATATCTTTTTAATAGCTATTGCCATATCACGTGGGGTACTTTCATAGTACTCCATTGTGCTTTCTTCAAGATGCCATTTGGCTGCCCCCTGCCGCAGCAATTGCTCAATACCTTCTGTTTTTTGCAATTTACCATCGCGACCAATGTATACGGTAAAAGATTTTTCCAGAAAAAATAGCGGCCCCAATATGGAAGAGCTATTGGTGAGCGAGTTACGGATACTGTCAGAATTGAATAAAAATAAACTTGAATACTCCCTACGGATATTGGCCCGCACCATTGTACAGCTTAGCTTATAGCCTTCGGCGGTTTCGCCCATGTTTTTAAATTGATAAGTATACTTTTCAACCCTTCGTTCAGGCTTTCTGTTTGGCATTTCTACACTACGGGTTTCGCTGGTTTCCACAGAAAACTCATCCAGTTTTTTCAGGTCGAGTTTTTGCGCATAAAGCGTTTGCGTCGCAAATAGTGCAAACAATAAAAGGCTAGGATTTTTCATAACGTAATAAATGGTTTATAAAACACTATATACTTAAATCAACAAAAAGCAGCAA
>JAZKET010000168.1:5438-6825 GCA_040386815.1 Bacteroidota bacterium | reverse complement strand
CTGTATTTAGTTTAGCTACCCGGATACAGTTCGTTCAATTTCTCAATCACCTTTTGCCAGTCTAAACCATGGTTTAGCAGTATCATTTTACCGTTTGGTGCAACAAAGCATTTGGTAGGGATAGCCGTTATGCCATATTTATAAAGGTTACCACTGCCTAATACTGTAGGCAGCTTTAGTTTAGCAGCGTCAAAATACTTCCTTACCGTCTTTGCTTCTTCACCGTTTGAAACACCCAACAGTGATATACCCGGGTGTTTACCTGCCAACAGGTCATTGTTGTAAGCTACAACCTTTGGCATTTCCTCGCGGCATGGCGGGCACCAGGTGGCCCAAAAATCAATTACCAGCCATTTGCCTTTATAATCAGCCAGTTTATATTCCTTTTCATCAATATCCCTGCCCGCCCAATCAAGCGCGTCTTTCCAACCGCCAATAACGTTACTCACAAAAAAATCGCTAAACTTCCTATCGGGAAAACGTTTTTGAAACATCTTCTGCAGCTCATCAATACTACCCATATTGGCGTTTATTTGCCGGGCAAATAATTTCAGCCCAAGCTCCACGTCGCCCATATCAAACAGTTTTTCGATATAGGCTTTACGGTAGCTATCCTTTAATTGCACAAATACCATAAACATCGACCTGTCTGCATAACCCGGCGAATTGTAATTTACAGCTTCGTTAGGTGAGTATTGTGCAGCCTTAGCAAGGTACGGCATTGCCTTTACAGAGTCTGTTTTAGCTACGTGCTTATATTTCACGTAATTACCCGCCATTAATATAGTCTCTAGCGCTTTGCTATAATAAATAGCGCGTGGTGTACCGTTATTATAGGTAGTGTCACTAACCAATATTTTTTCGTAGTCGGTTATGGTTTTATCTAATACATCCTCGGCTTCGTCACTTAAACCGGCATCGGCTAATATTTTATATAATAACACGCCGTAACGCCCCGCATTACCAGCTATCATTTCGGTATTGTTTAACTTTTCAAACTGCGCGGCAGTCTTCTTCAATATGGTGGCATTATCTTTATTCTGATAAGCGGTATACCAGTAATATAAGGGAACAACCTGTTGCTTTAATCCCGCATCTTTCCCATTATACAGCGTATTCAGCAACGTCAGCTTATTTAACCGTGTCCGCTCACGTTCCATAATTTTCTCACGCGCCTTTTCTTCTGAAAAACCTTGCCTTGTGTAATTTTTCATCTGCTGCTCTTCGGTACCGTTATTAAATACCAGGTCGGTAATCATTGCATCCTGCAGCCAGCTTTTTAAATGATCTGATTTGGCCCGATACATTACAAAATCATAAAACGCCTCAAAATCTGCCCCAGCAATATAGTTCATCTTATTATGCAGCTCGACATCTGTAAGGTACT
>JAZKET010000168.1:0-5428 GCA_040386815.1 Bacteroidota bacterium | reverse complement strand
AGGTACTTATGCGGCGTTTTTATTACCAGCTGTTTGTAAATATCATTGTCTTTTAACCTCATTTGGTTAACCAGCGTTACCTTTTGCTTTATGTAATAAGGGTCGGTAGCATATAGAGGGTCATAATGTTTAAAATAGGTAAACGCAGTTGCCGAGTCTACCCTACCGCTTAATCCGGGCCTTAACAAACTATTCCAGCTTAGTGTTAGGGCCATGCCTGCCCAAGCGGTATCAACAGACGCTGCTATATGTTTATCATAAATAAGCTTTTGCGTGTAGTCAACAGTTTCAACCCATCTGATACTGTCTATCAGCCTTTTCCAATGCGTTTTTGCATCTTCTAACAATCCATTTGAGTCATTAAGCGTATATTTAGCTGTAAGCGTATCTGCACCGGTACCGGTTATGGTAAGTAAAGCGCCCGCGATAGCGGTTACTTTATAGTTTACACCGGTGGCCTTATTTTCCCAGGTCGATGAGTAAGCTATCTTCTGCTCTGGTAGTTCTATAAATATTTTCCTTAGGGTTGACGTTATTTTTTTGGCGGTGTTTTCGTTAAACCATTCTCTTGTGCTTTCCTCAATGTGCCATTTGGTAAACGCCCGTTGCATCAATTCATCAATACCTTCTGCTTTAATTGTTTTGCCATCGTTACTAACGTATACTGTAAATGGATTTTCAAGAAAAAAAAGAGGCTCTAATATGGCAGAGTTATTGGTTAAAGTATTACGGATACTGTCAGAATTAAACAGGAATAAGCCAGAATAATCGTGACGGATGTTAGCCCGCACCATTTTACAACTTAGCTTGTAACCATCAGCCGTTTCGCCCTGGTTTATAAACTGAAAAGTATACTTCTCTGTAGTATGCTCTGGTTTTCTGTCGCCTAGTTTAACATTGCGGGTTTCGCTGGTTTCAACAGAAAATTCGCTTAGCTTTTTCAGATCTAATTTCTGGGCACGCAGGGTTTGAGCCGCAAAAAGAGCTAGCAGTATGAGGGTAAGGTTTTTCATTACAACGGCGATTAGGTTTATAATCAGCTAAATATACCCAACCATAAGACATTGCACCAAAAAATTAACAGACGTTAACGTAAGGATTTAAAAAAAGTATCCCAAAAAAAGAGACTTATACAAAAAGAGGCCTATACAAAAAGAGACACAAAGTATTGTGTCTCTACGGATTTTATCTTGTACATGAGATGCAATGCCTCGCGTCTCATGCACATTAGTTAGTTAGTTAGTTAGTGGCGGCGTACAATTGGTTAAAATTCCTGATCACGCTCTTCCAGTCAGCACCAAATTGTATGTCTATCATTTTACCATTAGGTGCCACCAATATCTTACTGGGGAAGCCGATTATTTTGTAATTCTTTTCGATAACATTGTCGCTAATGGCAACCTGCATACCATAGTTATTGTCCTTTAAATAAGCGCGTACTTTACTCTCGGTATCATAACAGGCTACACCTAACAAATTCACACCTTTAAACTTTCCTTCGGCAACTTCGGTATTAAATTTATTTACGTCGGGCATTTCCTCACGGCATGGGCCGCACCAGGTGCCCCAAAAATCCATTACCAACCATTGGCCCTTATAGCTGGTTAGCGGGTGCTTTTTACCGGCCAGATCGGTAAGCTCAAAAGCCGGTGCGTCTGCCCAACGGCTTACCACTTTATCAATAAAAAATTCTTTAAAGCTTTTATCTGGAAATTGCTTTTGATATATTTTCTTCATCTCCTCTATCTTTTGCGGATCGGCGGTTATCTGGTCGGCAAATATTTTAAGTGCTTCATCGGTGTTACCATAGGCAAAAAGCTTATTGATAAACTCTTCACGATAGCTTTCCTTTGAATTTAAGAAAGCGCGGTCATAAAAACTGATATGCGCTTTTTCTTTTTTATCACCCGGCGAATAAAACGATGCCTTTGCCAGGTACTGCAAAGCCTTTGCAGAATCTGCAGTGCCGGCGTTTCTATATTTTGAGTAATAGGCATAAGCCAGCATGTTTCTGTGCGCGTACTTTTCTTTATTAAGCGTGTCGGCATTCAGGCGTTCTAAATTCTGAATGGTTTTATCTAATAAGTTTTCGGCTTCTTTATGTTTGATATCTTTTTTAAGCATCTGGTAAACAAGCAGCGCATACCTGCCGCCGTTACCTTTTTTCATATAGTCGTCATTCATTTTCATGAAACCGCTATAGGCAGTCATCAGGGCATTGTCTTTATAATGATTTTTTACATCTACCCAAAGAGACATAGGCACTAATTGAGCCTGCATGCCCAGCTTTTTATCAGCCAGCAACTTCTCCATTATCTTATCAGCAACCGCATGGTCATCTTTTAAAAAATGCTGCCCATATGAGTTTTGCAACCAATCGTAAAGATTACCGTCTTTACTAAACATCTTAAGGACATCGTAAGTACCATCAACATCATCGTTAGACACGGCCTGCAGTTTATTAAATACATGTGAGCTTGAAGGACTTATCATAGCGTTCGGCGTTTTCTTCAACATAGCCTGGTAAAGCTTATATCCTTCACGACTATCCAGTTTGTTATAGAAATCAAGCTTGGCACCTGTGTAATACTGGTCGTCAGCATATAAAGCGTCGTGCGCATTAAAATAACCCATTATCTTTGCCGAATCAGGCTCATTGGCTTTATTAGTAAAGGCATTGCTCCAATAGCTTAGCAATATCGCCATGTTTACCCAAGCTGTATCGGCAACCGGTGCAGTACTTTTGCCATATTTTAGCGTTTGATCATAATTATAGCGTTTAGCATTGGGCACACCTGTTTGGTTGTAAGCCTTGCTTACGTTCTCTAACAAACCATTGGTCTCGTTCAAAGTATAGTTACCTAATGACGTTTTGTCGCTAGTTACGGTATTAATATCTAACAGCGCCCCGCGAATGGTGTTAACGTTGTAGGTAACTTTACTTTCGGCATTGGTCCAGGTTGATTGAAAGGCAATTCTTTGCTCGGGCAATTCAAGGAACATGTTTTTTATGGTCTCTTTTATAAAATACTCGATATGTTGCTCTTGACTTTTAGCCGTCTCAGAGCCCAAATGCCAGTTTTTAACTGCTTGCTTTGCCAGCGCATCGGCGCCTTCAATTCTTAGTAATTTGCCTTTGGGGCTTATTATTACTGTAAAAGGCTTTTGCAAAAGGATAAGTGGCATCAACAACGCCGAGTTATTAAAAATAGTTTGCCTGATGCTGTCAACATTTAGCTGGTCCATTTTTTCAGGGCCCCATTGCTTTGCTTTTAGCATGGTGCATTGTAATTTGCATTCATTGCCGTTGATGCCAAGCATTTTAAACTGGAAAGTGTAAGCTTCATCTTTAAGCAGTTTCTTTTTGTCGATGGCCGTTTCGGTGCTATGGGTTTGCATGGCAAATTCATCGCCAGGTTTAAGGTTAATTTGCTGCGCACGCAACGCGCCAACACTAAAAAGCCCAAACGTAAAAAGCAGGATATATTTCATTGGTTTTGGTGAAAGGTTATAATGCATAAATATATAAACCAAAAGCCGGTAATTATACAAGCACAAGGGTATTTAACTTTAGTTAACATAAATCCCTAAATAACAAAAACGCCATCATGATTAAATCACAATGGCGCTCATTAAAGTAAAACAGGGTTTATTTTATTAAGACATTTTTAGCTTTTTCTGTATATCAGCTACATAGCCTTTAAATTTTTTGTCGGTATCTATCAAATCTTCAACAGTTTGGCAGGCATAGATAACGGTAGAGTGATCTCGGCCGCCAAAGAAATGACCAATTGATTTAAGCGAACTTTTGGTATGCGCTTTAGCCAGGTACATGGATATTTGACGTGCCTGCACAATCTCGCGTTTACGGGTTTGTGATTTTACCATATCAATAGGCACTTCAAAATACTCGCAAACCAGGTTTTGTATGTATTCCATCGAAATTTCTTTCGATGAGTTTTTTACAAAGTTCTTCAACATTTGCTTGGCCAGATTTAAATCAATCTCCTTGCGGTTAAGGGTTGATTGTGCCAGTAACGATACCATGGCACCTTCAAGCTCACGCACGTTGTTATCAATGTTGTGCGCAACGTATTCAATCACGTCATCGCCCAGATCAATACCATCCTGATAAGTTTTGTTTTTCAGGATAGCCATACGGGTCTCCAGATCAGGCACCTGTAAGTCAGCGCTTAGGCCCCATTTAAATCTTGATAATAGGCGCTCTTCTAAACCGGCAAGATCCTTTGGCGCTTTGTCTGATGTAATGATCAGCTGCTTGCCAGACTGATGCAAGTGGTTAAATATATGGAAGAAGAAATCCTGTGTTTTTTCTTTACCGGCAAAGTTGTGCACATCGTCCATGATCAACACATCAATGGCCTGGTAAAAGTTCACAAAGTCGTTAATGTTATTATGCTTTAGGGCATCAACAAACTGCTGTGTAAATTTCTCGCACGATACGTATAGTACTAACTTATCAGGTAGTGAGCGTTTAATTTCATTACCAATAGCTTGTGCCAGGTGGGTTTTGCCCAAACCTACACCACCGTATATCATTAAAGGGTTAAATGATGTACCACCCGGTTTGGCAGCCACAGCATAACCTGCAGAACGCGCAAGGCGGTTACAATCGCCCTCTACAAAATTTTCAAAAGTATACTGGCGGTTTAATTGCGGGTCTACATTAAGCTTTTTCAAACCCGGTATTACAAAAGGGTTCTTAATATCCTTATTTATAGAAATAGGGATAGGCATTGACTGATTTTTCGACTCGGCACCGTTTCCGTTTGATGGCATATTTGTAGTATATGGTTTACTGGCCGACGACTGTTCAACAACAATGTTGTATTCCAGGCGACCTTCATCACCCAGCTGCTTCTTTATAGTTTTACGCAATAGCTGAACATAATGTTCTTCAAGCCACTCGTAGAAGAATAAGCTGGGCACTTGTATCGTCAAAACGCTACCTTCCATACGCAATGCTTTAATTGGCTCAAACCAAGTTTTAAAGCTTTGTGCAGGGATGTTGTCTTTTATGATTTGAAGGCAGCTATTCCAGACGTTAGTACAAGTTTTTTCCATATAAGTAATTAGTAATAGATTGATTTTCAAGCCCAGAGCAACTAAAATTAGGGCCTGCTACGGAACATCGAATATTCAGAAAAAAACCGAATTAAAAAACACTTTCATCAAAATTTGTGAAAATAAATTTCCAAAAAATCGTCCTGATAATTGTACGATATCCCAAATTAAAAGTTATATTATCGGCGCAATAAAAGCATTTATATCTGCTGCAATAGTAAACATTGCTTTTCAGGCCATTAGAGGCACTTTATTATAATTTATCTCCACTTCAGCGCGCGTTTTTTTTCACTGCAGCACGCCGCGACACCTGGCTAAGGTAGTGCTTACACTCTTTTTAGGT
>JAZKET010000167.1:2899-9213 GCA_040386815.1 Bacteroidota bacterium | reverse complement strand
GTTTTTTGCCATAAAAATGCCCCCAATAAGTGTCTAACTTTTTGGGGGCAGTGCACTTTGCAGAGGGGCTTTATTTTTCTATTACAGATCGATATTATTCCCAGTCTGGGTTTTGTGGTTTCAGGTTTGGATTACGTTGCAAATCGTTCAACGGGATTGGATAAAGGTAATTCTTATTGGTAAATTTCCTTGGTATCTCGTTCATCCAAACCAGCTCGCCCGATGTGTTGTTTTTCAATCGTTGCGAGTTGGTAGCTGTGCCAATTTTTTCTGATACGTCAACATAAGTAACACCGGCAACGGCAGGCGTTGGGCGCGTGCCCTGGTAAAACGCTACGTCTAATATACCATCTTCGTTCAAGTCCATTGGTGTATTTAAGCTTGGTACGTAGAAACCGTTCCACTCCTGCTGCATTAGCTCGCCACGTTTCCAACGTAAAAGATCCGGAAAACGCAAGCCTTCTAAGCTTAACTCAATACCGCGCTCTCTGCGCACTTCTAAAATAGTTGCGTCTGAAATGCCCGGGAAATAGTTAGCAATCAAATACGGGTCGGCTACGGTTGGCTTGGTAGTTAAACCAGCAGTGATACCGCCTCTGGCTCTTAACACACCTATAGTTGCTGCCCACTCTGCATCTGTTAAAGTACCTAACTCGGCTTTCGCTTCGGCGAAGTTTAATAATACTTCTGCATAGCGGAATAATGCTACAGCGTTAGTATTTAAGGCACCACCGTCAAATATCTCATCATCAAGCGTCCATTTTATTGGCTGATAGCCGGTGAAGGTATATGAGAATACCGGCGGAGCAGGGATTTGCACACCACCCCTAACACGCTTATAATCGCCCATACGGATGGTTTGTTTTAAACGCGCGTCGCGGCCCTTAACCTCATCTTTAAACAACATGGTTTGGTAACCTGCGGTGTTGGTAAACGGCGTACCATCAGTTTTTAAATAAGTGTTAATGAAGGTACGGGTAAAGCTGGCTTTAGCACCGTAAGTTCCGCTTGTCCACCACCAGTTTGCCTCATTCAAAACACCTAAGTTTACATCGGCAACGGCCGACTGTATAACTTCTGCAGCGACAGGGGTGTTGCTGGTAAATACCTGGCGGTAAGAAGCGCCTACACCACCGGTGTTGTTAATACTGTAACCGCCATTTTTCATCAACTGATCTGATGCAGACGCTGCTTCGTTTAACCATTTGTCAGCACTGGTGGTTAAATTAAGTTCAGTATGATACTTTCTGTAAGTACCCTCAAACAAACAAACTCTTGATTTAAAAGCAAACGCTACCCATTTGGTTACCGTAGTACGGCTCGCATCATTTGGAGCAGGTAAATTAGCGCAGGCATAGTCCAAATCGGCCAATACCGAATCCATTACCAAAGCTCTGCTATCGCGTTTTGCATTAAGCGTGCCGTTATCTTCGTAGTTAATTGGTTTATTTATCCATGGTACATCGCCAAAACGTTTTACCTTATCCATATAAAAGTAAGCGCGGAAATAACGGGCCAGTCCCAAATAATTTCTGCGGATGTTAGCAGGCACTTTAGGGTCTGTACAGTTTTCAATAAAGTAGTTAATGTTACGCAGGTCTGTCCAACTCCAGCCCGAGCTGTTGTTTGCGCCAAACGCACCTTCGCGAATAAAATCAGGCACTTGTTTTACAGCCAGGTAATCTGACATGGCATCCTGCGCGGTTGAGTTTTTAGGCAGAAAACCCATGTTATAAAATGAGTTGGTGTATAATTTCAACCCGGTTTCGGTACCAAATACCACCTCTTTAGTAGGCGTAGCTTTTGGCTCCTGATCTAACTTTTTACAAGCCACAAAACTTAAGCAGCTTAGTAAAATCAATATATAGTGTTTTTTCATTTTGATCTGATTTTGATATTTGGTTTAGAAACCTATGTTTAAGCCAAAAGCATAGCTTTTAAGCATTGGGTAGTTGTAACCGTCGCCATTGGTAGTGCCAGAGTTTAAGTCCTGGTCTGTTGGTACAGCATTCTCAACGTCGATAGTGTTTTTAACGATCTTGTACATTGGCGAATAAGTAAACAAGTTCTCGCCAGAGAAGAACACTTTAGCGCTGCGCATACCAACTTTATTAATCAATTTGGTTGGCAGGGTGTAACCTACTTGTATGTTTTTCATACGGATATAGGCAACATTTTGCAGGTAACGGGTTTGTGCTATACCCAAAGTACGGTCTGTACTGCTTGATGCTGCACGAGACATGGTACGCGGGAAATAAGCGTTGGTGTTTTCAGGCGTCCACATGTTGCCTAAATGAAATTTAGGGATGTTGTTATATGGCCTGTTGTATTGTCCCCAAAACATCTCTGTTTCTGTACTTGGATACCATTGTTGTTTACCCACGCCCTGGAAGAAAGCAGAGACCGAGAAATTATGCCAGTTAGCACCAAGGTTAATACCGTAAGTGTAACGTGGAGCAGAGTTACCGATGATTCTTCTGTCGCCAGATTTACCTACTTTATTCTCGCCTCTGTTGATGAAACCATCACCATTTAAATCTCTTAGTTTGATATCACCAGGAGCCCAGACACCTGTAGGCGATGCACGCATTTCAGGGCTTTGTTTAGCATGCGATGCAATGTCCGCAGCATCTGTAAAGAAACCTTCAGTTTCATAACCCCATATCTCGCCCAGCGTTTGGCCTTCGTAATAATCGGTTATTAACTTATCAGGGTTTTGGTATTTGTCAATTTTAGATATGTTATCAGCCAAAGTCAATCTAACATTATAGCTAAACGGGTTAGAGCTGTTACCAATTTTGTCATTCCAGGTTATGGTAGCTTCCCAACCACGGGTGGTTAAGTCGGCGTAGTTACCTTTAGGCCTGTCGGCACCAAACACGGCTGGTGGCGTTAAGCCTAAAGTAAACATGTTTGTAGTTCTGCGACGATAAACATCGGCCGTAAAGTTTAACTTACCACGCAGTAAAGAAAAGTCTAAACCTAAGTCGGCGGTAGTTGAGGTTTCCCAGGTTAAGCCACCAGGCAATACAGCCGGGTTACGGGTTGTTTGTGGCCTGCTGCCATTTAAAATAACGCCAGATTGGCTTAAGTTAAATATCTCCTGGAAAGCATATGAGTTGATATTACCATTACCTAATGAGCCGTATGATCCGCGTAATTTCACGTCAGACACTATGCCATCTGAAATTTTCCAGAATGGTTCATTACTAACTCGCCAACCTGCAGATACTGACGGGAAGAACGCGTAACGTTGTGTTGACGGGAATTTTGAAGAACCATCATAACGGCCGTTTACTTCAACCAAATAGCGGACTTTGTAAGTATAGTTTAATCTTGAAAATCCACCAAGAATAGCCCACTGCTCATAACCACCACCAGTGGTAGTTGCCTGGCCAAGCGCTAAACCCAAATCGGTAGCGTCGTCAAAAATAATACCGTTACGCTGTATAAATGTGCGGTTGTAGGTTGATTGCTCATAGTTGTAACCCACCATAGCTTTAAAATAATGGTCTTTACCAAAATGATCTTCAAACTCTGTAAAAATGTTTGTAGCCAGGTAACGGGTGTCGCGGTTATCAAAAGACAAATCGTTTGTGGTAGTACCAACATAAGCAATTACACCTTTAGTGTTGCTGTATGGTACCTGCACACGTCTTTGGTTTTTGTCGTTACCGGTATTACGGAAAGTGAAATCGGCATTTACACGTAATCTGTTTCGCAAGAAATTGGTACGTATACCGGTGATATTTCTAAATACTTCTTTACGGGTATCAAAACCATTTTTGCCATACATAAAATCGCCAATAGTATAAGCTGATGCGAAAGTGTAAGTTCCGTCAGGGTTGGTAAAAGGCATAGTTGGCTTACCTTCGTCGGCAATATTTCTCCATATACCACCGCCTTCGCCCACGTTTAACGGGTTATGGTAGTTCATAATAGAGTAATCGGCATTGTTTTCAATGCTTATCCATGGTGCTATTTGTACCGTACCACGTGCACGAATGTTTTTCATGCTGTAGTCGTCGCTGTTATATCTAAACAAACCTGCCTGGTTTAATGATCTGGCAGATACCAGGAAAGTAGCCAAATCGCTGCCACCGCTTACCGACACGTTATTTTCGAACGAATTGGTGTTGTCTTTATATAATGCCTTGTAGTAATCTGTGCTACCGTAATAAGTATACTCGCCGGTAGTTGGGTTTACTTCAATTTCGTTATAAGGCTGGCCAGACTCTTTTCTCTTTTTAAACTCATCTAAATAAGCTTGCGAGAATTTTTGTGTTTTGTTGGCATTTTGCGGGAAAGCACCGTCGCCATTAACAAATGCCTCTGCAAACATTTTAGCCCAGGTATAACCATCGGTAACAAAATCCGGACGGGTTACCGGTGCCTTGATAGCGTAGTTTGATGAGTACGCAACATTGGTACGGCCCTTAACACCTTTTTTGGTAGTAATTAATACCACACCAAACACACCACGGGCACCATATATAGCGGCCGAAGCAGCATCTTTAAGTACCGTGTAACTTTCAACATCATTAGGGTTAAGTAAGCTTGGGTCGCCTTCAAAACCATCAATCAAGATCAAAGCGCTACCGCCCTGACCGATAGAAGTGGTACCACGAATGTTGTATGACGGTGATTGCGTTGGTTTACCATCGCCCATACGTAAGTTTAAGTTTGCAATTTGGCCCTGTAAACCCTGGGTAACGTTAGTAATAGGCCTGTTCTCCAGATTTTTTGACGATATTTGGTCAACAGCGCCGGTAGCGTTTGCTCTTTTCTGCGTGCCGTAACCAACTATCAAAACCTCATTTAAAGATCCGGTCTCGCCTTTTAAGGTTGCCGTTATAGGTGTGCTTACACCCGCTTTAACGGTTATTTTGGTTAAAGTAATAGTAGTGTATGATATGTATGCAACGGTAACATCATAAGTACCTGCAGGCACATTCATTTTAAAAGTACCATCGGCACCGGCAATTACAACCTGGTTAATGCCTTTAACGCTGATGGTAGCGCCCGGCAAAGTCTCGCCTTTTTCGTCTACTACCTTACCGGTTACAGAACCGGTTTCCTGCTGATAGAGGAACGTGCTCAGCGTAGCACTGGCAATAGCCCGCGTAGAGAATGCACTTACGCCAAACAGCGCAAGGCAAACGCAAAGCATTACCTTAAAGTTAAACAGTAAAGTTGTTTTCATTTTCGATTAAAATTTAGTGAAGGGGGTTAATTGTGTAAACATTTTGCTCTGACCGCTTAGAACGGGGCAAAAGTATCAGCACCATGTGAAGCACATGTTAACCTACTTTAATGAAAAAAACAGAAAATGATAGTGTAGAAAATACACATCTGATGAAAACCACCAGGCATTAAATAAGAAAAGCACTAAGGAAAAGCACTTTATGCCATTTTATAGCTAAAAACAGCATATTAAGCCAATGTTACCCTGCTGTAACTTTACCCGTAACCATATTTACGGTATAAATTTTTGTCTCGCTGTTTAGATTAATAAGTACCCGGGCTATTTGGTTGCTTAAAAAAGTGATGGTGCCGTAAAATTGATTGTCGACCTTAATATTACCGTCTAAATTGTTTACGTGGGCCGTAAAACCGGCTTCGCCCTGTATCACATCGGCCATGCCGCTGCTGATATCAACCCTAACACCTTTTAACTTATAGTAAATATCAGAATTATGATATTGTGAACCTGTACGCCCCTTATTGTACAGCGAAGCGTGCGACGAAAAAGTAATTGCACCTTCAACAGACGACAGCTTATAGGTTTGATCAAGCGCCTTTACATAATACTTTTGGGTAAGCTTATAATTGGCCGCATACAGATCGCGGTTTACAGAATTGGAAATGCTGTCATCAAGTGTATAACTGTCAAGCACATTATTGGTGCAGCCATAAGTAAATCTGTAATGCCCGAAATAGGTTTTCACCGTATCAGACACTATTTCAATGAAATCATAAGTAGTATCTATCACCATACCGCAGTATGGGTTTATGGCCGTTACTTTAAGCGCGTTTGGGCCCGGAGTGTAGCTCAACGGTGCTTTTATCCCGTCATTAATATCGGCCCCGCCATATTGACCAGACAGCGATTTGTATAAGCTAACTGCCATTTGCTTACTCATTTCGGCGGCGCTTAAGTTGCCGCTGGCAGGCCCATTAATATTTTTCTGGCAGCCAGCTTGCAGGCAAGCGGTTGCTATCAACATAATGACAATATATCTCACAAAGCACTTCATAACATTTTTGATTTAGTATTAATGCTTAACCCAACTTAAAAATAGCACTTACGGGTA
>JAZKET010000167.1:0-2889 GCA_040386815.1 Bacteroidota bacterium | reverse complement strand
TTAAACCTTGAGCGCGAGCTGCCGTTATTTTTTATTAAAAAGCCTATTGATAATTCGTGCGAACCATAACCTACGGTGTTTAGCTTATTCATAGAGTAATCAAAAGCATAACCTATACGCAGGTTCTCTGTAGCAAAAAACTCAACGATAGCTACCATAGCGCTTGATGTTGGCAAGCCCTTTTGCAAATTGGGTTTGTTGTAAAGCGGTACAGCAGTACGGTAGGTTGTGCCCAACCAAAGCTTTTCGTTTAATAAAAAGTAAGCATTGATATCCATGCTGGTAGGCACGGTAGGGCTGTCTTTTATCAATATTGATGGCCTTATTTTTAAATCATAAGTCAAATCAAATATCGCCCCGGTTGTAAAATAGTAATGCGGCATGGGCACCGGCACACCAAGCGCGTTTGCATTTTGCTTGTTGCGCATGTGCTGCGGCAATAGGTTATCGGCAGATGCACCTACAAAATAGTTATCATTAGTATATAAAATACCCACGCGTGCATCGGGCAATATAAAGCTTTGGTTTCCTGTCGGAATAAAGTTATCGCCGGTTTGTACAGCGTTAAGTTTACTACCATCAATGCCAGATTGTACCACACCCGCACCAATGCCAAAGGCCAGCCTTGAGTTTTCATCATCGCCTACCTGTATGCGGTAAGCGTAGTTACCGTAAGCAGCTACCGTGCGCTGCGCCCCAATCTGATCGCGCTGTAGTAAAAGGCCCAGGCCTACCCTATCATTAGCCACAGATCCATCGGCAGCAATTGATGTAGTTTGCGGGGCGCCGTTTAAACCGGTCCACTGCGAGCGGTGAAAAGCGTTAACAAAATAATCGCTTTTATAACCTGCATAAGCAGGGTTAACGTACAAGCCATTAAACAGGTACTGGCTAAATTGCGCGTCCTGCTGTGCATGTAAGCCTAAAAAAGATGTAATTAAAACAAAAGTTAAGATCAGCTTCTTCATCATATCCTTGTTCTTAATAGGGTTAAATAGCCTTTGTAAGTATCCCAAACACCGGCTTTATTTTTGGCGCGCAACACGTAGAAGTAAGTACCCTCTATCATGCCCTGGCCGTCCCAATCGTTCTTATAATTTGTTTTTTGATATACTGTATTTCCCCAACGGTTAATAATAGTAAGCTCGGTATCAGAGTAAGTTTCCAGGCCCGGTATCACAAAAGTGTCGTTAACACCATCGCCATTAGGTGTAAACACGTTTGATATTACCAGCGGATACACCTGCTGCGCGGTTTGGTCGACATTGTTAGCCATAACCGGATCAGTTTCTTTACCTCTTATGTTTACCATACTTTCCACCAATCCCGGCGTTAAAACCTTTACGGTAACTACCAGCTTGGTTGGGTCGTTGGTATTTATGTGGTCTATAAGCCAGGTTAAGGTGCGTGTATTAATGTCGTACTTAACCTTATTTTCATTGCCTGGTTGTGGCAGGTAAACCAAATTTGGCGGTATAACATACTTTACCTGCACATTCGTACCCGGTATAGGGCTATTGTTATTAGCGGTTAAAATATACGTGTAACTATCGCCCGGCGATGCTTTCGGGTTAGACGACAGGATACTCACCGCTAAATCAACCACAGTATCTGGTTTGGCTACCGGTCCGTCCTTAGGTACTACTAAAATACGCACCCCCTCTGATGTTTCTGAGGGGCAACCTTCAGCATTAAATGCCACTACAGAATATACACCGGCTTTGCTGGCAGTGTAATCTTTAGACATCGCTCCGCTAATCCTGACACCGTCTTTATACCATTGGTAAGCCACAACATTTTGGGCACTGCCGTGCAGCACAATAGAAGCCCCCTCGTTGATAGTAAAAGTAAGGTACCCGCCTGTTTGACTTTGCGGGTAAACCTTACTGTTTATCATCAACAACGCGCATAAAACTATCAGTCTGCACAGTTGCTTCATTTGGTACTGCCGGGTATTAACCTAAATATTAGTTAGCTGCAATAGTTGGTTTTGTTGGCAGCGGCGTAATAACAATGTCTTTAGTGTTAGTTGCAGCACAACTTGAGTTAAGCGCATAAGTAACTTTAACACCGTAAGTTATTGTAGCAGGTGTAGTTTCGCCGGTTACATTGTAAGTGCTTGATGTTGCGCCGTTAATGTCAACACCACCTTTTGTCCACTGGTAGTTTACCGTATAACCTGTACCCGGGGTAACTGCTGCAGTTAATAATATCTCATTAGTTGCAACACCGCACATTGATGATGTAGGCGAGGTTATGCTTACACTCAATGCCGGCAACACATAAACCTTAAACACGTCAGACACGGGCGAGCTACAACCGCTTGCGTTTTCTGTAACTACCACGTAGTTGTAGTAGCCCGCGGCAGTTGATGTTTCGGTGTAAGTTCTGCCGGTAATGGTGGTTACTTCTTGCTTGTTACCGTTGGCATCTATTTTATACCAGTGGTATTTGGCAAAGTCAACATTACCATCTTGCGGTGCAGACATGGAGATGGTTGAGCCGGCGCAAAGTACTTTAGCTACATCGGCAGCTGCTGTTGGCGGCGCTGTAGTAGCATCGCTTGGGCCTGGTGTTACCTGGGCCGAGGCAACATTAGCAACCATTAACATTAATGTAACTAAGAAAGGGGTTAGGGCTTGGAAACGTTTTTTCATGGTTATTTAATTTTTGTCTTTTTTTATAGTTATTTATAATGATGAAATATTGGGTTTTTGAGGGTTGGGTGTTATTGTAACTGTTGTTTGCACCGCCGCTGATGTGCAACCTGTAGCCTTGTTTTGCGCAGTGATAGTATATGTGCCGCTTTGCGATATAGTTGGCCCATTTACATTTGGTATAACATTGCCATTGCTGTCTTTAAAAACATAGGTATAAGTTGCAGCGTCA
>JAZKET010000166.1:0-5405 GCA_040386815.1 Bacteroidota bacterium | reverse complement strand
ACTCTAATTTTTCATTGTTTAGCAGTGTTTCGCTCCACAGCGCCCCTTGCAGGCCGACAATATTTGCCTTGCCGGTTTCGGTTAGCTTTTCTTTGGTTAAAAATGTAGCCGGGTTAAGCGCGTTGCCCGATTTATCAACCGTTACATTTTTGAAATAGTCGAATGGTATAAACTTAAACGCTGCCGACTCATCAGCATAACTACCCCAGTAATAGCCCGGCTCGTCAAAGCTTTTCTTGTAGGCCATATCAAAGTACAGGTTGGTTACATTGGTTAAAATAACATTATAGCCGCTGTTGGCCAATTTGTAAGCCAGATCCTCGGCACCCCAACCTAACACGTTGTTCCAAACTTCTAAATGGATATTTTCATTGGTTAAAGCGGGGTTAATTACCGATGCTTTTTTGCCATTCTCCATCACCTTGTGTGTACCTACTTCTTCCCAAGCGGTTAGGTATAAATTGTTTGTTTTTAGCGTTTTATTTACCCGGCTGTAAAAGTATTCCCACATATCGTCAGTACTTTTTATGGTCGGGTCTGATTTGGCTAATTTTAAATACGCCGGCGATTTCTCCCAAACCCCTGCGGGTACCTCGTCGCCGCCAAAATGGATAGTTTTTAGTGGCGCACCAGCCTCGGTATACATTTGTTTAATGTCGGCAATTACGGTTTCAATAAATGAGTAAGTTGATGGCAGCGATACATCAATAACGTTATCGTTAAAGTATTGTACAGATAGATATTTTGAACTATCGCCTATATCGCGCAGCAAATATTTATGAGCCTCTATAGGTTGGTTTTGGCTCATGTATTTACGGTATCGCGCGTCCATAGCTTTTACAGCAGCGCGGGCGTGGCCCGGTGTTTCAATTTCGGGGATAACCGTAATGTGCCTGTCAGCAGCATATTTAAGTATTTCTATAAAATCAGCCTTGCTGTAAAAACCGCTGCCAGATTCATTGTCTACAAAAGGCCCAGATCCATAAGAAGGTTGGATGTTTTGAGTGTTATCTAATGTATGGCCACGTTTTGCGCCAACTTCGGTAAGCTCAGGCAGGGTGGGTATTTGCAAGCGCCAGCCCTCATCATCGGTTAAATGAAAATGGAAAACGTTGAGCTTGTACAAACTCATCAGATCAAGCAGCTTCAATACTTCTTTCTTTGAATGGAAATTACGCGCTACATCCAACAACACTGCGCGATAGCCAAACCTCGGTTTATCGCTAACATTAACACCCGGTAATATGATAGAATGCTGCGCCTTGCGGTAAGCCGACGGAGGTATCAAGGTTTTAAGCGACTGTATACCGTAAAATATCCCGGTATTTGATGATGCCGAGATAATGATCTCCTGGTTAGTGATGTTTAACTCGTAAGCATCAGCAGGCAGGTCTTTTTTAATAAGTTTAATACTGTTTGATGTTGATGTTGTAGCGGCTGATATCAGCTTGCTGACCTCTTTTTTCAAATAAGTGGCTTCTTTATTAAATGCAGGGTCTGCAGTAATTTTTGTGCCGATGGTTAAGTTAAACGCGCTGCTGTTGGTCTTGTAGCTTTGCGGTGTCGGGAAGATCTTTACCAATTCATCTGCAGGTATATCACGCACGGTTTTATTTTGATCATATATAGACTGCGGCGTGGTAGGCGCCCAGTTATCATTTGGCGCACGCGAAAGTTGTTTAGCTTGCGTTGACGGTATAAGCACAGGTTCGGCCAGCGGATAATATTTTGCTGGTGCGTCATCCCAAACCAAATAAAAACCTTTAGGCGAATCTGTTTTGTTGATCAGCCAGTACATTACCACCAGTTGTGCCTTTAACGACTTGTTCTTAGCTATCCCGCTGAAATTGGCTTTCGGTGCCAGGTAATGAAAATCGCCGTTAACGTGTGTAACATCCAGTTCGCCGCTTACCGAACCTGCAATTATCGGTCGCAAAAAATTAAAATACAGTTTCCAGCCTTTAGCGGGCAGCGTAAAGTTGGCACCGGTAGTTATGGTTAATGCGGCAAGCGATTGCTGTTTGTTTTGATAGTTATTTTCAATGATCTCCCATTTTAAATTAAGCGTAGGTTTTGTATTGCTCTGGGCCCAAAGTTGAAAAGATATGCCGATCATTAATATGGTTAGTAGACGTTTCATAATATTATAGGTGTAGCTAAACGGCTGTTACCTAAACAAAGGTGTTACCGCTATACAGCTAAAGTAGGGATTAAAATTTATACGCTTAAACTACATACAGTATTATCTTGACTCTTGTCTCTTGATTCTTGACTCTATTACGTAATTTTGCGGATGAAAAACTCAAAACCTAACATTCTTGTAGTGAATGATGATGGCGTTACCGCGCCGGGCATAAAAACACTGATACATGTCATGAAAGAGATTGGCAATGTTGTGGTGGTAGCGCCCGACAGTCCGCAATCTGGCATGGGCCACGCCATTACCATTGGCAAGCCACTGCGTTTAGATAAGGTTGACCTATACCCGGGCGTTGAAATGTACAGCTGCTCTGGCACCCCGGTTGATTGTGTGAAGCTTGCCGTTACCAAAATATTTAAAGGTAAAAAGCCTGATCTATGTGTGTCGGGCATTAATCACGGCTTAAACAACGGCATCAATGTTTTGTACTCGGGCACAATGTCTGCCGCGGTTGAGGGGGCCATTGAGGGTATCCCATCTGTAGGTTTTTCTTTAGACGATTATACATGGCAGGCCGATTTTAGCCACACCGAAAAATATATCAAAGAAATTGCGCTGCAAATATTAGAGCACGGCTTGCCGACCGCAACGTTACTAAATGTCAACTTCCCTAATACACCAAACTTAAAGGGCATCAAGATCTGTCGTCAGGCTAACGCCAAATGGGCCGAAGAGTTTGATGAACGCACCGACCCATACAAACGCCCTTACTACTGGATAAGCGGTGTGTTCCAGGTAAATGATAACGGCGAGGATACCGATTCATGGGCCTTAGACAACGGTTATGTGTCTGTAGTGCCGGTACAGTTTGATATGACTGCGCACCACGCCATCCCGGTTTTAAATACATGGAAGTTCTCTGTTTAGAAACAAGAATCAAGAGACAAGAATCAAGAGACAAGAATCAAGGCATAATCTATTGCATAAATATACGCTGTGAAGTCATCTTGACTCTTGTCTCTTAATTCTAAAAGAGTCGAGAATCAAGATGTAATCTACTCGATAACTATGCGCTGTGAAGTCATCTTGACTCTTGATTCTTGTCTCTTGATTCTAAAAGAGTATTTTTGAAACCTATGCTGATATTAAACATCCCTGCACAATGAAGTATTACCTGGTAGCCGGCGAGGCTTCGGGCGATTTGCACGGGGCCAATTTAATGAAGGAGCTAAAAAAACGCGACCCGCAAGCCGAGTTTCGCTATTTTGGCGGCGACCTGATGCAGGCCGAGGGCGGCACGCTGGTTAAACATTATGCCGATATGGCCTTTATGGGATTTTTTGAGGTGGCAGCAAACTTGCGTACCATCCTTAAAAATATGTCGGCTTGTAAAGCTGATATCGAGCAGTACAGACCTGATGTTCTAATACTGATTGATTTTCCGGGCTTTAACTTAAAAATAGCCGACTTTGCCAAACAGAAGAGCCTGCCGGTATACTATTATATATCGCCCAAAGTTTGGGCCTGGAACCAAAAGCGGGTGCTTAAAATAAAACGCATTGTTGATCACCTGTTTTGCATACTGCCTTTTGAGGTTGATTTTTACCGCCATTGGGGCATGGAGGTTGATTATGTGGGCAATCCTTTATTGGATGCCGTTGCCGCCTTTAAGCCCGATGCTGATTTTATCGCCAAAAACAATCTTACAGAAAGCAAAGTCATTGCCTTGTTGCCCGGCAGCCGCAAGCAGGAAATAAACTACCTGTTGCCGGATATGCTGGCCGTGGCCGATAAATTCCCAGATTATCAGTTTGTAGTAGCTGGTGCGCCATCGTTCAATGTCGATTATTACGATCAGTATCTTAACGGTAGAAATATACCCATACTGTTTAACGCCACCTATGATATTTTAAACAATGCCCATGCAGCCGTAGTAGCTTCGGGTACGGCTACCTTAGAGACCGCGCTGTTTAATGTTCCACAAATAGTGGTTTACAAAGGCAATCCTATCTCTATAGCCATTGGTCGGTTGGTTATCAAGATTAAATTTATATCGCTGGTTAACCTTATTGTTAATAAAGGCATCGTAACAGAACTTATTCAGCAAGATTGTAACCCAGACACGATTGGCAATGAGTTAGATCAGATTCTGAATAATTCAACCTATCGCCAAGCTATGCTTGATAATTATAACGAGCTTGACGAGAAAATGGGCACCGCCGGAGCATCAGCCAAAACCGCCGACCTGATTGTCAAATACGCCACCAGCCAGTAGGGACGCAATATTTTGCGTCTGCATGCGCTGGTAAAATATAGCTATTACTATTCGGGTTTTGCGTAAGCAGCATTTCTGCTTATCATTGCGGCACATCTAACTATAATAACTAATAATGAGTACCACACCTGCTAACGCTTTAAAAACCAAACAACATTTTCAAATACTTGACGGGCTGCGTGGCGTAGCCGCCATATCTGTAGTGATATTTCACTTTATGGAGATAGCGGTGCCAGATTATGAAAAGAATTTCATTGGACACTCTTTCCTTGCGGTCGATTTCTTTTTCTGCCTGTCGGGTTTTGTAATTGCTTACGCGTATGATAATGACCGCTTAAATAAACTGGGCTTTGCCAACTTTTTAAAGCTGCGCCTTATTCGTTTGCATCCGCTGGTTGTTATTGGGGCTATAATAGGCATATTGAGTTGGGTGTTTGATCCGTATAGCGATCTGTATAAAACGTACAGCATTGGCCAAAATATTTGGTTGTTTATTTCGGCATGTTTGATGATACCTTACCCATTGGTGCACGATCGTTATTTTAACCTGTTTCACCTCAATGCGCCGTCATGGTCGTTGTTTTGGGAATATATAGCCAATATCGTATACGCCCTGGTGCTGGTAAAATTGCGTAATAAAATACTGTGGGTTTTAGTGGTGGTTGGTGCCGGATTGATCATTTACGAAACCAGCAAATCCGGCAATATCAGCAATGGTTGGGGTGGTGATAATGTAACCGCGGGCGCTATCCGGGTTTTCTATTCGTTTACTGCGGGTATGTTGATTTACCGCTTAGGCTGGATCATTAAATCTCGCCTTGGCTTTATCGCAATAAGTGTGCTGACAATGGCCGCCCTGATGTTTCCGTTCTCAAACAAATGGAACTATGTTACCGAATCAATCATCGTTATATTTTACCTGCCGCTACTGGTTTCATTAGGAGCGGGCGCTACATTAAGGCCTGTATTTGCTAAAATTTGCAAATTTTC
>JAZKET010000165.1:3218-15025 GCA_040386815.1 Bacteroidota bacterium | reverse complement strand
GTGTTGACATTAGAACCAGTAATAACGCGCCGGTGAGAGCAGTATTTGAAGGTTCTGTCTCTAAAGTCATAAACGTAATTGGCACTTACATGGTAGTGATAAACCATGGCGAGTATTTTACAGTATACTCAAACCTTAAAAGTGCTTCGGTATCGCAAGGGCAAAAGGTTAGTACCAAACAAACTATAGGCACGGCAGCGCCGGATATTGGCACGGACGATACCATGGTGCATTTTGAGTTATATAAATCTCGCGATGCTCAAAACCCTAAAAGTTGGTTAGCTGACAGGTAGGTGACATTGTAAATTTTTAAATGTATATATTTGTAAATTAATCAGTAAATTATGTTGAGTTCAGTATTGTGTTTTTTTGAATTTTCGGCACCAGAGATAATGTTGATCCTTTTTGTGACATTGTTACTGTTTGGTGGCGATAAGTTGCCGGGTTTGGCTAAAGGATTGGGTAAGGGCATTCGCGAATTCAAAGATGCATCTGAAGGCGTTAAGCGCGAGATAAATAACCAGATAAACGAGTACGATAAAAAGAAAGAAACGGCAAAAAAAGTTGAAGAAACACCATTAATTGCTGAACATTCAACTGATAATGCTGAAGGTACAGCTGAAGAAACGCCCACTATCAGCCCGGTTGCTAACACCATACCTGCCAGCCAGGGTTATGTCCCGAGTGATAACATTGCGCATTATGATTTGAGCGATGAAGAGATTCAAAGGCAATATCATGGTACTGAAGAAGATCAGGGCGTACCGGCTGCAAGCCCGGCTGTTGAAGAGCTTGCAAAAAAAGAGAACGAATAGAAACCAAATAATAAAATTAACATATCATGGGATTAGGTGCTCCTGAAATTATTCTTATTCTAGCCGTAGTATTGATACTATTTGGCGGGAAAAAAATTCCTGAACTGATGAAAGGTTTAGGCAAAGGCGTAAAAGAGTTTAAAGACGCTACAAACGGCAATGATGAAGAAGAAAAATCAAAAACTCAGGTTTAGATTTTAATCATACATTTTTACTGAATTATACTTATCCGTTGAAATTAATTTCGGTTTCAATGGATAAGTTTTTTATTTTCGGCCCATGACTAAAAATTATTCCTCTTTAAGTGAGATAAAGGGTGAGTTGCAAAGCGGTAAAACTACCGTGGTAGGGCTGGTAGATAGCTATCTGAAAACGATAGCGCAAAATGCTCACTTAAATGCTTTTAATGAGGTATTTGGCCACGAAGCATTACAACGCGCAAAAGACATTGATAGCCGCCTTAAACAAGGTAACGCAGGCAAACTTGCCGGTATGGTTATCGCTATAAAAGACAATATCTGCTACAAAGACCACAAAGTAAGCGCGTCTTCAAAAATATTATCAGGGTTTACATCAATATATTCGGCAACCATTGTTGAGCGTTTGCTTGCAGAGGATGCAATCATTATAGGCCGTTGCAATTGCGATGAGTTTGCAATGGGTGGCGCTAATGAGACATCGTACTATGGCCCGGTAAAAAACCATGCAGACAATACTAAAGTTTCAGGCGGCTCATCAGGCGGGTCGGCTGTTGTAGTACAGGCTGGCATGTGTCATGCCGCTATTGGTACAGATACCGGTGGCTCTGTAAGGCAGCCTGCCGCGTTTTGCGGTGTGGTGGGTTTAAAACCTACTTATGGCCGTGTGTCTCGTCATGGTTTAATAGCTTATGCTTCGTCTTTTGATCAGGCTGGTCCGATAACCAATTCGGTTGAGGATGCCGCTTTATTATTAGAGGTAATGGCGGGTGCCGATGATTATGATAGCACCACGGCCAGTAACCCGGTACCGGCATACGCCGCTGATTTGAAAGCATCAGAAGGAAAGAAGAAGATAGCTTACCTGCAAGAGGCCATATCAAGTCCCGGCGTCGATCAGGAAATTAAACAAACGCTGATAACCGCTATTGAAAAACTACGTGCCCAGGGGCATACTGTTACCCCAATAGCGTTTGAATATTTAGATTATTTAGTACCGGCATATTACATTTTGGTAACTGCCGAAGCATCGTCAAACCTGTCGCGTTTTGATGGGGTGCATTATGGCTATCGCAGCCCTAACGCTACCGATTTGATGTCAACCTATAAAAAATCTCGCTCTGAAGGATTTGGCAAAGAGGTTAAGCGCCGCATTATGTTGGGCACATTTGTGCTTAGCGCGGGTTATTATGACGCTTACTACGCTAAGGCACAAAAGGTACGCAGGCTTATTCAACAAAAAACAGATAATATATTTGCTGAGTACGATTTTATACTGATGCCCACCGCGCCAGAACCGGCTTTCAGCATCGGTAAAGAAGAAAAAGACCCTGTGGTAAGTTACCTGGCAGACATTTTTACGGTACAGGCATCGTTAACCGGTGTGCCGGCAATTTCTTTACCCGCAGGCAATAACAGCAAAGGATTGCCGTTAGGATTACAATTATTAGCCAAACATTTTAACGAGCAAGAACTATTAAATTTCTCCAAATATTTCGTGGAGCTATAAAATTTGATATTTTAGTAAAACTTTTGCCGCTAATAAGCGTATACCGCTTTACCCTAACGAAAAAGAATGAAGAGATTATTGACTTTTGCCGCCTTACTCTTATCACAGCAAATTGTACAAGCTCATTCACTAACCACCGCTGCCGACTCGGCCGTACGTATGATGCGTGGCAGCTATGCACCAAACAATACCCGCGACACTGTTTTAAATACCGCTTACAATCCATACGAGGGGTCGATTTTTAAAACCCGTTTGGATGCCATTAAAAACGAGGTGCAGTTAGACTACAATCCGTTTGTGCAGGAATATATTGACCTGTACATGCGCAATAAGTCTGAAATGGGCCATGTATTGGGCCTGTCAAAATATTATTTCCCAATTTACGAGAAGATCTTCCGTGAGTCGGGCATCCCAACTGAAATTAAATACTTATCGGTTGTCGAGTCAAAGCTTAACCCTATGGCGGTTTCAAGAGTTGGCGCAACCGGCCCATGGCAGTTTATGGCACCCACCGCCAAAATGTTTGGCCTTAACATGAACGATTATGTCGATGATCGTAAAGATCCTATACAATCTTGCTATGCCGCGGCTGCTTATTTGAAAGATGCCTATATGGAGTTTGGCGATTGGTTGTTAGCCATTGCTGCTTACAACAGCGGTAAAAGTAACATCGCGCGCGCCATTGAGCAAGCCGGATCATTTGATTTTTGGACTATCCGCCAATATTTGCCACCCGAAACACGTAGCTATGTACCGGCTTTTATAGCCATGTCGTACGTAATGAACTATGGCGATAAGCACAGTATTTTTGCTGATCATTGGGCCTTCGCTGCCAAGACAGATACGGTATCGGTTGACCGTATGGTAGACTTAAGCAATGTGGCAAGAGCTATCAATGCCAGCACTGCCGATATCGCTTCGTTAAACCCTGCTTATAAAAGATTAATTGTTAACGGCACAAAAGCAGCGCCACGCAGGTTAGTTATCCCAAAAGTTAGTCAGGTTGCGTTTACCAACTTGTATAATGTGCTAAACAACATCAACGCGCCTATGCTGCCTGTGTCACCGATAAATAATCTGCCGGTTGTGCAGCCTGTGGTTCAGGCACCGCAAACTGTTATTGCAAATACACCTGTCGCTCAACCAACATTTGTTAACGAATCAGCGCCCGTGCAAAAGGCATCAAAGACGCCTGACTATTACATTATCAAATCAGGAGATACGCTGGAGGCCATTGCAGATATGCACGGCCTTGATGTACGCGAGATAAAAGCATGGAACCGCCAGCAAGGCCCAAGGGTTACACCCGGCCAAAAGCTTAGATTAAACCCCTTTGCTAAAGCTATAAAAGGATAAGATTTTAAATATTGCAGAGCCGGCTTTGAATCCAGAGCCGGTTTTTTTATGTCGTTAAACTGCGTACAAGAGTAGTTAGTCGTTTTATCCTTTCCCACTGTCAAAAAAGCACTAACTTTGAGTAATTACTGATATCTATGGACAAAGCTAATCGTAAACAAGACGCCCTAAACTATCACTCTTCAGGCAGGCCGGGCAAAATACAGGTAGTGCCTACAAAGCCTACCAACTCGCAGCGCGACTTAACCATGGCTTATTCGCCAGGTGTTGCCGAGCCGTGTTTACGCATAGCAGAAAATGTAGACGACGTTTATAAATATACAGCTAAGGGCAACCTGGTAGCTGTTATCAGTAACGGTACCGCGGTGCTTGGCCTTGGCAATATTGGCCCTGAAGCAAGTAAACCCGTAATGGAAGGTAAGGGCCTGCTGTTTAAAATTTATGCTGATATAGATGTGTTCGATCTGGAGTTGAACGCCAAATCGGTTGATGAGTTTGTAACTATTGTTAAAGCTTTAGAGCCAACCTTTGGTGGTATCAATCTTGAAGATATATCGGCCCCAACTTGTTTTGAAATTGAGCGCAGGCTTAAGGCCGAAATGAATATCCCGGTAATGCATGACGATCAGCATGGCACGGCCATTATATCGGGCGCCGCGTTGCTTAACGCTTGCGAGTTGCAGGGTAAAAAGCTGGATAAAATAAAAATGGTAATCAACGGGGCCGGAGCTGCGGCTGTGTCCTGTTCAAAAATATATCTGTCCTTAGGGGTAAAAAAAGAAAACCTGGTGATGTTTGACATCAACGGACTGATAACCCGAAGCCGTACAGATCTTGACGGCACGCGTATGCTATTTGCCACCGAGCGTAAAGGAATTGATACCCTTGCTGACGCGATGAAAGGGGCGGACGTGTTTATCGGTCTGTCGGCAGGTAATGTTGTAACGCCTGATATGTTAAAGGCGATGGCGAAGAACCCCATAGTGTTTGCTATGGCTAACCCTGTGCCCGAAATTGCTTATGATCTGGCTATAAAATCCCGTAAGGATATTATCATAGCAACCGGCCGTTCTGATTTTCCTAATCAGGTGAACAACGTGTTGGGCTTCCCTTACATATTCAGAGGCGCGCTTGACGTTAGGGCCAGCGCCATTAACGAAGAGATGAAACTGGCGGCGGTACACGCCATTGCAGGCATTGCCAAAAAACCGGTACCAGAAGCAGTTAACCTGGCATATAATGCCAAAAACCTAAAATTTGGCCGCGAGTACATCATTCCAAAACCGATGGATCAAAGGCTGATCACCGAGGTGTCATCGGCAGTAGCTAAAGCAGCTATTGAATCGGGTGTAGCACGTAAGGTTATTACCGATTGGGATGCTTACGCCGAAGAGCTGCATACCAGGGTAGGGGTTGATGATAAGCTATTGCGCAACATCACCAACATAGCTAAAAGTAACCCTAAACGTGTAGTATTGGCCGATGCTGACAATTATAAAATATTACGCGCCGCCCAAATAGTTAAAGACGAATGCATAGCGACGCCAATATTATTGGGCGACGTTAAACGCATAAAACAGATCATCAAAGAGCATGACATGGAGCTGGATGATGTAGAAATCATTGATCCGCATTTAGGCGCCGAAAATTGTGAGAAATATGCGCAGTATTATTTTGAGAAACGCCAGCGCCGCGGCATTACCTTGTTTGAGGCCCGCAAGTTAATGACAGACTCAAATTACTACGGTTCATGCATGGTTGAGTTTGGCGAGGCAGATGCCCTGATATCCGGTTTGAGCAAAAACTATGCAACCACAGTTAAACCGGCCTTGCAGATCATCGGTACAGAAAAAGGCGTTACACGTGTGGCGGGTATGTATATGATGATAACCCAAAAAGGCCCCGTGTTTTTTGGCGATACTACTGTAAACGTTAACCCAACGGTTGAAGAATTGGTTGATATTACAGTGCTTATTGAGCGGTCTGTTAGGCAATTTAACATACAACCAAGGGTTGCCATACTATCATACTCAAACTTTGGATCGAACGAAGGCCCGGTGCCAGAGGGTACGCGTGAGACGGTTAAGTTGCTTCATGAGCGCTATCCGGAAATGATTGTGGATGGTGATATGCAGGCTAACTTTGCGCTTAACGCCGAATTGCTTGCCGATAACTTTCCGTTTTCGACATTGAAAGGCAAGGCGGCAAATACGTTGATTTTTCCTAACCTTGAGTCGGGCAATATTGCTTACAAGCTGTTACAGGAAATTGGTGGCGCAGAGGCTGTAGGCCCCATATTATTGGGGCTAAACAAACCCGTACACGTATTACAGTTAGACAGTTCTGTACGCGAGATAGTGAACATGGTTACTATAGCAGTTGTTGACGCGCAGGCCAAGGCTCACAACAAATAGTTGTTTTTTGAGTTATAGTTCTAACCAATTTTTAATCAATTTCAGTAGCAATTTTAGTTTTTTACTTTACTTTTAACTACATCTATAGATAAAATATGTACGCTTATATAGACGGCAAGCTGGCTTTTAAAGGCCCTGCTTACGTGGTTATTGATGCGGGTGGCGTGGGCTATCACATCAATATATCATTAAATACTTACTCATTATTGGGCGATGCCGAACGCTGCAAGCTACATACATGGCTGCATGTAAAAGAGGATGGCCACACCCTTTACGGCTTTGCCGACGAAGGCGAGCGCCGGTTGTTTTTGCACCTGATATCCATATCAGGCATTGGCCCTAACACAGCACGTATGATGCTGTCGTCTATCACGCCGCTTGAGATTCAGAATGCCATTATAAATGGCAACGTATCATTGATACAACGAATAAAAGGAATAGGCCCTAAATCGGCCCAAAGAGTTATTTTAGAGCTTCAGGACAAGTTGCGCAAAGAGGGATCAGAAACGTTAAGTACGGCACCTGCTGCTCAAACGGTTAAAGACGAAGCACTGGCCGCGTTGGTGATGCTGGGCTTTGCCCGCAACGCTGCAGAAAAAGTTTTGGATCAGGAAATAAATAAAAATGGCGGTGCGTTAACTGTCGAGCAGTTGATAAAATTTGCCTTGAAGAGTTTGTAGTTACGTGAAAATATAGTTTTGCGTGTGGTAAAAATTTTTACTTGTAAAATATTTTTCGGGATACTTTTTATAGCTGCCTTTGGGGGGATTGGAAGAGCTTTTGCCCAACAACCGCCATCAGCCATAGCCAGAAAAGACACCGTTAAAAATATTGCCACACCGCTAAAAGGCACGCAATCAAAAAATGCATTGATGCGCCAGGGTATTTTTGACCCGCTGCCTTTTGGTGTTACCCGCACTGTTGAATACGATATAATGAGCAATCGTTATATTTTGTATGAACGTGTTGGTAACTTGCTGTATCGCCCGCCGGTTTACCTTAGCTTTAATGAATATATGCGCTTAAAGCAAACCGAAGACAAGCGCGACTATTTTAAAAAACTTGCAGATAATTACTCCTACCAGCAAACCCAGCCTGGTTTCATTCCGCAGATACAGGTGCGTAACCAAACTTTTGAACGCATATTTGGCAGCCCTACCATTAATATCCGTCCACAAGGTACAGCAGAGGCTGTCCTGTCTGGCCAGATAAACAGTAACGAGAACCCGTTATTTAACACAAAGCAGCGTAAGCAGTACAATTTTAATTTCGATCAGCACATACAGCTTAACTTAACCGGCGAGATTGGCGATAAACTAAAGATAGCCACCAATTACAATACCGACGCGCAGTTTCAGTTTGATAACCAGATAAAGCTTGACTATACCGGCAAGCCTGACGAGATTATCCAGAGTATACAGGCAGGTACAGTAAGTATGCCGTTAAATACACAGTTGATTACCGGAACACAGGCACTGTTTGGTTTAAAGACCAAGTTAAAATTTGGCGCTTTGGATGTTACTTCCATTTTTTCGCAACAGCGGTCGCAGTCAAAAAATATCACGTTGTCAAGCCAGGGGCAGCAGGCAACATTCTCTGCCATGGCTTCAGATTATGAGGCTAATAAGCACTACTTTCTGTCACAGTTTTTTCGCAACACCTATAATAGGGCATTGGCCAATATCCCGGTCATCAGCTCAAACGTCAACATTACCAAAATTGAGGTTTGGACAACCAATCGTGTAAACTCAACCACCGATTCGCGCGATGTGGTTGGTTTATTGGATTTGGGCGAAAACGCGCCATACAATACAACACAAGTACAAGGTGGCCCGGGTTTTTCCGGTATGCCCGCCGGTTTCCAGGGGCCGGGTTTTGCAGATCAGTCTAACAGCTTGTTGGCTAACCTGCCTGCAGGCGCGCGTCAAACTAATGACCCTGCCAACTCTTTGATCACTTACTTTGCCGCCAATGGCGGTACAGATAATTATGCCAAGCTAACCTATGCGCGTAAACTTGTATTGAATAAAGATTATGTGCTTAACCCGCAGTTGGGTTATATCTCTTTAAATTATCCTTTAAATAATGATGAGGTGCTTACTGTGGCTTACCAGTATACTTATAATGGCAAGCAATACCAGGTGGGCGAATTTTCGAGCGATATACCTGCCAGCCCTGCGGCACCAAAGGTTTTATATACCAAGTTGTTAAAAAACACCCTGCTTAAAACCAACTTGCCTACATGGAAACTGATGATGAAAAACATCTACTCGTTAAACGCTTTCCAGGTTAGCCCTACTAATTTTAAGTTGACTATTGCCCGTTTAGACGACAAAACCGGAGTAGACAAACCGGTAATGGAAGAGGGCCAAAACACCAGCAGTAAGCTATGGTTGCGGCTAATGGGATTAGATAACTTGAATCAGCAACGTGATAAGCAGCCCGACGGTTACTTTGACTTTTTAGAAGGCATCACCATCGATCCGCAAAATGGTCGTATCATTTTCCCTACCATTGAGCCTTTTGGATCAGATCTGGCCAGGCAGTTTGCACCCGGCGAGACGGATCTGACCAGTCGTTATGTATATCAGCAACTTTATGACTCTACCAAAACTGTAGCGCAACAGTTCTTTCCGAAGCTAAACCGGTATGCCATCCGCGGCACGTACACCGCGCAAGGCGGCGGCGGCGAATACACTCTTAACGCCATCAATATACCGCAGGGTTCGGTTACGGTATCAGCGGGTTCTAACAAACTTACAGAGGGTACAGATTATACTATTGATTATAGCTCGGGCCGGTTAAATGTTATCAATACCGCCATTTTGCAATCGGGCCAGCCAATTAATGTCCATTTAGAAAACAATGAGCTTTTTGGCGTGCAACAGCGCTCATTATACGGTACCAGGTTTGATTATCGCGCCAGCCCTAAACTGGCTTTGGGTGGTACGTTTTTGCACCTTACAGAGCAACCCATATCACAAAACGAAGCGGTGGGGCAAGAGTCAATCTCTAACTCTATTTGGGGGTTTGATTTTAATTATTCTTCAGAGTCGCGTATGCTGACGCGCCTGGTTGACAAAATACCGTTTATCCAAACAAAAGTTCCCTCGTCGGTAACGCTTAGCGGCGAGTTTGCTCAGCTTTTGCCGGGCAGCCCCAGTATCCTGAATTATGCCGGCTCAAAAAATGGCACTTCATATCTTGATGATTTTGAGAACAGCCAATCTATCATTGATGTAAAAAGCGCTAACAGCTGGCAGCTGGCGGCAACACCACAGCTGTTTCCTGAGTCGCAGTTGTATAATAATCTTAGCTACGGCTATAACCGCGCACGCCTGGCGTTTTACAATATCGACCCCATATTTTATACCAACACCAACTCAACCGGTGTAACCCGTGCGCAGCTGTCAAACCATTATACCAGGCAGGTTTTACAGAACGAGGTTTTTCCGTACAGACAAACTGTTACGGGGCAGCCTTTGAGTTTGACCACGCTTGATATGGCTTTTTATCCTACTATCCGCGGTCCGTACAACTATGCCACAACGGGGATAAATAATGATGGTACGCTGCAAAATCCAATGCAACGCTGGGGCGGTATTTACCGGGGAATATCAACCAACGATTTTCAGGCACAAAACGTAGAGTACATTGAGTTTTGGGTGATGGACCCTTTCATGTACAAAAAGAACTCAATAGGTGGCGATCTTTATTTTAACCTGGGTAGTATATCAGAAGATGTTTTAAAAGATGGCCGTAAAAGTTTAGAGAATGGCTTGCCAGTTAATGGTGATTTTAGCACTGTGGACACCACAGCGTGGGGCCGTGTGCCTAAAAAACAACCTGTGGTAAACGCTTTCGACAGCAATCCGGCATCAAGGGCATTGCAGGACATTGGTTTAGACGGCTTGAATGATGCTGATGAGCAAGCGAAATTTGGTTCAGTTATACAGCAAATGTCAAACCTGGTTAACGGGCAGGCAGCGCAGGCATTTGCCAATGACCCATCATCAGATAATTATCGCTACTATTTAGGCCCTGAACAAGATGCGGCTCGTGCCGGTATTTTGGAGCGATACAGCCGTTTTAACGGAAACGAAGGCAACTCAAAAACTGCCGAGCAATCACAAGCGCAGCTAGGCCTGCAAACATCGGCCAATACTGCTTTGCCTGATGGCGAGGATATTGACCGTGATAACAACATGAGCCAGGACGACCAGTATTTTCAATACAAAGTATCAATGCGTCCGCAGGACATGGTGGTTGGTCAAAACTATATCAATGATAAAATTACCGCGCAGGTAAAAATGGCCGATGGTACTACGCAGGCTGCTAACTGGTACCAATTCAGGATACCTATCAGCGCTTACCAGACAGCTGTTGGCGGTATACAGGATTTTAAGGCCATACGCTATATGCGTATGTTTATGACCAATTTTGCCGATACCGCCGTATTACGTTTTGCCACCCTGCAAATGGTACGTGGCGACTGGCGCGAGTTCAATTCAGAAAATAACCCGCTAAATGTTATTGCTGATCCGGCTTTGCCAAACGCTCCGCTTGATAACTCGACCCTGACTGTCGAATCAGTAAACATCGAACAAAATGGTAAACGTACGCCAATACCTTATGTGGTACCGCCGGGCATTCAACGCCAGCGCGATTATAATAACCTGCAATCAAACACCCAACTAAACGAGCAGTCGTTATCGCTAAACGTAAAAAACCTTAGCGACGGTTATTCAAGAGCCGCGTTTAAGACTTTTTATAATGACTTGCGCCGCTACAAACGCCTGCAAATGTTTATCCATGCCGAGGCTAATCAAACCGCTTTAAGGGATAACGACCTGCATGCTTTTATCCGTTTAGGCGCAGATTATAAGGATAACTATTATGAGTACGAGATACCGTTAACGGTATCCTTACCGGGTACTACCAATGAAAGCTCGATATGGCCGGACGTTAACGCGCTGGATATTGACCTTACTATATTAACCGATGCGAAAGTAGCCCGTAACAATGCCAAATTTAACGGTTTACCATGGCCCATAAATAGGCCATTTACCTACAGCAATGGCCGTAACCGTATTACCATTATGGGGGTGCCCGATTTGAGCCGGCTGCGTACCATTATGTTGGGTGTACGCAACCCATATCGTAACAACTCAACCAATGGTAGTGATGATGGGCTTGCCAAATCGGCCTATGTGTGGTTTGATGAGCTGCGCCTTACCGATTTTAATAACCAGGGTGGTTGGGCCGCTACAGCAAGGGCCGATGTTAAACTGGCCGACTTTGCTACGTTAACCGTATCGGGTAATAAAAGCACCGCCGGTTTTGGCGCGCTTGATTCTAAGTTGGAAGACCGTCAGCTAAGCAATAACCAGGGTTATGATGTATCTGCAAATATGGATCTGGGTAGATTTTTCCCGACTAAAACCGGTATCAAGATACCTGCTTATGTAAACGTATCAAACCAGATTAACACCCCGCAGTATGACCCGGCGCAGTC
>JAZKET010000165.1:1418-3208 GCA_040386815.1 Bacteroidota bacterium | reverse complement strand
TGACATCTTACTAAAACAAACGCTTGACGGTGCCAAATCAACTGAGCAGCGCGACTCGATCAAGAACGCCGCGCAGGATTATACCATGCGTAAAAGCATCAACTTTACCAGCGTGCGTAAAGAGCGCACCAACCCTGATGCCAAACCCAAGGTTTACGATATAGAGAACCTTAATGCCACCTATGCTTACACAGAGTATGTGCACCATGACTTTATAACCGAGAACGATCTGCAAAAAACCTATAAGGTGGCTTTGGCTTATAATTATGCTAACCAGCCTACTTATATCAATCCGTTTGAGCGGCTTATTAAAAGCAATTTACTTACGCTGATAAAGGATATCAACTTCAACCTGTCGCCAACGCGCATAAACTTTGCTATCAACTTTGACCGGTTTTACTCAGAAAATACGTTGCGTAATATCGACCCATCAAATCCACTACCTATTCCAACCAATTTTAATAAAAACTTTAATATTACCCGGGTTTATGGTTTTAGCTGGAATTTAACCAAATCTTTCACCATGGATATTGATGCTACCAATCTTGGTGTGGTTGATGAGCCTTACGGGCGTTTGGATGGTTTAAAAATTGATACCCTGTGGCGCAACATCCGTAAGCTTGGCCGTACTACTAACTATAATCATACTTTAAATTTTAACTATATAGTGCCGGTAAATAAATTGCCTTATATGGATTGGGCCAATCTTACTGCGCATTACAGCACTAACTTTACATGGCGATCTGCGCCTGAGTTTGCTATTGGTAACCCGCAGCTTAACGTGGGTAACAGTATCCAAAACGCGCGTAAGATACAGTTTGATCCTGATTTGAATTTGACAACGCTTTATAATAAAATTGACTTTTTACGAGCGCCCGCCGGTACTACTGATGACAAGAGTCCATTTACCCGCGCTATGGTAAATCTGTTAACCAGCGTAAAAGGCATAAGCGGTAACTTTACCCGTACCGATGCTACGTTTTTACCGGGTTATTTGCCGCAGTCTAATTTATTTGGCGAGGATTTAAGCTATGATGCGCCCGGGCTGGGTTTCTTGTTGGGTAGCCAGGCTGATATCCGTGGTAAAGCGCTTTCCAGGGGATGGCTGTCAAGAGATACTTTGCAGAACCAGCTATATGTGCAAAGTGTTGAAGAAGAGTTGCGTTTAAGAGCAAATGTGTCGCCGGTATCGATGTTAGATATACAGGTGAGTTTCTTTAAACGTAGTTTACGCAGCTATCAAACCAACTTTAAGTATTTGCCAAGCAGCGGCCGGTTTGAGAATTTGTCGCCGGTAACAACGGGTTCTTATAACATCTCTTTCTTCTCATTAGCAACGGCGTTTGCCAAAGAAGAAGGTATCAACAATACATCGGGCCCGTATCAGAAATTTCTGGAAAACAGGGCGGCTATATCAAAACGTTTAGGACGTGATAATCCTAACTCAACCGGTACGGGTACAAGTGGTTACGCCGATGGTTATGGCCCTAGTTCTCAGAACGTTCTGATCCCGGCATTCCTTGCGGCTTATACCGGTAAAGATGCATCGGGCGCTAGCCTTAGCCAGTTTCCAAGCGTGCCTGTACCTAACTGGCAGTTAACGTATAAGGGGCTAAATCGCCTGCCGTTTTTAGCCGAGGTGTTCGATTCGTTTGATATCCGTAACGGTTATCAATCAACCTACTTGGTTAATAGCTATAACACACTGTTACAGTATGGCGAGTCGCGGGGTAAGTCGTCGGTGCGCGATGTAAATAATGATTTTCTGCCTTTGTTCCAGATCTCGCAAG
>JAZKET010000165.1:0-1408 GCA_040386815.1 Bacteroidota bacterium | reverse complement strand
TAAGTATCATTGAGGAGTTTGTGCCTTTGTTTGGTGTTGATGTAAGGTTTAAAAACAACATGACTGCCAATTTAGAGTATCGCCAGAGCCGTGAGTTAAGTTTGAGCTTGTTGAATAGTCAGCTTACTCAGTTGAATATGAAGAACTTAACTTTTGGATTTGGCTATAAGACCAGAGAATTCAGATTCCCCTTTGGGTTGTTTAACAATACTATATTGAAGAATGATCTGAACTTTAAACTTGATTTTTCGCTGCGCGATAACAAAACTATTATTTACCAGGCAGATGTTACCGCAGCCGAGATATCCTCTGGTGCTCAGAACATTACGTATAGGCCGTCTATAAATTATACGCTTAATCAGCGGTTTGTGTTGAATATTTTTTACGATTCAAATCTTACCAAACCATACACCTCGCAGGCGTTCAATACCTCATTTACCACTTTTGGGTTTAATTTGGTGCTGACCTTGCAGTAGACCATATCGGTCTGATTCAGGGGGAAATTGCCTATGTTTTTTTAGGGTTTTTCTTGATTTTTCCGAATTTTTTCGGTGTCCTTTATTTTCTTTTTCGCGGCTCTTTTTGCCTGCCGTTTTTCTTTGCGGATCTGCCGGTTGGTTTTCTTTAATTTCTCTGCCGACATCCTGGCCCTGGCCGCCTTTTGCGTTTTGTCGTCAAAGCCTACTGCCGGTTTAATGCCGGTTAGCATGCTTTTCCAAATGGTTTTGAAAAAAGGATCATCAATGGGGCGTTTATGATTTACGGTGAACGATCGGGGTATCTCGCCGGGGTTATCCGGGTTATTATGTTTTAGGATGAAAAGGTTGGCAAACATCGACACAATAAACTTCTTTTTAAGCTGCTTATTAACCGTGTCGTTTTTTAGTACGTTTACTTTTAGGTCGGTGTATAACAGTGTCTCTTTGCCCTTAAATACGTTGCGGTTTGCATTAAATTCAAAATCGAAGCTTTTTAAGGTGCCCGATGTGATTTTTACCATAGCAAAGGGTACTGTAGCAGGGTTTAAGGCTTGCAGGTTCATGGGCCCCAAATGTCCCTTGTAGCTAAACGTAGCCAGCTTATCAGTAAGGTTAAAGCTAAAATCTACATTAAACTTAGCGCGGTCCATAAAATGGCTGCTAATGTGCGCCGTAAGCAGGTTGTTGTTTTGCAGCTTTGATTTATCGTTGGTGATATTATAAAAATCGGCGCTGGTGCGGTTAAAGGTAATGGTGCCGTCGCGGTCTGATTTTTTGTTGTGTTCGCTGTAGCTTATGTCAAGTTTGGCTATCTGCAGGGTGTCCAGTTTGATATAACTTTTTATTTGGTACAAGGCCACGTGCGGAAAGCTCTCTATCTTGTCCTTATATATTTTCAAACCGTTAGGGTTGGCAAAAATATCAAAAGA
>JAZKET010000164.1:0-16754 GCA_040386815.1 Bacteroidota bacterium | reverse complement strand
AAAATACTCATCGACGTCACATAGTCGTGAACCCCTTGGGATGGAAAGGGTTAAGTACCCTTAGGGTTAGTTGATTTGTTAAAGGGCTCGGACTTTGGGGCATTCGTCGACTTGGACTACAATAATAATAAGTTAAAAATAAGGTTAAAATAAAAAAAGGGTGCAACTATTTAGCTACACCCCTTAGATTTTTCCCAATAACGACAAAGGGATAAACTAAAGATACGGACATTTTCTGCAAGTAAAAGATAGAAAATTGCACCACTAATTGCACCACTAAATTTGTTCCTAAACAAAATAGCCCCTTACGTTATGTAAAAGGCTATAATTCGTCAATCGTGGCGGAGAGCTAGGGATTCGAACCCCAGGAACCTTTAACAGTTCAACAGTTTTCAAGACTGCCGCAATCGACCACTCTGCCAGCTCTCCGGGGACAAAAGTACAAATCCGGAGCGAATTGGCAAATTTGAATTTCATTTTTTTTAACATTTCTTTAAAAAGCTGATAAGTATTTGATGGTTAACTGATTAATTTTTCATTAAACCAGCTTTTCGGCCCTGAAAGTGTTAAAACGGGGCTTTACTATCTTCAAATTGCGCTTAGAAAGGTCAATGCTGGCGTTTAATTCAAACCCAATTAGCAAAATCATTGAGTTTAAAAACAACCAAAGCATTACCACAATGATGGTACCAATAGAGCCGTAGATTTTGTTATAGGCAGCAAAGTTGTTAATGTAGTAAGTAAATCCCCATGAAGTTAAAATTGCCAGGCCGGTAGCCAATACAGAACCCGGGCTTAAAAAAGCCCATTTTAATTTATGTGATGGCCCGTAGCGATACAACAGTGATATAGTAACAAAAAATATCCCCACAATAATAAACCATCGCGATAGGGTAAGTAAGTAGATCCAAAAACGGCTTTCGCTGGCTACATGGCTTTGCAGGTAGGTTATTACTGTTTCGCCAACGGTCATGATAGCTAGGGCAATAATGAGTGCTATGGCTATTACAATGGTTAACGTCATGGCTATCATTCGGCGTTTAAACCAGCTGCGTTTCTCAAGTATTAACGACGAATCGTTAAACGTACGCATAAGGTTACTTACACCATTGGTGGCAAAGTATAAGGCGGTAACAAAACCCAGAGATAATAAACCGGCGCTTTTATTCTTCAGGATGTCTTCAATGGTGGTTTCGAAGGCAAGGTATGCATAAGTGGGTAAAATGGTCTGTAATAGCTCTAAAAGCTTATCCTGGAAGTTATCTACTGGTACATAGGCAATCAATGTAAATAAAAACAATGTCGCGGGGAAAAGGGCTAACATAAAGTTGTAAGCCAGCGCAGCAGATTTGTCAATCAATGAATCTTCCTGAAACTCATTAATTAGTGATGCTGTTACCGCGTAAACAGACAAATTTCCGAAGCCTGGAAGCACCAGTGTTTTCGTCCACTTAATTACATTGCGATAGAATGCTACGCGAAGTAGTATACGGTGTGCCCATCTCATCAACAACTAATCTACTTAAAAAAAGGCTTTAATTTTTCTAAAAATTCTGATGATGGAAGGCAAGGGCGGCCGCTGGTCATATTTACAAAAGCCAGTAAGGTTTCGCCAAGGTGAATCTGCTCTTGTTTCTCGTTAAAAAGCTCATACCGGAAATGGATTTTTACGCCAGGCATTTTATCCATTATTACTTTTATCGTAATCTCCTCATCGTAACGGGCCGGTTTAAGGTATTTGCATTTCATCTCCAGCACAGGCATCATTATACCCGACGCTTCCATGCCAGCATACGTCAGGCCCAGGCTGCGCAACATTTCTACCCGGCCAACCTCAAAAAACTCGGCATAGTTGCCATAGTACATGTAACCCATCTGGTCGGTTTCGCCATACCGTACTCTTATTTTGGTAGTGTGCTCAAACATTATTTTTTGATGTTGCGTTCGTCAAGCGCCTTGCGAAACTTTTGCGCGTTTTTGTTGTGCTCGGCTACATTGTTTGCAAAGTTATGGCGATTAGAGAAATCTTCTTTAGCTACCATATAAATGTAATCGCTTTTCTCATAATTAAGCACAGCCTTAACCGCGTTAACCGACGGCAGCATTACTGGTCCAGGCGGCAAACCTTTATTCAGGTAAGTATTATAAGGTGAATTTACAGAAAGATACCTATTTAAAACTCTGTGTATAGTAAAATCGCCCATTGCAAAAATAACAGTCGGGTCTGATTCTAGTTTCATACCAATACGTAAACGATTTAAATATAAACCAGCTATGGTGGGCATCTCATCGTCATACACCGCTTCCGCATCAACAATAGAAGCAAGGATAGACACTTGTGGTTGGGTTAAGTTTAACGCCGTTGCTTGCTGCTTGCGTTCTGCCGTCCAGAAGTTTTCATAATGCTTGTAAAAGCGTTTAAAGAACGCGTCGGCAGATATGTTCCAGTTCATTTTGTACGAATCTGGCATTACCATTACAAAAGCGTTATCGGTATTTAAACCATATTGCTTTACAAAGTCGGCAGAATCTAAATACCGCAATACGGTGAAAGAGTCTAACTCCAGGTTTTTACTGGTAAATGCGGCAAACTGCGCTTTAGTTCTAAATACGTGGAATTTAAAATCAACCGGTTCCTGATCACCAAGTTGTAGCATGCGTACAAACTTGCGATTGCTCATGCCTGCTGTAAGGCGATATTTACCTGGCTTTACATGGCCCACATACTTCATATTGCGGGCAGCCCATGAGAAAGTGGCCGTATCCTTTACAATGCCATTGTCTTGAATGGTGTGGTACACATCGTCAAAGTTTTGGCCGGTGCGTATGTAGAGGTATTCTTCATTCCCCGTAACGTTAGGGCCGAAGTATCTTAGGTAGTAAAATAGTATGGTGCCACCCAATGCTAGTACACCCACAATAACCAGGGTAATAATAAACTTACGCAATGTGCCGCCAGATGATGTGGTTTTCTTTGCCATGATGTTTTTATAGGTTTAAGCCGGTAAGCGTTGTAAAGCTAACAGCCCGCCGGATAAGTTTTTTACATTGTTATAGCCGTTTTGTATCAGCATAGCTTGTGCGGTGCTGCTGCGCAGGCCAGCTTTGCATATAACAATGATTTCGTCGTTTTTGTTAGGGGTGATGAGGTCCATATCCTCATTTAATTTTGATAGGGGGATGTTTTGACCACCTATGTTATAGGTATGAAACTCTATCTCCTCGCGCACGTCAAGCAAGTTAAGCGGTTCGCCGCTTTGCTGCCTGCTCTTTAAACTTAATGCGCTTATTTGTTGCATTTAGTTGCCTTGTGATACAATAACATTAATTTTTGTGCCGATACTTACTTTGCTGGTAGAGTCTGTGCGTATAGGCGACTGGCTAACCACAATAACATTGCTTGAATCTGTTATCGCACCCTGGTAGGTAATGGTACCCAAGCTAAGGTTCATGCCACGTAATGACAAGCGTACGCCATCAAGATCCTGATTAAGCAAATCGGGTATTTCAACCTCGCTGGCACCTACGCCATCGCCCAATACAAGGTCAATGCGCGAGCCTTTAGGTATCTTGGTTCCGGCTTTCAGTATCTGTCCGGCCATTTGCGCTTCCAATACAATGTTTAGCGCAATGTCTGATTTATAGGTGGTATCACCAACTTTCAATCCGCTGTTTTGTAGGGTTGCAACGGCTTGGATGTATGGCATTTGGTCAATATCAGGCAGGCTTACCGGTGGGGCCTTTTCGGTTACCATGGTAAGGTATATCTTACGGTTTTGTTTAACACTGGTGCCGGCATCAGGGTCTTGCTCTACAATGGTGCCGGGGGTGGCATCATCAACGTAGATCTCGTCTATCTGGTAATCAAAGCCCTCTTTATCCAATACATCAATAGCTTGTTGTTTGGTTAAGCCTTTAAGCTTTGGTACAGGTACACTTGCCCCATGGTTTGTGTAAAAACTAAGGCTGAAAAACGCTACCAACGCCACTGCTATAACAGAGCCTACAGCCATTAGCAGCGTGTTTCTGAAAGATTTAGTTTTTAAATAAGACCCGAATTTACTCATTAGCAAATGCTGTGTTTATACTTAACAATGCACCAAACATAAGGATAATTTCGCATTTATCGGTTTGTAAAAACTAATGTATTTATAAGTCAAATATTTATATTTGACGGCATATGACAATGAAAAACATAGCACTATTGGCAGGCGGATTCACCGGCGAATACGAAGTGTCGCTTAACAGCGCTAAAAACATTAAAGCCAATCTGGACAGCACTAACAAATACAACGTTTACACTGTACTGGTTAACCGCGACCGCTGGTTTTATGAAGACGGCAGCGAACGCTATGACATAGATAAAAACGATTTCAGCCTGACAGTAAGAGGAGAGAAGATCAAGTTTGACTTTGCCTTTATTACCATACACGGCACCCCCGGCGAGGACGGCAAGATGCAAGGATACCTTGACATGTTAGGCCTGCCTTACAATACCTGTGATGCCACAACATCGGCCATTAGTATGAATAAGGCTTATACTAAGACCATTGTGAACGGTATACATGGCCTGCATACCGCCAAATCAATGCGCTTATTTAAGAATGATGTGCACGATGTGGCCACTATTGCCGCCAACCTTAGGTTTCCGTTGTTCATTAAGCCTAACAACGGTGGCAGCAGTGTGGGTATGAGCAAAGTATACAATGTTGCTGAACTACCTGCCGCGCTTACCAAAGCTTTTCATGAAGATGCAGAGATACTGGTTGAAGAGTTTATTAAAGGACGCGAGTTTAGCCGTGGCATAGCCCGTTTGCAGGGTAAAGTACAGGTGCTGCCTGCTACCGAGATCATCACTACTAAAGATTTTTTTGATTACGAAGCCAAGTACACTTCAGGTGTTACAGAGGAGGTTACACCGGCCGACCTGACACCTGACAAAGACGAACAAATAGCCGAGATACTACGTGAAGTTTACCTGCGCCTTAACTGCCGCGGCATGGTGCGTATCGACTTTATATTGTTAGATGGTACGTTGGATTTTTACTTTATTGAGATCAACACCACGCCTGGCCAATCGTCTGCAAGCTTGATACCACAGCAGGTAAGGGCAGCCGGTATGAGTGTGCCTGATTTCTATTCTGAACTGATTGAAAGTAACCTGTAGGGGTGGTGATTAGTAAAGTTGTTGTTTTGTTTCAATGAATATGAAACAAGTGAAACAGTGTTTTTGGTTAACTAATTCATAATTAGTTATTTGTGTTTTTTAGTGAAACAGTTTGCAACAGTAGTAATACTTTAAGCAAATGTAGGTAACTTGTTGATAATTAATTGATTAGTTGTTTTTTGGTGAGTGTCCTAAAAAGCGAGCGAAACAGTTGGGGTGAATCAATTATTTGGTTTATTTCGTCCGGAAAAAGCTGTCATCTGCATATGAAAATCTATATAAAATCGATATTTTTCTACATAGATCTATACAATAAAAAGGTGAAAAAAGTAACAGTTTTATCCACCAACCACTTTTAAGTCAACGGTTGGTTGATGCGGTTTTTTAAATGTAAATAGCCACCACATATTCAGTTTCATAAATAGGTTGTAGGCCAGCATAGGCACAACCAAACCAATTATCCATACAGAAATAAATAGTACAGGCACGTTGGTTACTTTAAGTATGCTGATAAGGCCTATACGCGCAAAGTTCATGGTGATGATTTGCATGCAGTATATAAACAGCGAGTGGTAACCCACCACCCGTAAAAATGGTAGCCAACGGTGTTTTTGCAGCAGAAATGATAGGCTGATAGACATGGCGCAGCCTACCAAAGCCTCAAATAAATATAACCAGGGCAGTTTATGCTGCACAAAGTTTATTCCGTCAATACTGTTGTTAATATTGTAGCCCACACATACATATTGCACTGCCAAAAACAGCGCGAGCAGCGGCAAAAATATCCCCCATGATGTAAAGCGTTTAATGTGAGCTTCGTTAAAAAAGAAGTTTGAGATCAAATCGCCAAGGGCAAAGAAAATGTAAAACTCAAACACATCTGTTAGCATGCCCGCATTTATATCATGCATCTGTATATATCCCGCGACAGCGAAAAACATCATCCCCAAAACTATTTGAGCAACAGGCGACAGGTTTAGTTTAGCTTTTAACACGGCGTATATCAAACCAATAAAAAACAGCGCGTTTAAATACCAAATTGGTCCCAGCTGTCTTGGGTCTATAAATAAGTTAAATATGTTGTGCAGCGCAGCGGCGGCATCACGGGCGCTTAAAAAGTTAAGAATTATTTGTGCAAGGCCCCACACTATAAGCGGGTACAAAATGTTATTGGTGCGGTTAAACACGTATGTAGCTAATCCTTTTTTTTGTAAACCGCGGGCTATTAAACTGCCCGAGATGATGAAAAACAGCGGCATGCGGAAACCCCATAAAAAGGTGCTGATATAATTAATAGCAGGGTAGGCGCTTAGGTCAACACCATGCTCTGTCAGCACAAAATAGCTGTGCCCAAGGGCCACTAAAATAATGCTGATGCCTTTATCGTAATCAAGCCAAACAAAGCGTTTCTGTTGCAGTATATGCGCGCTGTTAAAAATATCCCATTTGGTTTTTGGGTTTGCCATTAGCTTAACAATTATAATTAGGGTGTGGTATTAAATAACCTGCTTAAACATAAACACAAACTGCTCTGTAGTAGTATAGCCTATTTTGTTATAAAATTTGTACGACGGCATGTACTTGTTGGTCATTAAAACTAAAATTTCCATGCCGTTATCTTTAGCGTATTGGTTGCAATGGTCCATTAGTTTTTGACCATAACCCATGCGTTGCTTATCGGGCGATATAAAAAACTCATCAATAAACAGCTGTTGGTTGGTCCACCAGGTTTTTTGGTGAGCTAATACAGCGCCCACAGGTTCGCCACCTTCATATAAAATAAAACCTGCAAAATGCACATTGTCTGCATACTCTTTCAAATACTGCGCTGCTTTATCGGCCTGCCAGCGGTAGTTCCATGGCGGCCTGTTGTAGGCTTTTATGTAAATATCTGTACAGTCTGCAAGGTTGGCTGCTGTTATAGGTAGTATCTGCATTACTATTTGGTTATTTTATTTAAGGCGCGCTGTAAAAGCATGGCCAGGGTTTTAACGTTAGGCGGCTCCAACATAGACCGGTGATCGCCGGGAACGGCAAATACCTCAACGCCCCGTTTAGCGTAGCGTGTCCAGCCAAAGTAAACTTCGTCGTCTACATAATGTACAGAAACATCGGCCCTAAACAAGTAGATCTTAGCGTCAAACGGCAGCAATTGGTAATTACTAAAAGCTGCCACGTGTTTTTTCTGTATCTTTTTTATCTGCGCGTAAAATGCTTTGATGTCTTTTTCTGACAGGTTTTTCGACGGCAGTTTAAACTCGTCATTGGTATTGCCAAAGTTTGATCTAAGAAACGAGAGCATCTTTGGCGCGTTTCGCACTAACTTTTGAAATGTCAGACTGAAAAAATTCTTCTCATCCATTCGTTCGCTATCCGTATCAAACATGATCAACGCCTTAGGTTCTTTACCCATAGCGGTCATCAGGCGGTGCATCTCTACCGCTACATAGCCGCCAAAAGAGTAGCCGCCTAAAAGGTATGGCCCGTTAGGGTTATGCTGAAAAATTTCGCTCAGGTAGTCATTCGCAATGTCCTGCATGTCGTCCATTGGCTCGTCAACGCCGTTTAGCCCGCGTGCCTGCAGCCCCCAAATAGGCTGATCCGGATCAACGCTGGCAGCAAGCGTGCTAAACTTAAGTACGTTAAGCCCCTCGCCATGGATAATGTAAAGCGGCGGTTTGCTGCCCGTTGGTTTAATAGGTACCAGGCAGGTGTAATCTGCCCTTATTTCAGGCGTTTTGCTGTCTATATGCGCTGCTAACGATTGTATGTCGGTATACTCAAACAATATTGCCAGCTGCAAATTATGCCCGGTTTTGTTTTTAAACAGCGATAGTATTTGCGCTGCTATCAACGAGTGGCCGCCCAACTCAAAAAAGTTATCGTCAATACTGATATCCGTAAGGCTAAGGCATTCAAGCCAAATGTCTTTCAGTATTTTTTCTGTTGCTGTTGATGGTTGCAGAAAAGCCTTTGAAGGCAGCGTTTCATCAAAATCAGGCAGGCTATTGCGGTCTATTTTTCCGTTTGATGTTAGGGGCAATTGGTCAAGCTTAACCCAAAGTGCCGGTACCATATAATGCGGTAGTTTTGTATTTAGGTACGAAGTAAGCAGGTATTTATCAAATTCGGGTGCTACAACATAAGCTATCAATCTTTTTTTTCCTTCCGGATCATTTTTTGCCAGTACTACGGCCGATGTTAACAGGCCCGAAGTGTTAAGCACACTCTCAATCTCGCCCAGTTCAACCCTAAAGCCCGATATCTTAACCTGGTTATCTTTACGGCCTATAAACTCCATGTTCATATCGGCAGCCATACGGCCCAGATCGCCGGTTTTGTACATCATGCCGCCTAATTCGGTATTAAACGTATCGGGCATAAACTGCGCCCGGGTTTTAACCTCATCATTGGCGTAGCCACGGGCAACACCAACGCCGCCAATGTACAAATCGCCAATTACGCCTTGTGGCACCGGTTGCAATTGCTCATTAAGGATATAAAAGAAGTTATTATCAAGCGGCCTGCCATAAGGAATGCTTTTCCAGTGTTTCAATGTCTCTTTAACCGCGAAAAAGTTTGACCAAACGGTACCTTCTGTAGCGCCGCCAAGGCTTATTACCTGTGTTTGCGGTAAAAAGCGTTTAATACGGTCAGGTAAATCAACCGGTATCCAGTCGCCGCTCATGAAAATGGTTTTCAGGCCTTCATAGCGGTAATCAGGTTCGGTAATTTCCAGGTTGCGTACCAGGTAATCAAGAGTAGTAGGCACCGAATCCCAGAAAGTAATATCATAATCTATAAGCATTCTTTGCAGCTGCTTAACATCTTGTATTTGATCATACTCTGCAATAACCACCGTTCCGCCCGCGGCCAGCATACCAAAAATGTCATAAACAGACAGGTCAAAGCACATAGAGGTAATAAACAGCAGGTTATCGTCAACCCCTACATTATATTCCTTATTTACCCATAAAACCAGGTTCACGGCCGAGTGGTGCTCAATCATTACACCTTTTGGCCGCCCGGTTGAGCCCGATGTATAAATAGTGTAAGCCAGTTGCTTACTGTTAACGGTAAGCCCCGGGTTACTATCTGGCTGTAGCGAAGTTTTTTCAACGTTTATACGGATATAACAACCCTCATTAAGCAGCGATTTAATAGGATAATGATTATCGGCCAATATCAGTTTTAATGATGATTGGTTGTAGATATATTCCTGGCGGTCAATAGGGTAGTCGGGGTCTATAGGCACATAGGCGCCGCCAGCTTTCAGGATGGCCAGCATGCCTGTTATCATGTCAAAATCGCGGGCTACCAGCAAGCCAATGTTGTGGCCGGGTAATACGCCTTTGGCTATCAGAAAGTGCGCCAGTTGGTTTGCCTTAGTATTTAGTTGGGCATAAGTAATGGTTTTGTTGCCTTTGCGCAAGGCAATAGCGTTTGGCACGGTAAGCACCTTTTCTTCAAATAAACCAAAAAGCGTTTGCTGCTGCGGGTAAGGGGTAATGGTGTTGTTAAAATCAACCATTATATTTTGCCATTCGCCGGCGGTTAATATCTGGTGCGCCCCAGTACTTTTGTCTGGCTGGGCAACTGCGGCTGTAAGCAGGTTTACGAAATGCTGAGCAAATTTGCCAATAAAATCACCTGTGAATAAAGCGCTGCTATAGCAAATGTCAAAGTTGTTGTTATTAACAACTAAGGCTAAACGGAACGAAGGGAAAGTGCTTAGCGCTTCTTTTAAAATGGCATCATTCACAGTGCCTTCGCTATATAACAGGCAGGCTCTAAAAACTTCTTTATCCGCGTTGGCAGTGGTTAAAAAGTTTGCGGTGTTGTTAATGTCAAGGCATTGGCTGTTATCTGATACGGTTTCAGGTAATTGTTTAATTAGTGATGTAAACGACGCCGCGCTGTCAAATTTGCTGCGGATACCTTTAAAGCCGGTAATAGCTTGATTGCTATCTGTATAAAGTTGTGTTAAAAAGAAATCCTCCTGTGTGGTATGTCTTTGTAATACAGCTAAAAACGCGGCAGTAAATACATTTTGTGTCGATACGTTGTAGGTTTGGGCCAGTATTGTTATATCATTCTGTAATGACGGTTGGATCTGGAAACTTAGAATATCTAAGGTAGGCGCGTTAGGGGTGGTAGCGGCGTAATTGTCAACAGGCATTTTCAAAATCGGCAGCGAGCGGAAATTGTCTTTATAAGCGCTGAAGTTGTCCAATATCTCTTTAGTGAGGGAGAAAGACTCGGGCATGTGATTGTTTAGCTAAAAATTTAATTAAGGCGATGTTAAAGTACTGATAATTAAAACGCTACAGATAACCCAAGCTGTAACAAACCTGATACAAAATATCGATATAAGAGCTTTTTGCTCTAAATCAGACAGTTAGTTGGTAAATGATGTATAGTGCGCAATTACATCATCAGGTATTTTAACCGCTTTGCCGCTAGCCATGTTAATCATTACAAAGTCAAACCAGCCATCGCAACAAACTTTACCTGTGGCTTTATTAGTTACGCTAAACTTTACACGGCAGTTTTTCTGGTCAATGGTTTCAATACCTGTGGTTACCGTAAAGTAGTCGCCAAGTATAAGGGGGCGTTTATAGTCAATAAAAACGCTGCGCACAATCCATCCCCAGCCCTGGTTAAAAAACACATCCATACTCATGCCGTAGCATTGCTCCATTTGGTCAAAGCGGGCAGCTTGTACATAGTCAAAATATTTACTGTTATGCACATGCCTAAACATGTCAATATCGTCAGGCCGCACCCGGTAGTCTGTACTAAAAGTGGCGTAATTGGGTTTATCCATATATAGGTCAGATAATTTCTGCTAATTTAGGTCATGCTATACTCAATATCAAAAATGTATATTGCAATATGACGTATTCGGCATTTTTTAATTCTAAAAGTTTTGAAATTTGATTTGCTTGTTTACATTTGTTGTGTATTAGTTAAATAGTACACTAATTTAAATATCACAATAAACCTATGAAACCACACTTATCACTTACTTTACTAGCCATTATGTTATCGGCATATACATCGGCACAAGTAAAATTTAATGGTGACTTTGAAGCAATAAATCAAAAAACCAGGCATCCGGAAGGTTGGGATAACCACATGTCCAATAGTACAGCCTATAGTATGGACAGTACAGTGGTTAAAAAGGGGAAATACGCACTCAGGATAGCCCATGTTAGCGGCTTAAACGGTTATTTTGCCATAAGCTACGTCATCCCTCAAATATTCAATGGTAAAACGCTGCAGCTTAAGGGTTATATAAAAACAGAAAATGTTATTGGCACGGCAGGCCTGTATGCCGGTGTTGACGGTACAGGCGCTTTTGATGACATGAAAAGCCAGAAGATTGCCGGTACTACCGACTGGAAAGAATATACCATTAATATACCATACGACGCCGCGCGTGCCGACCAGATAAATATTGGCGCTAAGCTAGAGGGTTTAGGCAAAGCCTGGTTTGACGATGTACGCCTTTACATAGACGGAAAGCCAATAGAAAACGCAACAATTACTTCAGCCGGGTTAAAAGCGTTGCAGGATAAAGAGTTTAATTACAGATCAGGTGTCGACGTTGTTGTTAACGAAGAGCAAACCGTAAAAAAACTTGCTTTGCTGGCACAGGCCTGGGGCTTTATAAAATATCATCACCCCGCAGTGGCGCAGGGCCAGTTTAATATGGACGGCGAACTTTTTAGGGTGATGCCTGCCGTTTTAAAAGCTACAGATATTAAGCAAGCTAACAATGCCATTGAAAAATGGGTAGACAAGTTTGGCGTGCCCGAGGCTTGTAACAATTGCAAGCCAAAGCCAGCAGGAAAAGTGGTGCTTGAGCCCGATTATGGCGATCTGTTTAATGAAAAGGTGGCAAGCGCATCTTTAAGTAAAAAATTGAAATACATATTGGATAACAGCAACATCACAACAAGTTTTTACCTATCGCAGGCCCGTAATGTAGGGAACCCCATATTTATGCACGAGTTAGAGTATCCGCAAACGGCATATACCGACGCCGGTTTCAGGCTGCTAACCTTGTTTAGGTATTGGAATATGGTGCAGTATTTTTTTCCTTATAGGGATATTATCGGCCGCGACTGGAATGGTGTGCTGCGCGAGTTTATCCCTAAGTATATCCTGGCTACTGATCCGAACGATTATGCTTTGATATCTCTTGAAATGATAACCAATTTGAACGATACGCACGCCAACGTATGGAATAGCCTTAACGGTATACATAGATTTAGGGGCACGCTGGCGTCGCCTGTACGAGCACAGTTTATTGAAGATAAATTGGTTGTTACCGGATTTTATAACGATACCTTGAATGTTAAAAATAACCTCAAAATAGGAGATATAATTAACGCGATCAATAACTCGCCTGTTGACCATTTGATAAAACTGCATTTACCTTACACCGCGGCATCAAATTATGATACAAAACTGCGTGATCTGGGCAACATCCTTATGCGCAGCAATGAAGCAATTTCAACGCTCCAAATTACCCGCGATGTCAAACCGCTAACGGTGCAGCAAGCAAATATGCCGCGTTTGAAAGTAAACTACTATGGGCCTGATGCCGCTAAGGCTGCCCAACCGGCATTTAAGCTCATTAACAACCAGGTAGGATATCTCTACCCGGGTGCTTATCATAATAAAGACCTGCCGGCCATAAAAGCCATGTTTGATAATACTAAAGCCATTATTGTGGACATGCGTTGTTATCCGTCAGAGTTTATGCCTTTTACTTTTGTGCCCTACATTAAACCTAAGAAAAGTGATTTTGTAAAGTTTACCATTGGCAGTATCAGTAAGCCAGGATCGTTTGAAATGAGCCAGCCTATTGCAAATCCGGGAGATGGGCAGTATAAAGGCAAGGTGATAGTTATTGTTAATGCCACCAGCCAAAGCCAGGCAGAATATACTACCATGGCCTTTCAAAGCTCGCCCAACGTTACCGTTATCGGCAGTACAACCGCAGGCGCCGATGGTAACGTTTCGTACATTACTTTGCCGGGCGGAATTAGCACCATGATATCGGGCATTGGCATATTTTACCCTGACGGTACACCAACCCAGCGCACAGGCGTTAAAATTGATAGGGTTATTAAACCTACCATTGCAGGTGTAAAAGCCGGTAGGGATGAGCTGCTGGAAAAAGCAATAGAATTGGCATCGAAATAAACAGCCGTATGTAGAAACAATAAAGCCGACGCGATAACGCGTCGGCTTTATTGTTTTATGGTATTTACAAAATACTTACTTTTTAACTTCTTCAATAAAGCCGTTAAAGGTTATTGGCTGTCTGTGTAATGATGTTATGTACATGGTAGCGTAACCATCTTTACCAACAGTAAGCTTCATTTGTTGGATATCGCCTTTTGTGTTTAGCTCTGTTTTTTGAGGTTTTATCACCACATCCCAGCCGCCTTTTTTATTAAATACCGATGTGTAAGTGTAATCTTTTGTAGTAAGCTTAATGCCTCCGTCTGTATTTAAATCTCGCGGAGCGGCAAAAGATCGCCCAAAGTATGGCAGATATACTTCCAATTGACCGTTATTTAAAGTAACGTCATAATTGGCAGAATTTAACGGTCCCGGGTTCATGCTCATTGGCACAACATAGTTGGCTTTAAACACATAATTGTTTGAAGTCATTATTCGATTTACTTCGGCCGCTTTAGCTGCTTTTTTATCAATTTTTTTTGCCTGCGCATAGCTAAAGTTTAAGCTAAGGGTACAAATGGCAACAATGCTAAATAATCTTAAATTTTTCATAACGTTTAGACTTTAAAAGGTTTAACAGGTTTAAGATGCATAAGTTTAGGTGTTTCCATAAAGTTAAATAAGAAATATATAGAAATCAAAAAAGCCACATACCGATAAGTCAGTATGTGGCTTTAATTTTATAAAAACTGACTTATCAGATCAGGTTTACGCTGCGGTTAACAAACTCTGTCAACTCGGCACCGGTCAATAATCCTTGCGATAATAGGGCCAGGTCAAACGCTTGTTTAGCAAGTTGAGCTTGCACATCTTCGTTTTCGTCCTGCAAAATGCGGCTTATCAGTTTATGGTTACCGTTAATTATAACGTTGTACTTGTCAGGCATACTGCCATAAAAGCCCATACCGCCGCCCATGGCTGCCATATCTTTCATACGGCGCATAAATTCGTCCATAGTAACAGTAACAGGCAACTCGTCAGGGTTAAGGCTTTCCAGCTCAACTTTGTAAGCAGGTTTGTTAATGGCTTTATCAAATATCGATTTTACTTTGGTAGCCTGTTCTTCGGTCAACACATGCTCCGGCGCGTCATCTTTCTTGATCAGCTTATCGGCAACATCAGCGTCAACGCGTTTTAGCGATGTTTTTTCCAGTTTGTTTTCAATGTGGCTGATAAAGTGATTATCAATCGGCGAATCCATCAACAACACATCATAACCCTTTTTATTAGCCGACTGGATAAACGCGTCCTGTTTAGATGGATCATTAGTGTATATATAAACTACCTGGCCATCTTTATCAGTTTGTATCGGCTCAACTTTAGTTTTGTATTCGGTAAGTGTAAAGTTCTTTTTATCGGTATTGGTTAGCAAAACAAAATCTTGTGCCTTGTCATAAAACTTATCTTCGCTTACCATACCGTATTTAACAAACAGGCCAATGTCGCTCCATTTTTGTTCGTAGCCTTCACGGTCGTTTTTAAATAGTTCTGCCAGTTTATCTGCCACTTTTTTGGTGATGTAGCTGTTTATCTTTTTAACGTTGCTATCAGCCTGTAAAAAGCTGCGCGATACGTTCAATGGGATATCCGGCGAATCAATAACACCGTGTAATAACATCAAAAACTCAGGCACGATATCCTTAACCTCGTCGGTAATAAATACCTGGCGAGAGAATAATTTGATCTTATTACGCTGTATCTCGAAATCTTTTTTCAGTTTAGGGAAATACAATACACCGGTAAGGTTAAACGGATAATCAACATTCAGGTGTATCCAGAACAAAGGCTCCTCGCTGAAAGGATATAATTGTCTGTAGAAATCTAAGTAATCCTCGTCCTTTAATTCAGACGGCGCTTTTGTCCAGATAGGGTTGGTGTCGTTAATAATGTTATCAACTTCAACGCTGGTATATTTTGGTTTGCCTTCTTCGTCAACACCATCTTCAACAGATTCGGTTTTTGTGCCAAATTTGATAGATACAGGCAAAAAGCGGCAATACTTATCTAAAATTTCCTGTAAACGGCTTTTGCTTAAAAACTCTTCAGAGTCTTTGTTAATGTGCAGGGTAATTTCGGTACCACGCTCTTCAAGACTGCCTTCGCTAATTTCAAACTCGGTACTGCCGTCGCAGGTCCAGTGCGCTGGCTGGGCGCCATCCTGATATGATAGGGTTTCAATCTCTACCTTATCGGCCACCATGAAAGCCGAGTAGAAGCCTAAACCAAAGCGGCCGATGATCTCATTGGCATCTTTAGCTTCCTTAAACTTCTCCATAAACTCTGTGGCGCCAGAGAATGCAATTTGGTTGATATATTTTTTTATCTCATCGGCAGTCATACCCAAACCATTGTCAGATATGGTGATGGTTTTTGCCGTCTCGTCAACCGCAACTTCAACACGTAGTTCGCCCAGTTCGCCGTTGTATTGGCCCAATAATGCCAGGCGTTTAATTTTCTGGGTAGCGTCAACCGCGTTTGATACCAGCTCGCGCAAAAATATCTCGGTATCAGAGTATAAAAACTTCTTAATTATCGGAAAAATGTTTTCGGTGTGGATCGAAATAGTTCCTTTTTCTTGCATAATATGATTATTTATGTTTGATGGTTACTTATGTGATAACCCTGCATATCAATGAGCGTTCCAAAGGACTTTATTTGTCAAATTGTCATAGCGAGCTTGAAAACGCTGCAATTAGATTCTGCAAATTTTTCACTGTCTCTTGGTCTTTTAAATGACCATCCTCACTCATTTTTGCCCTGATGAACTGAATTAAAAGGGTAGAGTTGTCAGCTACTTTGGCTGATAAAGCTTGCAAAGTAAGCAAGAGCGAAGCGTGCGCATGTTCGCCACCTAACGACGCGGTAATCAGCGCCAACGGCTTATCAACCAGTGTACTGCTTGATACCAGCCAATCCAGCATGTTTTTTAACGCGCCGGGTACACCGAACGCATACTCGGGAGTACAAATTATGATGCCGTTTGCCTGGTTGAGCAGGTGGCGCAAAGATGCCACAGCGGCGGGTGGGTGGTTATTGTCTAAACCCGGATCAAATGCAGGGATATCGGCTATGCCGTCATATATTACGTAATTTATATCTGCAGCTAACTGCAAACCCAGGTGCCGCAAAATAGCGTGGTTAGATGATCCCTGGCGTAAACTGCCGGATATAGCTACGATTGTTTTCATAAAGGCCGCAAGTTATAAATTGCGAATTATAATCATAGCGATGGGTTTCAAACCCATCGCTAAAGAGAAAACGTTAAAGAGCCAGCGGCTCGACCCATTTTGTAGCGCCGGGTTTCAACCCGGCGAAAAATTTGAACAAA
>JAZKET010000163.1:14788-47219 GCA_040386815.1 Bacteroidota bacterium | reverse complement strand
CAGGCTCTGTCCTGGGTTCAACCCAAAGCAATGTTAATAATCCCCTATTAAATATAAATAACGGTAGTTTATCGGTTGCAGGCAATATTGTAGAAAGTAATTCTAATTACGTAAATACAACAACCACAGCCACAAATACATCCCGCCTGCTTGTTAACCCATCAACCAATGCAACCGTTGGCAGCACGCCTACGCTAGGCTTCGGCGGGACATTAACCATAGGCACAGGTGGCTCAGTTGACTTTTACGGATCAGGCTCTGGCACAAGCACAGTAAACTACACAGGCGCCACTGCACAACCCGTTTATACAACTGTTACCGGTTTAGATACATCGCCATATACCTATCAAAACCTGGGATTTAGCGGCGCAGGTGTAAAAACCATACAGGCCGGCACTATTAATCTTGCTGGTAATTGGAGTTCGGCAGGCGGGCGCATTGATGCTGTTACCAATTCATCGACAGTAAGATTTAGAGGCGTGGCACAAACGCTTACAGATGCGGGATCAAATAGTGGTAATGGCTTTTCATTCGGCTCTGTGTATTTCCAGGGATCAGGTACAAAAACCATAAGTTCTGGCAAATTTTCTGTAGCCAGCACAGGCGTATTAACGATGGCGGGTACAGCTACGCTGTCTGTAGGTGCAAGCGGTACGCTAACTTTAGTGTCAGACACTACCAGTTCAGCCACGGTTGCTGCTGTACCAACCGGCACCGCTATTACAGGTAATGTAAACGTACAACGCATGATAAAAGGCAGCAGCACCAGCTTGTCAAAACGAGGATACCGTTTTATATCATCGGCTGTATACACAGCAACGGTTGGCGGCTATAAATGCTATGATGTTAAATACCTTTTAGACAGCGCTTATGTTTCCGGAATGGTAGGTGGCGGCTTCAATGCGCTATCGGCTAACCCGTCTTTATATTTATATCGCGAAGATATTTTGCCCAATAATGCTGGCTTTACCGCCGGTAATTATAAAGGGATGGCAAAAATAAATAACATTAATGCCTACGATATAGGCACGCAAAAACGCCTGACATCGGCCAACACAGCAGATACTACCATAAGCGTACCAATTGGCAATGGTGTGCTTTTCTTTTTTAGAGGTAACAAAGCTAACAATGCCACACAAACCGGCAGCAAGGTATTGCCACCTTATGATTTTCCGGAGGATGTACCATTTACCCAGGTTGGACAGCTAAACACCGGTACGGTTAGCGTAAGGCCATGGTATGAGTTTGATGGCACTACCAACACCAGCAACTATTTATCGTACACAAATTCTCCGTCATTAAGCAACGCTACCACGCGCGGTTTTATGCTGGTAGGTAACCCCTACGCGTCAACCATTAACTGGGAGAAATTTAACCGCAATGGTGTTAACTCTTCTATTTATGGAGGTAACGCCGGGGCCACAACAGCAGTTATGACTACCATTTGGATGTATAACCCAACTACAAAACAATACGATACATACATACAGAAGCCAACAGTAGCCTTAGCAACAGACACCACAACAACCGTTAACCCCACCGGCAGCTTACGCACCGGCAGCGCCAGTAATATGATTGCAAGCGGGCAAGGTTTTTTAATAAGAGCAACTGCTAAAAGCCAGTTCTTCACCTTCAGGGAGTCGGCAAAAACCAATACAGTACCAACGGCTGCAGACTTAAATAAAGTAATGAGCATACCTGTAATGCCAAATGCCCTGGCTTTCTCATCGGTACCACAAAACAATGTTGAGCAGGATAACCAAATACCGGTTTTAAGTTTTAGAATGATAAAAGACAGCATTAATACAGATGATGCTGTTTTAGCTTTTAATAATACTACAGAAAATACTTTTACCCCTAATTACGATGCCGAGGATTTGAATGGAAACGGAGCATTGGTAAGCCTATCCGTCATATCAAGCGATGATGTGGCAACCGCTATAAAACAAGTGAAATTACCCCAAGCCAATAGCCAGGTGATAAACCTGTTGGCTGATGCTACGGCCAGCGGAACGTATCAGCTTAAATTACATAAAATTGAAAGCTTGCCGACCGCTTATGACGTATGGTTGAAAGATGCCTTCACAAATGATTCGCTTGATATAAAGCATAACAACACCTACACATTCAATATCGACAAAAGCAATAGTGCAACCTATGGTCGTAATCGCTTTAAGATTGTGGTAAGCCGCAACATGGCTTTAAGCATGCGTGCTTTAAGTTTTAAAGCCGAGAAGCAGGCACAAAACGGCAAATTAACCTGGCAAACAGAAAACGAGGGGCAAGATTATGCGTTTATTGTTGAACGTAGTACTGACAACGGCCGAAACTTTAAAGAACTGGGATCTATAAGATCATCAGGTATTGGTACCTATAATTTTTATGATATACAGCCGGTATTGGGCGATAACCATTATAAAGTACGAATAGAGAACCTTGCTGCCAATACAAAAAGCTATACTGCTGTAGCTAAGCTCAATTACCAGGAGACCGCATCGGCAACGGCTGCCAAATCAAATGTTTCTGTATACCCTAATCCGGCAGTTGACAAGGTAAATATTAAGATAGATGACAAAGATCAAAACAGTTTCTCTGTCAAAATAACCAACAGCTTTGGTTTGGTAGTTAAAGAGCTAACATCATCGCAAAATAACCTGCAAGAAAATATTAGCAATTTAACACCTGGCACCTATTTGGTTAAGGTGGTAAATACCACCCAAAACAAAATAGAAGGCGAAACCAAATTTGTTAAGTTACGCTAAAAGAAACGTTTAATAAATGCAAGTTTGTGTGTGTACCGGCTTTGTTCTTGCGAGTAAATACCCTTTTCATCAATAAGATCGATTTTAACTTTGCCTGATGCGTGTATAATATGCTCGCGGTTTAACAGCATACCTACGTGGGTAATTTTACCATTTTCGTTCTCAAAGAAAGCCAGATCGCCTATAATAGCGTCGCTAATGCCATTTATGGCCCTGCCCTGCTGTGCCTGCTGGCTGGCATCGCGATTTAGCTGTATGCCCTTCAGTTTAAATAATACCTGGGTAAAGCCAGAGCAGTCAATACCAAAATGAGTACGCCCCCCCCACAGGTAAGGGCTATTTAAAAAAGTTTTGGCTAAAAGGTCTATACTTTCGTTTTGCCCTATTTGTCCAATAATTTCAAATTTCTCCTTTTCCAAATAACAGGTAGTACCATTCATGAATGATAGCGAACTGCCTGCAGGCAAATACAATACACTGTTATCGCGTATTTTCCAGGCCTGGGTTATTGCTTTGTAAGTTAGCTTTGGCGGGTTTTGCAATAAATGCTGATAGTTTAAATGACCAAGCGTTATAAATTGCAGGCGGTTTATCCAGCCTGTGTAGTTATCGTTAGCGGTGACAATTTGCGCCCATCCTTCCTTCCACTCTTTAATCTCAAATGCTTCACCAAATAAAACCTGCGATACCATTTCGCTACGCTCATTAGGTTCGGCGCGCATAGGTATAACAGCTAAATTGCAAATTCCGTATTCCATTTTTGGGGGTGTGAGCTTGCTTGTACGTTAATCAAATTTAAAAGTTTCATTAACAAAAAAGGGGAACACATATTACTGTATTCCCCAATGTTGTATAACAAGTATAGTTATTTTTATTCATTAACGTGCAGCCAATCTTTTTTGGCAAGCAGTTCTTCGCGTGTTTCGCGTATGTTTTCATCGTCAACGCAGCAGTCAACCGGGCAAACCGCGGCGCACTGTGGCTCATCATGAAAACCAACACATTCGGTACATTTATCAGGCACTATGTAATAAATATCGTCTGATAACGCTGCCTGTGTTTCTTCTGCATTTAAGGTAACACCATCGCCAAAATCAATTACACCTCTAAGACCCGTCCCGTCGCTAAAACGCCAGGCGGCACCAGCATCATAAATAGCATTATTCGGGCATTCCGGCTCGCAGGCTCCACAATTTATGCATTCATCGGTGATTATAATCGCCATATTTTTTAAATAATCTTATATTCTGAATTACCTTTGTCTGTTTAACAAAGTGTGCAAATATAACAAAAAAAGAAATTGCCAGTTTGAATAGTTAACACATATATGTCAAAAATCAACATTAAAGAGACAATTTATACCCTTTCCAAGCTTGGTCAGCAGTTGTCAGTACCTGATGAAGCGCTTACAGCCCTCATCAACACCGAGCATATTTACAACCCATGGTTTACGCCCGAAAGTGTAGCAAGCGTAGTAAAAGCGATAGCCAAAACATTAAATGAGGCTGATTTGACAACCTGGCTAAGCCGTTATGATCTGACCGAAAACACATCGTCAAAAAAAGTTGGACTGATATTGGCAGGTAACATTCCGCTGGTTGGGTTTCATGATGTTTTATGTGTTTTGGTAAGCGGAAACCACGCCTTGATAAAAGCATCAAGTCAGGATGCAAGGTTGATAAAACACGTTTTAGACGTGTTGGTTGCCATTGATGCCCGTTTTGCTGATCAATTTAGTTTTGTTGAACGGCTGGTAGGTTTCGATGCCGTTATAGCTACAGGCAGCAACAATTCATCGCGCTATTTTGATTATTACTTTAGTAAGGTACCGCACATCATTCGGAAAAACCGTAATAGTGTGGCGGTAATTACTGGTAACGAAACCGGTGAAGAACTACACAACCTTGGCCATGACATTTTTGATTATTTTGGTTTAGGCTGCCGTAACGTATCAAAGCTGATGATACCAAAGAATTATAACCTGGCTACTTTTTTTGAGGCTATTGAGCCTTATAACGACATTATCAACCATAATAAATATGGCAACAATTACGGTTATAACAGGTCGATATACCTGGTAGGGCAGGAACCGCATTTAGATAACAACTTTTTGATTTTGCGCGAGGATAAAAACCTGTCGTCGCCTTTGGCTGTTTTGTTTTATGAGTATTATGATGATCTGGCATCGGCAGAAAAAACATTAAGCAACCAGGCAGACAACATACAATGCGTTGTTAGCGCAGCAGCTTTAGATATACCCAGCCAGGTGGTAGGTTTTGGCCAAAGCCAACAGCCGCAATTATGGGATTATGCTGATGGAATTGATACAATGGATTTCTTGGCAAAACTTGCTACATTTGAGGCTGAAAGGTAAAAGGTAAAAGGCAAAAGGTTTAAAATACCTTTAACCCTTAACCTCAAAGCCTTTAACCTTAAAAAATGTATATTATAAAAGTTAAAGGCGTTGCCAAAATACCCGACTATGTGCAGCTAAGAGACGATAAGTTTACTTTGCTGGCTTATTTTAGGGTTGACAGGCCCGACAAATCTTTAGATAAAGTTGGGTTGGGCGATAAAGCCGACTATATAATGAACGTAATTAAAGACCTGCCCTTTGGCCAGATACTTAAATTAGAACTATAAAAACAATGATAGGCAACACCATTATTAAACTAAATAATGTTGATATATTTCAACAAAAGCACCTGGTATTATCAAGCGTAAACCTGCACATTGATAAGGGTGATTTTGTATGGCTTATTGGCCAAACCGGATCTGGCAAAAGTAGCTTGTTAAAAATTATTTATGGTGATTTACCGGTTAAGGTTGGCACCGGCCATGCCTGCGGTTATGATTTGGATAAGCTGATCGAAAAGGATATTCCGTTTTTGCGCCGCAAGCTGGGCATTGTTTTCCAGGATTTTCAATTACTTACAGACCGTACCATTGAGCAAAACTTACAGTTTGTAATGCGCGCCACCGGTTGGACAGACCCTAAACTGATTGCCAACCGTACGCTTGATGTGTTAGAGAAAGTTGGCCTGCGTTCTAAATTAAAGAAAATGCCGCATGAGCTTTCGGGCGGCGAGCAGCAGCGTGTAGTTATAGCACGTGCCTTGTTAAACGACCCTGAAATTATACTGGCTGACGAACCGACAGGTAACTTAGACCCTGATACATCTGAAGAAATTGTATTGCTGCTGAAACAGATCAGCCAATCGGGTACAGCGGTAGTTATTGCTACGCACGATTACCACATTATCCGCACCTTCCCATCGCGCATTATAAAATGCGAGAATGGTAAAGTGTTAGAGGATGCGCAGATAGGTTAGTGCCGACACATTCCTAAAAAATCTGTCATTTCGAAACGAGGAACGAGTGAGAAATCTTATAAAACTTGTTGCTAACTTTGCACAGCATATAAGATTTCTCAGTCGCGCCACCGCTCTCTCGTCTCAGCTCCATCGAAATGACAAACTTGACTACAAAAACATCATCTATTTTGCCTCGACTGCGCTGAATTTCACCTTATTGGCCAGATAAGCAGCAATTAATATCACCACCATACCCATGATTTGGATAGTGCTGATGGCCTCGTTTGCTACCAGGTAGCCCAACAATACTGCTATTACCGGGTTTACATAAGCATAAGTCCCTACTATAGCTGCGGGCTTTCTTTCCAACAACCAAAACATCGCTGTAAAAGCTACTATTGAACCTGCAATAGCAAGATAAAACAAAGCCCCCCAGGAACGCGAGGTTACGTCGGCGATATGGAATTGTGCCCATTCGCCCGTTGGTAAGCCAACCAGCAAACACGTTATTGCGCCGCCCATCATTTGCCAGCCAATGTTTTTAAACAGCGAGCCGGGCGTATGGTTATATTTATAATACAACGACGACATTACCCAGCACAGGCACGAAAGAATAATGACAATTGTAGCGATGACCAACATAGATGAAGCGCCGCTATTATCTATCACCGCCTGATCTTTAAATAATATCCAAACACCAACCAAACCTAACAGAATACTAAACATGGTTAGCTTGCTGGTAAAATAGCTTCGCCAATGTTTCCTGTCAGCAATAATATACCAGATGGGCGCAACAGAGATCAACACAGCGGTTAAACCAGAGGGCACATACTTTTCGGCCCAAAAAATAGTGCCTTGCCCAAAAGTGAGCATAAATGCCCCAAGCAAAATATTGCTGACGATTGTTTTATCGAATAGTACCTCGCCTTTAATTTTGATATAAGTCAGCATTAACACACCGGCAATTATATAACGCAGGCCTGCCATGATGAAGGGCGGCATACTTTCAATACCTATGCGTATAGCCAAATAAGTGGTACCCCAAATAATGTAAACCGCGGCAAAAGCCAGTATAATTTTCCAATCTGTTTTTGATGCGGCAGCGCTCATGAGGTAAATGTTAGATATGATCCAAATATAAAGTTTTAGCGCGTCAAACTGCGATAATGGCAATTGCAACTGTCAGCGTTTCCTGACAAATTAAATAATTATGACACAGTGACTGCTTTTAATAAATGGCAAGGCATTTGATTGGCACTATAAGCTATGAATTTTAACGATATGTTGAAGAAGAAAAAGACCGAAGCGCCCGCAGAAGGCGTTAATGAAACTGTTGACAACAATGCCGAAGAGGCACAAACTACTGCCATTGACGAAAAATCGGCCGAAGATCTTTTAAAAGAAGAAGTGGCTCTGGCCAACGACAAATATCTACGCCTGTATGCCGAGTTTGACAACTTTAGACGCCGTACTACTAAAGAGCGTGTTGAGCTATTGCAAACTGCCGGCAAAGAGGTTATTGTATCGCTTATACCAGTTATTGACGATTTTGAGCGCGCCATTAAAGCAATGGAAAACGCTACTGACGTTAACGCGGTTAAAGATGGCGTAGTATTAGTGCAAAACAAACTGAACAATATTTTGACTCAGAAAGGCTTAAAACCGATGGAATCAATAGGGCAGCCATTTGACGCTGATTTACACGAAGCTATTACCAACATCCCCGCTCCTACGGATGATTTAAAAGGTAAAAATATAGACGAAATGGAAAAAGGTTATTACCTTAATGACAAGGTAATACGCTTTGCCAAAGTAGTTGTTGGAGCATAGTTCTTATAATGATTGAATTATGGAATGAGTGAATGAGTGAATGTTTAGGCATTCATTTATCCGTTCATTCTTCACTTATAAAAATCACAATTAGTAGTATTTGAATTAAGCATGAATTTAGCATTCGCTCATTCACTCACTCACTAATTCACTCATTAAAAAAATGTCAAAAAGAGATTATTACGATATACTGGGCGTAGCCAAAGGCGCGGATGCTGATGAGATAAAGAAAGCTTATCGTAAGATGGCTATTAAATATCACCCCGATAAAAACGAGGGCGATAAAGAAGCCGAAGAGAAATTTAAAGAAGCCGCCGAAGCTTATGAGGTTTTAAGTAACCCCGAGAAACGCCAGCGTTATAATCAGTTTGGCCATGCTGCTAACGCGCAGTCGGCACAAGGTGGTGGCTACGGCGGACAGGGTATGAATATGGAAGACATATTCAGCCAGTTTGGCGATATTTTTGGCGGCGGCAGTCCGTTTGAAGGTTTCTTCGGTGGTGGTGGTGGTGGCAGGCAGCAGGGCGGTGGTCGTCGTGTGGCACGTGGCAGCAATCTGCGTATAAAAGTTAAGTTAACGCTTGAAGAAATTGCCAACGGCACCGAAAAGAAGATAAAAGTAAACAAGCAAGTTGCCTGTAAAACCTGTGATGGTAGCGGCGCTAAAGATAAATCGTCTTTCCAAACCTGTAAAACCTGTGGTGGCCAGGGCGCGGTTAGACGTGTAACTAACACCATTTTGGGCCAGATGCAAACTACCAGCACCTGCCCTACCTGTAACGGCGAAGGTTCTGTAATTACCTCGAAATGTAATGTTTGCCATGGCGATGGCGTTGTACGCGGCGAAGAAACTATCACCCTAAATGTACCGGCAGGTGTTAGCGAAGGTATGCAACTAAGCATGAGCGGCAAGGGCAACGCGGCCCCACGTGGCGGTGTACCCGGCGACCTGATCATCCTGATTGAAGAAGTACCTCACGAAACTTTGAAACGCGATGGTAACAATGTGGTCTACGATCTGCATATCACTTTTATTGATGCGGCATTAGGCACCAGCATTGAAGTACCAACTATAGATGGTAAAGCCAAGATCAAAATAGATCCGGGAACGCAAGGTGGTAAGATCCTTCGTTTAAAAGGCAAAGGCGTGCCAGAGGTAAACTCATACCATCGCGGCGATCAATTGATCCACATCAACATTTGGACACCAAAAGCGCTAAGCAACGAAGAGCGCGCGCTATTAGAGAAACTACAAAACTCGCCTAACTTTAAACCTGCTCCGGGTAAAAACGAGAAGAGTTTCTTTGAGCGAATGAAGGAGTATTTTGAATAGATAGGTCCGGAAGTCGGTAAGACAGAAAGTCCGAAAGAATAAATAGAAAGCTCAAGGTTGTAATGATCTTGAGCTTTTTTGTCCGTTGAGTTTTTATTTAAGTTATCCTCAAACTTTAATTCTATTTTTATCTTTATTATGTCAGCCTGATAAACTGTATGGATAATAAAGCATCTGCCCCTGTAGCCGTGATGGACCTCGGCACCAATACGTTTCATTTACTAATTGCCGAAGGTATAGCTGCCGACTTTAAAGAAGTGGTACACAAAACAAACCCGGTTAAACTCGGCGAAGGTGGTATTAACAAAGGCATTATCCAACCTTCGGCTTTTGAGCGGGGCTTGACAGCCATGCGGCAGTTTAAGGCTGATCTGGATGAGCACCAGGTAAGCCAGGCACGGGCTATTGCAACATCGGCGGTGCGTAATGCTGCTAACGGGCAGCAATTTATTGATGAAGTTGCCAACAACACAGGCATTCAAATAGAACTAATTGACGGCGAGCAGGAAGCTGAATACATATACAAAGGTGTTAAATTAGCAGGCGGACTAGCGGACAAGACCGCTCTTATTATGGACATAGGCGGGGGCAGCGTGGAGTTTATACTGGGTAATGCACATGGCATCCTTTGGAAACAAAGCTTCGAGATTGGTGCGGCAAGACTGATGGATAAGTTCCATCAAATTGACCCAATACCGGCTGACTGTATAAACGCGCTTAGTATATACTTAAAAGAGCAACTCACCACCCTGCTCGGCGTCGCCCAAAAGCACCCGGTTGATACACTAATTGGTTCGTCAGGCGCGTTTGAAACATTTGCCGAAGTAATTGAACTGGATAAAGGCAACAACTTCAGCCTAAAAATAAAAAACTACACCTTTGAACATGCCAATTTAATTGAAGTTACCAACAAGCTCATTGCATCATCGCATCAGCAGCGCAAGGATATGCAAGGTATCATCCCCGTTAGGGTTGATATGATAGTGGTAGCATCATTGATCACACAATTCATACTGGCTAACCTGCAGATCAATAATGTTTGCATGTCAACATATTCACTTAAAGAAGGGGTGTTGGCAGAGATGATGAATGCATAACAATTTAATTGAGATGCAAAATATTGCGTCTCTACAGTTTCAACAATGCCTCCAATTCACGGTATAACCGCTCGGTAGGCAAACCAACCACGTTGGTATACGATCCGTTGATGCGGGCCATGCTGGTTACGCCTATCCACTCTTGTATGCCGTATGATCCGGCTTTGTCCATGGGTTTGTACTTAGTTACGTAATTGACAATCTCGTCTTGAGTGAGCGTGCGGAAGGTAACATCAGAAACCTCATGAAAGCTATGATACATTTGTTTGTAAAACAAACAAACACCGGTGATAACCTGGTGCGTTTTGCCCGATAGCATGGTTATCATCTCTATAGCATGTGCTTCGTCGCTGGGTTTGCCTAGTATGTGGCCATCAATGCTTACAATGGTGTCAGCGGTTAGTACCACCTCATCCCCCACTATCTCGTCAAAAGCTGTGGCTTTTTGCTGCGCTATGTATACGGCAATCTCTTCAGGAGTAAGGCCGTCAGGATACGATTCGTCAACCTCACGCAATACTATGCGAAAGTCCAGATCCATTAAGGTTAATAACTCTTGCCGGCGTGGCGATTTGGATGCTAATATAATTGGGGGAAACTTGGTCATGTTTATATTTTTGTTGCGATGCGGTAGCGAAGGTAATTTGTTTCAAGCTAAATATGAATAAGCCAATGGTATTTTACCATAACATCAATTTAAATATGCTAATAAATAACAATTACTTTTATTTTATATTAGAACTGACAAAGCCAAGCTTATGACCGTAAACGATATCATGGCCGAACTGCAGGCTCGCGGCGACGAAAAGATAAAAGCCATTTTGCTTAAACACGGCGTTAAGGAACCTTTTTTTGGAGTTAAGATTGAATACTTAAAACCTATCCAAAAGAAAATAAAAAAGGACTACCAGCTAGCCAAAGACCTTTATGCCACCGGCAATGCCGACGCGCAATACCTGGCAGGGCTAATTGCCGATGATAAAAAAATGACCAAAGCCGACCTGCAGCTATGGGCAGAACAAGCGCTATCAACCAACATTGCCGAATACACCGTGCCATGGGTAGCTGCCGAAAGCGACTTTGGGTATGAGATGGGTTTAAAATGGATAGATGACAATAAGCCGCATATTGCCGCCGCGGGATGGAATACGCTGTCGAACACGGTATCGCTTAAAACGGATGATGAGCTACCCATTGATGATTTGCGCCGGTTGATGGATATAACTATCAAAACCATCCACAGCGCGTCAAACCGGGTTAAGTATACCATGAACGGATTCATTATAGCGCTGGGATGCTATGTCACCGCGTTAACCGATGAAGCCAAGGCGGCATCGGCACAAATAGGCCCGCTGACGATTGACATGAACGGTACAGCATGCAAAGTGCCTAACATTGCCGATAATATTTTAAAGTTGGAAAATCGCGGCAGCTTAGGTAAAAAGAAAAAGACGGTGAAGTGCTAAATTTGCCGTATGATAAATGATATCGATGTTGCGCGTGTTACACCTGCGCAGCTTAACCAACTGGTTCACATCAGTCGTAAAACTTTTACCGATGCCTTTGCTCATCTGAATAATCCTGATGATATGCAGGCTTTTCTGACAGATCATCTAACAGCGGAAAGTTTAGGTACTGAGATGAGCAATCCCGAATCTGAATTTTATTTTGTGGTGGAGGATAACCAGCCCATCGCTTTCTTTAAAATAAACACCGGCAAGGCACAAACAGAACTGAAAGCCGACGACGGCTTTGAGATAGAACGCATCTATGTTTTAAAAGAGCATCAGGGTAAAAAACTGGGCCACCGTATCATGAATCATTGCTTGGATATGGCCCTACAACGAAACAAAGCCTATGTGTGGCTAGGCGTGTGGGAGCATAATGCCAATGCTATCCGTTTTTATGAAAACAATGGCTTTGTGGTATTTGATAAACACACGTTTTTGTTGGGGAACGATTTGCAGACAGATTTGATGTTGAAGCTTGAGCTAACAAAATATTAAGCTCACGCGGCTTCGTGCTCTTTGTGTCTTCTTAGTGGTCTCTGTGTTTTAAATAACCACAGAGGTCGCAAAGAAAGCAGAGATTCACAGAGCATAACTGTGGGTGATGGATTGGCTTAAGAGCTATCTTGCATTTTTAATCAATTATTAATTAAATTGGCATCATGAAAACCAAACTAATTATACCTGCATTATTGTTAATTGCTGCCACTACAAGCGCACAAGACAAAAAAGATTGGCCGGGCATAGGCCGTTATGAAAAAGCTAACGCCAACACCCCACCGCCTACCAAAGGCAAAGTGCGTGTAGTATACATGGGCGACTCGATAACCGACGCCTGGATAAATAACGACTCGACTTTTTTCAAAGCAAACAACTACATTGACCGTGGTATAAGCGGCCAAACAACCGGGCAAATGCTTATCCGTTTCCGCCCGGATGTAATTATCCATAAACCCGATGTTGTGGTAATATTAGCAGGTATTAATGATATTGCCGAAAACAATGGCCCGTCAAAATTGGAAGATGTTATGGGCAATATTAAATCAATGGCCGAATTGGCCCGTGCTAACAAAATAAAAGTGGTATTGTCGTCGATCTTGCCGGCAGCAGCTTTCCCATGGAAACCAACTATCGACCCAAAAGAAAAAGTAAAGGCGCTTAACGAAATGATACAAACTTACGCCGCCGAAAATAAGTTTATTTACCTTGACTACTTTACCCCAATGACCGATGAAAACAGAGGTTTGCCAAAAAAATGGTCGGGCGATGGTATACACCCTAATCTTGATGGTTATAAAGTAATGGAGCCGCTGGCTCAAAGCGCTATTGCAGCTGCTTTGAAGGCTAAGCAGTGGTAAGAGTTGAGTGCATCTTTAGCGCGCTGTCATGGTGAGCTCCGTCGAACCATGGTGCGGGGCCTTCACCCGTAATCCTTCGACAAGCTCAGGATGACACCCTAACAATGCGTTTTCACAATACTTTAGTTGTAAGTAATGAAGCAATACTATGTTTATATTTTATTGTGTAAAGATGACTCTTATTACACGGGAGTAACCAATAACATTGATAGACGATTTGCTGAACATGAGGCAGGAGAGAATCCTACGTGTTATACGTTTAAAAGGCGGCCCTTGAAATTAGTTTTCACAGAAACGTTTCATGATATAAATCAGGCTATCAGTTTTGAAAAACAAGTCAAAGGCTGGCGCCGAGCCAAAAAAGAAGCGATTATTAATGGGGCTTGGCAACTATTGCCAAGCTTATCAAAGACAGCTAAATAAAAAAGGGCTGTCATGGTGAGCTCGTCGAACCATGCGTGCGATGGCCCTTGCCCGCCATCCTTCGACGAGCTCAGGATGACACCCTTTTTCTTATTACAACTCCCTAAAATAATTAGGGTAATCTGTAATTATCCCATCAACACCCAAAACTTTTACCGCTTTCATTTCGGCTACAGTATTCACCGTCCACGGTGTTATTAAAATACCTTTATCATGGCATTTTTTAACCATGTCAGCTGTTACCAATTTGTAGTGTGGGTTATAAAATTCTGGGGTAAAGCCAAGTTTGGTGAGGTCACCCTCAAAAGTGGTAGTTTTGTCCGATGTTAAATAGCCCAGCGCCACTTTAGGGTGCGTGCGATGAACTACTTGCAAGGGGCGCATATCAAACGACTGGATGATCATCCGGTCGCCCAGTTTTTTAGCGTCCAATACCTTCATCACAATCTTCATATACTCTTCAGGAACAGGCTGATCAAAACCATCCCCTTTTTCTGCTGATTTAACCTCGATCAGATAGATTGGCGGCGGCAGTTTTTTAGCTTTCGCGTACCAGTCAACCGAGTCTATCATCTCGCCAATAAGCGGCGCATAGCTCTTCAATCTTTTTTGCTGCGGATAAGCCGGGTAAGGCTTTGTGCCGATGTCAAATTTTTTGATCTCGTCATAATTCATCTGGTAAAAAGTATACTTCTTACGTTCTTTTACCGGTATCTCACTACCATCGGGCATCAGGGTGAAGTCTGGATTGAACGATTCGTCATGATAAACTACAACCTTACCGTCTTTGGTAATGTGCAGGTCCATTTCAACCGTATTGGCACCTTCTGCAAGGCCAACGTTCATTGCAGGTATCGTATTCTCCGGCATAAGGCCGCGGGTACCCCTGTGCCCTATTTTAAAAAATGAGGGGTATGCCCTATCGGCAGCCTGCTTTGACATTTTAAAGGATAATAACGTTACAGCAGCACCTACACCACCTATCAACAACATATTTCTGATTTTCATTTATAGATATTTAAACTTTTAATAACAAATATAAGCCTGCAGCTAAACCCGATCCAATTACTGGACCTACAACCGGCACCCAGGCGTAACCCCAACCAGTGCTGCCCTTTTCAGGGATGGGCAAGATGGCGTGTACAATGCGCGGACCCAAATCTCTCGCCGGGTTAATAGCATACCCGGTTGTACCACCTAATGACAGGCCGATGGCCCACACCAGCAATGTCACCGGCAACGCTCCTAACGAGCCCAGGCCGATGGGTGTTTTATCTACCCCTAGCTCGCCTTTGGTAAAGTAAAAGATCACAAACAGCAATACAAACGTACCAATCACTTCGCTGATGATGTTTGAAACCGGATTTTTTATAGCCGGCGATGTGCAAAACACGGCGGCCTTTAGTCCCGGATCTTTGGTGGTTTTAAAATGATCCATATACATTAAATACACTAACAAAGCGCCCAATATAGCACCCGCAAATTGCGCTGCTATAAACATGGGTACTTTAACCCAGGCAAACTGCCCGGCAATGGCTAATGCTATAGTAACTGCCGGGTTTAAATGTGCGCCGCTATAGGGGCCTGCAATAACAACGCCTGCAAATACACCCAGCGCCCAACCAGTGGTAATAACCATCCACCCAGAATTATGGCCCTTGGTGCCTGTTAAAACTACGTTTGCTACCACGCCATTACCCAACAGGATAACGAACATGGTGCCGATCAATTCGGCGGTAAATTCTGACATATCTTTAAATTTTAGGTTAAGTAAAGGTTAATTATAACTCTGTCCACATTTTTAAGGCGGTAACCGCTTTGTTCCAGCCTTTTACTTTTTCATCGGTATTAAGTTTGGTGTCAGGCTCAAAGCTCTGGTTAATTTGCCATTGCTGCTGTATCTCGTCAATATTGCTCCAAAAACCAATAGCCAAACCGGCAAGATAGGCCGCGCCAATAGCGGTTACCTCTGTTACCTCGGGCCTAACCACATTGGTTTTCAAAATATCTGCCTGAAACTGCATTAGCAGGTTATTAGCAGTAGCGCCTCCATCAACTCTAAGTTGTTGTATCTGCGCGCCCGAGTCGGCTTCCATCGCTTTTAATACTTCAAGTGTTTGGTAAGCAATACTCTCTAATGCGGCCCTTGCAATGTGCGAGTTATTGGTACCGCGGGTAATACCGAAGATAGTACCGCGCGCATACTGGTTCCAATGTGGCGCGCCAAGCCCGGCAAAAGCAGGCACTAAATAAACGCCGCCACTATCCCGCACCTTAGCTGCAAGTGCCTCAACCTCGGCAGATGTGTTGATGATCTTCAACTCATCGCGCAGCCATTGCACTACAGCGCCTGCAATGAATATGCTACCCTCAAGCGCGTACTGCACCTTGTCGCCAATTTTCCAGGCTATGGTAGTAATCAGGTTGTTTTTTGAGATGATAGGCTTATCGCCGATGTTCATCAGCATAAAACAGCCTGTGCCATAGGTATTTTTAACCATGCCCACCTTGGTACACATTTGCCCAAATAAAGCCGCCTGCTGATCGCCGGCTATACCCGCTATAGGTATTTTTGCCGCCAACACATTGCCCGCGGTTTCGCCATAAACCTCGCTGCTTGATTTTACCTGTGGCAGCATACTTGCGGGTATGCCAAACAGATCAAGCAACTCGCTGTCCCATTCAAGCGTGTTGATGTTAAACAACATGGTGCGCGAGGCATTGCTTACGTCGGTTACGTGCACCTTGCCCGATGTCATGTTCCAAATGAGCCAGGTATCAATAGTTCCAAAGGCCAGTTCGCCGGCCGCAGCCTTCTCTTTAGCGCCGGGCACATTGTTTAAAATCCATTGTACTTTGGTGGCCGAAAAATAGGCATCCAAGACCAATCCGGTTTTTTGCTGAATGGTTTCATCGGCACCTTTAGCTCTAAGCGCATCGCATACTTCGGCGGTTCGCCTGTCCTGCCAAACTATGGCATGATAGATTGGCGCGCCGGTTGCCCTGTCCCAAACCACGGTTGTTTCGCGCTGGTTGGTAATACCAATAGCCGCAATATCAGTCGATTTAAGATTTGCTTTAATGACAGCCTCAGCAGCCACGGCAGCCTGTGTCGACCAGATCTCGCGGGCATCATGCTCCACCCAGCCGGGTTGGGGGTAAATTTGAGTAAACTCCTTTTGCGCCACGGCAACTATGCCCCCGGCCTTGTTAAAAACAATGGCGCGCGAACTGGTAGTCCCCTGGTCTAACGACAAGATGTACTTCTCCATTTAATTATATTTTGGTTTGGTTATTGGTTGGTTTATTTACAAATATATTTTTTATTCAGACTTATTGCCGGTTAAATATTGGCTTGCTAACGCGATAAAACTATCAAGCTGGTCTTCCCTCCATTTGATATCATAACCTAATTCAACGGCCATCAATTCTGCAACAATCGGTGCCAGTTTTATAGCGGCTTTAGCATCCAGAAACAACAATCTTGATCGTCGTGCCAGTACATCTTCAACTGTGCGCGCCATTTCTTTTTTAACGGCCCATATAACTTCGGCACGCAGGTAAGGCAGGGTTTCGTCCAGCTTCTCCCTTAATTCCGGATGATGTTTTATAAGCTCATTAATTAATATCGCATCACTACCATAAATAGCTAAATGATCCGCACCCGGCTGCGCATACCCATGAATTTTCAAATTACGAGTTGCGCAGGGCTGTTTAGTAAATCCGGCAGCTTCAATCACCTTATTAACCACATCTTCGGCCATTTTGCGGTAGGTTGTCCATTTACCACCTGTGATAGTAATTAAGCCCGATGGATTAACGATTAATTTATGGCTGCGCGATATTTCTTTGGTAGCGCCGGTGTCTTTATCAGGAGCAGCCAGGGGCCGTAAGCCTGCGAAAACGGACAATACATCGTTGCTCGTTGGCGCTTTTGTAAGGTATTGTCCGGCAGTTTCTAAAATAAAAGTAATCTCTTTCTCCAATGCAATCGGCTCCAAACTATGGTTATCCAACGGCGTATCGGTTGTACCTACCAACACATGATCATGCCAGGGCACAGCGAATAGAACGCGACCATCGGTAGTTTTAGGTATCATTAATGCTTTATTGCCTGCGAGGAAAGATCTATCTAACACCACATGCACACCCTGGCTTGAACGCACCAATGGCTTGCTCGACGGCTTATCCATTCGCAGGATATCATCCACAAAAACACCTGTAGCATTGATTACTGCTTTTGCTTTTAACTGATATATTTTACCGGTTTCGATATCTTTCGTTATTACGCCGCCGATCTTACCATCATTAGCTTTTATCAAGCCTGTTACTTTGAAATAATTGAGTAACGTTGCACCTTGTTCCGCTGCGGTTTGGGCGAGGTTAATGGCTAAGCGGGCATCGTCAAACTGGCCGTCCCAGTATTCGATACCGCCACGCAGGCCTTTTATTTCTATTTCTGGAATAGCACCGATCACCTCATCGCGGCTTAATAGTTTTGAACGGCCAAAACTAAATTTGCCGGCCAGCAAATCATATAACTTAAGGCCAATAAAGTATTGCAGCTTATCAAACCACGAATAACAAGGTATAATAAACGATTGCTTTTTTACCAGGTGAGGTGTATTTTGCAGCAGCAGGCCACGCTCATGTAGCGCCTCGTAAACTAAACCAATATTACCTTGTGCCAAATAACGCACACCACCGTGCACCAATTTTGTGCTGCGGCTTGAGGTTCCTTTGGCAAAATCGGCTTGTTCTAATAATAGGGTTTTATATCCGCGCGAGGCTGCGTCAACTGCTGTGCCTAGTCCGGTTGCACCGCCGCCAATGATGATGATATCCCAGTTTTCGGTCTTATCCAGTTCATTCACGAAAATAGCTCTATCGAAAACTAATTTGTTGTCATTCATTTCATTTACCAGCATAAATATTTCGATTTGTTACAAAACGAAATACAAAAGCAATAATATGAAATATTTTGAAATCAAAATCAACTTTTAAAAAAATTAAACTTTTCTATTATCTTGCGCTTGAAAACATAGTTAAATGAGCAGCCCTACCGAAAGACATCAGTATATTTTGAACCAGATACAGCAGAAGGGCAATGTCAATGTACTTGATCTTTGTGCTGAACTCGAGGTATCATCAGTAACTATCCGAAAGGATCTGAAACTTTTAGAGGATAAAAACTTTCTTTTTCGCACCCATGGCGGGGCCACGCAGCATAACCCCTACGCTACCGACAGACCTGTAAATGAAAAAGAAAAGCTACAATCAACAGAGAAGCTTAAGATTGGCGCGGCGGCGGCTAAACTCATTCAACCTGATGATTCTATATTGATAGCGTCGGGCACTACGGTACTGGCGCTTGCACGCAGCATACAGCCGGTAGGTAATTTAACGGTTATCACATCCGCTTTAAATGTGGCGATGGAGTTGATCCAACATCAAAACATTGAAGTGTTGCAGTTAGGCGGCATTGTGCGCAAAAGCTCATCGTCAGTAATCGGCCCTTACGCCGAAAGTATATTAGCAGATTTTTTCTGCAGCAAATTTTTCCTGGGGATAGACGGAATTGATTTAGATTTCGGCCTCACCACAACCAGCGCCATGGAAGCCCACCTGAACCGGCAAATGATGGCGGTATCGCAAAAAACCATCGTTATAGCGGATTCCACCAAATTTGGCAAACGTGGCTTCGGTAAAATTTGCGGAATGGATGAGATAGACGAGATCATTACAGATAGCGGCCTGGCCCCTCACCTGGTTGAGCAGTTAGAGGCTATGGGGGTTAAGGTGACGCTAGTGTAAACAACAAAGCCACCTATTAAAATAGGCGGCTTCGTTATCTAAGTATTCATTTCTATAATTTCACTACCTCACCAGTTTTTACAGACTCATCACAAGCGAATGCGATGCGTAAGCTATTAATGGCATCTTCAGTCGGGTCTGTCAGATCCAGGTCCTCGTGGATGGCTTTAAGGAAGAATAGTTGCTCCCTGTCGCAAAGGCCTTGGTGATCGGGTTCGTCGGTTAGATCAATAAATTCATCCGGTTTAGTAAATTCGTCGTCTTTGTTCAAATCAGCATGATGTACTTTGATAGATTCTGTTTTGGTATGATCATCAATATTGTCTGAGTTACCTACAGCCGCAGCTTTTTTAGCAACGATAGATACCGCGCCTTTAGGGCCGAATACATCTTTGATAAAAAAAGCGTTGTCGCTCACCATAGGCCCCCAACCTGCCTCATACCAGCCTATTGAGCCATCCTCAAAACGAATTTGCAACTGGCCATAATTGTAGTTCCAATCAGGGATATCATCGGTCAACTTAGCGCCTATGGCAGTCACCTGTACCGGTTTGCTGCGGGTCATCTGGCACATGACGTCTATGTAGTGCACGGCGCAATCTACTATGGGGCTCAGGCTTTTCATCAGGTTACGATGCACGGTCCATTTTGAACCATGGCTTTGCTGATTTAAATTCATGCGCATTACCAGTGGTTTACCCATCCCCTGCGAAAGCTCAATAAACCTAACCCATGATGGATGGTAGCGCAGGATATAGCCCACCACCAATTTTTTGCCTGATTTTTTGGCGGCCTCTGCCACACGCTCGGCACCTGCCACTGTATCGGCCAAAGGCTTTTCTATAAACACGTGAGCACCGGCTTCAAATGCCTTTATGGCAAACTCCTCGTGGGTGTCAGGGTAAGTTGATATACAAACCGCGTCGGGTTTGGTAGCACTTAAGGCTTCGTAATAATCACTATAAAGCGGGTGTCCGCCACCTAATTTCTCGTTTAACACTACTTTGCTGTTACCGGTTGATACAATACCGCAGATCTCAAACCCATCCAAATTATGGTAAGCTGTGGCGTGCGATGCACCCATGTTACCACATCCTACAACCAGTACTTTTATATTTTTCGTTGACATATTATTAGTAGATGATGTATAAAACCACTTGTCATCCTGAGGAGCGAAGCATCTGCAAACTATGCAATCGCCGCTTGGCAGATGCTTCGCTCCTCAGCATGACAGGTTGGTTTTCAATTATTTTTTACTCAAATCTTTCACCCTGATATTCCTAAACTGCAATACGTCGCCATGGCCCAAAAAGGCTATACGACCACTTTCCCGCAGCAAGCCCGGATGCTCTTTTTTATCAGGCGTACCGTTTTTCCGGGCATCGGTGATATCGGCGTCTAATATCGTTTTGCCGTTTAGTATCACTTTTATTTTAGGGCCCTTCACAATCACTTCCTCATAATTCCATTCCCCGGTGGGTTTCAGGAAACCGCGTTTGGCAGCTGCTGTGCCGTATATAGAACCATGATATTGATACTCGTGCAGGTCTTTATATTTCGGGTGTTCGCTATCTAAAATCTGTAGCTCCATGCCGGTGTAAGCGGCGTCGCCGGTTAATGGGGCACGGATACCCAAACCATTGTTGGCACCCGGTGTCAGCTTAAATTCAAACCGGAAGATGAAATCACTAAACTCCTCTTTGGTATACAAATTACCACCTGAGCCTTTACCGGGTTTGGGGTTGATGGCCAAATTACCTGCACTATCAAGTGCATAATCAACCGTATTACCCGTCCAGTTAAACATATTGGTGCCGTCAAATAATACTTTGTAACCTTCTTTCTTTTCTTCTTTGCTTAGCTCAAATGGTTTTTCAGACGGTAACTCGCGAATATAAATATCCCGGTAAGCTACCGGCGAACCATGCGCTTGCAATTCTATTTGCTCTTCAGGAAAGATGGGTTGTTTCCGGTCCCAATAGTTTTCCAATATCACATTATCAGTAACTAACTGACCGTTTAGCCAAACAGATACGCGGTCGCCGCGCATTAATATCCTAAAGGTGTTCCACTCGTCCAGTTTGTTATCTGCAACCAGTAGTGGTTTGCTTGGGTTAGTTTGGTTATTGTATAAACCGCCTGAGCCTACCTGCGCGCCAACTTTAACGCGGGCTAAATCCCAAATCTGCACCTGTGGCGAACCTCTTAAATAGATACCTGCATCACCCTCTCCTTTTTTATCGTCAATGATCTTCCAGTCAACCAGCATTTCTACATCGCGGTATTTTTTGATGGTCACAAGATTATCACCGTGGCTTTGAAAAACCAGTTCGCCATTTACAACTTTCCAGCTGTCTTTGGCAGCTGCATCGGCTTTAGCCTGTGCTGCTTCAAGGGCGGCAGCATCCATTTTCCCGCGTTTAATTGGGTCGGCAACCAAACCCTTCCAGCCGGTTAAGTCCTTGCCATTAAACACCTGCACAAAACCTTCGCCTGCTTTCATAGCGGCAACATATTTGGCAACAGTAGCTTTTTGCGCAGCCGACCTTGAGCCGGTTACATATTGGCTGGCTTTGTTCAATAAACCTTTAACAATTTCGCCGCTGTAGTTACCCGCTACCGCGATATTTATAACCGTATTAGCAGCAGTTGCTTGCAATTCGGCATTGTCTAAATATCCGCCGGCAAACAATATCGAATTGTAGCATTTAGCCTGCTCAACATCCCTTAGTATTTGTTTTTTCTGAGCCAGATCCTGAGCGGCAGCCATCGCTTCGCGCAATTTTAATAAACGCTGTTCAGGCGTTTGCGCGGTATTTTGTTTTACGGATGAAAGGTAAGCGCTCACCGCGGTGCTTCGCAGATCAGCGTCCTTAGTTTCTTTGGCTACTTTGATTAATGTTGATGCCGCGCCGTTATTTGGCCAAATTACCAGGGCATTAATCGCGGCGGCTTTGGTTAAGTCGTTACCGTTAGCATAACAGTCGGTAACAGCCTTTAAAGCTTTAGGGCCGCCAATAGTGCCCAGCATTTTGTAAAACAAGGGCTTCTTTGCCTCAGGTGCCGATGCCATTTGTTGCAGCACCATGTCAACTTTTTGATCGGCATCACCTGATATATTCAGCACAGACACCAGCGCATCCTGTACAGCTGATTCTTCGTCTGTAGCTTCATTTAACAGAGCAAACAAAGCCGGCGCGTTCTCTTTGCCAGATACATGGCTCAATGCCGCGTAAGCTGCATGACGGGTACGGGCATTTTTGCTCTTTAATTGCGCATACACTTTATCATACTGCCCAACAGCTGCACGCGAATCTAAAATATCGATCAAAGCAACCTGTACGTTCTCTTTAGCTGTAGGGATAGCGGCAGCTATTTTAGAAGTCACCCCCGCTCCTTTCATCCGAGCGATAGATGTGGTGATCAGCTCCATCTCATCTGAATTTGCCGTTGCCATCAGTTTGATCAAATCGCCTAAAACCTGCTCCTGACCGATGTTTACAGCGGCGTTTATGGCGTAGGTTTTAAGATTGAGATCCTTGGTTTTAGCTAGATTCAGAATAGCTGGTAAAGCCACTTTAGTTTGGGTGCTTTGGCCCAACATATACAAAATATCAGTTTTGGTACTATCATTAACCGTAGCCAGTTTTTTAACCCACTGTAACGTAGTGGCCGGGGTTAAATAAGGCAAAGCATACCGCAAAGCAGCATCACGATACTGTTTATTAGCATCGCCTGCGGCGGTTAATAATAATTGCTGACGATCTGCACGGGTAGCAACTAACAATTGCAAAGCATTTGTACGCACATTTATTAATTCAGGCGACTTTGCCTTAACCATAAGGTTGTTGGCTATTTTTTGCACAAGTACTTTATTTCCATTTTTTAGCAATTGCTCGGCGTAAATAAGGTATGCGCCGGTTGCGTCTGTCTTTTCGTATTTGAAACCTGCTTTTTCGGCAGCTGCAGCCAATACAGGTTCTGACGACGGGTCGGCAGTATAAGCCAGCGCGTACATGGCGGTTTTGGTTAATGCAGCATCGCCACCTGTAGCCAACGCGTTAATTGGTTTAGCGGCTTCTTTTAATTTGACATCGCCCAAAGCCTCGATAATAAATAGCCTGGCATTGCCACTGGCTTTATCCAAAGCCGACAGTAGAGCAGCTTTTGATGCCGGAGTATTTATTTTAGACAAAGCACGCGCAGCAGGGTCGGCCAGGTCATTATCTGTCAGGTAGGGTTGCAAAGCAGCAATGGCATCATCCTTCCCCACCAAATCAAACTGACTGATGATGAATGATTTATTTTGTTTATCGCTCAACTTAGCCAACACTTTACTGTAAGCGCTAACGCTCATTTTACGTAATTCTTCGTTACCCGGCTGGGTTGCATAAGCGGTAAAGCCACCAACAGCGTATTCTATCGGCGCGTTGTTGCCTTTGCCTTGCGGCGATAAACCGCTTATCAGGCTTACATAGCCGTCCTCACCAAGCGCCGCTACGGCACTCATATTTTTCTTCAGTGCAGCAGCGTCTTTAGCGGGCATTTGTGCCAGCAGGCTGGTTATTTTTGCATTGTCTTGCGCGTTAGCTACAAGCTGTAGCATCAGGGCTGCCGACAATATCAGGTATATTTTTTTCATGATTCTTTCTGCTGATTAAATACTAAAAGGTGCACGCATGGTAGGGTTCATCAATCGGTTTGCCGCCTCATCATCTATAAACTCCAGTTTTACCGGGTCAAATTTCAGCGAGCGGCCTAATTTTAAGGCTATCAAACCCATATTAACCAACGTACATGAGCGGAAACCATTCTCCTCATTAAGTGCAAACTTTTTACGGGTTAAAACCGATTCTGTAAACGTGGTGATCTGCGGAGTTGGGTCAGGGAAAGCGGCCAGTTTGCGCTCCATATCCGGGATATCTGATTTAAAGCCGGGGTATAATTTCCCCTTAGGGCCTTCAATGTATGGTACATTGTCTTTACCCTCGCCGTCAAGGATGATCTGGCAACCATCAGCATAGGTATAAGTAATGCGTCGCCAGGTGCCTACGGCGTCAGTATGTTGTTGCGGGGCATCTACCTCAACCGATACCGGGCTGGTATCATCCTTACCTAAAAAGTATTGAACCGGGTCCATATAATGCTGCCCCATATCGCTCAGGCCGCCGCCATCGTAGTCCCAATACCCACGGAAGGTTTGATGCACACGATGTGCGTTGTAAGGTTTGTATGGCGCAGGGCCAAGCCACATATCATAATCTAATTCGGCGGGTACAGGTTGTACTTCAAGGTTTTCTTTACCTACCCAATAAAATTTCCAGTCGAACCCTGTACCCTTGCCTACCGTAACTTTCAACGGCCAGCCCAGCATGCCGCTATCAACCAGTTTTTTGATCGGTTTAGAGGGTACACCCATCCCATAAAACACCTCTTTAAACCTAAACCAGGTATTTAATCTAAACATGCGGCCATGCTGCTGTACAGCTTCAACCACGCGTTTGCCTTCGCCCAGGGTGTGGGTCATTGGTTTTTCGCACCAGATATCTTTTCCAGCTTTGGCGGCATCAACAGCCATAATACCGTGCCAGTGCGGCGGGGTGGCTATGTGTACTATGTCAACATCGGGCAGTTGTATCAGGTCACGATAGTCGCTAAAAGTTTTAACACCATTGCCAACTATCGCAGCAGCTTGCTCCAAATGTTTTTTATCTACATCGCAAATAGCTATTACCGGCGTATTCTCATAAGGAATGTGACCGCGTCCCATGCCGCCCACACCTATTATGCCTTTGGTTAGTTTATCGCTTGGGGCTAAATAACCTTTACCCAGCACAAATCTTGGCACTATGGTAAAGGCGGCCATACCAATGGCCGTCTTTTTTATAAAATCTCTCCGCGGATTTTGGGTTTCCTGCTTTTTTGAGTCCATAAGTTGATTTAAATTGGCAATGATTTGAGTATTACACAGCGGCATCTATATGTATATACCAGCTGCATAAATCACCTGTAAATAAGCAAAATTGATCCACAAAAACAACTAAGTGTAACAAATACATCATCATTGTCCTTATTTGAAGCGATGTTGTTAAAAACTTGGCAGATGTGGCTAAAAATTGATAGATTCGGCCCTTTTTACATCGTATTATGTTAACAGTTGAAAAGATAGGCGGCACCTCCATGAGTGCCCTTAATGAAGTTATTGAAAACATTGTTTTGTTTGAGCGCGAAGGCGAGCAGCTATACAACCGCGTATTGGTGGTATCGGCTTTCTCGGGCGTTACTAACTTTTTGTTAGAGAACAAGAAGACTAAAGCTCCGGGGGTGTATCACCACATTGTTTTAAAAGAAGATTTTCATGAGCCGCTTAACGACGTATTAAACAAGCTTAAAGAACTCAATGCCCTATACGCACCTCTGGGTTTAGATTTAGCTGCTGCAGATGCTTTTATTACCGAACAAATTGCTAAGGCACGTACCTATTTAGAAAGTGCTGTTGTGATGCTGGCATCCGGCTATTTAAATGAAGGTGTATTGCTTGCCGCCCGTGAAATTTTAGCTTCGTTAGGCGAAACACATTCGGCATACGTATTAGCTAATATACTGATTGCCAAAGGCGTTAATGCGAAGTTAATTGACCTGAGCGGCTTTGATGACCAGCGCGCGCTGACTATCAATGAGCGTATTAAGGACGCCTTTGCGCCTATCGACTTAAAAACCTGCATCTGCATTACCACCGGTTACACCAAAGGCACCGAAGGTATTATGCGCGAGTTTGACCGCGGCTATTCTGAGGTTACGTTCAGCAAAATTGCCGAGATATTGAAACCTGAGGAAGCTGTAATACATAAAGAATATCACCTATCTACCGCCGATCCGGGTTTGGTTGGAGTTGAGAATGTTAAACCGGTTGGTTATACCAATTATGATATTGCCGATCAATTGGCTGATGTGGGCATGGAAGCTATCCACCCTAAAGCGTCAAAACCATTAGAGATCAACGGCATTAACCTGCGTATTAAAAATACTTTTGAGCCGGCACACCCGGGCACGTTGATCACACAAGATTATGTATCAAAAGTAAAGCGCGTTGAGGTAATTACAGGCACCGACAAACTGATACTGATTGATATTTACGATCCATTAATGGTAGGCAATGTTGGTAGTGATTTGCAGATAATGCAGTTGTTTTACAACCACGGCATCAGCTATACCTTTAAAACTACCAGTGCAAACAGCATCACTATTGTTATTTGGGCAAATGATTTTAAACAGGAGTTGGTTGATGATCTGCAAAAATCATTTGAACGTATAACTCACGAGCCGGTAGCTTTAGTTTGTCTGCTGGGCAGCAATATGGATCAGCCGGGGTTGTTGGCTAAGGCTACTACGGCATTAGCCAAAAGCGACATTAATATTATAAGCGCTGGCGTAGCAAGGCGCAAAACCAACATCCAATTTGTTATCGCACGCGAAGAGTTTAAGACCGCTATTATTGCTTTGAACCAGGCTGTGGGATAAATCGGCAGAGTTGCTACTCTGCGAACTTTGCGTAACGCTCTGTTTTCTCTGTGTTAAATTAACCACAGAGAAAACAGAGACAAATTTACAAAGGGACACAGAGTCAAATAAATTTTCGGCCGTTTTTGTAGTTGCAATTATCAGACCGCCTCTTGTCTGTTTTAGTAGCATTTCTATCGGCAAATTATTTCTTTAATTTCCTCGGCGGTTTTAGCCGTTAATAATTTTACCTGTCGCGATTTTGGGCCAAACTCGCATTTCCGGCATTTCTCTGCATTTTTATCTTTCAGATATTTAAACACCTTACCGTCATTGATGTAGTAACGATATTCATTGGTTTTTATACAATCGTCGCAAGCGGGACCGCCTTCAACGTATTCGTACATAAATATCAGCTTGCCGTTATCGTAGTAGTAGTCTTCTCTGGCGTATACATCTCCTATCCACCCAAAATCCACGGAAATTTTCACAACCTTTCCGGACTCATAAAAATGGTCAACCTTAGTTTTCTCATCGCACATAAATTCTACGTGCTGGCTATCTAATTTGGAGGTGTTAATATGCTCAACCTTTTTACGGATAGAAAGCACAGGGTCGGTACTTACGGCGACAGTATCTTTCTTTGCAGTATCTGTAGCAATTATTGTCGTGTCGGTTACTTTCTCGTCGGCTGTATTTGTGCTGCTCTGATTGCACGCGCAAAGTATTACCATCGCGCTAGCCAAAAAGCCAAACTTCATCATCATCCTGTTTTTCATACCAATAAAAACAGGATGAACCGGGTTTAGTTTGCTATCCTATTTTTGTGGCTCTAAAACCAGCCATTTGTTGAGCGTGTTGTTGGGAGCTTCTAAAATTATCTTGTAAAAGGATGAAGGCATATTTTTAACATCGATCAGCGCGTGACCGTCAACCACCGGCACCTCGGCAACAAGTTTATAATCATCCTTACCGCCGGTTTTAACGTTGTTGGTTGTGGTAAGCCAGATCTTAACTTTCCCTGCGTTTTCAAGAGCGGTCCAGCTTACATCAATATTATTCTGAATAAAATTCAGATTAGCATTGGCTATGGACACTGGGCCTATCATTGGTGTGCCATCAATTTCCTGCGCTATTTTTGACGGGATATTTACATTCATAAACCGAGCTATCGTCGGCATAATATCTACAATGGCCGGCTGATAGTAGGTAGCGTATTTATTGTTCAACTTTTGATTGCTTACCACCCAGGTTGTACGCTGGCGAGTACTTTGTCCGCCATGGCCCTTGCCTGTCTTTTCGTCGCGGCCGTGGTCTGTGGTCATTACAAACAGCCAATTTTCTTTGTGTTGTTTTTGGCGTTGCTCAATTGCGTTGTACAGTTTTCCTATTTGCACATCTAACATTTTCACCGCGGCTTCCATTTGTGGGCTGTCGCCGTATAAATGGCCCATATCATCGGTATATTCCAGGTAAACCCATGACAGATCAGGCGCATCAGTTTTTACTGTTGCTACCGCGTCGCTGATCACCTGCTCGTCAATCAGGTGCATGTAGTTTTTCACACGGTCGTGTTTAAAGCGCGCGGTATCCAGTTCATAACCATCAAAATATTTGTCTACTTTGAAATTACCTGTCTGGGGCAGATCGTATCCTAACAGCTTGGTTCGGTTATCTAACCAGCTTGAAAATATGGCTGTTTTTTTCTGCGGATACTGATCTTTAAACAGTTTAAAAATAGTTGGGTAGTTATAGTTGGGATCTTTAATATCGTTATCAGGCACATTGTGTTTGTTAACCCAGGTACCGGTTAACAAACTATTATAGCCTACGGCAGATATGGTTGGGGTTTGGTTGTAAGTACCCTTATCACCCCCAACGTGCATCCGGCTGTAAGTGCCTTCTTTAGCTATGCGTTTGATGTTTGGCAAATCAAGACGCTCCAACACATCAGCAGGTATGCCATCGGCAATTACATACAGCGTTTTGTTTTTTGTTTGTGCTTGTGCAGTTACAGTTATCGCCATAAATAACATAGCGACTGATAGCTTATTCATCATATAGAAACAATTGAGGCGCGGTGGTTGCCGCGCCTCAAATCTAATTGAAAAATATCTCATCTACCCAAACATTTGCCGGTTTTTGCGGCGGGAACCACGATTGCGGTTTAACAGGTTTTACCCTGACTTCAAAATACCTCAGCGGTTGATCCGTGCTTAGCGTACCGGTAAACACACTTCTTTTATCCGGATCATCCTTTAGTGGTTTTGGCGGTTTTATCCTGCCGATTACGGTAAGCTTCCGCTTATCCATGCCGCCTAAAATTTCCACCTCTCCCGGGAAGAGTATTTGCTGCCCATTTAAACGCAAGCAACCCAGCCCAATGGTTTTTAAGCTGACAGGCGTATTGAAGACCAAATGCACCACCATCTCGAACGGCACACCCACCCATTTCCGATCGTAAGGCTCAAAAGAACCAAGCTCCTTATCAATCAGCATTTTACCGCCGCCGTTATTATCAATATAAGAACTATCGGGCGTATACGTTCCTTTATCATAATTCAACATAACAATATCACTACCGTACCAGCCATCTTTATAAGCTCGGACCTTTACAGTAACATCCTTGTCGATAATGATTCCCGGTTTGTATATGGGCGATTTGGTACTGTCAGGATCTGTACCGTCCATCGTGTAACGGATTACCGCGCCATTTATCGGGTGACTAATCAGCAACTCGAACGGCTTGGTATACACATAATCTTTACTTTTCACAAGCGGCATTGTCAGCCTGATAGGTTTGCCATCATCCTGGAAACCCTCCACAAAATTAATCTTGCTGTTTAGCTTGCGCAGCTGTTTGATATCATCAGGCTTGATGCCGGTGTTCCATACCACAACTTCGGTTAAGCTTTTAATACCTATTATTTGTTTCAGATGCTCAGCTTTAATTTTGGTACCGGCAAGGGATAGTACTTTAAGGTACTTTAGCCCTTTCAATTCTTTTAAGCCACTGCCATCGATATCCGTAAAGTTTAAACTTAAACTTCGCAGGTTTTCAAAACCGGCAATGGTTTTCAACTCGGCGTCTTTAACCGGCATTTTGTTCAAATTTAATGATACCACCTGCTTTTTGATAGAGCTGAGTTCGTCCAGCACTTTAGGCGTGTAAATGCGCTTATTGTAAATATTCACAGACAATGCCGGCGACTCTTTAGCAAGAGTCCTAACTATTCGGTAATTGTTATTCAATTCGGCGATTGTTTTATCGTCAGCCGCGCTAAAATCATAAGCTTCGCCGCTTGATGCCGGACTTAACACTTTCGACGCAAACGTCCGCAGCGAATCACTCGCCGGCAGATCAACCACTTTTTGTTTGAACTTAGGCTTGCTTTTTACCCAAAGGTAAAGCAGGGTTAATTCATCATCAGTTAACTGTGGTTTGCCTGATGGCGGCATCCGTTTGTCGTCCTCCATTGGCAAGTAAACGCGTTGCAATAACAAACTCATTTTAGCATCGCCGGATACAAATAATTTACCTGACTTACCACCTTTTAAAACAGCCAGCGAGTCCGTTAACATCAGTTTACCTTTTACCTTATCCTCATTATGGCAACTGATACATTTAGCATTGAAAATTGGCTGAATAACATCCTGGTAAACCAGCGCCTGGTCAATTGGTACCGGGGCGGCAGCTGTTCTGATTGGCGCCAATATAAAGTTTTCGCCATGTGTTAAGTCTGCACCATAATGGCCGGCAAGGATAACGGCGATAAAAGTTAGCGCAGACATTGCTCGCGCTAATGATGTGCGATACCATTCCTTATCCCTAAACCAATAAATAGCCGAGCTTAGCCACACCACGCTTGCACCTGTCCACTTGTGCCATTGCAGGATATTGCCGGAGTAGCCCGGTTCCTTCGCGAGGAAGAAACCCATTACAGCGGTTAATGCAGCCAATAGGCTACCGCCTAACAGTAGTACGGTAGTGAAATTTTGATAAAGTGCCTCCTCTTTAAACGCTGGGCGGAAACGGAAATACTCAAACAGTATAGCCATTGTCAACAACACGATCGGGAAGTGCAGCAACAATGGGTGCATGCGCCCTACAGGCTGCAGCCATTGCGGCACAACAATGTAGCCGCCAAATACCAATAAAAATATCAGGAAAATATTGAGTATAAACAGTAAAGTTTCTGCAAAACCCTGGTGACTTTGTCTGATCATCAGCCGGCTAAAAATTGGTTAAACGCGGGTGAATTTATATGGATAAACATGCCCGGCCGCCCATTGTGCCACGTACAGGTTTTCGTCCCTGTCAACACAAACATCATGCGGATGCACAAACAGCTTTTCGGCCTGCGCCATCGGCTGCAGTTTGCCGTCTTTGTAAATAGGCTCGGTGCCACCAATGTTTGAGACTACCTTGTTGTTTTTATCCAATATGGTCACAAAACCCGATGCTTCTTTACTCATATCGCCAGATCTCAAAACGGCGGCGTAAATGTTGTTGCCTTTAATCACAGGCCTGCAAACACAAGCGCCCGGCAAGGCTATTACCTCTTGTAATTTACCATCTAAACTAAAGCGTTTAAAACAGTTGCGGGTACGGTCTGTAACCAGCAGCGTAGGCGTTTTTTGGCGGCGGTCAATCACAATACCGTGGGCATTGTCTAAATGCTCGTCACCCCCTCCTTTTCCGCCGAAATAACCTAATAGCTTGCCATTTTTATCAAAACGCGTAATGTATTGCGCGCCGTAACCATCGGCAATAAAAATATCGCCATTGGTACTGTCAATTATGGTTTCGGTTGGTACAAACTGTTCTTTCTTGGTATAAACGCCGGTTTCAAGCGGCACATCAATGGTCATCAATATCTTGCCATCCATGGTGGTTTTGTACACCTGGTGCTTGTCGGTATCGGTAATAAACAGAAAATCAGTACCATTTTCGTTAGCCAACGTCAAACCGTGGCCGCCCGGGAAATCGTGTCCCCAAAAATCAAGCAACTTGCCCGATTTATCGTAGATCAGGATATTATTCTTGGTCTCGTTAGTCAGCATAATGATGCGGCCCTTCGAATCCTGAACCATTTCGTGACAATCCTTAACCGGGTGATTTTGCGGATCAGCTTTGCTCCAGCTTTTATCCATGCGGTATTTCATGCCGTTAAAGCCATAAACAGGGCCTTTGTCTTTTGCTAACAGATCTTTAGCTATAAAAAAACTTGCGGTAAAAACTGTACTCTGTTTTATAAATGATCTTCTCTCCATTATAATGTAGTATTAGGTTATGATATCGCGCACCACTTTACCGGCAACATCAGTTAAACGGTAGCGGCGGCCCTGGCTTTTAAAGGTTAGTTTTTCGTGGTCGATGCCTAATTGGTTAAGCACCGTAGCGTGGAAGTCGTTAACATGCACCGGGTTTTTAACAATGTTATAGCCAAACTCATCAGTTTCGCCATATACAACACCGGGTTTGATACCGC
>JAZKET010000163.1:1590-14778 GCA_040386815.1 Bacteroidota bacterium | reverse complement strand
CCATCCAGATGCTAAAGCAACGCGGGTGATGATCGCGGCCATAGTTATTTACTTCCAGTTTACCCTGGCTATAGTTAGTGCGGCCAAACTCGCCACCCCAAATTACCAGTGTTTCGTCCAGCAAGCCACGTTGTTTTAAGTCGGTAACCAATGCTGCCGATGCCTGGTCGACATCTTTAGCCTGACCGGCCATATCATGTGGCAGGTTACCATGCTGATCCCAACCCTGGTGATACAACTGTACAAAGCGCACCCCGTTTTCTGACAGTTTACGCGCCAGTAAACAGTTAGCGGCATAAGTTCCGGGGATCATACAATCCGGCCCGTACATTTTTATGGTCGAGTCCGACTCCTTAGACAGATCCATTATATCAGGCACTTCCGTTTGCATGCGGTACGCCATTTCGTACTGTTTTACCTTCGCTGTAATTTCAGGATCGTTAAATTCCTTATACGACATATCATTCAGCTCGGCCAGCTTGTCCAGCATCTTACGGCGCTCGTCGCGGCTTAGCCCATCAGGATCTTTCAAGTATAATACCGGGTCTTCGCTGCTGCTAAATTGTATGCCCTGATGGATGGAGTCCAGGAAACCATTGCTCCATAATTTAGAGTAAACACCTTGTCCATCACCTTTACCTTTTGATAACAGAACCGTAAAAGCAGGTAAATTTTTATTCTCACTACCCAAACCATAGCTCACCCATGAGCCCATGCTGGGGCGATTACCCTGTTGCGCGCCGGTTTGAAAAAACGTAAGCGCAGGGTCATGGTTAATAGCCTCGGTATGCATAGAGCGGATGATGCACAGATCATCAACTATTTTGGCGGTATGCGGAAACAGGTCGCTAATGTGGGCGCCCGCCTGACCGTACTGTTTAAAATCATAATATGAACCAACCAGCGGAAACGAAGACTGCCCCGACGTCATCCCGGTTAATATCTGGCTACCACGTACAGATGGCGGCAGTTCCTGCCCACGCATCTCGCGCAGTCTAGGTTTGTAGTCAAACGACTCCAACTGCGATGGCGCCCCGTTTTGAAACAGGTAGATCACCCTTTTGGCCTTAGGTGCAAAGTTGGGCATGCCGGGTATAAAATCATCGCCGCTGGTGGCGCTGCTAAACAGATCAGGGATCAACAATGAACCAAGCGCGACGCTGCCCAAACCCAGGCTAAGCTTTGATAAAAACTTACGGCGGTTTAAATTAAGGTGATGCTCTAAAATATTCTTCTCCATATCCCTTAGGTTTTAACTATGGTCTCTTCTAAATTATACAGCGCGGCCATTACCTTCATCATAGCAGCCAGCTTTATCTTATCTATATTATCAGGCATTGGGTACTCGCCCACGTTCAGCAGTTTATCTGCGTTTTTTGTATTGGTAGATTTTAATTCGTCCTGATAGTAATTAGCCAACACGCTAAGCTCTTTTTCGTTAGGCTGTCGGCAAACAATGAGCCTGAAAGCTTTTGCTATTTGATTATTAACCGGTGACTTTTCTGCCATCAGTTTAGCTGCCAATACCCTTGATGCTTCTAACACCGTCGGATCGTTCATCATCACCAAGGCCTGCAAAGGCGTGTTAGTGCGCAAGCGGCGCACTTCGCATTGATCGCGGTTACTTGCATCAAAAATCCCCATAGATGCCGGCGGTACGGTTCGTTTTATCAAAGTATACATGCCCCTGCGGTATAAGCCCGCGCCATGTACCTGTTTATAGGTAGCCAACTGCCCCCTGCCCGAACTAGCCATTTCCCAAAGGCCCGGTGGTTGATACGGGTTAACGCTTGGGCCGCCAATATTTCTGTTAAGCAAACCGCTGGTGGCCAATACCATATCCCGCACTAACTCTGCTTTTAAACGGGCGCGCGAGCTGTAAGATAGCAATTCATTATCAGGGTCCATCTTCAATTTTTCTGGTGATATCACCGCCGACTGCCGATAGGTTGCCGACATTACCATTTTTTTAACAAGGCGCTTCATGTCCCAGCCATTGTCCCTAAAATCAACTGCCAACCAATCAAGCAAAGCGGCGTTTTTAGGCAAATCGCCCTGCATACCAAAATCACCGGCGGTTTTTACTATGCCGCGGCCAAAAAGCTCCTGCCATTGCTGATTTACAAATACGCGCGCGGTCAATGGATTTTGTTTATCTAATAACCATTTTGAAAGGCCCAACCTGTTTTTAGGCAAGTTGGCCGGGTAAGGCAATATCGCTTTTGGGGTACCTGCCTCTACTTCGTCGCCATGGGCATCGTAAACACCACGTTTTAACAAATAGGTTTTACGGGTTGTATCGCCCATAACAGATACGATGAGTTTATTGGAATCTTGTTTATTAACAAAATTCAGTATGCCCTTAACATCAGCATTTGTAACCTCCATCATTGGCTTTTTGGCGTAGGTTTCCGGTCCGCCTACTACAGATACAATGCCTTTCTCATTCACCAGATTAAAAAAGGCAAACATCTGGTAATACTCTTTTTGCGACAATGGATCGTATTTATGATCATGGCAAGTAGCACATTCCAAAGTCATACCGATAAGCCCCTTACCAAAAGTGTTGGTACGGTCGGCAACGTAGCTAACGCGATATTCCTCGTCAATAACACCGCCTTCCTCCGTCATTTTATGGTTACGGTTAAAGCCGGTAGCCAATAGTTGCTCTTTATTATAATTAGGCATTAAATCGCCTGCTAATTGCCATGTGATAAATTTATCGTAAGTATAGTTGTTGTTAAAGGCATGAATCACCCAATCGCGCCATGGCCAGGCACTGCGGTAGTTATCATCCTGGTAACCGTGCGAATCTGCATACCGTGCCACATCCAGCCATTGCAGGGCCATCTTTTCGCCGTAGGCAGGTTGTTTCATCAGTTGATCAACAACCTTTTCGTAAGCATTAGCGCTATTATCAGCCAAAAACTTATCCATCATTTCCAGGCTTGGCGGCAAACCGGTCAGATCAAGCGACACACGTTTAAGCAAGCGCTCCTTATCAGCTTCCTGATTTGGCGTAAGGCCTTTCTTCTCCAGGTTGCTTAATACAAAATAGTCTATCTCGTTTTTAGGCCACTCTGTTTCTTTGACCGTTGGGATAGTTGCTTTTTTAGGCGGGATAAAGGCCCAATGTTTTTCATACTTAGCGCCTTGCTTTATCCATTTTTTGATCAGGTCCTGCTCAAAGCTGGTTAGTCTTTTAAGGTTTGATGCAGGCGGCGGCATCATCATGGTTGAGTCTTCTGTCGAAACGCGTAAGAATACCTCTGACAATGACGGATCGCCTGCTACTAAGGCATGCGCCTTTGGATTGTCGCGCAAAGCTTTAAAAGCTTCTTCGGGTAAATCCAAACGTAAACCGGCCTCGCGCTTGTTTGCATCAGGGCCATGGCATTTAAAACATTTATCAGAGAAAATTGGCCTGATGTTAAAGTTGTAGCTTACTGTATCCGGCATTACTTCATCAGCTGTCGCGCCACTTTTTGATTGGCCGCAACCTATCATTCCGCTTAAAAAAACGCCGGCACAGACACAAAATAAAAGATACGCCCTTTTCTTCATGGTTAATTGGTAGCAGGAATAAAAAAATCGGTTTAATTGGACTTGTCTAATATAGAAAGCAATTATCAACAATCAAATGTTTTTCAGAAATGAACATCATTTCTTGTCAATAAATTAGCCTAACCTGTATAGACAACTTCATGTTTAACTTTTAATTAAACGGCGGCAATATAAAAGTTATTGTTCATATGTTGGTACAATTTAATAACATTTTCAGGAGACAGCTGATTTAAACAATTAAGGCCTGCGCTATGTTAGTAGCTAATTATGGCTAAACCACAACGTGCCGACTGGCGTTTTCGCCTGCATGAGATCATCTACGAATCTAACTCCCGAGCGGGTAAGGCGTTTGATGTGGGCTTGCTGATAGCCATTTTTACCAGCATTATTGTGGTGATGCTGGATAGCGTGCAAAGCCTTGACGCTAAATACGGCGTATGGTTTACCCGGCTGGAGTGGATGTATACCGGATTGTTTACCATTGAATATATTTTAAGATTGATCAGCATCCGTAAACCCTGGCAATATGTGTTTAGCTTACTGGGGATTATTGATCTGATCGCCCTTATCCCCACCTATCTCGGGTTTATCTTCGCAGGTGCGCAATCGCTGTTAGTTTTCAGAGCCTTGCGATTGCTTCGTGTTTTCAGAATCTTTAAGCTAGGCGAATTTTTGACCGAAATTGATTACCTGACCACCGCTCTTAAAAACAGCCTTCGTAAGATCAGTATCTTCCTGTCCACAGTATTAATGTTGGTGGTAATCCTTGGTTCTATTATGTATTTGGTTGAGCAGCGCGAGAATGGATTTTCTAATATCCCTGAAAGTATTTATTGGGCCATTGTAACCATTACTACGGTAGGTTATGGCGATATTTCGCCAATTACTCCTTTGGGTAAGTTTGTGGCATCGGTGGTAATGCTGATAGGTTATTCCATCATTGCGGTACCAACTGGTATCATCACGCATGATATAGCACTTGCATCGCGAAAGAAAAAAGAATTGCCCGAATCGTGTCCAAGCTGTGGCAAGGAAGGGCATGACAGCGATGCTTTGTTTTGCAAGCATTGTGGCTTTTCCCTATTCGCTAAGCATTAAGCTGTAGTATTTACCATACATTACGATGACAAATACACTTTAGCCTAACTCAAAAAACTGATGGCATGATATTAGAAACGCGTTAGAAAAATCCTGAGACCCTTGACCGCTAAAACTAACCTAGTTCCCAGACTTGTGCTGATCTTCGGCCTGAGTTTACTATTAACCGCCGAAGGCTTTTTCGGCTACCGGCTGCAACAGCTTTCCGAAAAACAGGAAACAATAAAGTTTGACCATTCGGAAGCTAATCATATCGCTTATGGTTTATTATCTGTTGATCAATGGCGCGACGAAGTAGCGGGCATTGTCAATAACCAGGTACGCAACCTTAAGTTTACCCCTAAGCAAAAGCGTTTAATGCAAACCGAGGTTGAAGAAGTTCTGTATGCCTTAGTTGATAAAGCAGAGGCTTTGATTGATAAAAAGCCAAAAAGCCTGGGTGGCAAGATCCGTAAGCTGGCAGTTAAAACCTTTGTAAAAACCGATAACATTAGGGCGCAGGTGCCAGCATTTGCCAAATCAATGATTGCCAAGGTTGACAACAAAAAGCAAAAAGGCAAACTGAGTAACCTGGCAATGGATAAGTTTGATGATTTGCAAACCAGTAAGAGCATAGACAGCACGCTGCAACTTAACCGGGCGGTTTTCAATAAGATGTACCAGAAATACCAGGTAGGCTCAAAAGAAGCACTTAATAAAAAACTGGATAGACTGCTGCATGATATCCGCATAGATATGTATACCTACTGCTTCGGTATGCTGGCGTGTATACTCGTCGTGCTGTCACTATGGTGGTTCTTGCGTAACCGTACCGAACTGCGGGCCACCCTTTTTATCTTATCCTTACTATTTGCCTTTATATTGTTAGCTGTAGGCTTAAGCGCATCTATGATTGAGGTTGATTGCCGTATAAAGACACTTGATTTTGTTTTACTTGGCGAGCATGTAATATTTAAGGACCAAGTGCTATTTTACGAAAGCAAGAGCATATTAGGCGTGGTGAAGGTATTAATTGAGCAGCCCGCCGCAGACTCTATAGCTGTTGGTGTGCTCATACTTATTTTTAGTATTCTGTTCCCGATAGCCAAGCTAAGTTCTACAGGTATACATTTATTAAGCAAGCGCAGCATAGCAGAAAACCGCATGGTTAAGTACTTCGCCTTCCAATCGGGCAAATGGAGTATGGCCGACGTTATAGTTATAGCCATACTGATGACTTACATTGGTTTAAATGGTTTGCTGGATAGCCAGCTTGCCGCTTTAAACATAAACAGCCAGGAACTAACTGTTATTACCACTAATAACACTGCTTTACAACCCGGTTATATAATCTTTATCAGCTTTGTGCTGTATGGCCTTATCCTTTCAACAATACTAAAATACATTAGTAAATATGACACGCATTAAGTTTTTACGCATCATCCTGCTTACATCGTTTAGCATATTGCTGGCGGGTGCTGTGTATTGCAGTTACCGCTTGCAGGCGCTATCAGCAGAACGTGTGCAGGTTAAGGAAGATTACAGCCTTTCAAACAGTGTTACGTTCGGCTTGTTTTCTGTCGACCAGTGGCGCGACCGTATTTCTGCGGTGATAGATCAAAAGATAGACGGTTACCATATTACCAAAGAGCAGCAACAGGACCTGCAAAAGGCCATTGAGAAAGAAATGCACGCGCTGGTTAACAAAACAGTTGCCGAGATCAATAAACCGCAAAAAAGCATTGGGGGCAAACTTAAAAAACTGGCCTTTAATGCCATGGTTGATCCGAAGGAAATACACGCGCAGGTACCGCCATTTGCCAAAACAATTGTACGTAAAGTAAGCAGCCGCAAAAGCGAGGAACGCTTAAAAGAAATTGCCAGCAGCAAAATTGACCAATTGACTAACCAGATATATGACAGCACACGGGTTGCTAATTATGCGGTTACAAAGTACGTCTACAAAAAATACAAGGTGTCTGATCCTATTACTTTTAACCAACGCATCTACGCGCGCCTTGATCAGCTAAAAAGCGCACTTATACAATATACCTGCGCCCTATTAGGTTGTGTTGTAATAGCGCTTACTTTATGGTGGCTGTTGCGCAAACAGGTTAAGTTACAAACAGCTTCGTTTGTGTTTTCACTGGCATTTGCCTTGCTGCTATTGGTAACGGGCAGCTTGTTACCGGTTATTGAGGTCGACGCGCGTATCCAATCACTTGACTTAAAGTTGCTGGGCGAAACTGTTCGCTTTCAAAACCAGGTACTTTTTTACCAAAGCAAAAGCGTGTGCGGTATTGTAGCTACGCTGATTGGTCAGCCTAAACCAGATACGATAGTTGTGGGTGCGCTCATTATGTTGTTTGTACTGGCTCTGCCCCTATTGCGTTTGATAGCCAAAGGTATTTATGTGCTGAGCACAAAAAAAATAGCACGCCACCCGGTGGTACGCTATTTAACTTTCGAACTGGAAAAATGGGACATGGCTGACGTTATGATAGTAGGTATGCTGATGACCTACATTGGCCTTAATGGTATTATTAAAAGCCAGCTATCAGGCCTTAACATCGACAGCGGAGCACTTAAATTAGTTACAGACAATGGCACTTCATTACAACCGGGCTATTTCTTGTTTGCGGCTTATGTATTGTTTTCGATATTACTGTCTTACATCCTTAAGAAAACATCGCCAAACGATCAATTAAAATAACATAGCCCTGGCATAAACAAGGTAAACATTTGTTTATGCCGGGGCTAAATATGTTTCAGATTTGAGTGTAATAGGCCGTCTTCCGAAGAGTTTATTACGCTGTTGCAGCTTCTTCCAACTGTTGAGCTTTACGACGAGGCGCAGACGCTGATGTTTTAGCAGCCGGTGCTATCTTTCGTTGTGATATCTTCCAGTAAATTGCGGCACTTATCACGCCAAGAATTAAAAACAACACATCGATAAACAAAATATCAAACGCGCCTTGTGCATAGGTTACCCAAAACCAGTTACTGCGTACTAGGCCGTCAAATATCGGCAACGCTAAACAAATAACCGCCGACAGGAACATTGACTGGCGATTAACACGTTCAAGATTTCTGAGCGCTACAAAATAAATACCCAATGCCAACCAACTGTAAAAGAACCAATGGTAAATTTCAGGCTGCCCCGGTTTTTCTAAAAACAATAAGGCTATCATGGTTACACCCAATACCGGCAACATGCTTAAGCTTGAGCCCAGGTAGATATTTGCTGTCCAAAAATTGAATTTACGTTTGCCCTCAGGGATACTTTTCTTATCACGGGCAACCAGCCAGATCATTACACCTGAGTTGATAACCACACAACCTAAAATACCCAAAACAAAATAAATCACCTTAAGCGGTCGGCCACCAAAGTCGCCAAAATGCAGGTGGTATATCATGCCTTTAAAGGTAGCCAGGTAACCTGCATCTGCCAATGGTGAACGTTCTGAAATAACTCGATTATCGCGCACGCGATAGATCCATTCCCCCTGGCCGTTCATTTGTGCTGTTGTTTGAGGCTTGCCTATTACAACAACGTGCATGTTGGCATCGCCATAATTACGTATAGCTACCGTGCTAACGTCGCTGCGCTGCCACTTGTTCTCAACTATAGCAACAAGGCTATCAACGTTTGCTTTAGCCTGCAATGGCTTATAAGTATACTTAAACTCTGATTTTACACCATAGCCAAGATCTTTATATATCTTTTCCTGATTGCCTTTATAAAACAACTGAGTGTACGGCACTATCAGGAATGAATTAAATATCAGGATGATACCCGTTATTGCAAACACTAATTGATATGGGAAACCTATTACGCCCAATACCGTATGCGCCTCTGTCCAAACGTTTTTCCATTTATTCCACGGTCTGAAAGTGAAGAAATTGCTCACCAGCTTATCCCAGTGTAGCAACAAGCCTGTTATAAGCGCAAACAAAAAGATGAAAGACACTATCCCCGCAAGCAAATAACCAAAAGGTACCCCAATACGGAAAGGTAATACCTGATTTACCTGTGCCAAAAAGTGCAGGCGATACAGAAACTCGCCCATGGTGTAGCCTGTAGTATAATCAGCTTCCTGATGCTTGGCAAAATCATAGGTAAAGTAGGCGTTGTCTCCATCGCCACGGCGGCCACGGCCTTTACGTTCCTTTTTCTCGCCTTTTTCGCCGTCTTTTTTATCGCCGCCGCCACTCATTTCGGCTTTGCCTTTATCGCCCCTGGTAGCGCTAGCTGCTATCATGGTTGCATTGCTATCCGGTTTACCAGCGCGACCGCCTCTAAAACCTCGTCTGCCGGCAGTATCGCTCGCTGCAGCCACTGCACCACGCCCCTCGCCACGGCCTTCACCTCTGCCACCACGACGGCCTTCGCCACGTCCACCTCTCTCGCCAAAACCACCACCCTCGCCGTCTTTCTTCTTTTTATTGGTCGAGTCGTGTGAGGCGCTCATGGCTACATATACGCCAGAGTGGTTGCGCTGGATAGTAAAATCAAAATCGCGACCAATCAATTTATGTTTTTTACCTAACGAATCTATCAGGTAATTAAAGTCTTTTTTAACCGCACCCTTATGGGCCAGTTGCGAATCGTTTTTTTGCCAGGCCGTAATATCATCCTTAAAAAAGGTAAACGAACCTGCGAAAAACATCACATAAAGTATAGCGCAAATTATAATGCCGCTAACGGTATGCGTGTTAAAATAAATGTTGTACTTTCTGTTGTCCATAGCTTAACCAATTGGGAGCATATAGATGCCCGAGAATACTACTACTAAAACCGTATACAATGCCCAGGTTTGCCAGGCTTTTTTTATCAGGAAGGCAAACAACAAAAGTGTTGCCCACAATACATAAGCGGTTACAAACGATGTAATCATTACATTTTCCAGCGGAAAAAATCTGGTTAATGCCGCATGAAAGCTTAACGACACCAGGTAGCCACCTATTACACCAACTAAGATCTTTGATAGCTTTGTCCAGCCAGATTTTGTTAAATATTTTTTATTTGCCGGCATAATTAAATAAAAATTTCAAGTGCAACAAAGCATAAATAAAGGGCAATTAACGCGGGCATTTTAATATATTGAAACGGGGTTATAATTGCCGATAGGCAACCTACACCCATTAAACCAACTAACCAGCCACAGCTGCCGCTTAAAGCCCCCCATTGCCAAATAAACCCTACTGCTGTTAATAACAGCAGGGCAGCGCCTATACTACGTAATAGCCTTTTCCTTTCGGAGGCTACCTTGGCGGGTTTTGCTGTTGATTGCCATAAGTAAAAGGCAATTAGTTGAATAAAGTATAATGTACTGATCATAAACTCTGCAATTGATTTTGTGCTGCGTTTTAAATACAATACAGCCAGAAGATCAATATCGATCTACTGGCTGTAATGAGTTAAAAACTATTTAAGGTTTTGAATAGCAGTAATCAAACCGCCTTCAACCTTAAGACCTTTTGTAGCTGTTGCAGTGCTTGCATCAATTTTGTAAACAAAGCTGGTACCGTCTTTTAAGTTAACACCGATGAAACCAGTTTTACCGTCTTTAGGCGAGTAGTTATTACCTGTTACTGTTGAAATATCAGCCACGTTAGGGAAACCAGAAACAACTTTGTAAGTTTTATCAACCACGTTAACAATACCTAAACGCAAACCAGCAGGGAAACCGCTGGTTTTTTCGGCTTTATTTTGTGAACGTACAATGTAAGTGTTGTTACCTACGTATAACCAGTGGGTGATGTTTAAGCCGTTACTAGCAGCTTCAACATCAAAGAAATAGCTTTGATCAAACTCTGTAGTACCTGATTTAATTTTCAGGATAGCTGATGGTTTAGTAGTTGAAACAACACCACCGGTTGTGGCTGCTGCCGGTGAGTAACCATAAATGTCGCCATTTTCTTGTACTGATAAACCATCCGTAAAGTATTGACCTAAGAAGCTGGTTCTGTCGTCAGTGATCAGTTTTTCAAACTTCATATCAGCGTAGTTGAAGATAGCGAGGAAGGCTTTGTTAGGCGTAGCTGTGTTAAAGCTTCTGTCGTTGATTGACTGGTAAGGGGCAAAAATCTTTGTACCTACTTGTTTAATCCAGGTAAAGTGTGCTAGTTCACCGGTACCAGTCATTGCAAGGTTATCAAATGTGCCTTGTGATGTAATGGTTAAGCTGTTAGTGCTTACTTTAAACCAGCTGCAGGTAGGTGCAGTTAAGCTTCTGGCAATTTTTAAAAGTAATAAGTCATCATTAACCGGAGCGAAAGCCTGTACAGTTTCTGTCTGGAAGTTTGACAATTTAGTTAGTTTACCACCATTGATATTGTAGGCAGTTACAGCACCCGGGTTACCCTGACCGTAAAGCATACTAAAGAATTTACCGTTAGCAGTTACATAATAACGGTAAGTACCGTCTTGCTCAATACCGTTACCAATAATACTGGTAGTACCGGTTTCAAGGTTAGCAGAAGTTAATAAATAATCGGCAACACCTGTGGTAGCGGTTGGGCTAACAGTTAAAATGTAAGTACCTTTTTCAGTTGGAACAACCGGGGTTGCATCTGTTTTGCTTTTTGAACATGACGCCAGCGTAGCAGCGGCAAGCAATAACGCGTAAGTTGATTTTAGTTTCATATGAGATTAGATTTTAAAAGAATTAAAGAAATAGCGGAAATTAACGTAGAAACCACGGCCCGGTTTCTGTAGGCTAAAGTTGTCGTATAAGATATTGTCGGTAATGTTTCTTACTTCAAGGCCAAGGTTGTAACGACCATTTTGCATGCTGTAAACAGCGTTTACATCGTGGCTTAACTGCATTGGGATACCACGTTTGTCATCGCTGGCACCGCGGCCGCCAAGGCTTGGCCAGTACAGATAAAAGCTTTGCACAAACAGTAAGTTATAGCCCAGGTTAAGTGTGTTGCCCTTGCCTTTAAAGTCGCGCAAGGTTACAGATGCATCTGCATTACCAAAAAAGAATGGAATGTTTGGCATTTGATCTTGATAAACCGGACTTGTAACCAGGTTACCGGATGCATCCCTAACATATTGCTGTTGATTTTGCAGGTATTGATAAGTTGCAGTTGCGCCTGCAGAAAGCCATTTTTTATAAGAGTATCTAACTTCACCCTCGCCACCGTAGGTAAATACCCCTTCTAAGTTTTCAAGCAATAACGCGGTTTGGTTTTGATTAAATCTTGAATAGATGTAGTTATCAGAATAACGATAAGTGGCGTTTGCGTTAATCAAGAAGTGGTGATCTTCTTTTACATTGAAACCGTAGCTTAGGCCCAGGTTTGCATTGTGGCTGCTTTCCGGGTTAAGCGATGTATTACCCTGCTGTAACTCTAAATCACCAAATAATTCGGTAGCCTCAGGCAAACGTTGCGCTTTTTCGTACGATGTTTTTAGCTGAAATTTAGGCGACAGGAAATAAGTTCCGGCCAAACCGTATCCAAACCTGCTAAATGAATTTTGGTTAGGTACTTTTTGGTATAAATTTTTACCAAATACCTGCACACTCCATTTATCCTGTTCTGCATAAGTATAAGCCAAACCTAATACGTTTTTGCGCAGGCGGGGCCTAACTTCGCCACGTGTAAATCCATCGCTAAAGGCATCCGTCCCGACACGTGAAAATGTATTGTAAACATTGCTTGCGGCTACAGTTTGATGCTCATTGATACGATAGTTGACCGTACCGGTTATTAAACCTGTGTTGTTTCTGTATCTGGACAGTGTTCTTGAACGTTCAGCACCGCCGGCTTTGGGTATCCAGTTACCGTACCAGTCGTAATAACGGCCCACGGTATCTACGTTATACTCTGTACCAAAATTGAAGTTACCATTCAAAGTAACATCCAAACCTTTTATCAAGTCCGTTTTCCGGTATTTCAGCGTAGGCATAATAATATCGCCATGACGGTGCCATGCACCATAAGGCACTACTAAGCGCGCGCTGCTTTGAAATTCTTTATAGTTTTTGCCTAACGTTATGCCAAGCAATAGCTGGTCGGCCCAACTTTTGCCTACAAAGCCAACACTACCTATTAAAGTTTCGTTATGGTATTTGTCATGGAAACGTTTCAGTCTGGCTGAAGGAGCATAAGCGCCGGTACGGATATCGGCAGCCTCTACAGTTACTTTATAACTATTGTCTGAATAATTTTGGAAAGCGTTTAACCTAACGGTAAAACCTTTTTCGGTAGTAATAGCCGCGTTTACCACAGTACGGTGTGTATTGAACGAACCATAAGAGTAAGATGCGTCTACAAAGTTGCGCGAGCGATCACCGGTAACGATATTGATAGCTCCGCCCAAAGCGTCAGATCCTAACCAGATTGGCACTACACCCTTATAAACCTCAATACGCTCGGCTACGTTAATAGGGATGTTATTGATTTGGAAAGACGAACCAAAATTGTCCATCGGTACACCGTCAATAAAATACCTTACACGATTACCCGAGAAACCATTTAAAGAAAGGCTAAAAGTTGAACCGACACCGCCCGACTCGCGAACACGTACACCTG
>JAZKET010000163.1:0-1580 GCA_040386815.1 Bacteroidota bacterium | reverse complement strand
ATACACGGTCAAGCGCACCACTTAAATCTAAGGTGGTATTGTAAAGCGCCTTAGCATCAACCGCGGTAACATTAAATGCCTGGCGGTTAACTTCCTGCACAATGGTACGGCCTGTTACGGTTACCGCGTTAAGCTCGGCTTTGTCTTCTACTAAGTCGATATTAACTACCTGTTTTTCGCCAGCAGTTACCGTTGTTTTTAATTGAGAAGTTTTAAAGCCTACACCAGTGAATACTAACGTATAACTACCCGTAGGAACGTTCTGAAAAGAATACTCGCCCGTAACGTTTGAAGTTGTGGCACGGCTGCTTCCGGCTATTTTGACTGTAATTGCGGGTACAATACCCGTTTGATCTTTAACCACTCCGCTGATTGAGCCAGAGCGTTGAGCAAAAGAAGAGAAAGTAATGGCGCACAATATCGCCACAAGCAAAATTTGTTTAAATTGCATCGTTTTTTTAATTCACGTTTTAAAAACACTTCGGGATTTCGCGATCCCGTCAAGCCGCACAGTTCGCGCTGTGTGGCTTATTTTTTGTGCAAACTTACGTTTATTTAGATTGATTCCAAATAATATTCAAAAAACAATAATATGGTAGTGTATTTAACTTGCTTATAACTTTATTCATAGCAATTTAGCTGGCTATATCTTTCGCTTTAACAGTTGCTAACTACCCAACTTTTGCTGCTTTTATTAACTTTGTATATGCATCAACCGAATGACCCCAGGTTTCAAATTTATAGTTTAAGCGAGCGGGCCATTACCATAGCGTTTGGAACAGAAATAAGCGAAAGCTTGCTAATAAAAGTTACTAATTGCCAAAAGCTTTTAGCAGAACAACCATTTCACGGCTTTATAACGGCAGTGCCTGCCTATGGCAATATCACAGTATACTATGAACCGCTTATCACCATTAAATCTAATTTGCGGGGGAAAAGCTGCCTCGAAAAAGTTTCCAACTATATCACAGACTTATTAGCGCAACCTGTTACAGAAAATACAACACCTAGCAATACCATTACCATCCCGGTATGTTATGATGATGAATGTGGGCCCGACATAGCTGAAGTAGCCAAGCATCATAATATTACCATAAACGATGTGATACGCCTACACAGCAGTGCTATTTATAAAGTTTACATGATAGGCTTTTTACCGGGATTTGCATATATGGGCGGTTTAAACATTAAACTTGCTACACCTCGAAAAGCAACACCACGCAAAATTGTACCGGCCGGCTCTGTAGGCATAGCGGGGCAACAAACCGGGGTTTATCCGTTAGATAGTCCGGGCGGTTGGCAGCTCATCGGTAAAACACCAATTAGTTTATTTAACATCAATAACACCACTCCTTCGTTTTTAAAAGCCGGAGACGACGTTATTTTTAAGCCAATAACTGCCAATGAATTTAAAACCTGGGCCGGGTAATGAGGATTAGGATATTAAAAGCCGGCTTATTAAGTACTATTCAAGATATGGGCAGGCACGAGCATTTGTCGCAAGCTGTACCAGTATCTGGCGTTATGGATACATTATCGGCACGGATAGCCAATAAAGCACTAGGTAATGACGATAATAA
>JAZKET010000162.1:0-7816 GCA_040386815.1 Bacteroidota bacterium | reverse complement strand
GTTTTAGCAACTGGCTGTGTTAGCAATAAAAAATACCAGCAACTACAAACAGACTATACCGCGCTGCAAACCAAGCAGTCTGAATTGAAACAGAGTTATGACTTAACTCAGCGCGAACTGGAAGGTTCAAAAACCCGTGTTAAAGGTTTAGAAGAGCAAATAGCTTCTGAAAAATCAAACCGCGCGGCTTTGCAAGATGCGCTGAACAAATGTTTAGCCGGCAACAACCAGGGCGGTATAAACATTGCTAAACTGGCCGACCAGATCACCGCCTCTGACAAATACATCAAAGCACTGATAGCGGCAAAAAGTAAAAGTGACTCACTTAATATGGTGTTGACCAATAACTTAACCCGCTCATTAAGCCAGTCAGAAATGAAAGATGTTGATGTGCAGGTATTGAAAGGCGTGGTTTATATTTCTTTATCTGATAATATGCTTTATAAATCAGGTAGTTATGAAATATCTGACGTAGCCGGAGCAACCCTTGGTAAAATTGCCAAGATCATTAAAGATTACTCGGACTATGAGGTTTTAATTGAAGGTAATACCGATAACGTACCTATCAAACAAACCAACATTCGTAACAACTGGGATTTGAGTGCTTTAAGGGCATCGTCAGTAGTACAGGCCTTGCAAACCACTTACCAGGTTGATCCTAAACGTTTAACCGCAGGTGGCCGCGGCGAGTATAACCCGATTGCCGATAATGGCACCGAAGCCGGTAAGGTTAAAAATCGCCGTACACAAATTATCATTACACCAAAACTTGATCAGTTTATGGATTTGATAGGTAAACCTATTGAAAAATAATAACAGGTAACATTTCAATTACCAAAGCGCCCTTGCAGTAAATGCAGGGGCGTTTTTTGTTGGTTTAAGAAGCTTATTTTATATATTAGCCACACAAAACCAATCTCTAATGCTTCGATATTTACCTGTTAAATTATCCTTACGGAAAATTACTGCTTTTTTATTTGTTGTGTATGCAAACGTTGCCGGCTTTTCTAACATCGTTTTAGCACAGAAACTTCAAAACCTTAAATGCGAATACCTGAATAATCCGCTGGGGATTGATGCCCCGCATCCGCGGTTTACCTGGGTGTTAAATGATGCCCGCAAGGGCGCAGCACAAACCGCTTATCAACTTACAGTAAGTACAGATTCTGTTGCTTTGAGTAAAGCAGAGGCAAACGTCTGGCAATCGGGTAAGGTAGCGTCAACGTCGCAACTGGTAACTTTTGACGGTAAAAAGCTACAACCATACACTAAATATTTTTGGCGCGTGTCTGTTTGGGACGATGCCAACAAGACCACATCATCGGCCATAAATAGCTTTGAAACCGGGCTGATTGAAAAATCAAACTGGAAGGGTACCTGGATAAGCGACGGTCGCGGACCTGAAGTTAAGCCTGCGCCGTATTTTCGTAATGTTTATGATCTGTCTAAAAAGGTAAAATCTGCCCGTGCTTATATTGCCGTTGGTGGGTTATATGAGTTATATATCAACGGCCAAAAGATAGGCAACCACCGCATGGACCCTATGTATACCCGTTTTGATCGTCGTAACTTATATGTTAGCTATGATGTTACTAAAGATTTGCAACAAGGCAAAAACGCCATTGGTGTGATATTAGGCAACGGCTGGTACAATCACCAAAGTACTGCAGTTTGGGATTTTCACCGCGCGCCGTGGCGTAATCGCCCGACATTTTGTTTGGATGTGCGCGTAACTTATGAAGATGGCACGGTGCAAACCCTAACATCAGATAAAAGCTGGAAATCGTCAACCGGCGGTATCATATTCAACAGCATTTATACTGCCGAGCATTACGATGCCCGCCTGGAACAAGCCGGTTGGAACACTACCAACTTTACCGAAGGCCGTAATTGGAGAGGGGTGATCATTCGCCCTGCGCCGTCGGCAAACATAGTGTCGCAGGCCATGGAGCCTATCCGTGCTACAGAAACCATCCCAGCGGTGGATATGAAGAAACAAAACGACAGTACTTACCTGTTCAATATCGGTCGCACCATTGCTGGCGTAAGCAAGATAACTGTTAGTGGCGAGGCTGGTACGGTGATTCGCCTGAAACATACTGAGAAGTTGGATAAGAATGGTAAGGCTGATATGTCAAATATCGACGTTCACTATCGCCCAACAGATAAAACAGATCCATTTCAGACCGATATTTTTATACTGAGCGGTAAAGGCGAAGAAAGCTTTATGGCCAGGTTTAACTATAAGGGTTTTCAATATATCGAGGTTACTACCAGCAAACCTATCAACATAAAAAAAGAAAGCATTACCGCTTATTTTATGCATAGCGATGTGGATACCAAAGGTAATATTACATCGTCAAATGACGTACTGAATAAGATCTGGGCCGCATGCAATGTGTCGTACCTGTCTAACTTATTTGGTTATCCTACAGATTGTCCGCAGCGCGAGAAAAACGGCTGGACCGGCGACGCCCACATTGCCAGCGAAACCGGCCTGTATGGCTATGACGGTATCACTGTTTACGAAAAATGGATGGCCGACCACCGTGACGAGCAACAGCCTAATGGTGTATTGTCGTCAATCATACCTTCTGACGGTTGGGGATACGAGTGGGGTAACGGCCCGGATTGGACAAGCACTGTAGCTATTATTCCATGGAACCTGTACCAGTTTTATGGCGATAGCAAAACATTAAACGATAATTACGATGCGATAAAACGCTACGTAAACCACATAGACGAACTTTATCCAACCGGACTTACCACTTGGGGTCTTGGGGACTGGGTGCCGGTTAAATCAAAATCGCCGGTTGAGTTTGTGTCGACTATCTATTATTACACTGATGCTAATATCCTGGCTAAAGCTGCTAAATTATTCGGCCGTACGGATGATGAGCAAAAGTACAGCGCCTTAGCTTTGAAAATCAAAAACGCCATCAACGCTAAATATCTTAATACCGAAACCGGTATGTACGACAAAGGCTATCAAACCGAATTGAGTATGCCTTTGTACTGGGGCATAGTGCCCGACGAGTTGAAGGCTAAAGTAGCCGCCAACCTTGCCGAACGTGTTAAGCAAGACAACAACCACCTTGATGCCGGTATACTTGGCGCTAAAGCCATTTTAGGTGCGCTAAGCGACAATGGTTATGCGGATGTAGCTTACTCGATAGCTGCGCAGGAAACCTTCCCTTCATGGGGCTGGTGGATCAAAAACGGTGCTACCACGCTTTACGAGAACTGGGACGTATTTGCCAAAAGCGACTTATCATTAAACCACATCATGTTTGGCGAGATCAATGCTTGGTACTACAAAGGTTTGGGCGGTATCAACATCGACCCTGCAAACCCCGGCTTTAAAAACGTGTTATTAAAGCCAAATTTTGTAACCGGGCTAAACAGCTTTGAGTCAAACCACATTGGCCCTTACGGCAAAATTGTATCAAACTGGAAACGCAAGGGCAGCAGCGTGGTTTACTCGGTTGTGGTGCCTGCAAACTCTACTGCTACATTGACTTTCCCGACAGGTAAAAAAGCTTATTTGAATGGCAAGGAAGTTGGGGGCAGCTTGAACGTAAGCTCTGGAAGCTATGAGTTTACGGTAAAATAAGATTATAATATTTATTAAGAACGCCTCTGTGATTGCAGGGGCGTTTTTATTTAATAATTACAAGAAATGATTAATGAATTTGAACAATCAACGTTGGATATAGATTGGTTTTTTACCAATGGCGAGGAAATTTGCTTTATTGCGTCTGGTGGTGGGAAATTACCTTCGTCAATTTATAATGGGGAAGAAAATATTAAAATTGTTGCAGCATATTTTCATAGTCTACCACCGATAGGAGGCATTGCCGTAAATCCTAATTTAGATAAAATTGTAGGAAAAGATGCTGTGACCGACAGATATCTTTATGATTTTAATGAGATGGCGACTAGAGGAATTTATGCGTACGATAAAACTGTATTAAATAATTATTCTGATGCAAATTATCATCTGGTTGCACAACCTGTAGTTCCCCTAAAAATTAATCAGCTACCTTTTGAAATAGCTAATCACTTAGTTGAAGTTAAAGAGTTTAATCCATTCAAGCTTACGTTGAATATCGAATCAATATAAAAGCTATAACTTAAACACTAAGAAACAGTTCGGCTACACTTTCAAATTTTCTACCTTTTCCAGCTTTCAATTCATTCATAGCTAAAATGGTAATCGCATTGGGCTGTTTTTTAAGCTTTATAGAAAAGTTCGAAATGTCGGATTTCTTTTTAAACTTACCCATGCTTTTTCTTCATATTCATCTTAGCTTTTTCGCCTGAGCTATAATTGTAATTTTTATTGTTTGATGCTTTTTTCTCGTGGAAAGCAGAGCCGCGTTCTGACTCAGTTTCTTTAGGCTTTTTGGGGGCTTTTGGTTTGGCATCGTTTACTATTACAAGTTCGTCGGGCAGGTCGGCGTTTTCCATTTTGTTGCCGGTAGCTTGTTCGATCTTTTTGACCAGGCTTAGCTCCATGTCGGTAGCAAAAGCTAAAGCTATCGTATCATCACCTTCGGTAGTTTTAGTAACGCGATTAATGTAGGTTTCCTTATCCTCAGGCAAATCAAAATGAATTAAAAAGGGGATGCCTGACAGATCAAGCTGATCCTGCTCTTCTGTAACTACAATAATAGCGCGCGCTTCTGGGTTAGCCCTAAATTCATCCAGGCTTTTAAAACCATGCTCGTCAAAATGCGGGTTTAAATATCCCACAGCCTCATGCATACGGCGGCTCATGCTTTGGTAAACCTTTTCGGCAGTAGCGCGATTGTTGATGAATACAACAGATTTGGTAAACACCTCGGCATCGTACATAAACAAGTTAAGCAGGTTTACCTTGGTTAAAAAGTTAGGCACGTTATATAGCAATTGCTGGTGGGTTTCAATCGCAGTTTCTTCCAGCTCGTCAATCTCAACCGTAACCGCCTTTGTCATAAACGGATCAATCATTTTATCCAGTTTGCTGTGAACCACATCTGTAAACACCAGGTATTGTGCCTTAGTCACACTGTTAGCCAGTTCGGCAACAGGTAGCTGCATGCCTTTTTTAATCATGCGGTCGGCATCATCAACAATAAACAGCTCCATTTTGTTAAGGTTGAGCGCCAGTTTTAAGTAAATGGCACGCGCACGATCCGGCGTTGCCACAACAATGTCTGCACCGTCGGCAAGTGCGTCTAACTGTGCATCAAGCCCGGGGGTAACGTATAAACCTACTATAGATATGGATGTATTTTTATTCAGTCGATCAAATAACTCTAAAACCATATGCACATCCTCTGTCTCGGGTACCAGTATTAAAACTTTAGGCACACCCTCTGGCGCATAATTAAAACGATTTAATGCTGCTAATACAACAGTAGTGGTTTTACCGGCAGTTTCGGGCGCAACTACAATCACATCCTGCCCGCCAATAATGCGGTTTAATGTTTTTTGCTGAACTTCTTTCGGGTTAGTGTACCCCAACTCATTTAATGATCTTACAAGTTGTTTATTCAGCTTTATTTTGTCAAACCCTGGCATATAGAAAGTATATTAAAAGCGCAAAGCTACTTTTAATTTTGGTATATAGCTAAATACGGTTTTTGAACACTATTTTTGAATGACGAAATAATATTAAAATATTCCTGATACGAATATTAAGTATTACTTTAGATTTTAATTAATAAGCACAACCCCTAACATGAAGCGCGCCAAAACCAGTGTTAATAAATCTGTACTTTGCGCTTGGCTGACGTTTTTGCTTAGCTTTAATTTACTTGGGGTCAGTGCTTTTAATCTTTCTGCCGGCGAACATCCGTTCGACTCATTAGCCCGGATTGCTAAAAAAAAGAGGGTAGAAGCAGCTACGCTTATCCACAAAAATAAATTCAGGAAACTACCAGAGGAACAGGCTATGACCTACCTTGGGCAGCTTACAACCATTGCCCGTGGATTAAAGGATCTATCTCTGGAGAGCGTGGTTTACGACTTAAAAGCCGATTATTATGCTGTAAACAGACAATACAATGGTAAGAGTATTGACTATTATCAAGCCGCAATCAACTTTGCTGACGATAATGATTTACACCTTGAAAAGGCTATTTACTTGCTGCACGAGGGGATGTTTTATTACATCTACAAACATAATAATCAAGCTTGTTTAAGCTTTTTACGATCGTTAGAGGCGTTTAGGCAGTATGGTTTTGAACGGGTGCCTGATATGGGGTTTTACTATAACAAGATAGCCGACTTTTATTATCATCTGGGCGATTACGCAACCGCCAAAAATTACCTTGAGCTAGCTTTGAAATATACTTTTGGTAAACCAAGGGATAGGTATACCATCATTAACACCCTGGGGCTTATAGATAGAAATACGCATCAATACCCAAAAGCATTGGCTAAGTTTAACCAGGCTTTAGGCGAAGCAGTTAAACACAATGATACCATTTGGGTTAGTATTATTAACGGCAACATTGGGTCGGTTTACTTTTTACAGGGGCAATATGATAAAGCCCTGCCTTATATTAAAGCTGATTATGAAAATTCATTAGCATATAATGAAAATATTAATGCTGCTATTGCTCTGTTGCGTTTGGTGAAGATAAACCTGATAAAAAATAATGCTCAACCAGGGTTGCTGCAACTTAATAAGGCAGAAACAATGATTAACAACCCCGTGCCGGATTTGAATTTGCGGGCAGAAATACTTGATTTGAAAAGCCAGGTGTATGAGCAAATGGGCGTTTATGCCCCTGCTATAGAAATGCGAAAGCAATACCAAAGTATTAAAGATAGTCTAAACCGGCAAAACAATATCGCTGCTGTTGAGGTGGTACGCATGCAGTATGTCATTAACAAACAACAGGATGAAGAAACCCGGCTTAAAGCACAGGCAAAGCTTAAAGCAACACAGCGTAACACCGCTTTTATTGTTTCGTTTTTATTGTTGGTGATAACCGGCTTAGTTTATAGCAGGCAAACACTTAAAACCCGAAAAGACAAGGAACTATTGCGATCTGAAAAACTAAGGGTTGATGAGGAGCTGCAATACACCGAAATGAAACTCAGTGCTTACACAGAAAATTTGCATAAAAATAATTTGCTGATAGAAACTTTTAAAGAGCAAATTGAACAGCTTAAGCACAAAGATGCTGATGGTGCGGTAATAGCGCATCTTGAGGAGTTGATGCAGGCCCATATTATGACAGATGGTAGTTGGCTTGAGTTTAAGAAGATATTTTTGAAGGTTTACCCAAATTTCTTTTTTGGGATAAAGAAAAATTTCCTGTCGCTGTCTGAAACAGATATGCGCTTGCTTACGCTGATAAAGTTGCAATTAACCAATAAAGAAATAGCCAATATGTTAGGTATTACGGTTGAAGGCGTTAAAAAAGCTAAACAGCGCCTGCGTAAAAAGATGAATCTTGAGGATGATATCAGTATTGAAGAAGCTATTTCAAAGCTTTAACTACAGGTAAATTTCGATTTTATTTGTCCCCATTTTATACCCGGTATTTTAATATATAGTGTTTGTATTTTAGTTAAATTTAACTAACTGATAATCAGTGTATTTTATTTAAGGTTGCTACAGTATGGAATTAAGGAAGAGAAAGTGCAGCAAGTGTGGCGTAGGCGATTACAGCATCAGGATACACAGGCAATTAATAGTTAAAGCACTTTTGTTTTGGCTGCCGCTTAAACGCTACATGTGTAGTGCCTGTCATCATAAGGCATATATATACGGGTAATTTGTTTTTGCAAGCTGTTATGGTACAGTTGTTGTATTTGT
>JAZKET010000161.1:0-4124 GCA_040386815.1 Bacteroidota bacterium | reverse complement strand
TGTGCTGAACGAAGGTATAATAGCATGCGTGCCCGCAGGGGTTCCATCACTAATGTACACTTGTGCACGAAATATTGAATCTTCTGCACTGAAATAAAGTTTGTCGTTCCATACCTGCAAATAACGCGGCATTTGTACGGGTTGGTTGTTAGCGTCAAAACATTTAGTGGTACCTGCTTCGGTGCCATCGGTGCTCCATAGCTGGGTATAGTAGGTGCCATCATAGGCGCCAAAAAACAGGCGGTTGTGATACACGGCATAACAGCCCGTGTAAATACTAAAGCCATAATCTGTAAGGTTTATCTCTTTAACCATGTGGGTACCGGTGTCGGTACCATCGGTGGTCCATAGTTCATTATCATGCACTCCGTCATCTGCCATCATCAGCAGTTTGCCGTTGAGCATGGTAACCATAAATGGACGACCGGGATAATCGGGACGAGGGTCTATTTCCTTAACCTTTACCGTGCCCGCTAAAGTGCCATCGGTTTTCCAGAGCTCGTGATTAGAACCCGAAGCCGTATCGTCATCGGCAGAAAAATACAGCACCGAGTCTGCCACGTAAAATTGGCGGGGAAAGCTGCTGTAAACCGAGTTAATATCTTTAAAGAGCTGAGTGCCTACGGTTGTTCCGTCTGAGGTCCAAAGTTCTATTCCTTCTGATGACCACTGCCCATCTGCCACCAGCCATAACCTGTTTTTATACGCGGCTTCAATGGTTGGCGCCCAGTGGGTATCAAATGTTTTTACCACATGCGTGCCGGTATCGGTGCCATCGGTAACACAAAGGCTTGGAGGGCAAAACTGGCCGCAGCCGCTTATAAAATAAATCAGGCCTTTATAAGCAGTAAAGTTGTACGGCCCATAATATGAGCTTCCGTTAGTTACTTTAACCAGGTGGCTCCCCAGGTCGGTGCCGTCTGTGATAAAAAGCTCATTGGTATCAACCAGACTACGACCGTTGTAAATTAATTTGCCGTGGTAGTTGATAAACTCAGGTTTATAATGGTTTATAAAAAAGCTGTTGCCGGTATTGTTGTTCCAAACCTGGTAGGTGCCCTGCTGTGTTTCGTCAGTTACATATTTGGGGCAATTGATTTGGGTATTGCACACATCAAAATACAATTTACCTAAGGCCGTATCGCAGGTGGCGCTGTTGCCTATATCGGGGGCATTGGGCATTACCAAACGCACATATTGCGCTTGTGTAGTAACTAAAAAAAACAGCAACCAAAAAGTAAGTGTTTCTTTCATGGTCAACAAATTTAATCTTAAACAGTTACTGCGCGGTGTGTTAAACGTACCTCTACCACCCCTCCCCTATTGCTAAAAAACGCAGGTACCATGCCACGCATTAGGCATTGCGCATGACACCCTTCGCGGACTAAAAATATTTCGGGTTTTTTTTGTTTTGCTATTTACTTATTACAAGCCGCTTGGTTTTGGTGGTATTATCGGTAACTAAACTATATAAGTATTCGCCTGTCGAAAGTCTAGCCGTGTTATACTTTACAGAATTAAAGCCCGAAGCAGAAGATACTTTTAGTTCGTCTATCAATCTTCCGTTTAAATCAAACACTCTTACTATGGCAGTAGTATTATAAGGCAGATAATAGCCGATAGTAGTTTCGGTATTAGCGGGGTTAGGTATAGGGTCGTATAACTGCGGGGTAGAAACCACTTGGCTTACCAGCGGCTCCTCAACACCTGAAACAAAAGAGCTATCAATAATATTTACCAAAGGCGAGCCATCAATTACAATGTTTTCATCGCCCGGTTGATAAACAGTATATGCAAAATAAATCAGCATCATTTCATCGGTAGTTGATTCTCCCCGGTTTACATCCTGCGGAGGGTTATTAGGGTTATGCGGATTGCTCATGGTGTTATCGAAATTGCAAAACCCATATAGCTTTGTTTGCTTAGGAACCCTCAACAGATTTCTGAAATTGTAACTGCCCTGCCAGTGAAAATCCCAATCGTTTATTTTAATAAGAGGAATAGTATCGTTGGCAGGCGTTACTCCGTAGCTTTCCCATTGCTTAGCAACAAGGTGAGCATGAGGAGCCACACTCAACACCGTAATATCGGCAAGGTTAGGCAACTGGTAATATTCCTGATATAACTTAGTGCTGTTAGCAGGTATGTGCAGCGGTCCGCCTATTAAATTTGTTGAATGATTAAGAATAGGTGTAAGCGCAACGGTGCGCAAACTGCCGTTTGATAATTTAAAATTGAGCCGCGTGCTGTCGGTTTTGCCTGCGCTTCCCAAAGGGTAGTGTATTTGGAATACTAAATCAGCACCCGCATAAATTTTAATACCCATGTTGTTAGGCAAATAAGCAGGCTGCGAACCCGGCACCCATCCGGCAACAAGAATAGGATTGCTGTTTATTCCTAAGCCGCCAAAACTGGTGTAGCCCGGTTCTACAGTTCCGGCATCTTTTATAGCCGCCTCGCCTGTAGTATCCTGATATACCAATACGTGATGAACAATAGACGGGTCACCGGGAATTACTTCAATGCCGGTAATAAACTGTGTTTGCAATAAGCCCGATGGAATAACAAAGCATTGATATAGGTCGCTTAGTTGGGGAGCGGGTACTGTAAAGGAAGGAATGCGCAGCGATAAATCGGGCGTGCCAAGTGCAGAGCCATTGGTATAAACCGGAGGAACGGGAGCAAGTGTAGTATCGCCTTTAGGCGCACCATTTGCTACCCATGCATTAATTTTAATAATGTCGTTGTAGGACAGCAGGCGCTCGTTTGCAAATCTGCGGTAGTGCGCATCGGGTGGCCAGGGCGGCATCTTCTTACTCGATACTGCATTTGAAATACTAAAGCGGTAGTCGTAAGCAGTTTGATAATCCATCAGCGAATAAGGTGCAAGACCTCCATCGTGGTGGCACTTAGTACAGTTGCTGTAAAAAATAGGAGCAATGTCAGCACTCCAGGTAGGAGTTGTGCATTGCTTATAATAGATGATAAAACGAGAAACAGGCAGGGTAAAAACTTTCTCATGTAATAGGTTTTGAATGAGGAATGTTTGAAAGACTGCAATATATAGATAAGGTTTAAAGAAACCCCTCTGTGAAAGCACAATAAATTTTTTACCGGAGCTTTAGTTCGTGAAATACGGAAGACCTTGGAAGAGCGGGATGTATTTGGCTTTACATTTTTGTCCAACGAACACGTTGCAAGACACCTTTAACTTTTACTTCTGCTATGTAAACGCCTGTTGCAAGATTACTTACATCTATATTATTGTTTGCAGGTTGTTTAATGTCGGTTAGTAGTTGTCCGTCAGTATTATAAATGCTAACATGTTCTGCCTGAAAGTTGCCAAGGTTAATGTTTAGTTGGTAGGTGGTGGGATTAGGAAACAACTCCATCACTTTACTACTCAAATCTATTTCTTCTACACCTGAGAAGTTATTACAAGGGTAAATAATGGTATCAGATGCATAACTACACCCATTGTTATCTGCTGCAATCATTCTTATGGTATCAGCTATATAAAAGTATACAGTATCATTATACAGCCAACTTATACCATTGTACCATCCAATATTTATGGGTGGATTTCCTCCGTTAACAAATCCTATGGCAAGAATACTATCGCCAAAACATAATGTATCGCTCGATAAATAAATTGATACAGCCATGCCTGGAGGTTGGGTAAGAACGACTGTATCTATTGAACTGTTACCTACTGCATCAAGAATGGTTACAACATAAATACCTGCGCGTAACCCACCTGTAAAGTAAGGATTTATTGAAGTGTTTGCAATCGAAACGGTATCGCCAACACTATCAGTAACTAGTATTCTGTAAGGAGGAGTGCCACCACTAATGCTGTCACTAAACGAACCAGTTAGCGAACCATAACATTTTGGAGCATTGATTGTATAGGAAACAGCAAATGTTGCCGAAAGGATGAATGGCTTAATGAAAAAAAACATGAACAATAGCAGTATCAATTTTTTCATAGTTGTTTATTTAACTCCTTTTTCATATTTACCCTTGTTGCCAAATGCTGCCTCATCTGCCGTTCTTCCAAGTGTTAAGCGAAGCGCAATGGAAGTTCAAGTAAATGAAAGTCTACGAGTTTCATAAAGGTCAGA
>JAZKET010000160.1:10567-21678 GCA_040386815.1 Bacteroidota bacterium | reverse complement strand
ATACGCCTTTAACCGCACTACAGTTTAGGCATAAACTATTGCACATTCTATCAGGCATTGGCGATGGGCATATAACCCTACAGCTTAATCGCGATAAAATTCCAGCTGACGATATGCTCTTTTTTTCAGGCGATAAGGAATACCCTATACAGCAATTAAGCTATAAAATTATAAACGGCAGATTGTACGTCTCGAAAAACACATCAGGTAATAATACAATATTGCCAGGTGCTGAAATTCTTTCGATTGATAACAAATCAGCTCTTGAACTTATCGCAAACTTTTCGGGTGAAATGCCATCAGACGGCTATAATCAAACTTTTAAGATTGGACAATTAAACTTAAATGAGTTTCCATCCCTTTATTATTTTACCTATGGATTAAAAGAGCGGTTAACCTTTACTATAAAACAAAAGGATAGTATAAAAACCTGCGAGTTAACGGTACACAACCGGCAAAAATCAACAGCTGCTATTGCCCATTTTGATAGCGCAAACATAGATATCCCTTTTGACGATAAAGCCGCTCTTATTAAGATATCCAGGTTTGTATGGTTTGATGCTGATAACGACCCATTTATCGATGCCTTTACACAAATTAAAAACCTCGGCATAAAATGCCTTATAATAGATCTGAGAGATAACATAGGAGGCGATTTTACACGAATGGCCCGACTGTTTTCTTATTTAATTAGTAAGCCAACACTCTTGGGCAATCTTAAAATGGGTGCATTAAACTCAACACACGAAGCCGGAAAAAACGAGATTGAGTATGGCTATAAAAGGCCCATTCAACCTGATAGCAACCACTTTGATGGTAAGTTATATGTTATAATGAATGGGGCGTCTTTCTCGGCATCGTCCCTATTTGCTGCCAGCTTACAGGCTAATAATCGGGCTACTTTAGTTGGCGAAGAAACCGGCGGTGGGCGCAACGGATGTATTGGAGGAGTATACGATAACTCGACTCTGCCTAACAGTAATTTGCTTTTTAAATTTGGGCTTTGCCACTTTAATGTATCACATCAAGTTACACAATTGGGCCGCGGCGTAATGCCTGATGCACCAATCACTTACACTATTAATGATTATTTAAGCACCAGGGACATGGAGCGCGAATGGATAGATAATGATATAAAAGCAAAGAGTATATTGAAACAATAGTTATCACGTTGGCCCGGATTTGAAATTTGCAATCCCGGACTAAATTTACTGGGGATTTGCAAATCCCATACTCGAATTATAAATGCGCATACGATTAAAGCAATCGCATTTTTGTCTCAATAGCTATCGGGATAGGAGTTATTTTTCTATAAGTGATTTATTAGTTATATTAAGCCAACCAAACTACAACCTTTGAAACATTATTATCTTATCATCCTGCTATTGCTATGCGGCTGCCACAAGGATGAAGGACAAAACACCAACAGCATTTTTGTTAAAACCTTTACACCACAGCGGTTACGTCAGGATATTGATTATGTACGCGATTCGCTTACAAAAAAACATCCTAATCTTTACTGGTACATCAGCAAATCAAAGCTTAACTATCAATTTGACAGCCTTAAAAAAGCTATAAATACGCCTTTAACCGCACTACAGTTTAGGCATAAACTATTGCACATTCTATCAGGTATAGGTGATGGGCATATCATGTTGTTGCTTAATGAACCTAAGATTCCATCAACAGATATGCTTTTTTTTAATGGTGATAAAGCGTATCCCATACAGCAATTGGTATATAAGATCATAGATGGCAAATTATACGTTTTAAAAAACAGATCGGGTAATAAAACGATAGCGCCTGGTGCCGAAATTCTTTCGATTGATAACGAACCATCCGCTAAGCTTATTAGAAATTTTTCTGACGAATGGGTGTCAGACGGCTATAATCAAACATATAAAACTGGGCGGTTAAACTTAGATGACTTCGTTTCGCGCTACTATTTCACGTATGGGTTAAAAAACAACTTAACCTTTACTGTAAAGCAACAAGGCATTATAAAAACCTGCACATTATCGGTTCGTCAAAGGGCCAAACCAAAACCAGCAGATGGATGGAATACAACAAGTTCCTCCTATATACTTAGCAGCGAGCGCGCTGCCTATATTAGGGTAGCAGCGTTTGTTGACGCATCTGACCCATTTGTTGATCTTTTTAAAACGGTTAAAGAACAGGGTGTGAAATACCTGGTAATTGATCTGCGAAATAACAAGGGTGGCGCCCTTTTACAAATGGGTAAGCTTTTTGGGCATCTTATAAACAAGCCCACTTATTTTTACAAAACAAAAATGGGCGATTTAAACAACGCTCAAAAAACTACAGCAAAATCATTAGACTACGGCAGTAAAACACCAATATTACCCGACAGCAATCATTTTGACGGCAAGGTCTATGTCATGATAAATGGCATTTCCTTTTCGGCAGCGGCTTTACTTGCTGCCAATTTACAAGTGAACCGGGCCGTTTTAGTAGGCGAAGAAACAGGGGGAGGCCGTAATGGCTGTACTGCCGGGGTAACCCATGAGTCTGCTTTGCCCAACAGTGGTCTGCTGCTTAGATTTGGCCTTATTCAGTTGAAAATTTCACCGGAGGCGAAACAAAATGGGCGCGGCGTAATACCTGACATACCTATTGTTTACACTATTGATGATTATTTAAACGAGAGAGATCTGGAGAATGCGTGGATATATAATGACATTAAAGCAAAGGGGACATTTAAATAAAAAATCAACCCAGCCCGGTAAAGCGTCCACGCTTTACCGCATAAAATCAAGGAGCGTCCACGCTCCTGTAACGTGAGCGTGGACGCTCACAATTCCATTTCGTAAAGCGTGGACGCTTTACGGAGCGAAGTAAATATACCTACCCCGCCCGGCAGATTCTTAGCTATCGCTCAGAATGACAGCTATATTTATATTCTTACGCCCCAACAACCGCCTTCAAATACTCAATAGCATCCGGTGAATGTAGCGCCTCCGTCGATTCCATGGTAATTTGTGCGATGGCTGACGCCCGACTGCGCATTTTCAGCTCGTAAGCAGCAATAGCTGTTTGTAAGTTGGGGTAATCATTGCTTAGCAAAACCTCACTTAGTTCCAATGCGTCCAACATCGCCATATTTACACCTTCACCTGCGAAAGGTGGCATCAGGTGCGCAGCATCGCCCAGTATGGTAAGGTTGGCTTGTGCAGGCCAGGTTTGATCAAAGGGCATACAGTATAACGGGCGTGGAATAAAATTACCGGCACTGTTTTCAAACAGTTCCAGCCAAACTTCATCCCAGCCGGCATATTCGCATTTAAACCAATCTAAAACCTGTTCTTTATCTGTAAAATCAACACCCGATTGTATTACCCATTTTTCATCAGTTTTAAAGCTTGTATAAAACACCAGGCTGCCATCGCCTTTCGAGCTTACTATTAAACTCTTGCTATCGCCGAAGGCAAATATTTTACCGCCATTTAATAGCTTATGCACCCGCGGCGCGTTAATAGCCGAGTTATAAACCGCACACTCAATAGCTGTAACACCCGAGTAAAATGCCTTAATATCTGTTAAATGTGGGCGAATCTTTGAATTTGCACCATCGGCAGCAATCACCAAATCAGCAAAAACCTCGGTGTCATTTTTAAAGCTGATCTTCCACACACCGTTTTGCTTGTCCATGCTGGTAAAATGGCTATCCCAAACTACGGTGCCGGGTTGTAACGATTCGAGCAATAAAGTTTGCAGCGGACCACGGTCTATCTCCAGGCGAGATGAATCACCGTCACCGGCTACATTCTCCTCCATAATAGAGTTGGCGTTTTTGTCCATTAGGTGCAGCCTATCGGCACCCGGGCGGTAGTTTGCTCTAAATTCGTCCATTAAATTGGCAGCTTGTAAAGCTTTCAATCCAGACTCGTCGTGCAAATCAAGCGTAGCACCTTGCGGGCGGGCGTTGGCGTCATGATCGCGTTCATATACATTAACATCTGCACCGGCTAATTGTAAAAGGCGGGCAAGCGTTAAACCACCGGGGCCGCCGCCTATTATGGCAATCTTTTTATCGTCGAGATTTTTCATTGCTTAGGGTTTTAATAAGGTAGACGATCATCCCTTCAAAACATTTTAAACATTCGAAGATTTTTTGGTTGGTTACCCCGCTTTCTACAGTTTGAGGTTTTAAATAGACACGGTCTGCGGGTAAATGTGGGCGATATCACATTTTTTAGCTATAAATAACTAATGGTATTGTTTTTGAATAATGTATATCAAATAACAAATACTATTATTTCAACCTTCAACTAATACTATAATGAGCATCAGCTTTAAAACCACATATCAGGGCAAACAAATGGACCTTAACGTTATTGCTAACAATGATCAATACAGCGTTTTACAAAACGACAAACCTATCGGCCACATTAAATTAGGCGATAACAGACACACCTGGATAGTTGTTGACAGCGTTTATGTTGCACCGCAATTGGTAAACGAAATTGCAAACCGCATTGCGGCTGCTAACTAAAAGAAAGTTTTAAAAGGATTATATGGGTAAAAGGCCTTAGCTGAAATTTCAGTTAAGGCCTTTTGTGTTTTGCGCCTTCCGGTCTGTCATTTCGAAGCATAGCGAGAAATCTTATAGAAGCGGCGGGTATTCGCTTTCATACCGTTTGCTTTAATAAGATTTCTCACTCGTTCCTCGTATCGAAATGACATTTTTATTTCAAGGTATCACCGGCGGCGTATACTGATAAACCACCTTATATGGCACATTTTGCAGTTTAGCTGCTATCTCGCCAATTTTCAGATCATCAGCCTGCGGGGTTGGCTCGCAAAATGAATAAGCTTTGCCCTGGTATATCAACGGGCTGCCAACTGGTTTATCAAACTGCACCGCGGCAGTAATATGGGTTGGGTATAAAACGGCTATCATTGGCACATTGTAAATCTGTTTCACCAGGTAAAAAAACAGGGCCACACGGTCGTCGCAATCGCTGTATTTGGCAAACAGCGTTTCCTCTGGCGACAGGCGCTTTTCTTTGCCAAAGTTATCTTCATCGCTTTCATATAAAAACGCGTAGCGGGTAAAGCGCATCAGGTAGTCTATCCCTTTTTTCTGATCCATATCCTTTACAATACCTTTCAGCATAGGGATAAGCGATGTATAGGTTTGTTTACTCAGCGGAATGTTGAAATAGCTTTCAAAATCAACCACCGGGTAATTTTTAAATATCGACTCGACATTAGGGTTTAGCTTAATGTTGAAATAGTAAGCCTTATGCTCATAAGTAAACTGTAGTTTTTTGTCAAGATATTGCTCTGGTTTAAAATCGGGCATCTTATCTATTTTGAACGAGAACGGATTTTTTGCTTCCGCGATATCAACCCTTACCGGTACCGGCGGATCTTCGTTCAGGTTTGTGTTTGGATAATCGTGAAAGTTAATGCACACGTACTTTTTGTCATCTACATTAAACGACGGGATATCCTCTACCTCCTCAGTATTCAGCACATAAAATATTACCTTATTACTGGTTAGCGCAAGGCGGGCGTCGTAGCCTGTTTTAGCCAGTAAAAACCATTTATATAAAGTGTAACGGCTGTAGTTTTGTTCTTTAGGGCTAACCTGTTGGGCCACTTTGCGCACAAGCTGGTAATACAGCCAATCGTTTAATTGGTGTTTTTTGCGATAAGCTATTAACGAGTCTGTTACCGATTGGTAATTGCCTTTAATTAAAGTATTGTAAAATGACCGGATAACACGTGGGGTAAGGTGCTCATCAATATCAACAGCAAGCGCGTCTTCAAAATCGGCATTGAATGTACCCTCATAAAAATCAAAACTTAGGCTATGCTTCTTCTCCTGTCCGTGCGCGGCTGGCAGCACAGCAATTAGCAAAAACAGAAGCACATAAACACACCGCAGCATAATCCGTTACAATTGGTAATATTAAAGTTATGTAACCTAAATGGTAATTCAATATTAAGTTTATGTTAACAAACATTGGTAATTATACCCGGATTTGAATTTATAGTATAATGTTGGGGTGTTAGCAAAATCGCTATATTGCAATCATCGTCAGCCATAAAAACCATGAGCGAAAAACCATTTAACCGACCAATACGTGTGCTTGTTGCCAAAGTAGGGCTTGATGGGCATGATCGTGGGGCGCGCATCATCGCCACGTCGCTGCGCGATGCCGGCATGGAGGTTATTTATACCGGTTTGCGCCAAACGGCCGAGATGGTGGTTAACACCGCTTTGCAAGAGGATGTTGATGCCATTGGCATTTCCATTCTTTCGGGGGCGCACATGACAGTGTTTCCGAAGATCATTCAGTTGGTTAAAGACAAAAAAATGGATGACGTATTAATAACCGGTGGCGGCATTATCCCTGAAGATGATCGTATCACCCTAAAAAACATGGGCGTTGGCGAGCTGTTCCCGCCAGGCACCAGCACACATGATATTGTAAAATATATTACCAATTGGGTGCATACACACCGTAATTTCTAACTTTGGGCCATGGTTTACCAAAATATACGGACAGAGGATAGAGGGCGCATAAGATATATCATTATCAATCGCGAAAGCAAACTAAACGCTTTAAATAAAGACACACTTTTTGAGCTGCATATTGCTTTGGGCGATGCTTTGCATAATGATGCCGTTGGCGGACTAATTATTACAGGTGCTGGCCCGAAAGCTTTTGTAGCCGGTGCCGATATTGCCGAATTTAAAGGCATGGACATTGAAGCAGGCCGCAACCTGGCGCACGAAAACCAAAAGAACATATTTAACCTGATAGAAAGCTTTAGCAAACCGGTTATTGCCGCCATTAATGGTTTTGCCCTGGGCGGCGGCCTGGAACTGGCCATGGCCTGCCATATCCGCATAGCGTCAGACAATGCTAAGATGGGGCTGCCTGAAACTACACTGGGATTGATACCAGGCTATGGCGGCACCCAGCGCCTTACGCAGTTAGTAGGTAAAGGCAAAGCTTTCGAATTAATATTAACCGGCGATATGATAACGGCTGCCGATGCTTACCAGTTTGGCCTGGTAAACTATGTAGTAAGCTCAGACCATTTATTTGGCCGGGCCGAAGAGATACTCAATAAGATATTCACTAAAGCGCCACTGGCTGTAGCAGCTGCTATAACTGCTATTAATGCTGCTGATAAGCCCAATGGCTACGAAACTGAAATTGAAGAATTTGCCAAATGTTTTGGTACCGAGGACTATAAAGAGGGTGTTGCCGCCTTTATAGAAAAAAGAAAGCCTGTATTTAAAGGTAAATAAATCATTTATTACATTTTGCTGACCAAAATACCCAAATAGTCAAAAAATAAGTTATTGTTAATCAAACGATTGAATAATGATGACATTTCTGTGAAAAAATGTAAGTGATTTGTGCTGTTAATTTGTTGCATTGATAATTCAACTCACAACAATTTAATTTTTACAAACCATGAAAAACACAATTAAAATTACTGCACTTGTTGCAGTTTTAGCTGCCTTTACCTTGGGTGCTAAAGCACAAACCAACCCTACATCTACAAAAACATCAACCGGTATCCGTTACAGCATTGGCGTTGACGCGGGCATACCAACAGGCAAATTAGCCGACAGAGCAAAATGGAACCTTGGTGGTTCTGTACAGGCAGACATACCTGTAGCAACGCAATTATTTGTAACCGTTAATGCAGGCTACAACAACATTTTTGCTAAAGACATAACGGTTGGCACCTCTGTAATAAAAGGCACAGACATACAATTGATACCGGTTAAAGCGGGTTTAAAATACTTCCCTGCAGGTAATTTCTATGTACAGGCCCAGGCTGGCGCGGCATTCGTCTTAAACAAAGCAGATGTTGGCGCCAATAATTCTGTAGTATTTGCTTACGCACCGCAATTAGGTTACCAGTTTCCGGTTTGTGGCACAAACTTTATTGATGCCGGCGTACGTTACGAAGGTACCACCAAGCTTAACAGCGCTATTAGCGACAGCAAATTAAACTTTGTTGCCCTGCGCGTTGCCTACGGCTTCTAAAAAATTAAAAACGAAAAACAGATCCTACAACTACCATTGTAATAAAAAGCGCCCTAACCTAAGGGCGCTTTTTTTGTGCGCTTTTACGGGGTAATTTATGATTTAACATTTTTTTACATCTGTTTATAACAGGTTATTGAAAACTGATGTTAGTTTTGCACAAATTAATACCAATAGTTTGGTAAAATTATACGTTGTTGATACGCATTGCGTTTAACACATTAAATTCTTTGGAATAATAACACAATATGAAAAGTACCTTAAAGACGCTTGTTTACACCCTTCTGTTTATATTTATAGGCACTGCTGCTAATGCGCAATTAACCGTGCCTGATAGCTTAAGGATTGGCCTTGGTGGCGAACTGTTTTCGACCACGGGCAGCAACTTTGGTACTGATGTTAACATACCAGGATCGACAGAAGCGGCATCAGCCTATAGCTATGGCGCTGGTGTGGCATTAAGGGTTGATATACCTGTGCTATCGCACCTGTTGGTAACTGCCAGCGCAGGTTACAATACTTATTTCAAATCGGCCAATGCCACTAAAAGTCAACAGACATTTACCAATGGCACTTTACCAAACTTTAATACCATCCCTTTAAAAGTGGGTTTAAAAGTATTTATCGGCGGCGATCGTTTTTACGCGCATGGCGAGGTTGGCGAAACATTATTAACCAACAAAAAAGCCTTGTATGCTATGTACGGCAATGCTTTTACCTGGTCGCCGGGTATTGGCATGATTTTTCCGTTACAAAAACATCACAGATATATTGATGCGGGGCTTCGTTTTGAAAGTACGCAAACCTTCTACAACAATAACAACCAAAATAATTTCTGGGCAATACACGTGGCCTATGCCTTTAACTTAAAATAGTTTTAAGGCACGGTTAATATCAGCATAGCCCAAAAAAGAACGACAATGCACGCATTTAGTGCATAATTTGTTATTGAAATTAGCATCTTTGTGTAACTTAACACATTAATCGGGCTTCCGGCTTATTACATTGCTGATATGAAAAAAATCCTCATCATAGACGATGAAGTTAATGTTGCAGTATTACTGTCGAAATTTTTAACGCGTAATGGCTTTGATGTTACTTCAGCATCAAGCGGCAACAGCGGGTTAGAATACCTGAAAGAACAGGAATTTGACCTAGTACTGTGCGACTATCGCCTGGAAGATACAGACGGCCGCGAAATGTTGCGCAAAATAAAAACGCAGTACCCAAACACCGGCGTTATCATCATCACAGGATACTCTGATATCAAGATGGCCGTTGAGTTGATAAAAATGGGTGCGTACGACTACATCAGCAAGCCATTATACCCTGACGAGATTTTAAATACCATAACCAAAGCCATAGAAACCCGCCAGGCTTTGTTAGACAGCGCTGACGAACCTACACCGGTAAGCAGCGGCAAATCGGCAAAAAAACAAACGCCACAGGCAGATGGTGTGGTAATAGGCACCAGCCGCTCATCAAAAGAGCTGGCGCGCCAAATTGAACTGGTTGCACCAACCAACTACAGCGTAATTATATTAGGCGAAAGCGGATCTGGTAAAGAAGAAGCCGCTAAAAGCATACACCTGCAAAGCCACCGGGCCAGCCAGCCATTTATTGCTATGGACTGCGGATCGTTAACGAAAGAGCTTGCCGCCAGCGAGTTTTTTGGCCACGAAAAAGGCTCATTCACCGGCGCGTTCACCACCAAAATTGGCCACTTTGAAATGGCTAACGGCGGCACCTTGTTTTTAGATGAGGTAGGTAACTTATCGTACGAGATACAAGCCGCGCTGTTACGTACCGTGCAAGAACGTAAGGTAAAACGTATAGGCAGCACCAAAGAGATTGATCTGGATGTGCGTATCATAGTAGCAACTAACGAGAATTTGGGCGATGCCATTGGCAAAGGCAAGTTTCGCGAGGATTTGTACCACCGTTTTAACGAGTTTAGCATTTATATGCCGCCATTGCGCGAGCGTGGTAACGACATTATATTACTGGCCGAACATTTTTTACGTGCTGCCAACCAGGAGCTTGAGCGTAACGTAACACAGTTTTCTGAAGAGGTTGTGGAGTGTTTCTTGAACTACCGCTGGCCGGGTAACGTGCGCGAGCTGAAAAACATTGTGCGCCGGGCAGCTTTGATTAGCGAGGGTAGCGAGATTACTACTAAATCTTTACCGTTAGAGATATCCAACTACAAAATACCTTTTGACTTTGGGCATCAAACAAACGGATATAACCAGGCACCACAGACCGAACAGCGTGTAGAGGTTAAAGAACCTAAACACGACTTGAAAAACGCTGCCTTAGAGGCCGAGTACGAGACCATTTTAAGAGTATTGCGCGAAGTTAATTTTAATAAAACCCGGGCTGCCGAGATATTAAATATTGACCGCAAAACGCTTTACAATAAAATGAAAGCCATCAACTTGAAATAATACGATATAAAATGAGCAACGAACCGGTTGATGCGGAAAGCCTGCGTATGTTGCGCCATGATATCAGAAACCAGCTATCCAGTATCCACCTGGCTTTAGAGACCTTGAGGTACGAGGTGGCTGACCCTACAGAAGACATTAATTACTGCATTGAAACAATAAGCAGCAGCGCAAAAAAAATAAATGAGCTGTTAAAAGAGCCCGAATAAAAACTATTCGCGGATTTTTTGTTTATTGTGAGTAATTACACACACTCATGTCCATTTTTAATTATAAGCAGCGTAACAACATTATACTGGTAAGCATTATTGTGCTGGGCTGCTTTATATTATACGCGCTAAGCGGCCTGTTTAGCTCTATATTGGGGGCTATTGTGCTGTTTACCATATTCAGGCCCTGGTATCTGTACATGACAGAGCGTAAGGGGTGGAACCGCCCACTGGCTGCACTTATCATCATCACCTTATCGCTTACGGTAATTGTATTGCCTTTCATATCTATTTGTTTTATGGTGATAGGCAAAATATCAGAAATAAACACCGCCGATTTGCGCCTGCAGGAATGGATTGATAAAATAGACAAATTTACCGGCGACAAATTCAATCAGCCAAACTTTGCCGAA
>JAZKET010000160.1:0-10557 GCA_040386815.1 Bacteroidota bacterium | reverse complement strand
AAAACTGGGCACTTATGCTACAGATCTTTTCCCATCATTAATTGGCAGCGCGGCCAACATTATTTTAGTGCTGGTAGTGATGTACTTCTTGCTATACTTCATGTTTGTACAAAACCGCGAGTTTGAAGCCAGCCTGATGCGTTACGCGCCTTTCAGAGAGCAATATGCTATAAAGTTTGCCGAAGCATTGAAAAATTCGACCTACTCGAACGTGTTGGGCCAGGGCGTTATAGCTATAGTACAGGGAGCGTTGCTGGCCAATGGTTTTTGGCTGTTTGGCATACCCGACCCTGTGTTTTGGGGAGTGATAGGCGCCTTTATCTCTTTCCTGCCTGTGGTAGGCGCCCCCACCCTTTGTATACCTGCCAGCTTACTTTTATTTGCAAATAATGAAACCCTAAAGGGCATTTTACTGTTAGCTTATGGACTACTGTTTATTGGCAACATTGATAACGTGCTACGTATGATCATCAATAAACGGATAGCCAACACCCATCCGCTGATATCAGTAATAGGTGTTTTTATAGGCTTACCGTTATTTGGCATAACAGGGTTGGTTTTTGGGCCATTATTGCTATCTTACTTTGTATTGTTGATAGAGATATACGAAACCAACAGGATGGCGGCCGAAAGGCTTGACATGATACAGTCAAGCGGTGATAATTAACCTGCATAAATTGCAGTAAATAGTGTGGTAAATAATTTAGTTATACGTAAACAAAGACAAAATTTCTGATTAGGTATATTTGGCAAGATATTTAGTCGTTATATAAATTAAATGTTCAACTTAAAAACCTCTTTTATATGAATAGTAACACAAAAGTAGTGGTAGCCCTACTTGCAGGGCTTGCAGCAGGCGCGGCATTAGGTATTTTATTTGCTCCGGATAAAGGTGATGAAACCCGTGATAAATTAGCAGAATCATTAAAAAACCTTGGCGACTCGATAAAAGAAACAGCCGCTGCCGAAATTGATAATCTGGTTGGCTTTAAAGATAAAGTGGTTGAGAATATCAAATCAAAAATTAAAGGTGCCGAAGAAGAATACCAGGACGATCTGGAGCACGCATAATTTTTTTCAGTCTTTAGTCTTAGGTCTTTAGTAGCAAAGCGCTGACTAAAGACTTAAGGCTATTAACCCACGACCAACCATCTACCATGGAACAAGAAGCTCCGAAAGAAGAACAGCAACCACAATCGCTGATTGACCAGATAAAGGAATACATTGAGATACGCATCAAGCTGGCTAAATATAAGGCCGTTGATAGCAGCTCGACCGTTATAGCCAGTATAATTGCCGATGTGGTAGTTATTATGAGCATGGTGCTGGCTTTTTTATTTGCCAGCTGTACTTTGGCGTTTTTCCTGGCGCATGTATTAAATTCAAACTGGCAGGGATTTGGCTGTGTAGCATTGTTGTATTTGCTGATTGCCCTGGTACTTAAATTCAATAAACTGGCTTTTGAAAGACCGATTGCCAACGCCATTGTAAAAACAATATTTAAACCAAAAGACGAGGAAAAAAACAATGGCTGATTTACCTATACTAAGTCATACCGACCTTAAAAACGAAATATACCGTTTGCAAGGTTTAGAGCGCGAAAAGGGCATGGAGCTTAAAAAGCGCTTCAGCAGTCCGGGTGCTATCTTTTCGACAGTGATTTCTTTATTTAGTGGCGATGGCAGTGACGACAAAAACGAAGGTATTTTTAAACAGGATTTTTTAGGCCTGATATCGCGTTTTGTGCTGCCGCTAGCGCTTAACAATACGCTGTTTAAAAAATCAAATTTTTTAGTTAAAACAATAGTCGGCCTTGTGTCGCAAAAGGCGTCTGGTTTTATATCAGAAGATGCTGTGAGCGGCCTTTGGGACAAAGCAAAAGGCTTATTTGGCAAAATACCCCACCTGTTTGACAAGAAAAAGCCTGAAGTAAAATCTTTCAAAAAGATCTCGAAAGAAGAGCAGGCAGCGGTGATGTCGCCGAGTTAAGTATCACATTTAAAACTTTTAACAGTGCCAACTGTAATTCAAGTATGAAAACTGGAATTTGGTTGGCTTTTTTTATGCTCGGCGTGTTGATTAAATCCTACGCGCAGGATAGTGTTTCTATCACCCTAAGCAATATAAAATACCCACACCCGGTAAAATATCTGCCGGTAAAAACCGAAGGCCAAACGCTCAACATGGCTTACATGGATGTGCAGCCTGCTAAATCCAACGGCAAAACCATAATGCTGTTTCATGGCAAAAACTTTGCAGGCTATTACTGGACCAACGTCATCAATACCCTAACGGCCAAAGGTTACAGAGTAATTGTGCCAGACCAGGTCGGTTTCGGCAAATCAGACAAGGCATTGATCCACTACAGCTTTCATTTGCTGGCGCGATTTAACGTCGAACTGTTAGACGCCCTAAAAATTCCTAAGATCACACTGATGGGCCACTCCATGGGCGGCATGCTGGCTACGCGCTTCGCGCTGATGTATCCCGGCAGGGTGAATAAACTCCTGCTGGAAGACCCGATAGGCTTGGAAGATTACCGCACTTTTGTACCGTATGTCAGTATAGATCAACAATATAAAACCGAACTAAAGACCACTTACCAAAGCGTTAAGAAATACTACACAGAATCGTACTTTGTAAAATGGAAATCTGAATTTGATTACTTGGTACGCATAGGTGCCGGACCAAGTAAGAGCGTAAACTTTGCACGCTATGCCAAAGTATCGGCGCTAACCTTTACCATGATTTACGAGCAGCCAGTGTATTACGAGTTTGGCCTGCTTAAAGTGCCAACGGTATTATTTGTAGGGAACCAGGATAAAACCATTATTGGCAAAGCGCTGCTATCGCCGCAGGCAAAAGCAACACACGGGCAGTATCAGCTTTTAGGCCCGGCAACTGCAAAACGCATCCCCAACTGTAAATTAATTGCTTTTGATAATTGCGGGCATATACCGCATGTAGAAATTGCCGATAGGTTTTTGGGTGAGTTGGTGAAGAATTTGTAAGCATCTTAAGCGCTCTGGGTGTCATGCTGAGCCCCGTCGAATCATGTGAGGCCGGCCAACGCACACCCTTCTACTAAGCTCAGGGTGACATCGACTTTAATAATTTAAATCCTATTTCACCACCTTAGCAATAGCTTTACCCCAAAACTCGCCTAACACTACCGAACCCTGCACATTTGGGTGCAGATAAAATATGCCCTGCTGGCCCTGCTCATGCTGGAAATCGGTTTCGGCGTGTTTTTTGAAATAATCAAATGCATCTTTATCGCCCACAAATACCTGCTTTTTATGCGTTTTGCTGTAGCTTTTAACCAGCTCATCAATAACCGGGATATAGGTTTGCAGTCGGGTTAAGCCTTCCTGTAAATAGGCTGTACCGTTATAGGTATTGGGGCTATACCAAATAGGGTGCTGCACCACAACCAAACAGCCAGGAAAATCCTTCAATAACTGATCAATAATGCTCTTCAGGTTTGTACGATAATCTGCCACGGAAACCGGCGCGCCGTGGGTGCCTTTTATAGCGCTGTCATTAGTGCCTATTTTGATAGCAAATATCATTTGCGCCTGCTTGTTGGCAAAAGCCCCCGCAGCGTCTTCAGCGGCGTTTAAAGCGCGCGTACCGGGCAGCCAGTCCAGCGTGGTGTAGCCGCTATGGCCCTGGTTTGAAAATTCGACCGCACCAATTTTCTTTTGCATTTTTAAATAGCTGGCGCAGACAACGGGCGGCGCCTGGGTAGCACGGTCTGGCAAACCTGCACCGTAGGTAATGCTGTTACCGATAAATACAATATTCAGATCGCGCTTTTGCGCAAATACGGTGATGCTGCTAAAGAGCGCTATCGACAGAAAAAAAAGTCTTCTTAATTTCATAAGGCAAGCGTTAATTGGTACACAATAATAAGCATAAAAAAAGCCCTGATGTTTGTCAGGGCTTTCGATTTTATTTTGTAGAGACGCATGCGTTGCGTTTCTATTAATTTATCATTCAGGAGACACAAAGTATTGTGTCTCTACGGTTTTTGTTACTTGGTAACGTACATTACTTCTTTAACCGCTTTAACAACTTTGTCTGCATTTGGCAGGTACTCTTGTATCAGGGTTGGCGCGTAAGGTAGTGGTACGTCACCACCCATGATGCGTAGTATTGGCGCGTCAAGGTAATCAAACGCGTCTTTTTGTACTTTAAAGGCAATCTCGGTAGCTATTGAGCCTAATGGCCAGCTTTCTTCAACCAATACCAAACGGTTTGTTTTTTTAACCGACTCGATAATAGTTGCGTAATCAATAGGGCGTACGGTACGTAGGTCAATAACCTCTGCGCTGATACCTTCTTTTTCAAGCTCGGCGGCAGCGGCATTTACTACTTTCATTATCTTACCAAAACCTACCAAAGTAACATCAGTACCTTGTTTAGTTACGGCAGCTTTACCTATCTCAATATAGTATGTTTCTTCAGGAACAGGGCCTTTATCGCCATACATTAATTCAGACTCCATGAAAATACAAGGATCAGGATCAATGATACATGATTTTAATAAACCTTTGGCATCTGCAGGGTTTGATGGTACTACCACCTTTAAGCCTGGGCAGTTAGCATACCAGTTTTCAAAACATTGGCTGTGCTGTGAGCTTAGCATACCCGCGTTACCGGTTGGGCCACGAAAAACAATTGGCACAGAGAACTGGCCACCGCTCATGGACATGATCTTGGCGGCGCCATTGATCACTTGGTCAATAGCCACTAACGAGAAGTTAAAGGTCATGAACTCGATGATTGGTTTTAAACCATTCATAGCCGAACCAATACCAATGCCGGCAAAGCCTAATTCAGATATCGGCGTATCAATTACACGTTTAGCGCCAAACTCATCTAACATACCCTGGCTAACTTTGTAGGCACCATTATACTCGGCAACCTCTTCGCCCATCAGGTATATGCTATCGTCATTGCGCATTTCTTCCTGCATTGCTTCGCGAAGCGCTTCTCTGAATTGTATTTCTCTCATCTTATTTATTAAATGATGTTTTTCGGAACGCAAATATAAGCGTAAATGTGTTAAATGCAATTGATATAGCTTAAGCGATAAGGTTTTTACACACTAATATTGCTCCGCTTACTACTCCAAGTGCATTTTACTATCGGATAGACTACAAATTAACGATAACCGTACTATTCAGCAAAGCACTGCTGGCTGCCAGTTTACCATCTACCCAGATACAAAGCTTACTTTGTTTGCCTGGCTTATCAGGTTCCCAATCTTTCTTCCAAACAATGTCAACATCGTGGCCATGATAACGGATGTTTCCTAAGTAAAAAAAATCCCATTCGCCCTCTGGCAATAGCGGGCTTACAGAAAATTTATTTTTATGCGATGATTTAAAGCCCAACAGATCCTCTATGATAATGTCCGGAAAAGTTGAGTGGAAATAATCGCGTTCGCCGCCAAAAGTCTTTCCGTTGCTTGGTATATACCATTCGCCAATGTTTAGTTCTTTACTGCCGTGCAGCTTAGCCAGTTGTACTATGTTGTCATACAATACCTGCTTTTCGGCTGCGGTGCTTGTCTTTTTATAATCTCGTAAGTAATTAGCGTAGCCTTTATACACTACCGAGTTTTCAAAAGGCCAGCCGCGTCCATTCCAGGCATAGGCCTGCTCGTTGTAATAAGGATGCTGCCGCTCGGCAGTGGTCATCCCCGAAGCATTTTGAAAACCTTTGGGCGATGAGAACATTTGCCAGGCCTTGCTGTAGGTGTTATACTGACTGGCTGGTATTAAATTAAAATACCAGGGCGTATAACCTACAGATTCGCGTACCCTTGCTTCATAATCGCGGGCACCAAATTCATTGTCGCCGGCACTGTAGGTGTTAAAAAACTGATCGTCCTTATTCCAAAGTACATCCAGTACCTTTTGCCTTAGCTTGCCTGCTTTGGCAGCATAATAAGCTGATTTAGTACCTTTTTCATAATTGGCTTCATCTTCCCAGTACAGATCAGACAGCGATAGCAGGTTGCCATAAGCATAGCTGTTAACAGATGGCCTGGCCAGGTAATAATCAGGATACCCTTTGCGGAAAGCTTTAGGGTAATCTTTTGCCTGCGCAGAGCGATCGGCATTATCAGTAGTGCCCCAACCCAGGTAGTAATTGCGCCAATTATCTGCCGTGTATAAACTGTACGCGCCATCGCTTTTAATTAAGCCCAACACTGCTGACAGGCTAAACTCCATACCATCATACAGATCACGGATCTTGTACATGCCATCGGTTTTTGCATTTGGAGATTTTACGGTAAACAGGCTGTCTAACATCTGTTGATGCCTTTCCATATCAGGCAATACGCCATGCAACCATTTATTATCAGGATGTATTTTTTGAAAAGCATCAACACCGTTTATCATCCAGCTTGAAAAATGGAGACTTTCCGGCCGGCTTAAATAGGTTAAAAAATTGCCGTTCTCTCGTTGATTTAATTTAGAAGCCGAGCCACTCATAAAATAATCCGCGTACGATTTTAGATACTTGTCGTCTCTTAACCAACGCACATCATAAAACTGCTGGCCCGCCGGGCAGGTTATCGCGCCGCTTAATGATGCCCAGGGTTTCACACCAAAAAACTCGGTAACCACCCAATAGTCTTTACTATCATAAGGGTCGTGATACTGTTTTAAGTGCTTGCTGATCATCCACCAACGGTAATTATAAACCTTGCTGATGGCAGTGTCTGAACTTAGAAACAAGGGTATATTGCCCAATAGAAATTCTTTGTTGTTAGTTTTATTATAGGGCCCATCGCTTGCAGGACGACCCTTATATTCATTAAACTGATCTATGTGGCCGGAAAGCTTAGCCTTGGCGGCATTTTTTAACCGGACAAGTTCTGTTTGATAGAGCGAGGTTTGGGCGTAGCTGTTAGATGCCGTTAATGATAGAAAACCAATCAGCATCGTACAAATTGGCATATACCAAAACTCGTTGCCGATCTTTATTTGTTTTAAAGATAGATGTGGGATGAATTGCATAATCATGATTGGCTATATGATTTTCGGGAGCTAATGTACAATATTAGATTTTGAGAGTTAAAGCCGCTCAACAGTAATATGTTAAAAAAGGTTAATGCTTAGCCGGCAACCTCTGGATCAACTATATTTGGATGATACAAAACCTTATTATGACCACATCATCTGTCAAACTCACCATTTTTACTATTTGCCTGATGACAGCATCTTTGGCAAAGGCACAACGCGAGATAGTGAAAAGAGCTATTGATAAAGTAGCGTTGGCCAAAAACATGAGTTATAACCTTGTGGAAGATGGCACCAGTTTTTTTGGCGACGAGATACATTTTAAGAACCGTGTTTACACTTACGGCCAGGCCGACAATTCTTTTAAGGCTTACAGTGTCGAAAATCAGCGCGCGCAAGAAAAACTGGTTTATTTATTTGATGGCGTAAAAAAAGTGGACCTTAACTACAGAGACAGCACCTATACGCTATCTGATCCGCCGAAAGGCACATCGATATCAACCTTACATCAACTGTCATCGCGACTTAAAGAGGTGTTAGTCCAAAGCAAATATGCAGTAAAATCATTGACAGACAGCACTATAAACAAAACATTGTGCCATCATATTTTGGTACATTCTGAAAACACAGAGAAGAAAACCTATGACAGGTTCCACGTATTTATTGACAAAAAAGCTGACCTGATACTTGCCGTAACAACCGAGCTTAGAGGCGAACTTTCAAAAGAAGGCATGGTGCTTGGCACCCTTTCTGAAAGATTAAAATATGTCTTTTCAGACACCCGCATTTCTTCTGATGACAAGAAAAACCCGGTAACTATCAATATCCCAACCGGGTTTAAAACTGAGAAAAAATCGCCCATGCTATCAAAAGGAACAATGGCACCACAATGGACGCTAACCGCTACCGACGGCACTAAACTATCTCTGGCCGACTTGAAGAACAAAGTTGTTTTGATGGAATTTACTTTTAACGGCTGCCCGGCTTGTATGCTGGCGCTGCCGGTGCTTGAAAAAATGCACAAAAAATACGATGGTACAGATGTAGCTATTGTATCTGTAAACTATGTGGATACCAAAGAAGCCGTAAATCAATTTATAAAAACCAACAAGGTAAAAAGCCCCATTTACATAAACGGCCGCCCGCTGTCAAAAGTTTACCAGGTAAGCGCCGGGCCATCATTTTACCTCATCAATAAAAAAGGCGAGATTGATTGGTTAGCTGAAGGCTTCTCTGAAGATTTTGAAAGTAAGGTTAGTGCGAATATTGAGGCGTTGAGGTAAGCCCTAAAATAAAAAAGCGGGACAAATGCCCGCTTCATAGCTTTGACAACTTTTTAAAAGTTGTCAAAGCTAATTTCTATAAAATCACTTTCTCTCGCCCTTCAACTTCGACGCTATCTGCAAAGCTTTTAACGCATTAACAATACCACCGGTTTTGCTTAAGGTAGTAAAATCAACTTTCTCGTCTTTGCTGCCCGGTTTAAGGGTAATGCTGCCGGTTAGTGGTGTAGCCGATTCAAGGATAACTTGTTTCAATTGCTTAGCGCTAAGCGTTGGGTAATGCTCTAAAACCAAAGCAGCCACACCAGCCACAATTGGCGATGCAAAGCTGGTACCGTCGGCGGTATTAAACTCGGCGTCGGTATCAATCGAGGTTACTTTTGCACCCGGGGCAAATACATCTACATTCTTTTTGCCGTAGTTGCTAAAGGTAGCAGCCAATTCGTCGCCGGCCTTTGCGCCTGATGCGCCTACACAGATCACGTTAGCGGCATCGCTTGATGAACCGTCCTCAAAAATATCATTAGGGTATTGTGGTTTAACATCCATGTCCTGGCCATCGTTCCCTGATGCCTGTATTAATAGCACATCTTTTTCTGCAGCGTACTTAAACGCGGCGTCAACCCAATCTTTGTGCGGTGATAACTTTTTACCAAAGCTCATGTTAATAATTTTGGCCCCGTTATCAACCGCGTAGCGTATCGCGTTAGCAATATCTTTATCATACTCGTCGCCGTTTGGTACAGCTTTAATAGCCATAATACGCACGTTATCGGCCACGCCATCAATACCATATTTGTTGCCGCGTACAGCGCCAATAAGTCCGGCCACACCTGTACCGTGCGATGCATCCGGAGCTTTCAATACGTTATTTCCATAAGGCTTACCATCCTGCACATCAGGGTTATCGCCAACAATTCGTTTGCGCGATCCAAGGTCAGGATTAATATCGTTGTTCAGTTTTTCCATATACTGCGCAACTTCCTTCATTACCTTTCCGTTGTCGCCACCCGCCTGCTCAAACATTTGCGCCCATACACCTTTACTTTGCATAATGGTGTCGTTTGTAGTAGTGGGTATTTTATCCAGATCGGCCTTGGTAAACGTAGCCGACGGAGCCAGCTTTAACTCTCTTTTAATATAACCGCTGGTAGCCATCAGCGCGTTCATCATCTGGCCTATCTGTGCCGACTCGGTGCTTGATTTTTCAAAGGTAGCATCGTGCACCTGTTTTACGTTAAGCCAGTAAGCATACTCTTTTTCGCTGCCTGCCGGGGCGGCGGTAAGGGTGCCGTATTTAGGTTTAAGACGAGCATATTCTCTAATCTCTTCGGTGGTTTCGGTATAGTTAACTTTGCCGCCCGGGCCGCCTAAAAAGTCCCACCCATGCACATCGTCAACAAGGCCGTTACCGTCGTCGTCTTTACCGTTGGCGGCAACTTCTTTTGGGTTTACCCATAGTATGCCCTTAAAATCGGCTTGTGCAGTATCTATACCGCTATCAATGGTGGCAACAACCACCGTTTTGCTTTTTTTACCTTTTACAAAATTGTAGGCATTATTTAAGCTGATGCCGTAATATCCATCAGTTTTAAGATCCAGTTGATGCCAGTTTTTGGGTGCCTCTTGTGCCGACGCGTTAAAGCTAAGAAACAAGGCCGCATAGGTAGCAGCCCCAAAAACGTATTTCTTGATATTATTCATGTATGTATTAAATTTTGTGTAATATATTAAATATATAGCCGCGTTGAAAATTTACAGCAACGTGGTTTTTTTAACGCTGCCACGCGCCAAATGTTTTATGTAAACGCTATGTAAATGTTTTAAGGCAAGGGTTACATCGGGCGGCTTTGTGCGTACCTTTGTTATATCAAATGTAGAAAAATCTTTTAAGGCAATTTCAATCAACCCGCCCCATTGCCGCCAAATGCTTTGTAATTAGTAATCAACACTTTGCATTTGCCGATGTTAAAAATGTTTGTATGTTGAAAACTTAATTGCCATACGGGGGCTTTTTACTTGTAATTTAAACTCAACTAAAGTTTAATAGTCTAACCTAAAAATTGGATTGTTAAACCATGTTCTTAAACACTAATTAATGGAAGAAGAATTTGAATTTGGTTTTACCGAAGATCCAAAATTCTCGGTAGAGCGGTACGAGGAAATGATTAGGAATCATGACCAGTACTTTTTTGATGCCCAGGCGTTTGAGAACATTATCGATTACTACATCG
>JAZKET010000159.1:9659-24933 GCA_040386815.1 Bacteroidota bacterium | reverse complement strand
TTCAGTGCGGATCTCGCTTTCTTGTTGGATAGGTTTGATAATTCCGTCGTTTTCGAGGTATTCTTTGGGATTTAAGAATGGCATATCCTCAGGCAACCAAAACGATGTTTGCGGTGGTTCTTGTTGGTTGTATAGCCAGACATCGCCAATGATGTCTTCACTCTCGTATAGGTACGCATATGCTACTTTGCCATCGTCTACTATTTTAAGGGAGTAGTTATGGTCGAATTCGCAGGGGATTTGGGTGGTGAAGGTGGACATAATATATTTTTATTGAAAGCGCGCTGGGTGTCATGCTGAGCTCCGTCGAAGCATGTGGGCAAAGGCCTCTGCGCTCACTCTTCGACACGGCTCAGAGTGACACCCTTTTATTGTTATTGGTTATCTATCCCCATCATCTCCCTATACTCCACCTGCAACTCCACCAAACATTTGGCACACATGCAGCCCTCGTAGTTTTCGCTGATGTGCTGCACCTCGTTCAAAGTTAACTGCACTACACTGCACTGGCATTTGGTGTAAGAGTTTGCCTTACATTCAATGCGGGCACCGCAACGGTCGCAAGGGATGATTTCGTGTTTGGTCATGCTTCGCAGTCAATGGTCGATAGTCCATGGACCATAGTGTATATCTGCAAAAGTAGGATTTACCGCTGTCAATCCTGAAATGTAAATGTCATTAAACAAAAAAGTCCATGAACAATAGCTAACTATCGTCCATGGACTATGGTCTATCGACCAATATAACTTATGCTGAGCAAGTAACGCAGCCTTCTTCCATTGAGCAGGTTGGGCCGGCCGGTATTTCGTCGGCTACCTGGTTAACAATTTCAGGGATAACCGCTTCCATGTTTTTACCGCCTTGGTTTTCAACTGTAAATTTAACCGCTTGCGATGCTGCTTGTGTACGCAGGTAGTACATACCTGTTTTCAAACCCTTCTTCCATGCGTAGAAGTGCATTGAAGTCAGTTTAGACGCGTTTGGCGAGTTGATAAACAAGTTCAACGATTGCGACTGGCAAATGTATGCACCACGATCGGCAGCCATGTCTATGATATCACGCATCTTGATCTCCCAAACAGTTTTGTAAAGGTCTTTCAAGTCTTGTGGTATCTCAGCAATATCCTGGATAGATCCGTTTGCAGTGATGATCTTATCTTTCATGCCACCGGTCCATAAACCAAGGTTTACCAAATCGCGCAGCAAGTGTTTGTTAACAATGATGAACTCGCCACTCAATACACGGCGGGTGTATATGTTTGAGGTATATGGTTCAAAGCACTCGTTGTTACCTAATATTTGCGATGTTGATGCAGTAGGCATAGGCGCTACTAACAGTGAGTTACGCACACCGTGGTTCATTACATCTAAGCGCAGGTTTTCCCAATCCCAACGGCCGCTGTCTGGTTTTACATTCCACAAATCAAACTGGAACTGACCTTTTGACAATGGCGAACCTTTAAAGGTTTCGTAAGCGCCTTCTTTAATAGCCAAGTCTTTTGAAGCTGTCATTGAAGCAAAGTAGATAGTTTCAAAGATCTCTTTGTTCAATTGTTTAGCCTCAGGGCTTTCAAACGGCATACGCAACAATATGAAAGCATCTGCCAAACCTTGTACACCTAAACCAATAGGGCGGTGACGCAGGTTTGAGTACTCGGCCTCTTTAACCGGGTAGTAGTTATTATCAATGATCTTGTTCAGGTTCAAAGTAGCCTGGTAGGTAACCTCGTACAATTTCTCATGATCAAAAGCACCGTTGATTACATAACGCGGCAACGCTACCGATGCAAGGTTACAAACCGCAACTTCGTCTTTAGAGGTGTACTCCAATATCTCGGTACACAAGTTTGAGCTTTTTATAGTACCTAAGTTTTGCTGGTTTGATTTGCCGTTGGCAGCATCTTTATATAACAAATAAGGGGTACCGGTTTCTACCTGGGCGTCCAATACAGCAAACCAAAGTTCCTGCGCTTTTATCACTTTACGTGCGCGGCCCTCTTTCTCGTATTTTTTGTATAGTTTTTCAAATTCTTTACCATGGCAATCAGCTAAGCCTGGTGCTTCGTGCGGGCAAAACAAGCTCCAGTCCTCGTTAGCCTCAACGCGTTGCATAAACAAATCGCTTACCCAAAGGGCGTAGAACAAGTCGCGTGCGCGCATTTCTTCTTTACCGTGGTTTTTACGCAGGTCTAAAAATTCGAAGATATCAGCATGCCAAGGCTCTAAGTAAATTGCGAAAGCGCCTTTACGCTTACCGCCGCCTTGGTCTACATAACGTGCGGTATCGTTAAACACACGCAGCATTGGGATAATACCGTTGCTGGTACCATTAGTACCGCTAATGTATGAACCTGTTGCACGCACGTTGTGGATGCTTAGACCGATACCACCCGCGCTTTGCGAAATTTTAGCGGTTTGCTTTAAAGTATCGTAAATACCGTCAATGCTATCGTCTTGCATGGTTAACAAGAAGCATGATGACATTTGTGGTTTTGGTGTACCCGCGTTAAACAAGGTAGGCGTAGCGTGAGTAAACCAACGCTCGCTCATTAGGTTATACGTTTTAATAGCACTGGCAATATCCTCTTTGTGGATACCTACCGATACACGCATAAACAAATGCTGCGGGCGCTCGGCAATTTTACCGTCCAGTTTTAACAGGTATGATTTTTCTAAAGTTTTAAAACCAAAGTAATCAAAGCCAAAATCACGATCGTAAATAATGCTGCTATCCAGTTCTTCAGCATTTTTTTGAATGATATCATTTACATCATCAGCCAATAAAGCAGCGTTTTTACCCGTTTTAGGGTCAACGTACTGATACAGGTTACGCATCGTTTCTGAGAACGATTTGATGGTGTTTTTATGTAAGTTAGAAACGGCTATACGCGATGCCAGTAACGCGTAATCCGGGTGCTTGGTGGTTAATGACGCGGCTGTTTCGGCAGCTAAGTTATCCAGTTCTGATGTAGTAACCCCATCAAATAAACCTTCAATTACTTTTTTAGCCACATCAACCGGGTCAACCAGTGCTGGGTTTAAACCATAGCACAGCTTCTCTATCCGTGCGGTTATTTTGTCAAATTTTACTGACTCTTGTTTTCCGTCTCTTTTAATTACAAACATTTCTTCTTGGCATTTATGGCCGGGACTGGACCCCAACCGGGTTACTTATTATTTTTCTTAACTGGAGTATTCTTTACTATTTATATAGATGAGCGATCGGATCAATGACTACTGACCATTAACCGATGACCATCTAGAAATCCTCGTCTAAAGAGAATCCTTTATTGTCGCCGCCGCCTACGTTTAACACACCGCTTTTTTGGTAATCGCCTACGCGTTTCTCAAAGAAATTGGTTTTACCCTGCAGCGATATCATCTCCATAAAATCAAACGGATTACTTGCGCCATATACTTTATCGTAGCCTAACTCGCCTAACCAACGGTCGGCCACAAACTCAATGTATTGGCTCATTAACTTAGCGTTCATGCCAATCAAGCTCACCGGCAATGCGTCATTAATAAACTCTTTTTCTATTTCAACAGCATCGGTAATAATAGCGGTAGCTGCTTCTTTCGATAGCTTGTTATCTAGCATGCGGTATAGCAGGCAGGCAAACTCGCAGTGCATGCCTTCGTCACGAGAGATCAGCTCATTACTGAAAGTTAAGCCGGGCATTAAACCACGTTTCTTTAACCAAAAGATAGAGCAGAAACTACCTGAGAAAAAGATACCCTCAACAGCAGCAAAGGCAATCAAGCGCTCGGCAAAGCTTCCGTTATTGATCCAACGTAGTGCCCACTCTGCTTTTTTACCTACACATGGTACGGTATCAATAGCGTGGAATAAGCGGTCTTTTTCGGCAGCATCTTTAATGTAAGTATCTATCAATAACGCATAGGTTTCAGAGTGGATATTTTCCATCATGATCTGGAAACCGTAGAAACAACGTGCCTCTGGCAACTGCACCTCGCTCATAAAGTTTACAGCAAGGTTTTCATTTACTATACCATCACTGGCAGCAAAAAACGCCAGGATGTGTGATATAAAATGTTTTTCGCCGCTGTTTAAGTTTTCCCAGTGTTTCAAATCGTCAGACAGATCTATCTCTTCTGCCGTCCAAAAACTGGCTTCGCATTTTTTATACATCTCCCAAATGGCGGGATATTTAATAGGTAGAATAACAAAACGATCCTTGTTCTCTCTTAATAATAATTCTGTTTCTTCTGCCATGCGTGTTATGCTCTTTTATTGTTTTAACTCTAATTATTCGTCTTGCAAACCCTGGTAATTTTAGCCGACAATTCCCCCGAGCAGTTGTTGCTAAATAATGACCAATTTACATGGGCCACCTTTAAACTACTTTATTTCAACCTCACTAATCCCTACTAAATATTATACCAATTGTACGTCAGCTTAGCCACCAGTCGGCAGCGTTCTCCGGTGATATCGGCCAGGGGACCCGATAGTTTTGGATAGCTTTTGAAGACTTATAATCCAAAGATAGGGCTTGCGCTTTTTTGTTGGTAGTGATAGTTATACACATCACCCATAAGTTATAAACAAAATCACTCAAAGTTGTGCAGAGGGCATTTTTATCAGGCTAGCAATGAGCCTTTTGTAAATGTGTAAATCTTGCGCAGGTAATATTTTGGCGATGAGTTTGGCCACCCATCGCCGGGGTTTTATTACGCTTTAGCGACAAATTTCATAGAAAGCGAATTAACGCAGTGACGCGTGTTTTTTGGTGTCAGATATTCGCCCTCAAACACATGCCCAAGGTGGGCGCCACAATTATTACAGACAATCTCTACCCTGCGCCCATCAGCATCGGGCACACGTTTTACCGCACCCGGTATCTCGTCATCAAAACTTGGCCAGCCGCAATGCGACTCAAATTTAGTTTCTGATGTATACAGTGGCGTGTCGCAAGGTTTGCACACGTATAAGCCCTCGGCTTTGTTGTTAAGCAGCTCGCCGGTAAAAGGGCGCTCGGTGCCTTTGTGTAGTATGATGTACTCTTCTTCTTGTGTTAATTGATTGTAGTTACTCATATTATTATTTGATTTCCCTTATTATTAATTGATTTCACAAACGGCACAAGTGTCCGTCCGCTACCTTACAATATACGACAAAACGGGCGGACATTTTGTTTTGAGGTGCGATGTTTACATGGGGTTGACGGAAGAGTTGTATATTTACAGTCAACCTTCATCTGATGAAAAAACTAGCCTTAATAAGTGTGATTTTATTCGCCGCATGCAATCAGCCTCAAAAAGAAAAAACAATTGAAATACCCGTAACGCATTATTACAAAACAGACAAAGATCCCGTTAGACATGCTATAATTAAATACGATGCGTATAGAGATAGCAATATACTCGGGGCTAAAGGAAATGCTACTAACTTAACGAAAGCCGATCTTTTGACTATCGAAGCCCTTATAAAAAAAGAAACCTCGAAATATAACCAGTCTGCCAAGGGTAAACTTATAACAGCACCCGAAAAATATTACAAACAGCTCATATCAATTATAGATCATGAAAATGAAAAAATAGTGTGGGTTGATTGTGCTTGCCAAGTATTTGGCGATGATTGGAAAAAATATTTACTAAACGCAAATGATGGAGGCACATGCAATTTCCATCTTAAAATTAATTTAACTAAAGGAATTGTCATTGGTTTTTGGGTAAATGGCTTGGCATAATAATCCTGCAATCTTTAAATCCCGCGAGTCATGGTTCAGACAAGAATCATGGCTCAGACAAAATAGCCCAAACAAAAAAATCCCGGCCAAAGCCAGGATCTTAATATTTTAAGTCTCCCCTACCGGGGGAGATTTAGAGGGGGCTTATTTCAACTTAGCCAGCTCCTCTGCCATAGCAGCGCCAATTTCGGCTGGTGATGCTACCACGCGGATACCACACTCTTCCATGATCTTCATTTTTGCAGCAGCAGTATCATCGGCACCGCCTACGATAGCACCAGCGTGACCCATACGGCGGCCCGGAGGCGCTGTTTGGCCGGCTATAAAGCCTACCACTGGTTTAGTACCATTATCTCTTATCCAGCGGGCAGCTTCGGCTTCCATGCCGCCACCAATCTCGCCTATCATGATGATACCGTGTGTTTCCGGATCGTTCATTAACAGCTCAACCGCTTCTTTGGTTGGTGTACCGATGATCGGGTCGCCACCAATACCTATAGCGGTAGTGATACCTAAACCGGCTTTAACCACCTGGTCAACCGCCTCGTAAGTTAACGTGCCCGATTTTGAAACCACACCTACGTTACCTTTTTTAAAGATAAAGCCCGGCATAATACCAATCTTGCTTTCGTCGGCCGTGATAATGCCCGGGCAGTTAGGGCCAATCAGGCGGCTGTCTTTGTCAGACAAATATTCTTTAACCGCAATCATATCCTTTGTCGGGATACCTTCGGTGATACATACAATAACTTTAATACCCGCTTCGGCAGCTTCCATAATCGCGTCGGCAGCAAATGCAGGCGGAACGAAGATGATAGATACATCGGCACCTGTTTTTGCAACAGCGTCGGCAACGGTATTAAATACAGGGCGGTCTAAGTGGGTTTGGCCACCTTTACCCGGTGTAACACCACCTACAAGCTGGGTACCGTACGCTATCATTTGCTCGGCGTGGTAGCTACCCTCATTACCTGTAAAACCCTGAACTATAACTTTCGAATCTTTGTTTACTAGAACACTCATTGGTATATGTCTATTTTGATATCGCAAAGCTAAAATTATTTTTCACCTGCTATATGGTTGCGTTGCTTTTTTTTATTGAGATGATGAAAAATTTACAATGAAGGGTTGATTTGCTTATTGGTTTCTAATAAGTTGCTTGGTTCTGTCCGTCCGTTAAGTTGCGGACACCTTTTGGACAGTCGGACGCTTTTTGACTTTGTCGCTCGGTTAGGCCATTGCGCGCTTGGCTTGCCCCGGCTCAATCGCCGCCGGTTGGCTTCTACTTTTTACTTGATCAAAAAGCAGCAAAAAATCAAGTCAGAAAAGAGGCTTCTTTGCGCTCGGGGCCCTTGCCCTGCAGTACAGCCGAAACCTGGGGCCGGGTAATTTTACCGCCGTTTGTCGCGCAATGCCCCCGCTTCAGGTAAAATTACTAATGCCCCTGCAACCGCACAGTCCACCACTGTTTCGCCTTCCCTCACCCGAAGCTTATTTTCTGACGTTTTGGGATAAACCGAAATTCTGCAATAGAAAGAAATCCTATAATCTTTAAAATCTATTAATCTTAGTTCAAAAAAGAGCGCGAAGGCCTGCCGAAAAACGCGGGCCATGGTGTCTGGCCTGTGGGCGGAAGGATTTTTTCGGCTTGATGTTTGGTTACTTTGCATCTAAGGTAAAGTAACTAGGCTCCGTGCCCAAGAGCGGGGCAAGCCAAGTGCGTGAAGGGCCTAAAGCGATAAAAATACCTAATAATACAAACTCGTATCCGTCCGCTTAAAAGCAACGCTATTAAAAACGAAAGGACGGCTATTTATTTACCGCAATAACAAATTCAATACCTGAAAGCAAAACCAATATCAGAAATGTGACGACAATCGTCCAAATGGCTTTTTTCTTTTTTCCGGCTTCGCCATTTATACCCTGAGTAAGAAAAATCACAGCAAATGCAAAACCGATTAAACAAATAAGCCCTTTAGCTATCGTTAAAAAAATATACATATTAAGCTTTTAGTTCTGGGCTAATAAACTCCCCCTCGCTTTTAGCAATCACAATAGTAGCAACACCATTCCCTATCACATTCGTAATCGCTCTTGCTTCACTCATAAACCTATCCACCCCCAACAATATCGCCACACCTTCAACCGGTATGAGCTTAATAGCTGCCAGGGTTGATGTCAGCACAATAAAGCCACTGCCGGTAACGCCTGCCGCGCCTTTGCTGGTTACCATCAGTATACCTATTATAGTAAGCTGCTGCATCAGCGTAAGCGGAACATGAAATACTTGCGCTAAAAATATGGTACACATAGACAGGTAAATGGTTGTGCCATCTAAATTAAACGAGTATCCCGCAGGGATAACCAAACCAACTACCGATTTTGAGCAGCCAAATTTCTCCAGCTTCTCCATCATCCCCGGCAGCGCCGACTCAGACGACGATGTACCCAGCACAATCAGCAGCTCCTGCCTGATATGTTTAAGATATTGCCACAAACTAAACTTATAAAAGCGGCAAATCAAGTTCAGCACCACAAAAATAAACAGCGCCATAGTAGCATAAACCGACACCATCAGCAAAGCCAGCGGTTGCAGCGTTTTAATACCGTAAGTACTAATTGTATACGCCATTCCACCGAAAGCGCCCAGCGGAGCAGCCTTCATTACAATGTGCATAATATTGAAGAAAACTTTCGAGATCTTTTCAAACAGGTTAATTACCGTGGTACCCGTGTCGCCCATCTTGCTCAAGCCTATGCCAAACAATATGGCGAAGAACAGGATCTGTAAAATATCGCCTTTGGCAAAAGCTTCAAAAACGTTGCTGGGCACAATATGAGCCAGAAAATCGCCCCATTTCATATCAGATGCTGCTTTTTGGTAAACTTCCAGTTTGGTTGCGTCAGCCTTTACGGTGCTTACAAAGCCTTCGCCCGGTTTAACCAGGTTGGCAATGGTAACACCAATTACCAACGCGAAAGTGGTAACCAACTCAAAATATAACAGCGCCTTACCGCCTACACGGCCTACCTTTTTCATATCGCTCATACCCGCAATACCCAACACAATGGTAAAGAATATGATAGGGGCAATCAGCATGGTTATCAAATTGATAAACGTTTTGCTGATAAGCTGTGCCGTAGGGGCAAAAGGTTTAAAGTACAGGCCCACCAAAATGCCCAGCGCAATAGCCACCAGCACCTGGAAGGTAAGGTTATTAATCAATCGTTTCATTACCCAATTATACGATTATTCGGAATATTTTATGGTTTTATTAATAAGGGGTGTCCGTCCGAAAGGTTGCGGACAGCTTTTGGACGGTCGGACGCTTTGACGATTAGTGGGGTGTCCGTCCGTCCATTATACGTCCGCAACTTCGCGGACGGACACCTTCATATCATTATGGGCGTTACCCTCCTTTGGTCGGGTCAGGCTGTACGCTCATACTGCGCAGGCCTTAGCCACGGCCTGCCCTGAGGCCCTCAAAGGGGCCGGTATCCGCTGCCATCCTTAACGCGGCCCGCGCTCGACCCATTTGTCTGAACTAGGATTCGTAGGATTAAATGATGATAGGATTGTGTTTAATGCAGAATTTCTAATCTGGGACGTCAGCAGAAAAGCTTCGGGTGAAATCAGCTGAAACAATGCGGGCCTGTGCGGCTGCAGGGGCATTAGTAATTTTGCCTGAAGCGTCGGCCCTGTGCGACAAACAGGGGGCAAAATTACCCGGCCCCAGGTTTCAGCTGATTTGCAGGGCAAAGGCCTTGAGCGCAAAGAAGCATCTCTGCTGACTTGATTTTTTGGGTACTTTTGTATCAAGACAAAAGTACCAGCCATTCCGCGGCAACTGAGCGGAGGCAAGCCACGTGCGTGAAGGGCCCGAAGCGACAGGTAACCAATCAGTAATCACCGGCAAATTCATCACCATACATCCCTCTGGTAAAAATCACCACCCATCCTCTGGTAAAAAAAATAAAATTTCACCAAAAATTTTAATACACTCCCTCCTTCTCCACTTCTTAAGTAAATAAAAAGGGTTAGCTGTGTGGTGATGTACCAGGAAAAGATTGTTGTTGATTTACAATACAAATATCGGTATAAATAATTGATTATCAAATATTTAATTAAAATATATTTAAATCTTGGGTGTCCGTCCGCAAAAGTGCGGACACCAATAGAACGGCCGGACACCCTTTTTGCAAGTGCTAACCACTGCCAACGTAAAATCACCTTATTATTAATAAATAAGCGTCCGTCCGTCCTTTTTACCCTGCAAAAGAAACGGACGGACACCTCTAAATTTATTATCTTCGCTCTCATGTCACCCACCGAAGCAAAACAACAAATTGACGCCTTATCGGCAGCGCTTAAGCAGCACACTTATAACTACTATGTGCTGGCCATGCCTACCATTACCGACTTTGAGTTTGATCAAAAATTGGAGCAGCTAGCCGCTTTAGAAAAGCAGTTCCCCCAGTTTTTAGACGAAGATTCGCCTACGCAAAGGGTGGGTGGTTTTGTAACCAAGGAGTTCAAAACGGTAAGGCACCGCTGGCCCATGCTGTCGTTAGGTAACACTTATAACGAGCAGGAGTTGCTGGACTTTGACCAGCGTATCCGCAAAGCCATAGGTGATAATTTTGAGTACGTTTGCGAGCTGAAATTTGACGGCCTATCCATGAGCCTAACCTACCAGGATGGCAAACTGGCCCGCGCCGTCACCCGTGGCGATGGCACGCAGGGCGACGAGGTTACCACCAATGTAAAAACCATACAAAGCATCCCCAAACAACTAAAAGGCGGCGATTACCCTGCCGAGTTTGAGATCCGTGGCGAGGTATTTATGCACCTGAAAGCTTTTGAGCGACTGAACCAGGAACGTATAGACAACGGCGAACCTGCTTACGCCAACCCACGCAACTTTGCATCGGGAACTATAAAACTGCAAGACAGTGCCGAGGTGGCCAAACGCCCGCTGGATTGTTTCTTGTACGGCCTGTACACCGAAAAGCAACTGTTTAAAACCCATTGGGAAAGCCTGCAAGCCGTTAAAAGCTGGGGCTTCCATGTTGACGGGCATAGTCGTTTATGCGACACTATTGAAGGCGTATTGGATTTTATTAAAGAGTGGGACACCAAACGTTTCGACCTGAGTTATGATATCGACGGTATAGTCATCAAAGTAAACAGCTACGGCCAACAGCAGGAATTGGGCTTTACGGCAAAATCGCCGCGCTGGGCCATATCTTATAAATTTAAGGCAGAGCGCGTACAAACCGAGCTGCTAAAAGTTACCTACCAGGTGGGCCGTACCGGTGCGGTTACCCCGGTGGCTAACCTAAAGCCAGTATTACTGGCAGGCACCACCGTTAAACGCGCCACCTTGCACAACGCCAACGAAATGCTGCGTCTTGATTTGCACGAAGGCGATTGGGTATATGTAGAAAAAGGCGGCGAGATCATCCCCAAGATTATAGAAGTAAATTTAGAGAAGCGTGTAGTTGGATCGGCAACCATTGATTATATCACTGAGTGCCCCGAATGCGGCACCCCACTAAAACGGCAGGAGGGCGAAGCCGCCTTTTACTGCCCTAACGATGAAGGCTGCCGCCCGCAGATCACCGGCAAAATGCAGCACTTTATAGGCCGCAAAGCCATGAATATTGACGGTTTGGGCGATGAAACCATCGAGCAGTTATTCCAGCGTGGGTTTATCCGTCATATTAGTGATCTGTACGCTCTGCATAACAAGCTGGATGAGTTGAAAAGTATGGAGCGCTTTGGCGAGAAATCTATCAACAATATGCTGGAGGGAATTGAAAAATCGAAACAGATGCCGTTTGAAAAAGTGCTGTTTGGCTTAGGCATACGCTACATTGGCGAAACCGTTGCCAAAAAGCTGGCCATGCACTTTAAAAACATTGACAACCTAATGGCCGCTACGCTTGAAGAGCTTGTAGTTGCCGAAGAAATAGGCGAACGCATTGCCCACAGCCTGGTAGAATACTTCGCCACGCCACAGCATCGCAACGAAATTGAAAAACTTAAGACTGCCGGACTACAATTTGTAGCCGAGCAAAAAGAAGTTGTTTTAGCCAGCGAGTCGCTATCAGGCAAAACCTTCATCATATCAGGCACATTCGAACGCTCGCGCGATGAGTTGAAGGATATCATTGAACAAAACGGCGGCAAGATACTCAGCAGCATATCTGCCAAGCTAAACTACCTGGTAGCGGGTGATAATATGGGGCCGTCAAAACTAGAAAAAGCACAGAAGTTGAATATCCCTATTATTAGTGACGCGGAATTAATGGAGATGATTGGATAGTAAAAATGCGTCATTGCGAGGAACGAAGCAATCCCCGACAGGACAATCCTTAAGCAAAGTTTGATATCGCAGGCAGTACACCCGCCATAAAGTTATTGCACATTGATTGCATATCGGGGATTGCTTCGTTCCTCGCAATGACGCGGTGTAGAGTTGTGTTCTGTCCGCTTATTCCAAAGGTGTCCCGGTATTTGGCGGACGGACACCTTTAACAATAATTAACACCTGCACCACGCAACCTTTTGTTAATAAATTGCATCTTAGCAAAAGATAACCCGCCCTAATGCGATCGACGTTAAGCTTCTGTTTATTTTTACTGATCAATACCACTTTGTTTGCACAGCAATTTACCCTTAGTGGCAAGGTTACCGACGATGCCGGCAAAGCTGTGCCTTTTGCAGCGGTTTATATTAAAAACACCACACAAGGCGCATCGGCTAATAGCGAAGGCGAGTATTCTTTAAGCTTAAAACCCGGACAATATATAGTACAATATAAAGCAGTTGGCTATAAGCAAGAAAGCAGCACGGTTGATCTGAAACAAAACAAAGTTGTTAACGTAACCTTAAGCGCCGAGGTTTACCAGCTGCAAACCGTCAATGTTGGTGGTGTCGACCCGGCCTATGCCATCATCCGCAAAGCGATAAAAAAACGTAAAACTTACCTTAACGAGGTTAAAGCCTTTACCGCCGACATCTACATTAAAGGCATGCAGAAACTGTTAGACGCGCCCAAGAAGTTTTTGGGCAGGGATATTAATGAGCTGGCTAAAGAGATGGGATTAGACTCAAACCGCAGGGGAATCATCTACCTGTCAGAGTCGGAATCAAAATACAGCTACCAGTATCCCGGGCAGGTGCACGAGGAAATGATCTCGTCGAAAGTATCGGGTAGTAACCGTGCCTTTAGCTATAACCGCGCTACCGATATGCGGGTTAATTTTTACGAGAACCTGCAGCAGTGGGGCCGCATTAGCCTGCGCCCTTTAATATCGCCCATTGCAGACAACGCCTTGTTTTACTACAACTACCGCTGGATAGGCGAAACTACCGAGAACGGCCAAACCATTAACAAAATAAAGGTGATACCCCGCCGCGAACACGACCCTTGTTTTGAAGGTTACATCTATATATTAGAAGACAGTTGGCGCTTAGTGGGCCTTAATCTGTACGTCACCAAAAAAGCTAATATTAATTTGGTTGATACCATTAAGATAAACCAACAATTTGTACCCGTTAACAACAAAGCCTGGATGACATCAAACATCCGTTTTGATTTTAACGGCGGCCTGTTTGGCTTTAAGTTTGGCGGCTACTTTATATCTGTCTATAAAAATTACGACCTTAACCCCACCTTTAACAAAAAGGATTTTAACGAGGTGCTGCGCATTACCAAAGGCATCAACAAAAAAGACAGCACTTATTGGGAACAGGAACGCCCCATACCACTAACCGATGAGGAAAAACTGGATTACGAAAAGAAAGATTCGATAGCTACCAAACGCGAGTCGAAAGGATATCTTGATTCTGTAGACCGTATCAATAACAGATTTAAAATAAGTAAGCTTTTACTTACCGGCCTTAATCATAACAACCGCTATAAAAAGGAATATTTCCATTTCGACCCTATCCTGTCGCGCGCCATACAGTTCAATACCGTGCAGGGTGTTAATATCGACTGGAAAGCATCGTACACCAAGCAAATAGACACGGTTGATAACCGTTATTTCAGAATAGGCACCACGCTTGGCTATGGTTTCTCAAACCGGTTGGTTAACCTGGTGGCCGACGCAGTGATACCACTTAACAAATTTTCATTAGTACTTAGTGGCGGTTCTGATGTGATGGACATGAATAACCTGGCTCCTATTTCGCCATTTGCCAATACGGTGCACAGCTTACTGGCTAAAGAGAATTATCAGAAATTTTATCAAAAGCAGTTTGCCTCTGCGGTTTTTGGCGGGCGTTTAGCGGGTGGCCTACGTGGATCGGTAGCTGCCGAGTTTGCCGGTCGTACCTGGTTAAATAATACATCGGCATTTAGTTTGGTTGGCGGCACTTATACTTCAAATAATCCTTTTGTGCCTGCGGCTGATGTCCCTTTGTTCCCTAAAAATCAATCATTCAAACTTACGGCACGCTTAACGTATGATTTTAGCAACAAGTACGCCACCTACCCTACCGGCAGGCGCTATCTGCCATCAAACTATCCAACTATTGGGTTTGGCTATACCAAAGGTGTTAAAGGAATGCTGGGTTCTGATGTAGATTTTGACAAGATATCGGCCGATGTATCAAAAACCAATATCAGACTGGGCTTGTACGGGCGATCGGCTTTTTATATAGCTGCAGGTAAATTTATCAATACCAATAGTATTTATTATACAGACTATAACCATTTTTACGGTAGCCAGGCCTTGTTTTACCGTGGCGGCATCAACGGCTTTTTGCTGCTTAACCACTACCTGTACAGTAGCAGTACCGAGTATCTGGAGGCACATTATCAGCATAATTTCTCAGGTTTCTTCACAAACAAAATACCGCTGCTGCGTAAACTAAAGCTGCAAGAAGTGGCACACTTCAACTATCTGACATCGCCCGAGCTTAAAAATTACTACGAATTAGGGCTTGGATTGCAGTACTTCAGATTTAAAGTATTGTATGCACGCTCATACAACAGCGCCAATAACACTCACGATGGCGTGAGGTTGGCTATTGGGTTTTAGATTTTTAGTTCATTAGTCATTAGTCATTAGTCATTAGTCATTAGTTGGAATTGACCATCAAATTAAATGTTTAGAAATTAAAAACCTTCCTCCATTGGCTATCGACCAAGGAAGTCGCTTTTAAAAAAGGCGGCACCTACGGAGCCTAAACTCAGCAATTTTCTCTGTCTATAAACAGGTTACACCTACGGCGTAATATATGATAGTTCTGACTCCATAGGAGTCGCCTGTTTGTAGAAAATTTTCCTTCGCAATTCAAGGCTCTGTAGGTGCCGCCTTTTATGTGGCTAATTTAGAAACGATTTCCCTGTGCTATCGACTATGGACTATCGACCATCAACCAAAAATTGTTATCTTAGCAGCCTTTTACTATAACACATGAATAAATTTTACGGAACCGGGATAGCTATTGTTACCCCTTTTCAGGCTGATGGACAAGTGGATTATGACGGGCTTAAAAACCTGATCAATTATTTAGTTGATGGCGGTGTGGAGTACATCGTATCATT
>JAZKET010000159.1:0-9649 GCA_040386815.1 Bacteroidota bacterium | reverse complement strand
TACAGGTGTGGCTTTGGTTACACCTTTTAACACAGATGGATCAGTTGATTATGATGGTTTAAAAAGCCTTATCAATCACTTGATAGATGGAGGGATAGATTATCTCGTTTCTTTAGGTACAACCGGCGAAACCGCCACACTTAACGCAGACGAAAAGAAAAAGGTTTTGACCGTTACTGCCGAAGCGGTAAACGGTCGCGTAAATTTGGTTGCAGGCATAGGCGGCAATAATACTGCCGAGGTTGTTGAGCAGGTAAAATCATTTGATATACCGGGGTACGATGCCATACTATCGGCCAGCCCTAACTATAACAAACCAAGCCAGGAAGGTATTTACCAGCATTATAAAGCTATAGCGCAAGCTGCTAAGCTACCTATATTGCTGTATAATGTACCTGGACGTACAGGCAGCAATGTTAGCGCCGACACTACTATCAGGTTAGCGCGCGAGTTTAAAAACATTGTAGGCATTAAAGAAGCATCCGGCAATTTTGATCAGATAAACCAGATAATGCGCGACAAACCTGAAGGGTTCCTGATGATCTCGGGCGATGACCCTATCAGCCTGCCAATGATTGCTTTGGGTGCAGTTGGTGTGATATCTGTTGTGGGTAACGCACTGCCACGTCAAACGTCAGACATGATACGCAAATGCCTTAACCATGATTTTAAAGGTGCAGAAAAAGGTCATTACGACCTAATTGACATAACCCGCCTATGCTTTGTAGAAGGCAGCCCGGCGGGTGTAAAAACCGCTCTAAAGCAATTAGGTATTTGCGGCGATACTGTACGTTTGCCCTTAACGCAGGTTAGCGAGCAAACCGCGGCTACCATTGTTAAGGAGATACAGAAGTTTTAACACGTACAGGAGTCAGCGTACAGCAGACATAAGCTATAGGAGACACAAAGTATTGTGTCTCTACATAAAAATATATCACATAAAAAAACCCAGCTAAGTGCAGCCGGGTTTTTTTATTAGCTATACCGTCAGTATACCTATGCTTTGTTTTTTGTGTCCTGAACTTCCAAACGGATAGCTTGGGCCAGGTTTTTAAGGTCTTGCATACCTTTACGAACGCGGGTACCGGCTGCACTGTTACCCTTGTTGTAAAACTTATCAGCGTCGGCTTCAAGCGATGCGATAAGCTCTTTTACTTCAGTAAATTTTTTCATTTAGTTACTCTTTGTTTAATAATATGAGGTATTGTTTTATAAAAGCTAAGCTATAATGTTTTTGTTGAAAATAAAATAGCTGTAAACACCCTGCACAATATTTTTTTTCCACATTTTTAGCGGTATTTTTTACAAAACTTCTACCAATTTAGCGTCAAACCTTATTATTTTACAGATATTAAAATAAAGTTTCCTTAAAAATAATAACCGGCAAAAAACCGGGCTTTTTAGGATGCAAATCCGCTATTTAAAACAATTAACCGCCCTTATTTTTAAATTATTTTTTAATAACGTTTTTCAGTACCAAAAATAGCGGGTGTTTCTCTTCGCTGTTAGCGGCCTTAGCAGCAAAGCCCCCGCCCAGTAGCAGGTCGGTTTTACCATCGCCATCAATATCCGCAGCATCCATGGTCATGCCGTGGGTAAATTTAACAGTTGATGGTAAGGTGTACGGTTTAAACTTTAAACCACCTTTATTTTCAAAGTAGATAAAACCTTCCCAGGGCGTTTTTTCTGAAGGATAGGCACTTACGGCTGCCAGGTCCATATCACCATCGCCATCAAAATCATTAGCTATAACCTTGTTGCAACCATTAATTGGATAGAAATATTTCTGACTGAAATTGTCCTTACCATCGTTAAGGTAAATGTAAACACCGTGATATGGTTTCAGTATCTGGCTATGATCTGCATTATCGCCGCAGGCATATAATATGTCCTTAAAACCATCCCCATTAAAATCAACCAAATCAAAGGTAATTGAACCGTATGATGGCGGAAAACTCAACACTTTCTTTTCTTCAAAAACACCTTTACCTTTATTACTGTATATAAAAACGCCTTCGTCACCTTGAGCAAACAACGCCCATACGTCTGGCAATTTGCCGGGGTTGTCATAATTGATAATTGCCTTAACGCAGCCCGGCTTTTCTCTTAACACATGTTCTGTTCTGGCAGCGGCACCTTCAAACCAGCTTAGCTTGCCGGTCATGTTACCGTATTGGTTTATCAGGTAGTCCTTCTTTCCGTCCTGGTTAAGATCAATCAAATTAACAGACAGCGGGCGGTTCAGTCGCTCAAATAAATGCTTCTCTTTAAATGAAACGGCACCTTTTTTATCAAATGAAACCTCATTGATGCTACCCACCATAATATCATTTGGATTTAAGTCAAACCCAATAATACTGGCCAATATTTTGTCAGATTGAAAGTTCAGATCAACCACAGTGGCGCTAAGAGTGCCGGTATTAATGGTTTGTCCTCTATTGTTTAACACTACCAGCTTGTTATTTAAACCATCGCAAACAATTAAGCGGTGCGGTTTTATACTTTGGTCAATCTTTACATACGATGTGAATGCCTTGGCGGCTACCCATTCGGCAGGTGTGGGCTGTACTTCAAAAAATGGCAGTTTATGCGTTGGTTCTTCTCTATCGGCAACCGGCAGTTCATCGGGTGCTTTGGTTATGTAATACGCGTTGATAAGGCGCCAATCTTTATCTTCCATTGCAGGATAGCCCGGCTTGTAAGCAGCATCAATGCGCGGGGCTTTGGGGGCTTTTGCAGATATACCCAAATACTGCCCCATTAGTGGCAGCACATTGTCTTTCCAGATACTTTTATTAAGCAATGAAGGGCTTGGCAAACCATGACACGATTGGCAATGTTGCGCAGCCAGCGCCTCGCCTTTAGCTACATCCTCATCAGTATAAACCTCGGCCTGTGCGCCATCTTTGGTATATATGTTACCACCAGGCGGGCCACCGCATCGGGCTAAGCCAATAACTGCTAATAAAAGTACGCATACAACTATTGTTTTGTGAAAGTAACGCATGTTAGTTTACTTTATATTTTTAAGCACTATAAACAGTGGCTGTTTGTCAGCTTTATTAAGGCCAACAAAACCATTGCCTATTAGCAGGTCTGTTTTGCCGTCGCCGTCAATGTCACCGGCATCCACTGTCAAAGCGTTGCTTAGCGGCGTACCCGGCGGCAGTGTGTAAGGCTGAAAATTAAGCCCACCTTTACCTTTCAGATAAATAAACGATTCATTACGATTTGCACCACCCGGAAACTGGCTGATAGCAGCAATATCCAATTTACCATCTCTGTCAAAATCTTTAACAATGGCTTTATAACAACCATTCATTGGGTAAAAGTACTTGCTTACAAAAGTATCATTGCCGGTATTTAGGTAGATATAAATGCCATGGTAAGGTTTGGGTATCTGGCTGTAATCGCCATTATCACCACAGGTGTAAACAACATCTTTAAGCCCATCGCTGTTAATGTCAACCAATTCAAAATAGGTTGATCCGTATGATGGTGGGAAACTAAGCACGCGCTTTTCTGCAAAGTTGCCTTTACCGTCGTTAGTATATTTAAAAAGGCCTTCGTCGCCTTGCGCAAACAGCGCCCAGATGTTATGGCCCTCAATAACAGTTTTTACGCAACCAGGCTTATCCCGTAACACATGCTCTTTCTTTTTGCCTTCGGGCAATTCAAACCAACTTAGCTTGCCTGTCATTTTACCAAATTGCGCCACCAGGTAATCGGGCTGTCCGTCCTGGTTCAAATCAGTAATGGTGGTAGCTACCGGCCTGCCCAATCTATCTACAATCAGCCTCTCGGCGACGGCTACTTTGCCGGTATTGTCGATGTTGATCTCCTTAACATTTCCATTTTTTGCATCATTGGCCCACAAATCTTTACCCAGCGTTGTTGCTACAATACCGTCTTTTTGAAACACCATGTTTACTATGGCGCCGCTCATGGTAGATGAGTTAATGGTAGATACTTTATTATCTAAAACTATTACCTTATTGGTCACCCCATCAACTACAATTAACCTGTGGGGTTTAACACTATCATCAATTTTCACATACGACGTTAGTACACTGGAAGATACCCATTCTGCCGGGGCCGGGATGATCTTAAAGAAAGGCAATTCTTTCAATGGTGCCGCCCTTTGCGCTACCGGTAACTGCCCGGGTGCCTTATTGACGTAGTAATTTATGATGTACCGCCACTCGAGCGAATCTATCACCGGTGTTTGCGGCAGATAAGTCATATTATCCAGCTGTGTATTTAGGATACTATCGCTAACGTGATATTTTGTACCCAGGTACAAACCCATTACGGGTAATACGTTATTGCGCCATGTCGCCTTATCAAGCAACGACGGATGAGGTAATTGGTGGCACGACTGGCAATATTGAGCAGCCAGCAACTCTCCCTTTTTTATATCAGCGGCGCTTGAAGTAATAACAACCTGTTTACTGTTACCCTTATCGGCGCCGTTGCCACCGCAACGCACCATTAATGCAACAGCCAGGCCCATACATGCAAAGACAACCAGCTTATTGAATTTCATTATTGATTTGATAGATAGATATTGGTTTGACACAGTATAAACATAAAAAAAGGCCGTCACTCTGGCAAGAGTAGACAGCCTTTTATTTAATGCTATTAGCTATTATACTAAGCTTGCGCCACCGTTTCGCGGTAATGGCCTGCTTTTAGTTTTTCGCCCATTTCGCTGTAAGCGTCAAGGGTGCGCTGTACATCTTCTAACGAATGCGTAGCAGTTGGTATTAAGCGCAGTATGATTAATCCTTTAGGGATAACCGGGTAAACTACTATAGAGCAGAAGATGCCCCAACGCTCGCGCAGGTCGCGGGTTAAAGCAGTTGCTTCGTAAAGATCGCCTTTTAAAAATACCGGGGTAACCATGGTGTTGGTAACGCCCAGGTCAAAACCGCGCTCGCGCAGGCCTGTTTGTAAGGCGTTTGCTATTTCCCATAGCTTCTCGCGCAGCTCGGGCATTGATTTCAGCATTTCAAAACGCTTTTTCAAACCTATTACCATTGGCATTGGCAACGCTTTAGCAAAGATCTGCGAACGCATGTTATAGCGCAGATAATCAACAATTTGCTTATCGGCAGCAACAAAACCACCTATGCCTGCCATTGATTTTGCGAAGGTACCAAAGTACACATCTACACCCTCAATACAGTCCTGCTCCTCGTGTGTGCCGGCACCGGTTTTACCCATGGTACCAAAACCATGCGCGTCGTCTACCAAAATCCTGAAGTTAAATTCTGATTTTAAGTCAATAATCTCTTTCAGTTTACCTTGCGCGCCAGACATACCGAAAACACCTTCGGTGATCAGCAATATACCGCCGCCGCTTGCTTCGGTTAACTTTGTGGCACGCTCCAGTTGCTTACGGCAACTTTCTATATCATTATGCTGGTAAACAAAACGTTTGCCCATGTGCATACGCAAGCCATCAATAATACAGGCATGCGACTCAGCATCATAAACAATAACATCATTACGGTCAACCAGTGTGTCAATGATAGACACCATGCCCTGGTAACCGAAGTTTAATAAATAAGCGCTTTCTTTGCCTACAAAATCGGCAAGGCCCTGCTCTAACTCTTCGTGGTGTATTGAGTTACCGCTCATCATACGGGCACCCATTGGGTACGCCATACCATAATCGGCAGCTGCCTGTGTGTCGGCTTTTCTAACTTCGGGGTGGTTAGCTAAACCCAGGTAATTATTTAAACTCCAAACTAAATGTTCTTTGCCGTTAAATTGCATGTGCGGGCCTATCTCTCCCTCTAACTTTGGGTATGAAAAATACCCGTGTGCCCACTCTTGGTGCTGCCCTAAGGGGCCGCCCATGCTACTTGCTATTTTGTCAAATAAATCCAATCTATATCTTATTTAATCGTTAATCTTTAAAGTGCAAATATAATTATAAGAATCAAGAGACAAGAGTCAAGAATTAAGAATAGATTTCCCCTTTTACCAAAAAAGCCAGAAATCAATAAGATTGCGTTAACAATATCTTGATTCCTGGCTCTTGATTCTTGAATCTTTGTTTTAGTCTACGTTATCATGTAAAAATGAGTTGCTGTCGCGAATCTCTATTTTGCCATCGCTATCAGGCAATAAAGAGAAACGTGATACCTGGCTCTCGTTTGATGCTGGGGTTTCCTGCAATGCCACCTCTTTACGTTTGTAAGCAGGTACATTCTCTAACTCCTGGATGTTACCAGTACGCAACTTCATGCTCAGATCTTTCAAGCGCATAATACGCTCGCGAGATTTACGCAACTGCTCTTCTATCGACTCATCAGTTTTATGCTCGTCGGCATTAACCGGCTCAGGAGTGGGTTCTTCAATTACTTCCTCTTCAACCGCTGCCTCAAAGTTAATGATGGTTTCGGTTTCAGAATCAGCCAGTTTAAAAGTAAATTCAGGCAGGTCAGTTTCGTTCTCTGCTATAGGTTGTTCTTCAATTTCCTGGAAGTTATATCTTACAACAGGCTCTGGTTCTGCTTTTGGCGTAGCAGCAAACAGGTCAAACAGTCCGGTTTGTTTTTGTTCTTCTTTTTGCGGTTGTGCTGCTGGCTGCTGGCCTTTCATGTAAGGCTCTGCAGTTGCACCTTCTGCAACCGGGTTAATAAACTCGTTTACCACAGGGCGTACCAACGGTGCATCAGGAACCAGCATGTTTACAATTTTCTTGCTGCTAAATTCTTTCTCGCGCTCGTCTTTGGTTTGAAAACCGGTAGCAATGATGGTAACAGATAAGCTGTCGCCCAAATTCTCGTCGCGGCAGTTACCCCAAATCAGGTCTGCTGCCAAACCCGCTTCTTCCTGTATATAATCAGTGATGATGCTTACTTCGTCCATGGTCACCTCTTTTTCGCCAGAGCTGATGTTTAACAGGATGTAACGTGCACCTTCAATCTCGTTATCTTTTAATAATGGCGATGATAAAGCACCTTCAACCGCGCGTAAAGCACGATTTTCGCCTTCGGCAGATGAGCTACCCATGATAGATACGCCACTGTCTTTCATCACCGTGCGCACATCTTTAAAGTCGACGTTGATATAGCCCGGCAAGGTGATGATCTCTGCGATGCCTTTGGCAGCTGTAGTTAATATATCGTCAGCCTGTGCAAATGCAGATCCCAGGGTTAAGTTACCAAAGATCTGGCGCAGCCTGTCGTTTGATATCACCAGGAAAGAATCGACATATTTTTTCAACTCTTCCATGCCGGCATCTGCCTGCATTTTACGGCGTTTACCTTCAAAAGAGAATGGTGTGGTTATAATACCTACGGTTAGTATATCAAGCTCGCGGGCTGCTTTGGCAATGATAGGGCTTGCGCCGGTACCGGTACCACCACCCATACCTGCTGTTATAAATAACATTTTGGTATTGGTGCCCAGCATTTGTTTAATATCGTCAATGTTTTCAATAGCCGAGTTTGCGCCAACCTCCGGGATTGAGCCTGCACCCATTCCTTCTGTTAAACTTGCACCCAATTGCACCTTGTTAGGTATTGGGCTAAGCTCTAAAGCCTGCGCGTCGGTATTACAGATAATGAAATCAACACCTGTTATACCTTGCTTATACATGTGGTTAACCGCGTTGCCACCACCACCGCCAACACCAATAACTTTGATGATTGACGACTTTTCTTTTAACATCTCAAATTGCATAATCCTTTGTTTCAGCTATATGTAGATTTGACGAATTCTATATTTAACCATCGTAATATTAATGCTTTTTCAACAAACGTTTTCCACAAATGTCAATAATGTGGAAAAGTCACAAGTTGTTGAAAAGTATAGCAAACACCCGAATCAGATTGTCATATTGAATGGCAGCGAGAGATCTAAATCTTCAGATGGCCAGCTTGGCTTGTGTATAGATTTCTCCTATCGTCGAAAATGACAATTTTACTTTTTGGTTCTATTTTAAAAAGTCTTCGTCTTTGATATCGTCCTTAATAAATTTTTTGCCGCTCTCTAGTATTTTACCAAAAAGGCCAAACTTTTTATCGTCGGTATATTTGTCTTTTACCTCTTTAACTTCAACCGGTACCTGCATAACACCGTTATATTCCATTTTTTGGATACCTTTTATCAGTAAGCCAATACCGGTAGCAAAAGTTGGGCTTTGCAGTTCTTCGTAAATATTTTTTGGCAGGTGTTCGTTTTTAGCCAAATGCTCGTTAGGGTAACCAATGCGGCAATCTAAACCGGTAACAAACTCTACCATTTGCGACAGGTGTTTAAGCTGCGCGCCACCACCTGTTATTACTATACCGGCAATTAGTTTTTTCTCATAACCTGATGACTTGATCTCATAATACACATGCTCTACAATCTCTTCCATACGGGCCTGGATAACAAAGGCCAGGTTTTTAATAGAGATCTCTTTTGGCTCGCGGCCACGCAAGCCCGGTACACAAACAATCTCGTTCTCTTTATTTTCTTCGGCCAACGCTGATCCAAACCTTACTTTTAACTGCTCGGCTATGTTACGCATTACAGAGCAACCCTCGCGGATATCCTCTGTTACGCTGTTACCACCAAACGGAATAACGGCAGTATGACGGATAATACCTTCGTGGAAGATGGCCACATCTGTAGTACCACCACCAATATCAACCAAAACAACGCCCGCCTCTTTCTCTTCGTCGCTCAACACAGACTCTGAAGATGCTAAAGGCTCCAGGATCAGCTCCTGGCTCTCCAAATGCGCTTTGTTAACGCACTTAACAATATTTTTAATAGCCGTTACCTGGCCGGATATAATATGGAAATTAGCTTCAAGGCGCACACCCGCCATGCCTATTGGGTCTTTAACACCCGGCTCGCTGTCAACAGTAAACTCCTGCGGTAATACATGGATGATCTCCTCGCCCGGAGGCATTACCAGGTTGTACATATCTTCTATCAGTTTATCAATATCCTTACGGCCGATCTCTGATTGCAGATCGCGACGGGTTATTAAACCACGGTGCTGTAAGCTTTTGATATGCTGGCCGGCAATACCTACGTTAACCACGCGTATCTCGACATTTGACTGCGTGCCCGCAATTTCAACCGCGGCAGTTATGCCCTGCACGGTTTTATCAATGTTTGATACTACGCCGCGGGTTACACCCGCAGATTCGGCTTTGCCAATGCCCAGGACTTCGATCTTGCCGTTTTTGCTTCTACGGCCAACAATTGCGCAAATTTTTGTGGTACCAATGTCTAGTCCCACTACAATTGGCGAACTTTTTTCGTGTGTTGAACTCTTATCCATATTTACTGTTTTATTAGAGATGTGTCTTGTGCTATTACTTTTGTTAACGAATCGGTGGTGATCTTCTGAGCCTTCATCCTTAACGAATCGGCCTTGGTAAATTTCACTCCAATTACCTGGTTGGCATATTTAATATTTATCTGCTTGTAAGCATCCCACCCAACTTGTGGCAATGCCTGCTTGTAAAAAGCCAGCAAATTTGAAAACTTAACTTCAACCGAGTCGGCATTACCCAGCAATATGCGTTGGTTGCCTACGCGCGGTATCAGCTCCATTTCGCGTTTTTCATTTACATATACCTGCGAGATCTGCGCGTTCCAAAGCGAGTCGCCGGTGATGTAGCGCATTGTTTTA
>JAZKET010000158.1:8413-16709 GCA_040386815.1 Bacteroidota bacterium | reverse complement strand
GAAATCCTGCTGATAGGCCATGGTGGTTTTTTCGGTCACCAGGCGTTTGTTCTCGGTCAGTTTTTTTATGGTAAGCAGTATCTGCTTTGGGTTGACGGGTTTTATCAGGTAATCGCCAATTTTTGAGCCAATGGCATCTTCCATCAGGTACTCTTCCTCGTTTTTGGTTATCATCACTATAGGCACATCATTATTGATGTTTTTTATCTGCGCCAAAGTTTCAATACCGGTAAGGCCCGGCATGTTCTCGTCCAAAAAAACAAGGTCGAAGTAATTATTTTTAAATGACTCAACAGCGTCGTTGCCGTTGGTTACGGTGGTAACTTTATATCCCTTTTCGGTAAGGAAAAGTACGTGTGGTTTTAACAGGTCAATCTCGTCATCAGCCCAAAGTATAGTGGTATCCTGCATGGTAGTATGTTCTTATATAGTAGTCTGTAAATAATAGATTTGGGTAAATTAGAGCCGTTAAAGCATAATTTAAGCCAAACATAGCGATATAACCCTAAACCCTGTGTTTTGTTACACAGTATGACGCAGTATTAACAAAAATTAACAAATAGAAAGTGTATTGTTTATCTTAATTTAACATTTTTGCAGTGCATAAACTACACATTGAATAAAAAGAAAATAATAAACGACCCCGTTTACGGATTTATCAGCATCCCTACAGAGTTGGTGTTTGATTTGATTGAGCATCCCTACTTTCAAAGGCTGCGCTATATCAAGCAATTGGGCATGACGCACCTGGTATATCCGGGCGCTTTGCATACCCGTTTTCATCACGCGTTGGGTGCCATGCACCTGATGAAGATGACCATTGAAACCCTGCGTGCCAAGGGCCACGAAATCACGCAACATGAGGAAGAAGCGGTAACCATAGCCATATTATTGCATGATATTGGCCACGGCCCGTTCTCGCACGCTTTAGAAAACACTATTGTTAAAGGCATATCGCACGAGGATATTTCTATTCTGCTGATGGATAAGCTGAACGAGCAGTTTGACGGGCAGCTCACCATGGCTATCAGTATATTTAAAGGCACTTATCAAAAAGGCTTTTTGCATGAGCTGGTATCAAGCCAACTGGATATGGACAGGTTAGATTACCTTAACCGCGACAGTTTTTTTACCGGTGTGTCTGAAGGGGTGATCAGCTCTGAGCGGATCATCAAAATGCTGAATGTGAAGGACGATCATATCGTTATTGAAGAAAAAGGCATTTACTCGGTAGAGAAATTTATCATAGCCCGCCGGCTAATGTACTGGCAGGTATACCTGCATAAAACCGTTATAGCGGCCGAATTATTATTGGTAAAGATATTAGAGCGCAGCCGCGAATTGGTGCTGGGCGGTAAAAAGCTATTTGCCACACCAGCCCTTTGCCACTTTTTAGAAAGTGTTATTACGCGCGATGAGTTTTTAAAAGACGGCCATGTTGAGCAGTTTACACTTTTAGACGATACGGATATCCTTTCGGCAGTAAAAGTGTGGACCGGTAGCGACGACTTTGTGCTGGCTAAACTGTGTAATGATTTTCTGCATCGTAACCTGTTTCATGTCGATATAACTACAGAGCAGCCAAACGGCACTTTGGTGGCAACCCTGCGTAATAATGCGATGATCAAGTATGGCATAAAAGAAAGCGAATTGCATTACTTTGTTTTCTCAGGCTCAATAACCAACAACGCTTACCGCGTAGGCGATGGTAACATTGGCCTGTTGATGAAAGACGGCACCGTAAAAGATATAGCTACCGCCAGCGATTACTCAAACCTTGAAGCATTAGCCAAAACGGTAGAGAAATATACGCTGGTGTATAGTAAGGATTTGGTATAGAAAGAATAAAGATTGAAGATTAAAGATTAGTGACTTGAAGTTTAAGACTGGTGGCAAAGATTAACAACCAATTTGCTAAGCCCAATCTTTAATCTTTAACAACCAATCTTCAATAACTAATCTCTAACGTCCAACCTCTAATCTCTAATTAACCAATCACCAATTAACCAATAAATAATTAACTTTGCGCCCATGCAATTTACCGCACAGCAAATAGCCTCATTACTAAACGGAACTGTTGAAGGTGATCCTTCGGTAGCTGTTAGCGCGCTGGCTAAAATTGAAGAAGCCGCCGCGGGCGCGCTTTCGTTTTTGGCTAACCCAAAGTATGAGCAGTATTTGTATACTACCGGTGCGTCTATCGTAATAGTAAATAACAGCCTGGTTTTAGCGCAGCCCGTTACAGCTACCTTGATACGTGTTGAAGATGCGTACAGCGCTTTCTCTGTTTTGTTAGATGCTTACAGCACTTTAAAATTGGACAAAAGCGGCGTTGAGCAACCCAGCTTTATACACCCAACCGCTACCATTGGCGAAAACGTTTACATAGGCGCTTTTGCCTACATCGGTCCGGATGTTAAGGTGGGCGATAACAGCAAGATCTATCCCGGTACTTACATTGGCGACAACGTTACTGTTGGCAAAAACGTTACCCTGTTTGCTGGTGTAAAAGTTTATTTTGATTGTGTTTTGGGCGATAATGTCATCATCCACTCAGGCGCTATCATTGGCAGCGATGGCTTTGGCTTTGCGCCGACGGCCGACGGCACTTACAAAAAAATTGCCCAGATAGGTAATGTGATATTAGAGGATGATGTAGAAGTAGGATCGAACACTACTATCGACAGAGCCACCATGGGATCGACCATTATCCGTAAAGGCGTTAAGCTGGATAACCTGATACAGGTTGCACACAATGTCGAGATAGGAAAAAATACCGTAATAGCGGCCCAGTCGGGCATATCGGGCAGTACAAAAATTGGCGAACGTGCAGTTTTTGGCGGCCAGGTAGGTATTGCAGGGCATTTAACTATTGCCAATGGCACCCAGCTGGGCGCACAGGCAGGTGTTAATAGCTCTATACAAGACGAAAACAAACAATGGCACGGCACACCTTACGTACCGCTGCGCGATTTTTTGCGCAACCACGTAAGCCTGCGCAACCTGTCATCCATGGAAAAACGAATTAGAGACCTGGAAAATATAATAGCAGAATTGAAGAAATAGTCAGTAGTCATTGGTCATTAGTCATTAGTGAAAAGTTTTATAAAAAGCCACTAATGACCAATGACTAATGACCAATGAAATTAAAGAATGAACATAAAACAAAGAACTATCAAGGCACCCGTATCTGTTTCGGGTTCTGGCTTACATACAGGCGAGAAGGTTACGTTAACCTTTAACCCCGCGGCTGAAAATCATGGCTATAAGTTTAGACGGGTTGATGTTGAAGGCAAGCCTATCATTGATGCCGATTGCGATAACGTAACTGATACATCGCGCGGTACAACCCTGTCGCAAAATGGTGCCAGTGTAAGTACTATTGAGCACGTATTGGCGGCTCTTGTAGGCCTTGAGGTTGATAACGTGCTGATAGACATGGATGGCCCCGAAACGCCAATTATGGATGGTAGTTCAATTCAGTTTGTTGAAGCATTGCGTTCTGCAGGTTTTGTAGAGCAGGAGGCCGACCGTGAGTACTATCATATCCCATATAATATTCACTACTCTGAGCCAGACCGTAAGGTGGAGATGGTTGCTATGCCATTGGATGATGATTACCGCTTTACCTGTATGGTTGATTACAACAGCCAGGTATTGGGTAGCCAGCACGCCAGCATTTCATCCATCACCGAGTTTGTTGACAGTATAGCATCTTGCCGTACCTTTTGCTTTTTGCACGAGCTGGAGATGCTGTTAAAACACGACCTGATAAAAGGCGGCGACCTAAACAACGCCATTGTTGTAGTTGATAAAGACGTTGACCAGGAAGAATTGAACCACCTGGCTAAACTGTTTAACCGTAAAGACATTAGCGTTGCCCCGCAGGGTATCCTTAATAATATTGAACTGCGCCATCAAAACGAGCCGGCACGCCATAAACTGCTTGACATGATTGGCGATTTGGCATTGGTAGGCGTACCGTTGCGCGGCCACATTATGGCGGCCCGTCCGGGCCACGCGGCTAACGTAGCCTTTGCTAAAAAGATAAAAGCGCTGATAAAAAAAGAGCGTAGCCGTAAGCACGTTAAGGTGTATGATCCTAACATGAAACCGGTGTACGATTCTGTGCAGATACAGAAAATTTTGCCGCATCGCTACCCAATGTTGATGATCGACAAGATCCTGGAGCTAACCAAAAGCCATGTTGTGGGCGTTAAAAACGTAACCAGCAACGAGGGTATTTTTATGGGCCATTTCCCCGGCGCGCCATTGTTTCCGGGTGTGTTGCAGATTGAGGCTATGGCTCAAACCGGTGGCATACTGGTACTGAATACGGTGCCCGATCCGGAAAATTATATTACCTTGTTCCTTAAAATTGAGAACGCCCGCTTTAAAGATAAAGTAGTGCCGGGCGACACCATAATTTTCCATTGCAGCCTACTTGCGCCAATTCGCCGTGGCATAGCCCAAATGAAGGGCGTTGGTATGGTAGGCGAACGCATTGTAGTTGAAGCCGAATTAATGGCGCAAATAGTTAGACAAACAAAATCTGAAGACGAATGATCCAACCCCTAGCATATATACACCCTCAGGCAAAAATTGCCGACAACGTAGTAATTGAACCCTTTGTAACCATACACAAAGACGTTGAAATAGGCGAGGGTACCTGGATTGGTTCAAACTCTGTAATTATGGATGGCGCGCGCATTGGCAAAAACTGCCGTATTTTTCCGGGTGCTGTAGTATCTGCACCACCGCAGGATCTGAAATACAAAGGCGAGGCCAGTACGGTAACTATTGGCGATAATACCGTTATCCGCGAATGCGTAACCCTTAACCGCGGCACCGCTTTAGATAAAAATACCACCACTATAGGCAAAAACTGCTTGTTGATGGCTTATGTACACGTAGCCCACGATTGTATAATTGGCGATAACGTTATTGTAGCCAACTCGGTACAATTAGCGGGCCATATCAATGTTTACGATTACGCTTTCATAGGCGGCGGGTCATTAGTGCACCAGTTTGTCGAAATTGGTGCGCACAGCATGATATCTGGCGGATCATTGGTACGTAAAGACGTACCGCCGTTTACCAAAGCGGGCCGCGAACCGGTATCATACATCGGCATTAACTCGGTAGGCCTGCGCCGCCGTGGTTTCGAGAACGAGCAGATCAACGAGATACAGGAAATTTACCGTGTTATTTTCCTTAAAAAATATAACATCACCAAGGCCCTTGACATCATAGAAGCCGAATTTAACCCAACCGTAGTACGCGACGAGATCATCAACTTTGTACAAAACTCGCAACGTGGTATCATGAAGGGGTTTGGTAATAGTTAGTCGATAGTCCATGGTCCATAGTCGATGGTTCATGGTTGATAGTTCGTGGTCCATAGTCGATGGTTTATAGTTCATGGTCGATAGTAAAGATTAGCGGTTAGGCTGCCAATATAGAACGTGCAGCGGCCCGTGCGATTCCCTCCCTCGGGAGGGTAGGGAGGGGTTTCTAAGAGCGACTAATAAACGATGTCATTTCGAGGGAGCTAGGTGGGCTGGAGCGATAGGGCGACAGAGAAATCTTATACACCGTGCATTGTTCGCACAGCATTTGCATAAGATTTCTCACTCGTTCCTCGTTTCGGAATGACATTGAAGTATTAGGGTGATGGGGTATATGTCGATTTACCGTCTTGCAACTCACCACCACGTCATTGCGAGGAACGAAGCAATCTCTGCACTCGCTAATCAATTTGCAAAATTCAAATAGTGGGATTAAAACCCGCTATAGCTAATAAATTCAGTAAGATGATTGTCCTATTTAGAGATTGCTTCGTGGCCGCGCAATGACGGACTAATATGATAAATGTATAATATGCAAATCCACCTTCAAAATATCGGCCGACGTTTCAACAGAGATTGGATATTTAAAGGAGTGGACTACACATTCGAAAAAGGTCAATCCTACGCAATCCTCGGTTCAAATGGCTCCGGCAAATCAACCTTACTTTCAGTATTAAACGGCAGCCTTGGCCCATCAACAGGCACCATCAAATATTTTAGTGGCGATAAAGAAGTAGATGTTGAGCAGATCTTTCAACAGCTAAGCCTTGCCGCGCCCTACCTTGAACTGATAGAAGAGTTTTCGCTCAGCGAAATGATAGACTTTCATTTTAAGTTTAAAAAATTTAAGCCGGGGATTGACAAAGAAGCATTAATAGCCCTGCTTAATTTGCCGGGCAGCGCAAATAAACTCATCCGTTATTTTTCATCAGGGATGAAACAGCGTTTAAAGCTGGCGCTGGCTTTTTGTGCCGATACATCTATTTTGATGCTGGACGAACCCACCTCAAACCTTGACCAGCAGGGCGTAGCGTGGTACCTAAACCTGGTGCAGCAATTTGCTGCCGACAGGTTAACCATTATATGCTCAAACCAGGAGCACGAGTACAGTTTTTGCACCCATCATCTAAATATAACAGATTATAAATAAATGACCGCGCTTTTCATCTACAGCATCATTATTGCTTTTATTTGGGTTGTATTAGGTGCCTATCTGCTTTGGGGCATGAGCCAGATAAAGCAGTTGAAAGACCAGCCGATTGTCGCTATACAGCCATCGGTAGCCATCATTATCCCTGTACGTAACGAAGAAGATGACCTTGAAAAAGCACTGCAAAGTGTTTGCAATATCAGGTATGATAATCACCGCATCGTAGTCATAAACGACCGTTCGACCGACCGTACCGCCGAGATCCTGGCACAGTTCAATCACCCTAAATTATCGGTAACAACTATTGATACACTGCCTTCCGGCTGGTTAGGTAAAAATAACGCGCTTTACCAGGGCTACCTAAACAGCACCGAAGAATGGTTGTTGTTTACTGATGCTGATATCGAATATCATCCCGATGCGCTTAGCCGTGCTTTTGGTTATGTAGAGAAAAGAAATCTTGATCATTTAACCATATTTGCCGACGTGCAATCGCGCTCTACGCTGCTGAAAAGTGTTTTATCTACTTTTAGCATCATGCTATTGTCGCTCACCCGCCCCTGGGATGCGATAAAGCCCAACCGTAGCGGTGCCATTGGCATAGGCGCCTTTAATTTGGTAAAACGTACGGCTTACGAAAAAGCAGGCACGCACACCAAAATAAAACTACGCCCGGACGACGACCTGATGCTGGGGCGCAACATTAAAGCTGCCGGATTAAGGCAGGACGCCTTGGTTGGCCAGCAGTACCTTTGCTTAGAATGGTATCGCAGCCTGAACCAATTTGTAAACGGACTTTTAAAAAACAGTTTCCCGGTTACCAACTACAATGTGTTTAGGGTAGTGGCCGATTGTATGAATACCCTGGCCAGTTTTGTGCTCCCCCTGCCGGTGATGTTTATTTTTGGCGATACTGCCATAAGGCTAATGGCTTGCGCGATAGCATTGGCGCAATTGATCTTTATGGCGGCAAGTAAAACCAGCAAATGGTGGCACATGCTCATGATGCCCTTCGCCGGCTGCCTGATGATATACATTATGGTGCGCGGCGCGTATGTTACCCTAAAACAAGGCGGCATTTATTGGCGCGATACCTTCTATTCGCTCGCTGAGTTAAAGGGTAAGTCAAAATAATCAAGATACACCAAGTCCGGATTTTGATCTGGTTTTCCGCGGTAACTATGTATTACCCATCAAAGTCATGCTTTTTTTTGCCGTGATTTACATAGATTTTTCAAGATTTTGCTGTGATTTATATAGATTTATATAGCGTTTTAGCGCCAAAAAAGGGGTGGTGTTACGGTATGATCGGGCCATTTGCCGATTCAATTATTAAAAATTGCTGTTTCACGCCAACTGTTTCGCTCACTTTTTAGGACAGCGGCTAAAAATAGAATAACTGATTAATATATAGCTAATTAATGGTTTTTTGTTAAAGTATTACTACTGTTGCAAACTGTTTCACTTAAATTTATAATTCATTGATTATGAGTTATTTATATGAAATTATTGTTTCAGTTGTTTCATATTTATGTTAACAGTTTAAGCAAGGAGCTGGTCCCCCGCCAATTATTGCACAACTAGGACAAAATCGCTTTGCAATAACGCTGTATAATACCCTATTTTTGATATAAATAACCAAACATACTACTTATGATACCAGTAAAAGGATACGCGGCGCAAACGCCCGAAACAGACCTGGCTCCATGGAACTTTGAACGCCGTGAAGTTGGTCCGCACGATGTGCAATTTGATATTTTATTCTGTGGCGTATGCCACTCAGACCTTCACCAGATCA
>JAZKET010000158.1:0-8403 GCA_040386815.1 Bacteroidota bacterium | reverse complement strand
TGAATTCGAACGCAGGGATATCGGGAAAAATGACGTTTCCCTTGAAATCCTGTATGCGGGTATTTGCCATTCCGATATTCACCAGGCCCGCAATGAATGGGGCGGCTCCGTTTATCCCATGGTGCCGGGCCACGAGATAGTAGGCCGCGTAATAGCAGTTGGCGCCCACGTAAAGAAATTTAAGGTAGGCGATTTAGCAGGCACCGGCTGCCTTGTAGACTCATGCCGCGTATGCGACAACTGCAAGGATGACCTTGAGCAATATTGCTTAAACGGTGGCTCTTTCACCTATAACGGTGTTGAACAAGACAAAAAAACACCAACCTACGGCGGCTACTCAAACAGCATAGTAGTGCATGAGGATTTTGTACTGCACGTATCAGAAAAGCTTGACCTTGCCGCTGCCGCGCCATTGTTGTGCGCTGGTATCACTACGTGGTCGCCACTACGCCATTGGAAAGTTGGTAAAGGGCATAAATTAGCGGTATTAGGCTTGGGTGGTTTGGGCCACATGGGTGTTAAATTTGGCATTGCGCTGGGTGCAGAGGTTACGGTATTGAGTACATCACCAGGTAAAGAAGCCGATGCTAGAAAATTGGGCGCTCACCACTTTGTAGTAACCAGTGATCCAAAACAGATAGAGGCTGCCGTAGGTACATTCGATTTTATATTAGATACCGTATCAGCTCCTCACGATTTCAATATGTACCTAAGCTTGTTAAAAACCAACGGTACACACATCTGCGTAGGCGTTCCACCAGATCCGGCAAGCATCGCTGCTTTCAGTATCATAGCAGGTCGTAAAAGCCTTGCGGGTTCAAGCATTGGGGGTATTGCCGAAACTCAGGAAATGCTTGATTTCTGTGCCGAGCATAACATCGTGTCTGACATTGAAATTATCGACATGAAGGACATCCACGCGGCTTATGACCGTATGCAAAAAGGCGATGTACGCTATCGCTTTGTGATTGATATGGCCACATTGTAAGGTAAACGGTTAAAGCGATAAAGGTAAAAGGTTACACATTATAAATACCTTTTACCTTTTCGCTTTTTAGCTTTCACCTCCCCTTGCAACTTTCGTCATAAGTGCCTAAGTTTGCCGCTCGATAAATAATAAATCTCACAATGGCAAAAGCATCAGACGTAAAAAATGGTAACATTCTTCGCTTTAACGGCGAGCTGATACAGGTAGAAGAGTTTATTCACCGTACACCGGGTAACCTGCGCGCCTTTTATCAGGCCCGTATGCGTAACGTAAAAACCGGCAAACTGGTTGAGTACCGTTTCCGTACCGACGAAGAGGTTGACATTGCACGTGTGGAAACCAACAATTACCAGTATTTATACGATGATGGCAACGGCCTGGTGATTATGGATAATGATACTTATGATCAGCATACTGTACCTAAAGCGTTATTTGGCCCCGCAGTTAAGTTCCTGAAAGAAGGAATGAACGTAATTGTAGCTTTTGAAAGCGAAGAGCCTATCATGGGTAGTATCCCTAACTCGGCCGAGCTTGAAATTACCTACACCGAACCAGCTGTTAAAGGCGACACCTCAAGCGGCGCCATGAAAAAAGCCACTGTTGAAACCGGTGCAGAGATCAACGTACCACTATTCATTAACATTGGCGATAAAGTTAAGGTGGATACTACAAGCGGTACCTATACTGAGCGCGTAAAAGCATAACCGCTGATTAGATTGATTTATTGATGCCGCTGATTATTGGTATAGATATAAAAATGAAAGCCACCTATTTAGGTGGCTTTCATTTTATCATTTGTATTTAAATCTGCTATCAAAATACGCTTGTGATTGATTGAGGCTGTGAATTTGTCTCTTTATAGAGTCCAACATTTCCACTAAAGCAGGTTTTGGAAGATCTGGACTTCCCAAACTTACTGCTGTGTTTTCGGACAGTTCATTCTGGCGCATATCTTCTAAATATAAAACGTAATTACTTAAAGTCATTTCAGAATTGTACATTTCATCCCCATTCTGACTTATATAAACCTTTATGTTATCAATTAGTTTATCGATCACTTTTTGCGAAGTGTAGAAATTAGCCAATAATGTAATTTGATATTCTTTTATTTCTCGACTTGGTAAAAAGTGAAATTGGTAAATGAGATAGCCGACTCCTATAATACCACATATAACTCCGATGATTTCCATGATAATTTGTATAAGGTTATTTGATATTTAAATTTATCAAATAACCTGCAAAAATGCTCAAGAAGATTTATTCAATTGGTCTCAACACCCTATCCCATCTAACCCGGCTAAATATATTCTTGGTTGAATCTGTGCTAAAGAAAGTTAACATGGCTTTACCTATGATATGATCCTCGGGCACGTAACCCCAAAAACGCGAGTCGAGCGAATCGTGGCGATTGTCGCCCATCATCCAGTAATAGTCCATTTTAAAGGTGTAGCTGCTAGTTTTTTTATTGTTAATGAAAATTTCCTTGCCTTTGGTGTCCACCTTATTATTCTCATAAATCGCTATCGCGCGGCGGTACAATGTAAGTGTCGAATCGTTTAGCGCCACAGTCCAACCTTTTTTAGGCATGCGGATAGGGCCGTAGTTATCAAGGTTCCATTTAAATTTATCGTCGTGCGGAAAGATTGCAGCGTCATAAGTATCTGCAGGTGAAACATTAGCATTAACACTTTTCACGTTTGAATAAGCTTTAATGGTTTTAGCAGCCTCTGCCGACATATTCATCACGAAAGTGTTTAGAGCTGTTTGCCCGAGTACGGTTATGCGTAAATCATTTATCACTTCTGTGTTGATGTCGAGTCCGTTGGTTACTACAGTATATGACGTTTGTTGCTTAGGCGCGTTAGGTGCAGGTTTGCCGTTAATATAAACCTGCGAATTGACAATGCTCAGCACATCGCCGGGTATAGCCTGGCAGCGCTTGATGAGACAGGTGCGTTCGTCGGTAGGCAGATTATATTCAGGGCCGGCTTCATCGGGTTTGTTTAAAACAACAATGTCCTGATTTTTTATGTGCGATAGGCCCGGCAGTCTCAGGTAAGGTAGCTGCAAACCATCCCAATATGTTTTGAAATTGCCAACTTTCGGCTCCAAAAACGGAATGGCTAATGGCGTGTTAGCCATGCGCGCACCGTAGCTTATTTTGCTCACAAACAGATAATCGCCGGTTAGCTGTGTGCCTTCCATTGATCCGGATGGTATAGCGTAAGCAGAAAATAGTAAGCCACGTATTATGGTTGATACCACTAGTGCAAACAAAATAGCGTCAACCCACTCGCGGGTTTTTGACTTTGGCTTTGCCGGCGTTGCGGTATTACGGGATAGGAATTTCCAATTCATGCCTTTATGTTTTTGTAAAACTTAGATGGCGCTCCTTGTCAATTGTTACAGGCGTTATTCTTCGGTTGGTGGGGGCGTACTCTTGGTAACACCTGCTTTAAATCTGGGAGTGAAACCAATTTTAGGTTTTTCTTCCGCAGGTTTTTCCTCTGTCTGGGGTGCTTCAGGTTTTACGTCTGCAGATAGTGTTTCCGTAGGTTTGGCTTCCTCAATAGGCGCGTTAGCCGGTTTGGTTACGCCTGCTTTAAAACGCGGGGTGAAACCAATCTTCGGTTTGTCTTCCGCCGGTTTGTCTTCGTTAGCCGGTATTTCTTCCGATGGTATTTCAACAAGTTTTGTTTCTTCTGAAGGCCTTTCTGCAGCTTTGGTTACCCCGGCTTTAAATCTAGGTGTAAAGCCAGCTTTAAGCTTTTCTTCCACTGGTTTATCTGCAGCAGCAGCAGGCATTTCCGTTTTTTCTTCTACACTTGATACCTCTGTAGCTTTAGTTACACCGGCTTTGAAACGCGGCGTAAAGCCAACTTTTGGTTTATCTTCTACGGGTTTTTCTTCAGCTGCAGGCGTTTCAGCTTTAATTTCTTCTGCCGGCATATCTATAGGCGGCTTAGTTACCCCAGCTTTAAAACGTGGCGTAAAGCCAGCCTTAGGTTTATCTTCTACAGATGCTTCTTCTTTTTTCTCTTCAGATTGGGTTTCTGTAGTCTTAGCCGTACCTGCTTTAAATCTTGGCGTAAAACCAACTTTTGGCTTGTCTTCTGTTGGGGCTTGCTCTGCTTTTACGTCGGTTGCAGCATCTGCCGTGGGTGGTGGAGATGCAGCTTTAAATCTTGGCGTAAAGCCAACTTTTGGTGTTGGGGTATCGGCTATCTGGTTTAATTCATCGATAACCGTTTGCTCTGCCAGCTGGTTCTCTATTTTAGGTTTTTCAACCTTAATTTCTGCGGCTAAATGATAGTCTTTACGCAGTCTGTTAAACCAGTATTTCTTGGTATGGTCGAAACTCTTTTCGCCCATTTGCTCAAAGTGTAATTTGAATTCAGAAAACAGGGCTGCTTCGCCTTGCTTTAAGGCTGCCAGATCTATTTTCTTCTTTGTAAAAAACTCTTCGAAAGTCATTGTTTGATAGATTCAACAAGCAAGAACCACGAATCAAGATTTAGCATATTATTACTCCTGTATCTTGAGTCTGGTTTCTTAACTCTAATCCCTGATTAAAAATCACCTCAACCTTTTTCTCTTGTTTACGTGTGGTGAAAGTGCTATTGTCTAATTTGATATTATTTAATTTGAAGATTTGAAAATGCCTTATCAATTTTCAAATCGACACATTTTCAAATCTTCAAATTTTACTCTGCCATATTATGGTAAACCGCTTGTACGTCGTCGTCTTCCTCTAAACGGTCAATCAGTTTTAGTACGTCAATAGCTTGCTCTTCCGTAACTTCTTTGAAAGATTGCCCAATACGCTCTAGCTTGGCTGATTTTGTTTCAATGCCCATCTCTTCTAAAGCTTTTTGCATTTTGCCAAAATCTTCAAAAGCGGTATGCAAAACGGCAACATCGTTTCCTTCTTCGTCGGCCTCAACAAATATTTCTTCTAAGCCTGCGTCAATTAATTCAAACTCCAATTCTTCCAGATCACGGTCGCCCGGTACAAAAGTAAATACAGCTTTACGGGTAAAAATAAAATCAAGCGACCCGGTTTTACCCAGTGCGCCATTGTATTTTGTAAAGTAACTACGCACGTTAGCAACCGTACGGTTAGTATTATCGGTAGCGGTTTCAACCAAAACAGCTACACCGTGCGCGGCATAGCCTTCATATACAAGCTCTTCGTAATTTTTTTCGTCGCGGCTTGATGCACGTTTAATGGCAGCTTCAACACGGTCTTTAGGCATGTTGACAGCTTTCGCATTTTGCATGGCAGTGCGCAGGCGCGAGTTGGTATTGGGGTCTGAACTGCCCTCTTTAACAGCCATTACTATCTCTTTACCCAAACGGGTAAATTGTACGGCCATTTTGGCCCAACGTTTAAATTTTCTTTCTTTACGGAATTCGAATGCTCTTCCCATTGTGTTGTTAAGTCAATAGTCCATGGCCCATAGTCCATGGGGTGTGGATGCAAATATAACAGATAGAAACAAGAGACAAGAATCAAGAGACAAGACATATAATAATATATGAAATCTTGATTCTTGTCTCTTGTTTCTTGAATCTTACTTCAGGTTCTCCAGCATATCAACCGTCATGCTGCTCAGGTCAAACTTTTGTTTCCAGCCCCAGTCGTTCTGCGCGTAAGTATCGTCAATGCTTTTTGGCCAGCTGTCGGCAATAGCCTGGCGCGGGTCAAAATCGGTATAGCTCATTTTAAAATCAGGCAGGTGTTTTTTTATTTCTGCTGATAATTGAGCTGGGGTGAAGCTTATGCCGCCCAAATTGTATGATGAGCGGATGCTTATTTTGTAAGCAGGAGCTTCCATCAATTCAATAGTGGCGCGAATGGCATCTTCCATATACATCATCGGTAAAGCGGTATCTGCTGATAAGAAACTTTGATACTCGCCTTTAGCCAATGCCTGGTGGAAAATGTCAACCGCATAATCGGTAGTGCCACCGCCCGGTTCAGAGCGCCAGCCTATCAACCCCGGGTAACGTATGCTGCGTACATCAAGGCCATGTTTGGCGTAATAATATTCGCACCAACGCTCGCCTGCCAGTTTGCTGAAACCATAAACAGAGTTAGGGTCCATTACACAAAACTGCGGCGTGTTTTCTCTTGGCGAATGCGGGCCGAAAACAGCGATAGAGCTTGGCCAGAATAATTTTCCGGTTTTAAATTCAACAGCCAGATCAAGTATATTGATCAAGCCATCCATATTAAGCTCCCAGGCTAGTTTTGGTTTTTTTTCGCCTACGGCAGATAGGATGGCTGCCAGTAGATAGATCTGGGTTGGGCGATGCCTTTCAAACAGGCTGCGCAAAATGTCTTTGTCAAGTACGTTAACCAGTTCAAACGGGCCCGAGCTTGTTAGCGGATTGTCGGTTGCGCGAATGTCTGATGCTATTACCTGATCGGTGCCGTACTTGGTGCGTAAATTCATTACCAGTTCGGTGCCAATTTGGCCATTTGAGCCAATTACAATAATCTTTTCGGTCATAGTGAGTTTCAGTTGCAGCAAAGGTAGAAATTTGGGCGAAACCAAATATAATTTGTCGCAACAATCCTAATTATGGCTCACTAATTTTATACCTATAATGCAATGAAGTAAATAAAGGCTGCAAGTGTAATTATCGCGGCAGCAAAAAACAGGTTTGCATTTCGGTTGGCGGCTTCCATATCAGGCACTCGGCCGGTTGATTTTAGTTTTTTGAGCTTTTGTTTATTTATCACACTTAGCCAAAAAAAACCAACGGGAATAAACAAGAGAAAATACTTTAGCATTGAGCTCATACAGCGTTATAAATGTTTTTAATAGGACGGCCTGGGTTACCGCGTAGTTGTTGTTATGTACGCATAAAACGTAAATAGGTTACAGCGCGCTACAGTTTAAATTAAATTAATGCTAATTTAATTTAAACCCGGCACAACCCAAAGCTCTAAGGCTGTGTTGAAATGCTATTGTTACACTAATTGCCAGATAAGCAAAAAAAGTTGCATCTTTGTTGATTATTTAATTTAAAGACAATGAGATTGTCATTTAAAAGGCCTCATTATTTTATCAAACAATTTAACAAAAATGAAACCGCCGCGAAGGCAGCTTCATTAGCATTAACAAACAAATTATTAAAATGAAAATCGCAGTTGTAGGCGCCACCGGGTTGGTAGGCACTAAAATGTTGCAGGTTCTAGCAGAACGCAACTTCCCCATTACAGAACTATTATTAGTCGCATCAGAAAAAAGTGTAGGTAAAGAAATCACTTTCAAGGGTAAGGCTATAAAGGTTATTTCTGTTGAGGATGCGATTAAACAGAAGCCGGCTATCGCTATATTCTCTGCAGGTGGCAGTACATCGTTAGAACAAGCACCGTTGTTTGCAGCAGCCGGCACTACGGTAATTGATAACTCATCTGCATGGCGTATGGACCCTACCAAAAAACTGGTGGTGCCCGAAGTTAATGCCAATGTGTTAACGCCAGCGGATAAGATTATTGCTAACCCAAATTGCTCAACCATACAAATGGTGGTGGCTTTAAAACCACTGCACGATAAATATAAAATTAAACGCGTGGTTGTTTCTACCTATCAATCAGTAACCGGTACAGGTGTTAAAGCTGTTGACCAGTTGATGAACGAGCGTGCAGGTATTGATGGCCCGATGGCATATCCTTATAAAATTGACTTGAACGTTTTGCCTCATATTGATGTATTTACCGAAAACGGTTACACCAAAGAGGAAATGAAAATGGTGAAAGAAACCAACAAGATAATGGGCGATGACAGCATCCGCGTTACGGCTACTACGGTGCGTATCCCGGTAATGGGTGGTCACTCAGAATCAGTAAACATTGAGTTTGCCAATGATTTTGATTTAGCCGAATTAAAAGATTTACTAAGCAAAGCACCAGGCGTTGTAGTAACCGATGATGTTGCTAACCTTAAATACCCAATGCCGCTTGACGCGCACGATAAGGACGATGTATTTGTAGGCCGTATCCGTCGTGATGAAAGCCAGCCTAATACTTTAAACTGCTGGATAGTGAGCGATAACTTACGCAAAGGTGCTGCTACAAATGCGGTACAGATTGCCGAGTATTTGGTTGCTAATAAATTGGTAGGATAACCAACTAATTGGAAATTAATTTCTGACTTTAAATAATAATGGGGAGTGATTGAAAGATCATTCCCCATTATTATTTATAAGCTGTGCTAAAAAGCATATTTATTAAATTTGCTCTATGTCCTCAAAAAAAGCTGTTATTATAGGTGCCGGTATTGCCGGTATAGCTGCTGCCATACGTTTAGCTGTGAAAGGCTACGTGGTGGAGGTTTTTGAGGCAAATGCTACACCGGGCGGTAAACTGGCCGAGATACATCAAGACAAATTTAGGTTTGATG
>JAZKET010000157.1:0-1801 GCA_040386815.1 Bacteroidota bacterium | reverse complement strand
CATTTGCGGGCGTTGGCAGACCGATAAAGATTTCTGCCTGTCTGCTATCGGTATTAAACTTTGCCAGCCTTAGGGCCGAGAATACGGGTATCAGGAACGCAATGAAATTTAAATAGATGCTGATATGTTCAATTTGAGGTGCTTTTAATAACAACTGGTACAATATCACCGAAGGTAATACTCCAAAGCTCACCATATCCGCCAACGAATCAAGATCTTTCCCTATGCCCGAAAAAGATTGCAGCACACGCGATGCAAATCCATCAAAAAAATCAAAAATGGCGGCTAATAATACCGCGTAAGCGGCAACTATTAAGTTTTCTTGAAAAGCAAAAACTATCCCAACACAGCCGCTGAACAAATTAGCACAGGTTATGGCATTGGGTACATGTTTTCTTACTCTCTTCCTCATTTGGATGAACGGTTGTTATTACGGCTGTAAAGGTTAAAAAAAGATATAAAGATTACAATAATACTTTATTACCATTTTATGATTACAACAACTACAACTTAACCAATTACGAATTCATAGATACTAAAAACTCTTCGTTGGTTTTTGTACCTCGTATCTGGCTCTGTAAAAACTCCATGGCCTCTTGCGAATTCATGTCAGCTAAGTGGTTACGTAGTATCCAAATACGCTGTAAATTTTCGCGATCAAGCAACAGGTCATCACGGCGGGTACTTGAAGCAGTGATATCAATAGCAGGGAATATACGCTTGTTAGACAGCTTTCTATCCAACTGAAGCTCCATATTACCGGTACCTTTAAACTCTTCAAAAATAACCTCGTCCATTTTAGAACCGGTCTCAGTTAAAGCGGTAGCTATAATGGTTAACGAACCGCCGTCCTCAATATTACGGGCGGCACCAAAAAAGCGTTTCGGCTTCTGCATTGCATTTGCTTCAACACCACCTGATAATACCTTACCACTTGCTGGTGCAACAGTATTGTGTGCACGAGCTAAACGTGTAATACTGTCTAATAGTATAACAACGTCATGGCCGCATTCTACCATACGTTTTGCTTTTTCTAAAACGATGTTGGCAATTTTTACGTGACGCTCTGCAGGCTCATCAAAGGTTGATGATACCACTTCGGCGCGTACACTGCGGGCCATATCGGTAACCTCTTCCGGGCGCTCATCAATTAAAAGGATGATCAGGTAAACCTCTGGGTGGTTTTTAGCTATGGCGTTGGCCACATCTTTTAATAACATGGTTTTACCTGTTTTAGGCTGCGCCACAATTAAACCACGTTGTCCTTTACCAATTGGCGAGAACAGGTCCATTATACGGGTTGAATAGTTACCGGCATCAGTAAACAAACTCAATTTCTCTGACGGGAAAAGCGGCGTTAAGTGATCAAAAGGAACACGGTCACGCACTTCGGCAGGTATACGGCCATTAATAGCCTCAACACGTACCAAAGGGAAATACTTTTCACCTTCTTTTGGTGGGCGGATGCTACCGCGAACGGTATCACCGGTTTTTAAGCCAAATAATTTTATTTGTGACTGTGATACATAAATATCATCAGGCGATGTTAAATAGTTATAATCTGATGAACGCAGGAAACCATAACCGTCAGGCATTATCTCTAATACACCTTCGTTTACAATTACGTTATCAAAATCCATGTTAATGGCCGGATCCTGGCTTTTAGCTGTGCCATTACCGGTATTACCACGGCGATCAAACTTAGGTGCACGTTCCGCCGGAACACGTTCTTCAGTTTTCTCGGCAGCTTCGCCTTCCTGCTGCACTTCTGCTTCAGGCTGTTCGGCTGTTATAGGTTGTG
>JAZKET010000156.1:0-1860 GCA_040386815.1 Bacteroidota bacterium | reverse complement strand
ATATATTGCGGGAAACTCGCGCTATAAAATGTAAACACAGATGCCAATTCCGGGCGCTTTTTCAATTCGGCCACAAAATCACGGCTCACGGTTTCCATTTCTTTATAATTGTTGGTACCCGCCTTATCCAGCAGGCGCAACTCAAACCCTCCGGCAGCACCATAGCCCGGTACAGCAGGTGGCTGGAAAAATTCGATAGTTGCGCCGGTAATATCCTTTGCTTTTTCTTCAAATTCGTTTATAATTTCTTGTGCCGAGTGTTTCCTGTCTTCCCAGCTTTTTAGGTTGACCAAACAAGTACCTGAGTTAGCACCTGTACCTTCGGTCAATACCTCATATCCGGCCAGTGTTGATACAGATTTAACACCATCTATAGTCTCAGCTATTTTTTGTAGCTTTTGGGCAACGTCATTAGTTCTTTCTAAAGACGACCCGGGCGGAGTTGCTATAATCGCATAAAACATCCCCTGATCATCATTAGGTATAAAGCCAGCCGGCACGCTGTTGCTTAACAGCCATGTGCCCGCGCTAAAAGCTATCAGTACAATAAAGGTTACAGCCCGCCTGTTAATTACCAGGATCAATATTTTTTGGTACTTATCACCAATACGGTTAAACCAATTATTAAAACCGGTCAGCATTTTATCTATCCCGGTCTTCTTTTTGGGTTTGCCATGATTGTTTTTTAATATCAGCACACCTAAGGCCGGGGTAAGCGTAAGTGCCACCAAACCCGAACGAATAATAGCCGTAGCCATAGTGATAGAAAACTGCCTGAAGAATACTCCTACAGGGCCGGACATGAATGCAATAGGTATAAATACCGACGCCATTACAAACGTTATGGCAATAATGGCCCCGCTTATTTCGTGCATCGCCTCTTCAGTGGCTTTTAATACCGACAGGTTCTTTTCCTCCATTTTGGCGTGCACCGCTTCAATTACCACAATGGCATCATCCACCACAATACCTATGGCCAGCACCAGCGCAAACAGCGTGATCATGTTGAGCGTTATGCCAAAAAATTGCATAAACACAAATGTGCCTACTAACGATACGGGTACCGCCATAGCAGGTATTAAGGTTGACCGCCAATCGCCCAGGAACAGGAATACCACCAAGCTCACCAATACAAATGCCTCAAACAAGGTATGTAGTACCTTATCAATAGAAGCATCCAGGAATTTGGAAACGTCATAGCTTATTTCATAATCCATCCCTTTAGGGAATGAATTTTCCTTGATCTCTTCCATTTTAGCCTTAATAGCTTCAATGGTTTGACTGGCATTACTGCCGTACGATTGCTTTACTACAATAGCGGCAGAAGGTTTGCCATTTAAATTAGAGTACAGATCATAATACGAACTGCCAAACTCAACCTCTGCCAGATCCTTCAACCTAAGTATCTCGCCATTCGAGTTTGATTTGATGATGATATTCTCGTACCCCTCTTTAGTATTAAACCTGCCGGGATATTTTAATACATACTCAAACGCCTGTGATCGCTTACCAGAACTTTCGCCTGTTTTACCCGGCGATGCTTCTAAGCTTTGTTCGTTAATGGCTTCTAAAACCTCATCAGCAGATACCTTATAAGCCAGCATACGGTCGGGCTTTAACCATATCCGCATGGCATACTCACGTGTACCTAATATCTCGGCAAAACCAACGCCATTAATCCTTTTAAGCTCCGCCAGTATATTAATATCAGCATAATTGAACAAGAATTTTTCATCAGTATGCGGATCCTTACTGTACAAGTTGATGTACATTAACATATTGGATTCTTCGCGGGTGATCTTCACTCCTTCGCGCACAACCAATGGCGGTAGTTTGTTTACAACCGAGGCTACCCGGTTC
>JAZKET010000155.1:0-10338 GCA_040386815.1 Bacteroidota bacterium | reverse complement strand
TTAGAACCCTTTCATCTAACCAGATGAAGGGGTTTCTTCGTGTATATGGTTTTTGTATTTGAAGAACTATATTCAGAGAGCGCAGCTTACCGCCTCGTGCGTAGGCCGCGTTAGTGATGGCAGTGGATACCGGCCCCCTTCGAGGGCCTCAGGGCAGGCCGCGCCTAAGGCCTGAAGCCGTATGAGCGGACAGCACGGGCCAAGGGCAACGCTCTTGTACTTATTAGTTATTGCGGAGATGGTTACTTATCCCGGCAAAGTTTCTCCAATATGGCTTTGTGCTGTGGATATTCACCACTCATTTCATCTTTCCTGGCCATTTCAAACTCTGTGAAATCAAAGCCGGGGGCTACGGCGCAGCTTACCAGTACATAACCGCTTTGGGTAGCCACTTCTGATGCAAACCACGTGTGTGGTGGTATAACTGCTTGTAATACACCTGTTTCGGTGTCGCTTAATTCAATGGTAGAATGGTTGCCTTGTTGGTCTATCACATGTATATGTAGTGGATCACCCTGGTGGAAATACCACAATTCGTCTGAGGCTAAACGGTGAAAGCCTGAATAATCGCCGGCTTCCAGCAGGTAGTATATAGATGTTAGCGCGCTTTTGCCGATGGCTGCGCCTTCACGGTTTACGGTTTGTGCAGATCTGAAAACTTCTTTATAGTAGCCACCCTCGGGGTGTGGTTGTAAACCTAAGTGGTTTATCCAATATTGCGCGGTTTTATTGCTCATTTATCGTATTACATGTTAAACACGTTCCACTTATGGCCGTCAGGGTCTGCAAAGTCGAAGCCGTAATAACCGGGGCCAAATGCTTTGGGTTGGCTAAGTAGCGTGCCGCCTGCTTGTTCAATTTCTATAGCCCAGGCATCTGCTTCGGCGTCAGTGTCGGCCCAGATGGTAAACATCACCTCGTTGCTGCCCGATAGATTGGGCGTGCCGCCTTTTGCCATGTCGGCAAAGTGTTGGTGCGAGAAAAAGTTGATGACAAAGCCATGCTCGCCAATTTTAAAGCTGGTGAGTACGTCGTTTTTGTTATGCCCCTCGTTTGGGGTAAAACCAATTGCTGTGTAGAATTTGCGTGTCGCGGCTACGTCTTTTACGGCCAAATTGGCCCATATTTGTTTTGGTTGCATAGTTAAACTACAGCTATATACTACATTTGTTTGTTTTCATCAGCCCGCCGCACACACCCTTCATCAGCCTCACGATGACAGCCTGCGCGCTTAGTTAATTTTACTCTTTACCCGGCAGTACCTTTATCTCAATGTTACGAAAATCAACCGGTTGGCCTTCGCTTTGCAGGGCTATGTAGCCGCTGCTTAGTAGTTTGCCGTCTATCTTCATCTTTGGGTCGTGGCCGGTTACTATGCCACCGCCAATGGTGGGTTTGCTGTATTGCAGCACCGTGTCGCCCTCAATAATATGAGTTATCAATTTGCTGCCCTGTACAATCAGTTCGGCTTTTACCCATTGGTCGCCATCGTAGGTTTTTGAGCGCGAGTCGATACAATGGTCGGGCGATACACGGCCCTTGTACACCACATCTGTACCCGGCGAGCACATGTTACCCGTATGGCGGGGCTTGCCATCGCTTAAACCACCCAGCAGCTGCATCTCTATAGAAATGGGCCAATCCTGGTTTTTGAGCATAGTGCGCGGGTCTTGCGAGTGGAACATCACGCCGCTGTTGCGCAGCGTATAGCTTGGCGCGCCCGGTTGCAGCTTACCTACAAACCTATACTCAAAACGCAGGTGAAAATAGCTGTAAGGCGTATTATAATACAGGTGGCCAAACTGGTCGTTAAAGCGGCCATACTCGTCGTAACGCACCTGTATGGTACCGTCAACCACCCTAAACGTGTTGCCAAAGTTGTCGCCCGTTTCGTGCTTGTTTATCTTTACTGTCCAGCCTTTAGTGTCTTTGCCGTTAAACAGGCTTGTCCAGCCCTTGTCGGGGTTGTTGGTGTTCAGCTTTTTGCCGAAACTACAGCCCAGCAGCAGTGCGCAGGTCAAAATTATTGTGTAATTTATTTTGGTAATCGAAGACAGGTTCATGACGTTTATAGCAATTGGTGAGCTAAATGTACCTATTGCTTTTGGTGATTGCAATATCAAGCCCTTACTTGTACGCTGGCTAACAGTATTTTATTCAACGCTGGTTACGCTTAATAATGAATTAAGGGTATATTTGCCAGCCTGATTGCTAAAAGCAGGCCCCGGCAAGTCGGTTGCTATTAATAAGTGCGAGGAAGATGAGTGAAAAACCAAGAAGGCCGGGCGCGGCGGCAATGAATTTGCGGAACCTTTTTATTGTGTTTCTGCTGTTTACGTTTGTGCTAACGGCCGGATCGGTGATATTAAAGTACTCCATTGGGCGCAAGTTGGATAAACTAAGTGCGGGCCTTAAAGCGTCATCGCCCGAACCCGAGATAAGTGCTATACTGCTTGAGCTTAACAGTGCCGAGAACGATTTTCAGCAAGCCAATTTAACCGGCCATGCCGACAGGCTTGCCATCTATAAAAATAAACTGCATACCATATTTGGGCGTATAGACCAACTGCTGCATAAATACCAGGCAGACAGCGCCCGGTATTTCCCCGGCAGCGAGGCGCAGATAGCGCAATCGTTTGCTAAAAAACTGGCCATATCTCAGCGGGTTTTTGATTTAAAAGCACATTTCGACCTGTTGCTTAAGGCCACCAACGTAGCTAATAGCAGCGCGCCTGTTTCTAAGTCCAAAATTAGGGGCAATAGGCCCGATACCACGGTCAGCATACGGCAGGAAGCCACAAAAAATGGCTTGCTGCGCCGCCTTAAAGACGCCATAGCTAACAAGAACCAGGTAAAGGTTTTAGTGATACGCGAGAAACAGCGGCGCGACTCGATAAGGCGGGCCCATACCCCTGCCAGTTTGCTGCGCGATCTTAAGAATCAAAATGCCTATATCCTGCTCAGTAACGAGCAGTTGATAGCCGCCAACCTTAACCTGCTTAGCCAGCTGCACCAACTGTTGCTGCAGCTTAAAGATATAGACCAGGCCGCCTGGGATAAAGCCCGTAACGAGGTGCTGCTGCAATACCAGTCTACCACCCGGGATATGAATAGTTTTATTGGGGTGGCCATTGCGCTTATCCTGGTGTTTATTATTTTGCTCATCTACTTTATACGTAAGGCAGGGCAGGCAGAGCAAAACTACCTGTTAGAGAACGAGCGCGCGGTGGCCCTGGCCAGCCAAAAGTCTGAGATACTGGCCACTATGAGCCACGAGATACGCAACCCGCTGACGGCTATTACCGGCGCCATTTACATGCTGAACAAGACAACCCTCTTGCCAGACCAGGAGCGAAAGGTAGCCGCCATTAACCTGTCGTCGACCATGCTGATGGAGACGGTAAACAATATTTTGGATGTAAGCGCGCTGGAGCATCAGCAGGGTGGGGTGCTTTTGCTTGCTTCGTTTATGCCTTTTAAGGTATTGCAGGAAGCTACCGAAAGCATGCACTTTATGGCCGAAAAGAAAGGCATACAACTAATACCCCAATTTGCGGGCGACACCAACGCGGCGGTTACCGGGGACATTTTTAAACTGAAGCAAGTAATGGTTAACCTGCTAAGCAACGCCATTAAATATACAGACCAGGGCAGCGTTACCATAACCGCTACCCTAAACCGTACCGACGAGCATGTTACCGTATTAGCGGTTGGTATAAAAGACACCGGTGTGGGCATCCCTAAAGAGCAGCAGGCCGGCTTGTTTACCCGCTATTACCAGGGCGGCGGCGGACACCTAAAGCCGGGCACCGGTTTGGGTTTATACCTGTGCCGCCAGCTTATCAGTTTGCAGGGTGGTACTATTAGTGTTGATAGCGATACCGGTAAGGGTTGCCATATTAAATTTACAATACCGTATAAAGACTAAGTTAGTTATATTTCTTTTTGCTAACGCGAGTATGCATTAACACTGGCGCAAATATGCAGCGTCGGGGGGGGATGGGATATTTGAGATATCTCTGCACAAGCATTATGGTTACTTGGCGCTTGCTGGGCCCTTCACGCAATGGCTTGCGCCGGCTCAATTGCCGCCGGTTGGCTTTTTCTTTTGTCTTGATACAAAAGAACGTTCCAAAACAAAATCCTGAAATCCTTTAATCTTGCGAATCATGGTTCAGACAATGTCGCTTGGTTAGGCCCTTTACGCACGTGGCTTGCCCCGGCTCAATTGCCGCCGATTGGCTTTTTCTTTTGTCTTGATACAAAAGAAAAGTTCCAAAACAAAATCCTGAAATCCTTTAATCTTGCGAATCATGGTTCAGACAATGTCGCTTGGTTAGGCCCTTCACGCACATGGCTGCCCCGGCTCAATCGCCGCCGGATGGCTGTTACTTTGTCTTGGACACAAAGTAACCAAAAGTCAAGTCAGAAAAGAGACTTCTTTGCGCTCTTGGCCTTTGCCCTGCAGTACAGTCGAAACCTGGGGCCGGGTAATTTTACCGGCGTTTGCCGCGCAAGGCCCTACGCTTCTGGTAAAATTACTAATGCCCCTGCAACCGCACAGGCCACCATTGTTTCGCCTTCCCTCGCCCGAAGCTTATTTTCTGACGTCCTGAGGATATTTTTCCAACATCCTCTCCTTCAAGTCATTGCGAGGAACGAAGCAATCTCTAAGTAGGCCAATTAGTTTTGCATGATTTTGACACACGCGGCACGCGTGCCGCCAGCAGTGGGGCACTAATTAATAGGCAGGCCAAATCGTAATGTTAAAGGTCTTCTATTTCAGGTATGGAAGGAATTATAAAAGGTTTATAAAGTTTCTGTGTTCGTACATTATCCCACATTATTAGTCGTTCGTTAAATTGACTCATAACCCGTATATCGTTATCTTGTGAAATCACAATTCCAATGGAACCTGGATTCTGACTACAGAAAGTCATCATAGACCTGTGCCTCGTTCCAAAGTCTTTAGGGTCTTTTTCTATTAAAGTTGCAATATTGTATCGCGCACCTAAAGATTGGTATACAGTCATTGGTGGCGCAACTTTTTCAATAACAGCTCCAAATCCTAAAGTTTGAAAGTCATTATTTACAACAATTAATCCGTCGACACAACTTTGTGATGCAATGAATCTTATAGCCCCTTTTAATTGATTACTAGCTTCCTTTCTTTTAAATTCAAAAGCCAATTTATTGTCATATAGCTCTTTATCAATTACATCTTTCGCTTTCCCTATTCTAGAATTATATATTTCCAGAATTATCGTAGTTTTTATGTATCGCAGCATTGCAAGTCTTAAACGCTTATAAACTATCCTGTATTTTATGTCTAAATTTTCTGTGGTATTGGTTATCAGGATTGCACCTCCGTGATGATATTTTCTTATTTGAATCAATATCCTCGAAATAGTGTTTCTCCAAATTTGTAACACTTGATATTCATAATCATCTAATTCAGTTTCTCCAGCCTCTTCTGGGAAATTTTTTCCAATAAATAATTTTACATTTTTTATTGACGATTGTGCTTTTTCTTCAATCAATTCCGCGATTTGACCAAGACGCCATACATCTAAGAAATTTCTAATCAAGAGATTTTGTTTTAAAATCGCAATTAGCTTATAATCGGATGTAACAGAAATTATTCCTATACCTTGGATGCTCGCTTGAAAAAAGCCTGCTTGTTCAGGTTTTGCTTCATTTTCGTGATTGACGAAACTTTGATTATGAATAGCTTGATCGATTAGTCCATAAATTTGTAAACCTTCGTCCTCATCATAGTAAACAGCTATTGAGGTGCTCCAAGGATCAGCCGCTTTTGATATTTTGACTAAATTTTTAATAGTCAACTTGATTGGATCAGCAAACGGAGTATACGTCCAGTGATCATATTTTTCGTCATCAGATGGAATGTTGATATCAATGAAGGTTACTGTAACTTGAATTAAATCACCTTCTTCACTTTGCATACTCGAAAAATATAAACAGTCGAATAATTCTTTTAATACATCCTGTATTGCAAAGCCCTTAATATTTTTTAGGTCTTTAAGGGATACATGCACATATTTAGCTAAGTCGGATGTTTGATGATATTTCGGCATTTAGGTTGACTTAAATTTTGAATAATAAGTTTGAGTTATGTTTGTTCAAAGTTGGGATTTACTTTTATTATGCAGAGTAGGCTAGCTTAATCATTAGTATATGTATCCCTTTTTGGTTTTAAAATAGTATGAAATTCAAATTTTACCCATCGACTAAAGTCTTGCGCTTTACATAAATCATAAAAATTCAAAAATTCACTTTTAACTTCATGGTCAATTAAAGCGTGGTCTGAAATTATAGTTCTAAATTCTTCTCTGTCATTAAAGATGTTTAGTATTTCAAGATGGATAGCATAAGAATTTTTACTCCAAGTTTCCGGTTTGATACTGGTTTTTAAAAACTCTACAGGGTTTGTTGTTTTTATAAATTCCCGAATATGAGGTACCAAAGATGGTTCAAAGCGCCAATGCTTATTTCCAGCTAAATAATAATTCTGTCTGCAACCCCACATCAACCAGATCGCATCCTTAGTCAAGCCTGCATTATTTACGTGTTTACAGAAGTAGTCAATTTGATATTTTGTAAGTTCTTCTACATTCAGCGGTAATTCCAATGAATCATCTTTAACATGATAGATTAATTCATTATGGAAAAGATATGGAAATGGAGCGTTATCAAATAATTCTTTGATAAAAATTTTATACTGATCTTCCTGGCCCGGGTAGAATTTATCGGTAAGCCTATTTTGATGATTGTAAAGCATGTTACTTATAGCGACATGATCAAAACTGGTATTACCTTTGGCCGAAATAAATTTAGGACCAAGGTAAAATATAGCTTTAAGTTTAAATTCAAATAAGGCTCTTGTTTGTGTCTTTTCTTGAAATAGTCTAGCTCCAATTTCTGAATGCAATCTTCTCAATAAACACTCATCGATAAATAGTTTAAATTCTTCCAGACCTGAAGTAAATGCTTTTTGATATTTAAATTCAGAGATTTCTTTAGCAGAAATTCGATATCGAAAATACCGTTCCATATACATAGGATAGATGATAGAGTTTTTCGCATTTTTAGGTCGATCAAAATGGCTATACAAGCTAAACAATAAACCGCAAATAAGAGTGATGTCGCTTTCCGAATAGTTTTGTTCTCGCAAGGTTTTGATGATTACGGGTTTATCTGTATCAGCCTCCTTGAATACTCTTAATTCATAAAACTCTTCATAAGATGCCCTCCGTGGGCTTAAATATAAAATAAGATCTGTTTGTTCGAACAACATGTCATAGACCAAAGGAAAACGAAATTTGACCAGTTCGAGGACGAATAAATTGTCGAATAGAACTTCGTCGTTCAATAGGCTATAAGTAATCTTAAAAGTATTAATGAATTTTATTACATCTCTGGATTGTCGAAAAATATTTGAATAAGAAAAGTTGAAATGGTTTTTAAAGCCATATTTAATAATCTCGTCATTGAGTATGGACAAATCGGCTTCTGAAATAAAGCTTTGCAAATGCGTTATCATTAAATCTAATAAATCATCACTCTCTCGTTTGGGTAGCGGAATTTCCAATTGTATGATCTTATCAATATAAGAGTAGGTCGCTTTCTGATTGAGTGTTTTGATTGCCTCTTGTACATAGGTTTTGTCGTAAGCGACTAAATAAAAGATGTTTCCAAAACTCGCAGTGTTCCGAATCAGCTTTAACACTTCTATTACTTCGTGATTGTATAATCTATCTAAGTCATCAATTGTAACAATAATTTTCTTTCCGGAATTTTTTAGTAGTTGATTTATACGTTCATAATCATCAATAGAATTTTGTGGATGAAAGACTTTGCGAATAAAACTCCACTGCTTAATCAATTTTTCAACTGAACTATCTATTCTGCTGAGTTTACGGGAATAATCCAGCACCAACTCAGATAACTTTGGATTGATTTCGTATAGTCGGCCCGCCAACAAATCAAAGAAATCCTTTTGAATATCCGGGGTTGCATCTGTATTCCATGGATTAAAAGATAATTTTTCGATTTGTCCATAATCCAAGTATGTTTCGATAAGTTTTATAAATGAGGTTTTTCCACTTCCATATTCACCCAAAATTCCGATTGCAAATGACTGTTTGTTAGTCGTTAATAAAATAGTCTGAGCAATTTTTTTGGCTACCTCCCTGCGATTAAAAGTATCCTCTTCTGTCGAGTTAATAGGTAAATCTTCTATAAACCCTCGGCTATCATTCCCGAGAGATGGATTGTGCGGGCCTTTTAAGAAGTATTTAAAAGCAGGTAACGAAAGCCCAATAAAAACTATATCCCAGATATATAATCCATTAAATTGAGAGAGCTTTTGAAATTCCCAAAAGTCATTATAACGTTGAAATGCGTAAAATACTGTGATTATCGAACTTAAGACTAGTAAAAATTTTCGACCACCGTTGAGAAATAGCCACGCTGAAATTGTTAAACTAACTACGATGACTAATAACCCGCTAAGTTTACTGTTCTCAAATTCTGAAAATAAAGGATTGACGAATATCGAATTGAGAACACGACTTGTCGGTATTCGAAACAACATTAAAAAAATTAAAAATAGAAGTACCCAAAAAAAAGAAGTAACGTAGAAATTAGATTTGGAATTTCGCATGTGTAGGGTATAAGTGCTACTAAATTAAGAGGTTTACTACATATATTTAATGGTGTTAGTAATTTTAAAGCAATGACGTCCCTCCCCCGCGTTAAGGATTGCAGCGGATACCGGCGCCGCGCCTAATGCCTGTCGCCGTATAAGCGGAAAGCCTGGGCCGCAGGCAACGCCCGTATTGTCATTGGTCATTAGTGTTCTATGGTTGATAGTCATTAGCCAATTGTCAAAAGGCCTTGCGGCCAAACTGACGGGTAACTAAGCGACAGGCCCCACTAACCAATGACCATCCCGAAGCGCCAAGCCCAATGACTCAATGGCCAATGACTAATGACAATGCCCAACACCGTGGCGCCGCTTCCACACCGTTTCCCCAATTTTAACAACCGTGGTGTTTATATAGCGTCGCGATGCTGTTAGCGCAGGGTTTGGCACTAAATTGGTATGTGTTAGCGTATCAATAATTTGTGTATATATGAAACATTTGACAAGATTTACAACAATAATAGCATTGGGTTTGGTAGTAGCCGTTTCGGCTTGTAAAAAGTCAGACTCGGCAGCCAACAAGCCAGCCGACAAAACCGACTACCAGGCGCTAAGCAAGCATATAGCTACCAGTTTCGCCAGATCAATGAACGTAGGGTCTACCGGCTTTAAGGCAAGTGGTGGTGTGGGCGGTCAGCGGGCGTTAAGCACTGGCCCGCAATGCGGCGATGTGGTGTATACCCCATATAACGAAACCGTAACCAGCGGCGATACTACCCGCATTTATACCGGCAACAGCGTGTTTACCTACATTTGCAACGGCGGTGTGTTAAACGAGTATAGTTTGGTTGACACAGCCACCAGTCGCGAATTGCGCACAGGTTACGCCAGCACCTACCGCGTAATACAAAAATACAACGCCCGCGCTATCGACGCTAACTATACCCAAACCGCCAGCAACGGCACCATCGGCGTAGCCTTCGCCCAACGACTGTTTAACAACAGCGGCGCAACTACCGATAGCCTGAGCTATGCTACCCAATACCAGCTAAACAACGTTAAGGTTACCCGCGGCAGCAATGGCGGCGCGGCCATTACAGGTGGCGAGGCTACTTTTGCATCGTCGGTTTACCATAAAGACAAGGTGGTTGACATTGACGGCTACAGCGACGACCACACCGGCTACATTTATTTCGACGGCAACGACATTATCTTCGTTACCTTTTACCAGGCCGACTACCAAAGCACCTACCAGGTTAACATTAAAACCGGCGCTGTACAAAAAGTAAAGTAGTTGTTTAGAGATTAGTGATTAAAGATTGGCTATTAAAGATTAAAGATTAGTTATTAAAGATTGGGCTCATCGCTCAGATAGATCAAATATCAAAGCTCTGCCGTTTTGGTGGGGCTTTTTTTTTGATGGGTCATTGAGTCATTGGGCTTGTCGCTTTTACAAACTTGCCAGTTGGTTAACCACATGCAAGGATTAATGACCTAATGACCCAATGATATAATGATTAACAGAGCGTTACCTGCGGCCCGGGCTGTACGCTCATACTGCGCAAGGCCTTAGCCACGGCCTGCGCACTGAGGCCCGCGCACGGCCGGTATCCGCTTCCATCCATTAGGTTTACTTTAGATTTGAAAAGATATCGCAAGTCAGAGGTGAT
>JAZKET010000154.1:0-15193 GCA_040386815.1 Bacteroidota bacterium | reverse complement strand
AAATAGTATTAGCCAGCGGCAAATATGATAACGACAAAAAAGTTGGCGTTTGGCGATATTTTGACCGACAGGGCAACCTGATGCAGAATTATGACTACGACAGTAACAAACTTATTTTTGAAGCGCCTGAACTTGCCCCATCGACTTTTGAATATAAAATTGATGATACCATTAAAACGACAGACAAAATAACCCAACCCGTTAAAATTGGCGGCCGTTATTTTGGCTATCTGCCCCTACTAAAGCTCTATTATTTACCGCAGGAACTGCGCCAAGAGCCTACCCTGAAGTATTTGGTTGAATTTGAATTACTGATTAGCCCAATGGGCCGCCTTGCCGATATTATGGTACACGTTAAGTATGGCGTAGGTTTACGCGAGGAAATAATTTATAATATCAGTACCGATATGCTAAGAGAAGAGGATAAAACCTTTATACCTGCTACGTTTAATAACCGCCCCATCGCATCGCAAATTACGCTTACTTGCAAAGCTGATGTGTACGGATTGATTGATATGTTTTAACAAAAAAAAACAAAGCCCATCAAAAAAAGACGGGCTTTGTTTCCGTATACAAATCTCTCCTTTTCGAGAAGATTTAAAGGTGCTTAGTGAGCGTGATGACCGTCCGGACCGTGAGCGTGGCCATGAGACAACTCTTCGGCATTTGCCGGGCGTACATTTAAAATAGTACCTGTAAAATGTAAATGCTGGCCTGCCATTGGGTGGTTAAGATCAACAACAATAGCATCTTCTGCTACAGTAACAACCTGACCTTGGAAATGATTACCTTGATTATCTTGCAAAGGCAAAATAGCGCCTATTTCAGGCAAATCATTACCCTGGAACATCTCGATAGGTAAGTTAGCTACCGCTTCCTGATCTACCTCGCCATATGCGTCAGCAGGCTCTAAATGGAAATCGTAAGTATCATTAGTTGAAAGTGCGCTTAAATTTTCTTCAAACTTTGGCAACATTTGGCCCGCGCCAAATAAAAAAGTTAAAGGCTGCTCTTGCGTAGCGCTTTCTACAAACTCTTCGGTTCCGTCTTCTTTTTTAATGTACAAATCGTAGGTTAATGATACTACGTGCTGTGGTGCAATTTTCATCAATTTTTATTTTGTTGTTAATAATGGCACCCATGAGTGCTTTCTCTGTTAAATATTAATGTTTCAGGCTTTAATTTGTTTCAAAGCGTCTGCAATATTGTCGGCTGGCAGTCCGCAGGTTTTATCCTTGCAAACAAACACCTGGGTGCGGCTGCTAAACTTATCGCGCAGCAAAGGTAAACTTCCTTTTGTACCGCCCAATATTATTTTATTGGGGATGTAATTTTTTTCTATCTCTACCCTAAAGTTAGCTGCATCATCCCCCACTATAGCAACCTCATTGGTTCCAAAAACTTCGTCCAGCAACAACATGCCCCAATTTGAATAAGCCGAACCATATTTTGCCATGTGTGGCATAATATTGCGTAGCTGCTGCGCAGCTATTTCTATATAATGCTCATTATCAAACAGCAGCCCCAGCTTTTTAAGGTTACGCGCCATTACCGAGTTTGACGACGGGATTACCCCATCCATGATCTCTGATTTACGGGCGATAAGCTGCTCGTCATCATCGGCAGTAAAGAAGAATACGCCACTGGCCTTATCATAATAATGGGCGATGGCGGTATCAGCCAGTTCAACAGCATGCTCTAACCACTGCTCATCAAAGGTAACTTCATATAAGGCAATAAAAGCGTCTACCACGTTGGCATAATCATCCAGGAAAGCTACTTTCGTTTCTGATTGATAGATGCGGTTGATACGCTCGCCATCAATCAGTTTATCAACAATGAACTCAGCATTTTTTAAGGCCAACCTTAGATACTCAGCTTGGTTAAATGCACGGTAAGCCTCACACAAGCCCTTCAACATCAAACCATTCCATGATGCCAGTATCTTGTTATCCAACCCGGGGCGCACACGTTTAGCGCGAACATCAAATAGTTTTTGGCGCGATGCGGCCACGCTTTGCAGTAATTCATTAACAGAGATACCTATCGCTTCGGCAAGCGTTGCATCGTCATCCCTTCTGATCAGGATATTGGTGTGCTCTTCTTCCCAATTCCCCTCGTCGGTGATGTTATAATAGATGCAAAACAGCTGCGACGCTGTGCCCAGTACAGCGTCAACTTCTGCCTTGTCAAACGTATAAAACTTGCCCTCTACGCCTTCGCTATCCGCATCAAGCGCAGAGTAAAAGCCACCTTCAGGCGAGAATAGTTCGCGGGTAGAAAACTCAATGGTTTCGGCAACTATCTGCTTGTACAATTCATCAGGCTGCCATACGTAGGCTTCACTATATAAACTAATCAACTGGGCGTTATCATACAGCATTTTCTCAAAGTGAGGCACATGCCAATGGCCATCTACACCGTAGCGTGCAAAGCCACCGCCCAGGTGATCATAAATACCGCCGTAAGCCATCTTTTTAAGGGTGAGCTTTGCTAAGCCTGCTACCTCATCATCGCTAAACAAATGCGCATATCGCACCAAAAACTGCCAGTTGTTAGGCATCATAAATTTGGGTGCCGTGCCCAAGCCGCCTTCGTGCTTATCAAAATACTTTTTCCAGTTATTGACGATAGTTTCCAGATCAGCCTTGCTATAATCAGGCTGTGTTTCTATAAAGCTTATCGATTCATATTTTTGTATGCCTTCTGTTAAGCGTGTGGCATACTCGTTAGCATCATCGGGTTTTTGTTTAAAGTAGTCGGCCAGGTTAAACAGCAGGCTTGTCCAGTCGTTTTTGCGGAAATAGGTGCCCGCGTAGATAGGCCGCTGATCGGGCAGACAAATACAGTTTAGCGGCCAGCCGCCGCGACCACTTATCAATTGCACAGCGCTCATGTATATCTGATCAACATCGGGGCGCTCCTCGCGGTCGACTTTGATACACACAAAGTACTCGTTCATAACCGCCGCCACCTGCTCATCCTCAAAGCTTTCGTGCTCCATAACATGGCACCAGTGGCAAGCTGAATAGCCAATGCTCACAATAATGAGCTTGTTCTCGTCCCTGGCTTTCTGCAAAGCTTCGGCACACCAGGGGTACCAGTTAACCGGGTTATTAGCGTGTTGTAAAAGGTATGGCGAGGTAGATGTAGCTAAGCGATTCATGAGGCAAAAGTGCGATTATAATTGCATTTAAGAATAACAGGAATGTCAATTAGAAGTTTTGATAAATGCTTGGTGGGTGACTCACCCCTGCGACGCTACGCTGGCCGCCCCTATCTGCGCAAGCGAAGACGGCTGAAAAAAAAATGAAATATCATTACCCCCACTTCCCCCGCCCTCTTTGCGAAGCAGAGAAGGCGGCCCGAGCGAAGCAATGGGCGGGTGAGTCCCACTAGGTATTAACTAAGTAAGAGTAATTGGATCTTGACGGTTGTCCCAGAAATAGGTGATCAAAATATGATCAACATTTCTTTTATAAAACATCGAACAGTTTTTATGCAACACGCACTTTCGCAATGCAGTGAATACTTTATCTTGAGGGTAAATTTCAGGATCAGATGATATTAGATCAAATACGTTAGAAACTTTGTTTTCAAAATTATCTACAACTTTCTCGCCCCATCTGGCCTTAAGCTGCAATTTTATAGCTAAGTAAGTTTCCTCCGCTTCCGGAGTAAACTTTATATCGTAGATCATCTTTTGGAAAAATGCCTTGATTTAAATTCATCAAGCGATATAGTTTGTCCGTTTTCAGCTTGCTTTAAACTTCTTTCAATTCCTTGAACAACATGCGTTGGCAGAGCCTCGGGTTGTGGTTCAAACTGAACCTTTAAGGCTTTCAAAACCGCTTTAACAGTTTTGAGTTGTTCCGCACTTTCAGGATGTACCAATATTGATTCCATGTATCAAAAATACATAATTAATATTCAACTATAGAATATACGGCCATCACAAAATTTAACTTTTTTGGTGGCACCATATTGTCAGTAAAGTGACCCAAATCGCTATAAAATTTGCCAAAAACAGCCCCTAAACAACCCAGATTATTACCGAAAAAACATAGAAATACCTAGGAATAAACGGGTTAACAAGATCAAGTGATCCAACTGATCCAAAACTTGACACGCATGTAAGTTGGATCACTGATCGCGCTGTTGGCGCCCAAAAAGGTTAGTCGCAGTTTACTTTACAGCTATCAATATCGCCCGGTAAAGCGTCCACGCTTTACCTAATTCTATTTGGAGCGTCCACGCTTCAGTGGTTAGTTTCGTGAGCGTGGACGCTCACATTTTTATGGGGTAAAGCGTGGGCGCTTACCCGGCGGTTATTTAACAGCTACTACCCGCTCCCCCATATTCCATCCTCTCACGGCAATCTTCGGATTCATTACCGGCACATCATAATCAACCACTACCGTTTTCTGCTCACCAGGTAATATCGACACATAATTATCAGAATAAAAAGTTGGTAGCACACGCTCCCCTGTTTTGGGGGCTATCAGCGATACGCGGTTAAAAAAAGCTATAGGCGCAGCTTTGCTGTTAGTTAACGTTACGGCTATTTTGGTTTTAGACAGGCGCTTTGTTGTGATCCTAAGTTTTGACGCGGGCATCTCGTTCAGCCCCGAATACTCGCCTTTTTTATCGGCCAACCAATAAACGTTGTCGCTGATGGTTTTTTTGGTGGCATCTGTCAATCGCAGGGCAAGAAAAGCGCCTTTTTCTGCGGCTGATTCGGCAATTTCTTTTTTAACAGATAGCAGACTGATCACACCTGATGCAGGCAGTTCTTTAACCAGTGTGGTTATAGGCTTTACATCGCCATTAATATTATACAGCTTTACAGTGGCGGTAATGTTTCTAAGCTTGGCAAAAGTGTTATTGACAATGCTTACTGCACTGTCAACTGGGTTGTACATAATGTGTACCGGCTCGCTGCCGCTGTGCAGGCCGTAAAGGCAGGCATTAGGGTCAAGGTAATAGTCATACATCTGCCCCCGCATGGCCGACCACGGGTTTTGCGTTTTCCAGATCATCGTACCCGTATACCAATCCCACATGTGCGAGCTGTAGCCCTCCATCAGCGCGCGGTACTGATCGTAGTTTACCAGTTGCGCCTTCTCGGTCCAATCGCGCACATCTTTTACTTTACCGTACTTGTTGATGTAATTATCGTAGCCGATATAGGTATGGTATTTCCAAACCGAATCTACCTTTTCGCGGCGAGTTGCCGGATTATACTCGGGCGCTATTAAGTTAGCTTCCGGAATAATCCGTTTAAGCGATTCGATATCGCCCACACCTACCGAACCAACTTCCGAGTTAAAAGGATACGTTTTTGTGGCCCAAAAAAATGAAAGCGGCTGTATACCGTAAGGGCCATCGCCGTTGATGCCCTTCTCATTTTTACCCATATCTAACGAGTTTGAAAAATCAACAAACCAGCGGGTATTATCCAACTTAGGCAAAATGGTATCGCGCACAGCGGCCAAAATATCGTCGGGCTGGGTTATCTCGTTACCACCGCACCATATGGCCAGCGAGGCGTAATTGCGCAGCATTTTAACCTGGTCTTCAACAGATCGCAGATACAAAGCATGATCATCCGGGTATTTGCGGCGGCCTTTCTGATCGTCTAGCTTGGTTTTGTCTTCCCAGCGACCATTAGCATCGCCACTGCCCCACATATCCTGAAAAACCAGCAAACCGTACTTATCACAAGCCTCGTAAAACTCAGGGCGCTCGGTAATGGCGCCGCCCCAAATGCGTATCAGGTTAAGATTCATATCCCTATGGAAACGCACCTCGGCGTCATAACGTTTTTTTGAAAAACGCAGCAACTCGTCTGATATGATCCAGTTGCCGCCCTTGATAAACACACGCTGCCCATTAACATTTACCTGGCGTCCGCTGGCTTTGGCGTTCCACTCTGTGGTTAACTGACGCACGCCGACTTCAATATCCTTTTGGTCGGATATTTTATTGGCGGCACTCACAAACTGCAGTTTAAGCTGATATAAGTTTTGCGGACCGTAGCCGTTTGGCCACCACAGACGCGGTTTTTTAAGTGAATAGTCTGGCAGTTTAATTTCGGCAGTTTCGCCGGCTTTCAACGTTACTTTTTTTGCTACAGGTTTACCATCCAAATTATAGCGTAAAAAGCCTGTAACCGCTTTAGCACTGTCGTTTTTTATGTGTGCCGATACTTGGATAACAGCAGGTTTTTGCGGTCCGTTTGGTAGCCTTATGCCCGGTACTAAAGTTATTACATGCGGATCGATAATGCGTACGCCGCCCGTTTTCTCAATGGTCACTTTGTCCCAAATGCCGGTATTACGGTCGCGGATGGGTTGTATCCAATCCCAGCCTGGGGTATATTGTATACTCACGTTGCGGGCAATGGTACCATCGCCACCCTGACCTCCATTGGGGTTGCCCACAGGATTGGGCGGATAAACTATAATAGCCAAACGGTTATTACCGGTTTTAGCCAACAGCTTGGTGATGTTATATGTTTGGCGCAGAAACATCCCCTGGTGCAATTTTTCATTCAGCTGATGCCCGTTCAGAAAAACGTTGCAGCTATAATTAACCCCTCTTAAATTTAAATACACCTGGTTACCGTTTACCGGTACAGTCTCCTTAAAATTCTTGACGAACCAATAGGTATAATAATCGCGCCCAACATGATAAATATCAGGTATCAGCTTATTATTCATCCCAAAAAAAGGATCAGGCACTGTTTTATTGGCTATCTGCGTGGTAAGCACCGTGCCGGGCACAACGGCCGGCTGCCAGTTAGCTAAAGGATATGAAGGGTCTGAAAGCAGTTCGCCTTCATCTTTTATATTGGCTACGGCCTGGCATTTCCAGCCGCTATTAAGCTCGTAAGTAGTTTGGGCAGATAGGTTTTGCGCTATGGCAACAAACACGGCCAACAAAAGTGCCTTATATGGGGTATGCATATTTGTGTATGGTTTACACCAAATGTAATTAATTATTGGATGGCGGGCAAGGGTGCATATACTGGTTTCGTTGCATAGTGATGGGTTTGAAACCTATAGCTATGGTGGAGATTGTGCGTTGAGCATGGCGGCGACAACTCACCCGAGCATTGCTTCGCTTGCTCTGCCCTCTCTTCGCCTTCGGCGGAAAGAGGGCTTTTTGTTAGTTTAAGAAAATCAAATAAAACTTTTCAACCCTCTTCACGCGCAGCGAAGAGAGGGTCGGCCAGCGTAGCGTCGCCGGGGTGAGTCAACACGCAGGACAGGTTGCCCAACAAACATAGTACCTACCAGTGTTACTATTTTCAATAGCAAAAATCGTATTTTCGTAATACAACCATCTATGTTATGACACCTATCAGCACCTTATTGCGCTGGTTTTTACCTGTACTGGTACTTACCATATATTCCACAGCATCATATGCGCAAGTACCAAGTATAGACATTTTAGGGACTGTAATAGATGCTCAAACAAAAAAGCCACTTGCTAAGGCCAGCGTATATATGGACCGTACCCAACGCGGCACGCTCAGTATTGACGATGGACGTTTCGCGCTTAAAAATATCCCTACAGGGAATTATCGTTTGGTAGTATCATACGTTGGCTACCGCACCGTATCTGTACCGGTAAATGAGCAATCGGCGTGGCCACTTACCATTGAAATGCAACGCGACGAACAAGCTTTGAACGAAGTGGTGATCAAACAAAACGATAATTTTGAAGAATATCTCGGTTTATTTAAAATGTTTTTCCTGGGCAATAATGGCCTGCAATGCACCATAAAAAACCCAAGAGTACTAACGCTGGATTACGATAGAAAAACTTACGTGTTAACCGGCCGGGCCCGCCAACCGCTGGTAATTGAAAATCAGTTTTTAGGCTACAGGGTTTATTATGATCTCACTTCTTTTTCGCACTATCCGGGCCGCACATCCTATACCGGGTTCTCGCATTTTGAAGTCTTGCAGCCAGCCGATAGCAAGCAGGCCAATAAATGGAAGGCAAATCGCGAAAACGCCTACCTGGGCTCTTTCAACCAGTTTATGCAATCAATGGTTGATCATCGTTTAAAAGAAGATGGGTTTGTATTAAAAAAGCTTGCCAAAACAAAAAGCTTTAGCGGCAACCATCCAGTAGTTGAGCGATGGACCGGCAATGAACACAAAGCTCCGGACACCCTAATATCACTACGTTGGAACGGCATAGATTATGAACCACAGGACACTACCATATTAGACACCACCGCAAAAATTTGGGGCAGTAAAGCGGGTTATAATGTTTTGTTTCCGCAGCCCGTACCTTACGATAGTGTTTTGGTAAAAACCTACAATGTAGGCCGTTACCTTCTTAATTTTAGCCACTCGTTATTTGTAACGTATAAAAATAAAAAGATAAGCAACGCAGCGCCTGGCTATGGCGGCGATAGTGGGCAGCCTGTATTCCCTATTTCTATTCTGAGCGTTTTGAAGCCAAAAACATCTGTCGACATATTTGGCAACCTGGCCGATCCGAACGCGGTTATACACGAAGGTTATTGGGCTACCTTAAGGGTTGCAGACCAATTGCCTGATGATTACCGGCCGGAGGCAACAAATACAGGTAAATAACCAATTGCCTAAAATCAAACGCTAAAAACAATAGCAAAACCTTTCGGCTTTCGGGGGTAAAACCTTAATTTCGCTGCTTATTAAAAAGAGGAAAAGCATTGGACTACTTAGAAGGATTAAACCCCGAACAAAAGGCAGCAGTACAGCAGGTAAACGGACCGGTAATGATCATCGCAGGCGCAGGCTCGGGTAAAACACGGGTAATAACTTTCCGCGTGGCGCACCTTATCCGCAGCGGTGTCGACTCGTTTAACATCCTGGTATTAACCTTTACCAACAAGGCATCGCGAGAGATGCGCGAGCGTATTACCAGCCTGGTTGGCCCCGAGGCTAAGAATATCTGGATGGGTACTTTCCACTCGGTTTTCTCAAAAATATTAAGGGTTGAGGCTGACAAAATTGGCTATCCTAACAACTTTACCATTTACGATACCGACGACAGCAAAAGCGTTATCCGCGCCATTTTGAAAGAGATGAGTTTGGATGACAAACTGTACAGCGTAAACGTTGTGCTTAACCGTATATCGGCAGCAAAAAACAACCTGGTATCATGGATGGAGTACCAAAAGAACGACCAGATACAGGCCGACGATATATCATCAAACCGCCCTATGTTGGGTACCATCTACCAAAACTACGCGCAACGCTGCTACCGCGCCGGAGCTATGGATTTTGATGACTTGTTGTTTAAAACCAATGAGCTGTTAAAGCTATATCCAGATGTGCTGAACAAATACCAGCACAAGTTTAAATACCTGATGGTGGATGAGTATCAGGACACCAACTTTTCGCAATATCTTATTGTAAAAAAACTAGCTGCCGTTAACGAAAATATTTGTGTTGTGGGCGATGACGCGCAAAGTATCTATGCTTTCCGTGGGGCCAACATTCAAAACATCCTGAATTTTGAGAAGGATTATCCTGATCTGAAAATATTTAAGCTGGAGCAAAATTACCGGTCGACCCAAAACATTGTTAACGTTGCAAACAGCATCATCGCCAATAATAAAGAGCAGCTTAAAAAGAATGTATTTTCTGAAAAAGACAATGGCGACAAGATAAAAGTGATGCGCGCCTACAGCGACAATGAAGAAGGCAAACTGGTTGCCGAAGCCATTATGCACGAGCGTACTACCAAGGGCCTTAAATGGAATGATTTTGCCATACTTTACCGCACCAACGCGCAGTCGCGTTCTATGGAAGAGGCTTTGCGCAAGCTGGGTACGCCTTATAAGATATATGGTGGATTGTCTTTCTATCAGCGTAAAGAGATAAAGGATCTGATAGCCTACTTCAGGATAACCTTTAACCCTGCCGACGAGGAAGCGCTTAAGCGTGTGATAAACTACCCACGCCGTGGTATTGGAGACACTACTATTGATAAAATTATTGTAGCGGCCGATCAAAACCAGGTTACACCATGGGAAGTTGTTGCCGACCCGAACCGTTATTTGCCGGGCGAAAGAATCTCAGCATCTGTATCAGCCTTCTCTATGATGATACAAAGTTTCCAGGTAATTGCGCGTAACCAGACCGCCTATGAGGCGGCTTTGCATATTGCGCAGCACTCAGGGCTTTTAAAAGATCTTTATGAAGATAAATCTGTAGAGGGACTGAACCGTTACGAAAACATACAGGAGCTATTGAATGGTATAAAAGAGTTTAGCGAGCGTGAGGATATTGAGGAGAAAGGCCTTGACGTTTTTATGCAGGATATAGCTTTACTTACCAACGACGATAACGATAAAAACAAGGATGCCGATACGGTTTCGTTAATGACGATACACTCGTCAAAAGGTTTGGAGTTTCCGCAGGTTTATGTGGTGGGTTTAGAGGAAAACTTGTTTCCATCGCAGATGTCGCTTAACTCGCGTACCGATCTGGAAGAAGAACGCCGTTTGTTTTATGTAGCGGTAACACGTGCTGAGAGTAAACTATCTATCAGCTACGCCACCTCACGCTTTAAATTTGGCACGCTTATAAACTGCGAGCCTAGCCGTTTTTTAGATGAGATAGACGCGCAGTACCTGGAGCTTGATTTCACGGCCAAACCGGCCAACAACGTAGGCAGTTTGCATTATGATGATGAACGCACCGCATGGAGCCGTGGCGAGGATAAATTTTCTAAACCTAAACCTAAGCCCACTACTGCCCCACCTGTTAAAACTACGTCTATACTGGCTAAGGCACACGTTACCTCTGCAAACTTTAAAGTGTCAGACACCTCAAACCTGCAGGTAGGTATGGAGGTTGAGCACGAGCGCTTTGGCTTTGGTAAAGTGATAAGCCTGGAGGGTAATAAGCCTGATATTAAAGCCACTATTTTCTTTAAAGAGATTGGCCAGAAGCAGTTACTATTGAAGTTTGCAAAATTGAGTATTATAACCAATAATTAATTTTTTACCCACTTTTCGGGGAGCGTATTCCCCACTTAACGCCTCAGTTAATATTAGCTGAGGCGTTTTTAGCTTAAAATCACCTGTTTTTTTTAGTGGCATATAATTTGGATAGTTAATCATGACCCTTTTCCTCAATATGATTTAAACTATACTGAAATGAACGACAACCAAAAAAAGAAGACCAACAAAACGATCGGCAAAAATATCCGGACGTTTAGGCACCAGCACGGGTGGAGCCAGGAAGACGTAGCCAACAGGCTGGGTATTTCAATACCGGCTTTTTCAAAAATTGAAACCGGTGTTACTGATATTAACTTGTCAAGGTTAGAGCAAATTGCTAATATCTACGAAATTGATGTAGTACAGATATTGGCTCTTGATGCCGAGGAGGTTGAACAACAGCCGTCAAACCTGAGCATTATGCAAAAACGTCTTACCGACCGCGAGGCTGAAATTGTTAACCTGCAACGCAAAGTGATTTTATTGTATGAAGAATTGCGTAATACAAAACACGCGGTACACATATAACCAAACATACCGTTTTAAAAATACGACACTTTTTAAGTGTTGGCTCTGTGTAGAACATGCCTGAGTACTTAACCCTAAAAGTACTTAGGCACAACTACTTACACTAACAAAACACCCCTTTCCCCCAACTTAATTTTTACTTTGGTTTAATAATTGCAAAACATCTGTAACGCAGATATCCAACAGACTATGTCGAATTATTTAATAGCAATAGCCAATACCGAAAAAACAGAGGGCGGAACGATACATGATCTTAAGAACAAGCTTAAGATTAAAGCATTCAACGTAAAATCAAGGTTTACACCCAGTAAAGGCGAGGTAAGTTTTTTTGTTACCGCTGGAAAGAAAATACTTGCTTTTGAAACCCGTGGTTACGACAAGCACCACCAACTGCTTATACTGCAAATGATATCGTGGTATTGTATGTATTTGGGGTTGCTTAACGCACAGATACATCCAACGTTCCCGGTATAAATATATATATATTTAGAAACCGGTGCGGCCAGGGTCGTGCAGCATGTCGCTCATTTCGATGATCTTTTCGTCGATCTCTGATACGCATTTATCCATCATATTGATGCACTCCTGCTTATCAACCAATCCTTCTTTTTCTAAGTTCATGAGGCCTTTAAGGGTAGCAATAGGTCCGCGTATTTGGTGCGACAGGTAGGATGAGTATTCTGATAGTTTTTTGTTCTTGACCTGCAGGTCCTTCGTTCGTTCGTCAATGATCTCTTCCAGATGATGATTGATTCTGTCCAGGTTATCCTTCTGTCGGGATATCTCGCTATTAAGTTCCTGCAGCTGTAAATTGGTGGTTGCCTTACGTTTAACGCTGCCAACCAGTAACACAATCACCACGGCCAACAAACCGGCCACTACGGTCACCGCCCAAAACTTAATGGTTGATGCTTCGGCGTCTTTTTTATCTGATATGGCTTTAACAGCTCTTTCTTGCTCAAGTTTAAATAGATTAAACCTGGTTGATACATTTGAGCGGTAATTAACGCTGTCTTCGCGGTATATTTCCTGTAGGTGGGATAGCGCAAGCTTAAAGTTATTGCGTTTTAGTTCCATCTCATAAGCAGTGTGCTTATAATCATAAATATCTTTATTGTTCTCGATAAGGATAGAATAAGTGCGGCCTTCGGTAAGATACTTTTCCGCTTCGCCGAAGTTACCCTCGGTCACATACAAATCAGTAAGGGTTAAATTTATAGCAGCTACGGTTGATTTCATATCCTTAGCTTTCGCCCTGTCGTGAGCTTCAAGCAAATAGCGCTTGGCTTTGCCAAAATCGCGCAGTTGATAATACAAAAAACCAAGGTCTTGTAAACACTGTACAATTATCGTTTCGTTTTTAAGCGTTGTAAAAAGGGTTAAAGCCTTATTATAGTTGGTTAAGGCATTTTGATACATGCCTTTACGGTTAAATATATTCCCCCTGTTAAGGCTTAATGAGGCAATTAAATTGGTATCCTTAAATTTTATGGCAATTGCCTCAGCTTTATCAAAATACTCTAAAGCTTTTTCATACTCAAGTAGTTGGTAAAGGTTGCCAATATTATTATACACTTTAGCAATACCACGTTCATCTTTAATTTTCTCAAATATTGCCAGGGCATCAAAATAACTATTGAGAGAGCTGTCCGCGCTATTTGGATTTGACAAATAATACAGGCCAATACCTTTAACACGATGAGCTTCTGCCATGCCGCGCTCGTAACCTATTTCCTTAGCCAGCTTAAGGGCTTTTTCGGCATAAACAACTGTGGCTTTGTGATCTGTCAGACGGTTATCATACGCAATCTTGTTTAACGCATTTACTTCATTGGTATCTTTCGCTGCAACATCGTAGCTATTAGTTGCGTATACAGTAGTAGTAACCAATAAAAAAATAAAAATTGCGTAGATTTTCTTCATTAACTCGCTTTTACGTCTAAATATGGTGAAAGTTATAAATAATAGATTATATATTTTCTATTCCATAAAAAAAGTGGTATTAATGTTGAAAATAATTTAATTAAGATTGCTTTGTAATTAATAAAACATAATTATATTTGACCTGTTAAGTTACTGAATATCAAAATACTATAACTACTATGGTATTGTATTAAAAATTAAAAAAATATAGAAAAACAAAAAGGGAAACGTAGGTAAGAACAGCATGTTTATAGCCCGTAAAAACGGCCTGATCGCAAAAGCGAAACGTATAAATTTGCCATATTACTTAACTAATAATTAATACGAATAACTTTTATAATATTTATTAAAATAATACGTGAATAAATTAACAATTATGAAAAATATCGTCTTTGCACTAGTTTTTGTAGTAACGCTTGGAACCTTGGTTTCTTGCACAAAAAAAGAAGAAATTACCAGGCATACGATGTTGTTTTCACTGAGTCAGTTTGCTCCGAAAAACTTTTTGGCAACTGCCGATTAAATAAAAAATAAAGAAGAAATCAACTTAAGTAATAGTTCAAAAACATTTAAATCAAAATATCATGTTAAAAGTAATCTCAACCGCCGCAATCGTATTATCAGTTGGAATTTTATCAATTGTTAAAACTACCACTCCGGAAAAACCAGCACCGGTTCAACTTGAAAAAGTTGCAGTTGACAGCGGAATAGCAACATTAGCTACTGCCGACTAATTAGCAGCTTTCAATAGATAACAACACAACATTTAGACATAAAATATTAAAAACGATACTATACAATAACGTCATGAAAAAATTTATCATAGCCATAGCCATAACAACTGCTTTAAACACAACTTTTGCTACCCAGATTGGCGGCGAGAAAAACAACTTGGGTACTGCAGACAGAAGAGAGAAAAATAACCTGGGCACTGCCGACAGAGAGAAAAACAACTTAGGCACCGCCGACAGAGAGAAAAACAACCTTGGTACTGCCGACAGAGAAAAAAACAACTTGGGCACTGCCGATAGAGAAAAGAATAATCTTGGTACTGCCGACAGAGAGAAAAACAACTTAGGTACTGCTGACAGATTCTAAACAACAACAAAACATCACAACAAAATAAAATCACACAAACAATAACAACACTACTACAATATATAACAGTCATGAAAAAATTCATCATAGCCCTTGCAATTATCTTAACCTCTGGTATCTCTGCTTCAACTTTCGCTGCCGAAAAAAACAACTTAGGTACTGCTGACAGAAAAGAGAAAAACAATTTAGGTACTGCCGACAGAGCTGGCGAGAAAAACAACTTGGGTACTGCCGACAGAGCTGGTGAAAAAAACAACTTAGGTACTGCTGACAGGGCTGGTGAGAAAAACAACTTAGGTACTGCTGACAGAGCTGGTGAAAAAAACAACTTAGGTACTGCCGACAGATTCTAATCATAACAACATCATTCGCAACAAGATATATCCCCCTCAATACCATATAACATCATGAAAAAGTTCATCATCGCTACAGCTATCATATTATCAACAGGCATCTCTACTTCAACTTTCGCTGCCGAAAAAAACAATTTAGGTACTGCCGACAGAAAAGAGAAAAACAATTTAGGAACTGCTGACAAAGCTGGCGAGAAAAACAACTTGGGTACTGCTGACAGAACTGGTGAGAAAAACAACTTAGGTACTGCTGACAGAGCTGGTGAAAAAAACAACT
>JAZKET010000153.1:0-7368 GCA_040386815.1 Bacteroidota bacterium | reverse complement strand
TGGTAATCAGTGTGCTTTTAAAGGGCGCTATGTGGTCTAATACTTTCTTTAATCGCGCAGCTAAAAAACCACCACGCGGCAGCATACCGGCTATGATGATCTCTTTTTCGTCAAAGTTATCTTCCAATATCTGGTAGGCAATACGGTCAATTTTTTGCTGTATTTGCTGGCTGTTAAGTATCAGTAGTTTTTTGTCTTCCATGGTATGATATACTCCGTTTTACGGCCCAATGCTTTGGTAAATATATTAAATATCCTTAATGCTATTCATACGGCACAAACACAAAGTTTGCGCCTTCTGGTACCACTACAAATACACACATAAAATCTTTTGGGGCCTTGTAGCTTTCTATAAAACGTTGTTTAAGTTCGGCTTTTACAATACCGCGCTCAACAAACTCTTCTAATGTTGATGCGTGTATGGACCAATCTGTGCCCAACTCATTTTTATCAAGAATCAGTTCGCCCAGTTTTAACTCGTGCTGATGCGCTACAAAGATGGGGTAGTTAGATAGTCCCTCTACCATAATCTCAACCGCGACTTCATAAACCGACTCGCTAAACATTTTCAAATCCTTGCGCAGGCTTATCAGCGGACTATCGGCCGCCTGTTTCTGCTCTTGCCCGCGGCTTTCATTAAATAATTCTTCCTGATCCATAACACAAATCTGTCTTGTCTCTTGATTCTTACTTCTTGATTCTAAGCAATACCACATTCTCTACATGCTGCGTATGCGGAAACATATCAACCGGTTGTATTTTTACGGTATCATATTTCTCTTTCAGTACCAGCAAATCGCGGGCCTGGGTGGCGGCGTTGCAGCTTACATAAACAATTTTTGGTGCTTCAATTTCCATTAACCGTGCTACCACATCGGCGTGCATACCTGCGCGTGGCGGGTCGGTAATAATTACTTCGGGTTTACCGTGCTGCAACACAAATTCGGCAGACAGTACGTCTTTCATATCGCCCGCGTAAAACTTGGTGTTGGTAATGTTGTTGATGGCGCTGTTTATCTTGGCATCTTCAATGGCGCTTGGCACATATTCAACACCTATTACTTCCTTAACATGGCCTGCCACAAAATTGGCAATGGTGCCGGCGCCAGTGTAAAGATCATAAACCTTCTCGTCGCCTTTAAATTCGGCAAAGTCGCGGGTTATTTCATATAGCTTTAGTGCCTGTACACTATTGGTTTGATAAAACGATTTTGGCCCGATGCGAAACTTAATGCCCAGCATTTCCTCGTGAATGTATTGTGGCCCTTTCCAGGTGTTAACGTCCTGGTCAAAAATGGTATCGTTTTTCTTTTCATTGAGGATGTAAAGCAGCGATGTTATCTGCGGAAACTGCTGTTCCACAAAACTCATTAGTTTACTTACCTCGTCCTCATCGGCGTAAGCAAAAACAACAATCACCATAAGCTCGCCGGTTGACGAGGTACGGATAATCAGGTTACGCAAATTGCCGGTATGATTACGTATGTCGTAGTAGGTGTAACCATGCTCTTTGGCAAAGTCATCAATACTGTTGCGGATATCATTACTAGGGTCGGCTTGCAGATAGCAGTGATCAACATCCAATATCTTATCAAAACGGCCGGGGATATGAAAGCCCAACGCGTTCATATTCAAACTTTCGTCATCGCGGCTCTCGCCGTCGTATAACCAGCGCTTATTGCTAAAGGTAAACTCCAGCTTGTTTCGGTAGTATCTGTCCGCGGGCGATGGCACTATCGGCATAATGCCAGATACATCTACCTTACCCAAACGGCTCAAGGCATCGGCTACTGATTTTTGTTTAAACTGCAGCTGTGCATCGTAAGTCATGTGTTGCCATTTGCAGCCGCCGCAGGTGCCAAAATGCGGGCAAAACGGCTCGGTACGGTGCTCGCTTGGTTTTTTTAGGTTGATGATCTTAGCTTCGCCAAAGTTTTTTTTACTCCGGTAAACCTGTATATCGGCTACATCGCCGGGTACGGCTTTTTCAATAAACAACACATAGTCGTCGGTTTTGCCTACGCCTTTGCCTTCTTCGGCAATATCAATTACGGCAACATCTTCAAAAACCTTATTATAGGGTATCTTACTCATTGCCGCAAAGGTAGGGTTTTGGTTTGAAGATGTGCAAATAGTGTATTGATGTGCATACGCAACTATTTTACATAAAGCCTATGTTAACAAAACCGACTTAACAAAACCTACGTAACTATGATTAAATAAATTAACTATATGTATAATAAAAGTGCCATAGCGGCCAACATCCGCAAAGCCAGATTAACTAAAAATTACTCGCAAGAGTATTTGGGGTTAAGATTAAAGATATCGCAAAACGCGTATAGTAAAATAGAGATAGGCTTATCAAGCATTAGCTTGCAACGCATTTTTGAAATAGCAGAAGTTTTTGAGGTTGATGTATGCGACCTTATTACCACACAAAGCCAATTGCCAGCTAGGGGTTAGGGCCTGCCTGGCTTAGGGGTATGCTGCGATGGCCAAAAGCAGCATACCCGGCTTTATAAAACATTTGCTTCATTCCCTTGGCAGCCACAACCTTAGGCTGCACTTGTAGCCGAAACAACAAAGAATTTTACTGTATGATTAGTGATGACACTGGCGTTACAAAACCAGGTATAATCCCCTGTTTTGCAAATAAATACATGTATTACAATGGCTTATACTTACTATTGTTATACCTAAACCTCATCGCAGTGTGCGTGCGCCATTGATATTCACTTAACACTTCTGGCTGCTGCATGGCAGTTAGATCCATCTGGTTTGCCTGGCCGCCCGGCAGGCAAACCGGCTATTGGAAAACAGTCTGCAAAATCTCGTCGTCAAAATCAAACAATAGCAAATATTTGTGTGTTGAACAGCTAAATTAAATTTAGATTATGAAATGGTTTGGCGGCAATCAAAGTAACGATGTTGAAGAAGGCAGCGCCAGTGGCGGTGGCCGCGGTATGCTTTTTGGCGGCGGGATAATTGGCCTTATAGGCACTGTTATTTACCTGTTTACCGGCATTAACCCGGCGCAGTTTTTTGATGGCGGTAACAACAGCAATACTGAACAGATAAACACTGTACCCGGTGGCGGCAGCGATAGCCGCGAGAAACAGTTTGCGCGTGTTATTTTTGAAGGGACTGCCGTTGTGTGGGACAGCCTTTTTGCCGTACAAGGCGAAACATACCAGCGCCCTATTCTTCATTTTTATACAGATGCTGTAGAGGCAGGCGGCTGCGGCTATGCAGAATCGGCAACGGGCCCCTTTTATTGCCCTGCCGATGGTAAGGTTTACCTGGACCTGAGCTTTTTTGACGAGCTGGCTAACAAGTTTGGCGCACCCGGCGAGGCGGCTTCGGCCTACGTGATAGCGCATGAGGTTGGGCACCATATTCAAAACCTGATGGGCACATCAGACAAAGTACAGCAGGCACGAAGCAGTATGAGCGAGGCCGAGTACAACAAACTATCGGTAAAATTGGAATTACAAGCAGATTTTTATGCCGGTATATGGGCGCATTACACCAATCTAAACCATCATAACAATATAGTTATTGAGTCGGGCGATATTGAAGCGGCACTTAATGCGGCCAACCAGATAGGCGATGACCGTTTACAGGAAAAATACCAGGGACACGTAAGCCCTGATAGCTTTACCCACGGTAGCAGTGCGCAGCGCATGTACTGGTTTAAGAAGGGTTTTGACACGGGCGATCTAAAACTGGGCGATACCTTTGCAAGCAATGACATAAATTAACAGAACCAATGATTGTAAAATGCCGGTACGTCATAGCAGCCCTGCATCGGCTTAACCATAGCTGTTTGCCTGTTTAACCTATACTATATTTTTAACTATTAAGCTGTGCTATTGCACAATTAATTGCAGCCAAAAATTAGGGGTACTATCTTTAGCAGAAATTAATACCCCTAATTTTTGTCATGAAAATAGTATTCTATATCTCCGTTTTATTTGTAGCCGCAATTACCTTAGGCAAGCCTGCCATGGCCAGATCTTTTACAACCGTTGGCATTGCTAAAGACACCACAAAAAAAATAATACACCCTAAAGAAGCCATGAGCGATGTCGAAGCTAGCGCCATACTGAAAGCCATGCAACAAAAAAACAACGACCAGGAAAAGCTTATAGTTGTTAAAGAACAGTTGAAAGGCAAAGGCATCACCATGGATCAGCTGATTAGGCTGCTTAACCAGTTTTTAACTGATGATGCCAAGCTGGAGAGCGCTCAGTACGCTTTTGCTTACACCACAAATTATAAATCTTTTCTGCGTGTAATGGACCTTTTTCAGCAAGAGGGATACAAGTTTAAGCTGGAAGATTATTACGACAAGCACCGTAAGTAACACAAAAATTGCTTAGCGGTGTTGGGTTAATAATTAACTTAGCTCCATGTTTACCGTAGGCAAACCCCTTCACGCTTATCTATTTCCTTTTTTTGCTATCGCGATGGTATCGTGCTCGCCAAAAGTTGCGCCTGTTAAAACAAACACCGGCACAACAACAGGGGTGACATCATCAGTAAGTGTTGCAAAAGCGCCCGTAGTTAGGCCGCCATACTTTACTACCGATAGTATTTACACCGTCAAAACCGACTCATTACTAGGTGTTGTAAAGCTGCAGCAATCTGTAATGTTAATGGATAGTGGGGGTATTATAGCCGCCCCGTCCCAATGGGTAGCTTCGGTTAATTTCGGTATCCGTAAGGCCAACTACGTCATCATGCACTACACCGCGCAAGACTCTGTGCAGCAAACCATCCGCACCTTTACATTAAAGCACACCGAAGTTAGCGCGCATTACCTAATAGGGAAAGATGGCAAGGTGTTTCACATGGTAAACGATTACCTGCGCTCAAACCATGCCGGCGTGGGTAAATGGGGAAGTGTTACCGATATGAACAGCATATCCCTAGGCATTGAGGTTGATAACCGTGGCAATGAACCTTTTACCCCGGCTCAAACTAAAAGCCTGCTGCTATTACTCGCGCAGCTAAAAAAAGCGTACAACATACCACAAGCTAATTTTTTAGGCCACCAGGATTTTGCACCCAAACGTAAAGTAGATCCCGGAACCTACTTCCCATGGAAAGCCCTTGCCGAAAACGGCTTCGGCATCTGGAGCGACGATGCTCTTGAACCCGCGCCCGAAAGTTTCGATTATAAAACCGCCCTGAAATTAATTGGCTACGATGTAAGCGATGTTAATGCCGCCATTATTGCTTTCAAACGCCATTTTGTGCAACTAGACAGCACCGCGCAATTAAGCCAGCTTGATTTGAATGTGTTGTATAATGTGTATCAGAAATTTACGCTGTAATGCAGTTGTCAGGCCTGTCATTTTGAATATCCCCATAAATCAACCTCTAATCACACTCAATGCCGTGCCCTACCCGCAAAATATGCCCGTCAGGATCTTTAATACACATTTCGCGCATAAACCAGGGCTGGTCTTCCGGTGGACCTGAGGTTTCTATCAGCTCATTTTTTATCTTTTCGTAAAATTCATCTACATTATCAACATTAATAGCCAGCCAGGTGCCTTTTTGGCCCTGTCCGCCTTTGCAAAAAAATATAGATAGCTCGCCGCTTACCACGCCACCAAAGGTGGGTTCGTCCTCCCAGGTCCAATGATCTTTAAAACCAAAAACCCGGGTATAAAACTCAATGCTCCGCTGTACATTGTCTGAGTACAGAATGGGTATAACTGACTCTATTTTCATGTAACTAATTTACCAAGTTTTTGATAAAGAAAAGAGACACAAAATTTTGTGTCTCGCTATGCGTCTTTCAAAGGCAGTACTATAACGATTCCCTATCCGTCACTTTAAATGGTATAGCGATATGCTCCTTGGTATTGTTCAATGCCATCTCCGCAGCCTTCTCTCCCATCATTTTAAAATCTGTCGATATGGTGGTAATGCCGTTTAGTATGATTTTTTTAAGCGGTGTCTCGTTATAGGATATTACACCAATATCTTCCCCTACTTTCAGCTTATTACTGATGATTTTTTCCACCAGCTCAACCAAATCATCCTCCATCAAATTAATGTAAACCGTGCCCGGCACCAGCGTCTCATCAGTCAAGCCGGGGATGGTAGCGTACTCAAAAGCGTACTGGCGGCAAAAATTGATAAACCCTTTCAGAATTTCTTTAGGATAATAACTATGCCCGGGAAAGATAATTTTTATGGTGTGGTACTTACTCAGCTTGTCCAACAGCTGGCTCAGCGCATCGTATATATCGCGTTCAAAATTCTCATAAACCGCACCAAAATCGCCGGTGATGTTTTCAAGGCGATCCATCAGGATCAGTTTATCTTTCGGCAGTTCATTGATCACCGCGCGGGCAGCCTCGGTATTTTCAACAAAATGCGGGATGATGATCAGTTTTGAATAATGGTCGATATTGCCGCCGGTTAACAGCTTTTTAAAGAAATTGAAGTTACTGTTGTAAATATAAAAGTCTATCGCCGCGTTACTGCCCAACACTTCGGCAAACGCATCATAAATGATCTTTTTATGGGCGCTCAGTTTGTTAAAAAGCAGCAGCACTTTTACGGGTTGGTTAAATTGCGTGGTGCTGATAAAGTATCCTTTGCCGGCTACAGAGTTAATGACGTTGTATTTTTTCAACTCCTTATATGCCCGCTCAATGGTATTACGCGCAACTTCCAGGGCAATGCTCAGGTCGTTTATGGATGGCAGAATATCATCCTGCTCTACCCGGCCGTCCTCAATACCGCGCAAAATACTGTTGCATATCTGCAGGTATTTTGGGGTGATGGAGTGCTCATCAATCTGTATAATTTTTAGATAATTTTTCATAGCTGCCAAGACAGTAGGGGATAGTTAACCGAAATGAATTTTGTTAACTTACTTAACCAATTATACATCCTTTTTTATAACGATGAGAAAAGTATTTTTTTTATTTCTTGCGGTGTTTATGTGTTTTGGTGCCGATGCACAACAAGTAAAGCCCGGTACCATTGACCGTAAGGCAGTTGTTACCCGCCACAGTATCACCATCAGCAACCCTAAATTGGGCGGGCCTACACAGGTTGGTAATGGTCAATTTGCTTATGGGTTTGATATTACCGGCATGCAAACCTTTAGCGATAAGTTTAGCACTATGTCGCACTGGGGCTGGCACAATGTACCGCTACCTGCCGGTATGACTGTTGGCTCATTTGTAAAACCACTGGTTAATACACACGGCCGGATGATCCCTTATGATTTGCCGGATCCCAATCAGCCCGAAATAGTGAAGTGGTTGCAAGCTAATGCGCACCGGCTTAACCTGGCCCGTATTGGTTTAATACTAACCAAAGCAAACGGCAGTATCGCGA
>JAZKET010000152.1:13562-14614 GCA_040386815.1 Bacteroidota bacterium | reverse complement strand
AATTTCAGAAATAGTTCCGTTTTTAATTAAAATATCAGCAACTTGTTGATTAAAGGGTGAGTTGGGATCAACAATTGTGGCCGATTTGATAAGCAAATTCATTAGCGCTGCTTTATAGATGGATTGAGGTTGACTGCCTCTGTCTGCTGAAACATTTGTCTTTCAGGCTTATAGAACCTGGTAAGCAAAATTTCGGCAGCCAGAAATATCAATGCCAAAATTATACAAAGTTTCCATAATTGCACACCAAAATCTGCCTGGCTTACAATATCTTTTACAGAACCTTTTGTAGCAGCTATAACATTGCCTTTATTGGGTACTATATTCTGCAAATCAGACGGCGTATAATATTGCAGATCAGACTCGTTACGGTTATCATTAAAAGCCATTACAGAAACCACGCTGTCTTGCTTGCGTAGTTCGTACAATCCTGTCTCCTGCAACTGATCAGACACATATAACAGCGTACTTCCCTCCTGTTGCTTTACGTCAGGAATAATACTTTGCTTATCCTTCACCAATTTCAGTAATTGTTTTTCTGATGATTGTATCGGCGTGGTCTCAATGGTTTGATCGTGCCCTAAAGTATAAAATAAAGGCTGATCGTATCCGCTTAATAAAGCTATCCTGAACATGATAGGTACAAAAAGCGCGTGACGCGGCAGGTTGCTAAAATCTTCATTCAACGGTACGGCAGATACATAAACTTTACCTCTACCGCTGTTATAGCCCGCCCAAAACGCCTGCCCGCCTTGTACCTGCATAATATTTTCGTTACGGCCTGATGATGTGCTTAGCTGAAAATACTTTTTAACAACCGGTAGATCAGGGTTTGATGGCAGCTCTTCAAAAATGTTTTTAAATACCGGGTTTTGTAGATTAAGGTTTGATACCTTGATATTCTCAGTTGCCAGTTTTTCGGGGAAAGCCGCGCCCAAAGGTTGCAGGAACGATTTATAGTTTGGTAGTTCAGCATCCGCAGCCGGAAAAACCACCAGCGTGCCACCTTTATTGACATAAGTTTTTAACTGTTGAGATAAACCAGCGGATAT
>JAZKET010000152.1:0-13552 GCA_040386815.1 Bacteroidota bacterium | reverse complement strand
ATCGCTGATAACAATTAACGGATATGCGCCAAGTCCGGCATAATCTACATTACCATCTGGCACGCGTTTTACGCTAAAAAAGTTGTCGGTAGCAAATACCGCGTTCAAATACGGGTTAAAGGTACCGCCGTCTATCAATAACACCGGCATTTGCTGCTTTACATTAAAGGTAAAGTAAAACTGGTTATCAAATGTAACCGGGTTATCCTGCAGTGTTATCTCGCCGCGTTGCCAGCCTGGTTTAAGGCCAGAGAAAGTCAGCGTGTCTGTCTGTGTCTCGCGAGCCGCAAGGGTAAATCCTCCCAAAGCCTTTTGCTCACCGTTAATTATCAGTTTAAGCGGAATTTTTACTGCTTCTTCGTCTGCATAATTATGCAGTTTTACCACCATCTTTTCGGTTTCGCCCGGACGATGAATTGCGCTTAGTAACCAAACAGAATCAACGGCTACGTTTGCAGGCGCACTGGATTTTAGCTGTATCAGGCTGATATGAATACCGGTATCAACCTTAATAGGTTGGTTATTGCTGATGTTCTTCTGAAAATCGGAAATGATATCTATTGATCTGCCCGTGCCTGATTGCATGGCCAATAAATTTTGCTGACGATCAATAATTTGTTGCAAGCTACGGCTGCGGGGACTAATCTTAACGGCATCAACAGCATCATAAAACTCATCGCGGCTTAGCAAACGCTGATGCTTCCCTTCAAAATCCTGTGTCAGCAGCTGGTACTTATCATTCATTGAATAAGCCGAGACAATCTCCTTTGCCCTACGTTTAGCTTCATCAAGTAATGAACCCTCTCGGTTAAGGGTTTGCATAGAGTATGAGTTATCCAAAAACACACTGATAACCCGCTGCGTGCCGGCATTGGCATTATTTTGTTTAGCAATGTATGGGCGGGCAAAGGCTAGCACTAAAAAGAACAGCGCAAGTAAACGTGCGGCAAGTATTAAACGTTCTTTAATGTTTCTACGAGAGGTTTGCTGCTCTTGCACCTCTTTCAAAAACTGTACGTTACTAAAATATACTTTCTGATATCGCCTAAAATTAAACAAATGCACCAACACCGGAATGACCAGCGAAGCTAAGGCGAATAGAAAAGCCGGGTATAAAAAGTGCATCTGTTTCTGTTAGGTTGATTTGATGTTTATCAAATGTATAAATTATAAGTATAAGATATGGCCAAAATGCTGTTACAAAAGAGATCGAAAACTCACCATAACTAAAAATGCGTCATTGCGAGGAACGAAGCAATCCCCAATAGGACATTCATTATGCAAAATTTAAATAGGGGAAAATACACTCACCACAAAGCTTTAGACATTGATTAGCATAACGGGGATTGCTTCGTTCCTCACAATGACGGCTGGGAGACGAAACGAGCTTCCTACCTCCTCCTGCGTTTCTTTTTCTTGGCTACAACCATTTTCTTTTTGGTTGATTTTTTGAGCTTTGGCTTTTCCTCTTCTTTTTTCTTTACAACCGGCTCTGACTTATCCATTTGAGTCGAATCTTGAACCAGCACCTTTACAGCTAACTCGTTGCCCTGTATGGTGTACTCAAATTTATATTTGCCACCTGTTTTTTTGCCGTCGCTGCCGTTACTGGTGTACGAGGGAAACTCACGAATAAGTTTACCTTCTGAAATATAGAAGTTATCATCGCCCCGGTAATTCTTTTTTGAAGATTGCAGCTTGGGAAAATCAAGCTTTTGCGCGTTGCTGCCCTTAAACTCGTAAGCGTAAATGTGCGTAAAGTTTATTGAGTCTGTGCCCTTAGCCTGTACCAGTATTTCCGGATTGCCATCCAGGTCCATATCAGAGTTATAAACCTCTGTGATGGCACCATCCAAATCGCCGGTGGTGGTGGTAAATTTTTGTCCGGATGAATCTGAGTGCAATATCATGTAAGCGCTTTCTTTGCCTGCCCCCCTGCCCCAACTCATAACATCATAGTATTGGCCCGGTGCCACCTCTATCATTTTATGAAACTTAAACGGAGCCATGACCACAGCTGCCCTGGGCATATTATTAGTGATAACCTTTTTAGGTTCTTCGCTGCAGCCGGTTAATATCGCGCAGCTAAACAAAATGTATAAAACAGAACGGAAACGCATGATGATTAGTTAAATAATAGTTCGGCACCAAGTTCGCTGGTTGGCTTACCCGGAATGGTAATATAAACCCGCAAACTGCCGGCACTACCCACATTAAAATATTTTACACTAAAACGGTGATAACCCTTTTGCAAGGCAATGCCGCTTGCTTTACCACTAACAGGGTGCTTGCCGTCATTGTCAACCACTAAGGTATCGTCAACATAAAGGGCAGAACCATCGTCAGACGCTGTAGAGAATCCGTAAATACCATCAGCATCTACTTTGATGTAGCCGGTATAAATAATACCGAACGGCCCGCCCCTGCGAAAATTAGTTACACTGAAAGTTTTGGTCACCAATGAGTCGGCAATATCTACTGATAGTTTAAAATCTTTCACGCTATTGTATTCGCCCGGAAAAAGTTGATAACGCAGGCCTGATAGTGTACCTGCATAATTAACTGCTGGCAACGGCGCTTTATTAAACATGGTTGTTTTGGTTACCACACTGCGTTTACCTGTTGGGCTTATCACAATAGTTTGTAACTCGCGATACTGATCTGGCGGCACATTATAGGTCATCGGGATGGTAAACTCCTTGTCGTTATCTGTAGGTGTGTATCCATCAATGGTGTAATAAACCTTGGCTCCTTTTACCGAAGGTTTTAAGTCGACTTTCAATTCGCTGCCAAACATCACTGTATCTTTAGCGCCAATGGCCGACGGAACGCGATAGTTAAAGTTATTTTTATCCAACCAGGCCAATTGTCCGGGTAAACGATTTTCTGAAAAATCCTTAAAATTTTTATTAGCTAATGGCGTCCAGGCAACTTCGGCAACGGCCAGTAAACGCGGCAGGGCCATGTACAACACTTTATTTTCTGTTGATATATACTCGGTCCACAAATTACCCTGCACACCTTTAATGTATTTTTTCTGCACATCTGTCAGTACCGATGGTGTAGGATCATAAGCATAAGTTTTCTGCAATGGCGCATTACCACCTATAGCTAATGGTTCGGTGCTTAGCTTGCCTTGCACGTGGTCAAGATACATACCATTGTTGCTCGGTGTCATTATCACATCGTGATTTTGTTTGGCAGCTTCAATACCACCTTCCTCGCCGCGCCAGCTCATTACAGTGGCGTTTGGTGCAAGGCCACCTTCCAAGATCTCGTCCCAACCTATAATGCTGCGGCCCTTGGCGTTTACAAACTTCTCAATACGTTGTATAAAATAGCTTTGCAGGCCGTGTTCGTCTTTTAATTTCAGGCGTTTTATCATAGCCTGGCAATAGGCTGATTTCTTCCAGGCTGCCTTAGGTGCTTCGTCGCCACCTATGTGGATGTATTTGCTTGGAAAAAGCGCGATAACCTCTGTCAGCACATCCTGCAAAAAGGCAAAGGTTTTCTCGGTAGGGCAAAAAATATCGTTATTAACACCCCATTTGGTTTGTACCTGGTAGTTGATGGTCGAATCGCAGCCAAACTCAGGGTAAGCAGCTAAGGCGGCTCCTGCATGGCCCGGCATTTCAATTTCAGGCACTACGGTGATGTATCTGTCGGCAGCATATTTAATAACTTCGCGAATCTCATCCTGCGTATAATAGCCACCTTGTTTGGTATTATCAAATTGCTGCGGATTGCGGTCGTAATAGTTACCTATCAACGTCTCTTTACGAAAACCACCCACGGAAGTAAGCTTAGGATACTTTTTGATCTCGATACGCCATCCCTGATCATCTGTTAAATGCCAGTGAAAAGTATTTAATTTATAAGCTGCCAGCAAATCAATATATCGCTTAACAAAAGTGACGTTAAAGAAATAACGGCAAACATCTAACATAGCACCACGGTAGCCAAAACGCGGATAGTCTTCTATCTGCACACAAGGCAATTTAGCCGTAGCGGCGCGCTCTAAAGGCATCATTTGTATTAGTGATTGTATGCCATAAAACAGGCCAGCTCCTTTAGCTGCAATAGTGATTTTTGTTGGAGTGATGGTTAGGCGGTAACCCTCGGCTGGTAAACCATCTGTGCCTGCGCTGGTAAGTACAATGCTATTATTTTTACTTACGCCGCTGTTTAGCTTAACAGGGATGCGCAGCATAGTACTATTCTGTAAATAATCTCCTAAAAAAACTACCGCTTTATTAGTTACGCTATCTGCAAAAAGCGATGTTTCCTGACTTAGTGTAAAAACACCCGCCGATTTTATTACTGATACCGGCGCCGGTATAATGCCCACATTTGGGTTGGTATCCTGGGCTTTGGTTGCTGTTGATAAACTTATAGACGTTGCAAACAGTAATACAATTTTTTTATAGGTCATTACAGAAATGGTGTACGTTTTTAAACAAACGTGAAGTTAGTTTATTTTAAAAGAATAACATACCCAACAACGTAAAAATTACATAACAAAAAAGGCTGCCTGTATAGACAACCTTTAAGTATTTTATATGATATATTTTAACAGCTTAAGCTATTACCGCATGCTCTTTAGCTGCCAAATAGCGCTCTGCATCTATAGCAGCCATACAACCTGTACCTGCAGCGGTTACTGCCTGACGGTAAATATGATCTTGCGCATCGCCGCAGCAAAATACGCCTTCAACGTTGGTTAAAGTAGTACCCGGTTTGGTATGAATATAGCCGGTTTCATCCATATCTATCCAACCTTTAAATATCTCTGTGTTAGGATTATGTCCAATGGCAACAAAGAAACCGGTAACATCTAAAATACGTTCTGTGTTAGTTTGGTTATTGATAACTTTAACAGCGTTTACAGACTGACCATCGCCCATTATCTCTTTGGTTTCGGTATCGTACAACACTTCAATATTTGGGGTATTTAACACGCGGTGTACCATGGCTTTTGATGCACGAAACTCATCGCGACGAACGATCATGTATACTTTATTACAAAGCTTAGCCAGGTAAGTAGCTTCTTCGGCAGCGGTATCACCGGCACCCACTATGGCAACATCCTGTCCTTTAAAGAAAAAGCCATCACAAACCGCGCAGGCCGAAACGCCAAAGCCACTGTATTTTTGTTCAGATTCTAAGCCCAACCATTTTGCTGATGCACCGGTAGAGATAATCACTGTATCAGCCAAAATAGTTTTGCTTTCGTCAACAACAACTTTATGTGGCAGGCTCGAAAAATCAACCGAACTAACGTAGCCATACCGGATATCTGTACCCAAACGCTCTGCCTGCTGACGAAAATCTTCCATCATTTCAGGACCCATAATACCTTTAGGATACCCCGGGAAATTTTCAACATCAGTAGTTTGGGTAAGCTGTCCGCCTGCAAGCATACCAGTATACAAAACCGGGTTTAAGTCAGCGCGCGAAGCATATATAGCAGCGGTATATCCTGCAGGGCCAGAGCCAATGATCAGGCATTTTACGTGTTCAGTATTTTCAGACATCAGATTAAAAAATGAAGAACAAAAGTAGTATTAATTGGGGTGTTTGGCAATAGGGATTAGTCAATCATTAGTCATTGTTATGTGTTCATTGTGTCATTGGGTTATTAAGTCATTTTCAATACCATTCAATGACTTAATAACCCGATGATGTAATGACCTTACCGCAGGTAAACATAAGTAATGCCATCGCCGCCCCTGTCGGCGTGCTCATCTTCAAGACGGTCAACCTGGTCGTACTTCTTCAGGTACTGGCGAATCATTTTGCGCAGTATACCATCGCCCTTACCATGAATGATTTTAAGCGTGCCATAACTCATCATCACAGCGCGATCAAACAAGCGTTCTATATTTGCCAAAGCATCCTCTGTACGCATACCGCGTACATCAATCTCGGGGCTAAAGCTGGCAATATCATTAGTTGAATTTGACATACTGCGCCTAACATCTTTAGGCACTGTTGATTTTGACACTTTTTGCACACGTTTACGTTTTGCCACGGTCCGCAAATCGCCAATGGCAATAATGATGTTATCTTTTACTATTTCCATTACCTGGCCGCTGGTTTCAGAATCAGTAAGTTTAACCCAGTCGCCCACTTTGATTTCTTCATCAACCGGGGCGGCTTTTTGCGTTTCGGTTTTTATGGTGTTCTTCTGCAGCTCCTTGTTCAGGTTATCACGCAGGTCCTTTGTTTTCTCTTTATCAGCGTTACTGCTTTTGATCTCGGCAATGGTATTTTCTACCAGTTTGTTAGCGTTTAGGATGATATTTTTGGCTTCATCTTTAGCCTCGCGAATCAATACCTTTTTATTTTCTTCGAGATAGCTTTTTAATATTTCGTTTTCGGCTAATAACGTATCAACCTTGCGCTGCTGTTTGTCCAATCTTAAGCGGGTATCCAATATTTCTTTCTTCTCACGCTCCAGGCCTATCAGTAAACTGTCTACGCTGGTTTGCCCGGCACTAATCTTGTTTCTAGCCAAATTAAGCACCTGTTGCGGCAAGCCAATTTTCTGAGCGATCTCGAACGCATACGAGCTACCTGGTTTGCCTACCTCTAATATATAGAGCGGTTTCATCTCAACATTGTTAAACAACATCGAAGCGTTTTCTATGCCTTCGGCATTACCGGCAAATATTTTAAGGTTTGAGTAATGAGTAGTTACCATACCCCTCACCTTTTTATGGTTAAGTGATTCCAGCACAGCCTCGGCTATCGGTCCGCCAAACTGCGGATCGGTACCGGTACCAAACTCGTCAATCAATATCAACGACTTAGCATTCGCGTTCTCTACAAAGTTTTTCATTTTTGAGAGATGGGCGCTGTAAGTACTTAAATCGCTCTCAATCGACTGGTCATCGCCAATATCGACAAAAAACTGTCTAAACACGCCTACCACACTTGCTTCATCGGCAGGTATTAATAATCCGGCCTGCACCATTAGTTGCAACAAACCTACTGTTTTCATGCAAACAGATTTACCGCCAGCATTGGGGCCTGATACAACTACCACCCGTGTACCATCATCAATACTTAAATTAAGCGGTACAACGGTTTTTTGCTCTTTTTTAAAGTTTAAAAACAACAGCGGGTGGCGGGCATTAACCAACTTTAGTTTAGCCTCATTAACCACCTGTGGTAATTCGCCCTCAATGTCAATTGCAAACAAAGCCTTTGCGCGTACAAAATCAAGCTTGGTTAGCAGGCCATGATATGACAATAATAAAGGCACATAAGGCCTTAATTCATCCGTTAAAGCAGTCAGTATTTTAACAATTTCGCGGCGACGCTCAAATTCCAGATCACGAATCTTATTATTCAGCGTAAAAACCTCTTCAGGCTCCATGTAGACCGTTTGGCCCGATGCTGATTCATCATGCACAAAACCCTTTAGCTTACGTTTATTTTCGGCCAGTAACGGCATACACAAGCGCCCATCGCGTACAGTTAATGAACCGTCGGCTGTCCAGTTATTTGATATGGCGTTTTTGTAGATCTGGTCTATTTTACGGCGGGCGTCTTGCTCTGCTTTGGCTATGCCGGCGGTAATATCAGCCAAATCGCGCGAAGCATTTGGTTTTATCTTTCCCTTGGCGTCAATTACCTGTTCTATTTTGCGAATGATGGTTTTCTCTATCGGCAAGTGCTCAAACAGCGCTTCAAGGTTGGGATATTGTCCTTCGCGCTCATTAAAATAAGCTATCACGGCAAACACCGTAGTAAGCGATGAGTAAACCTGGAAAAACTCTTCCTCGGTTAAAAAAGCACCTTCTAAGCGGGCTTTATTGGCCAGCGCCTTTATATCATAAAAGTGTGTTATGGGTAACGCAGCGTCGTTTTGCAGGATATTCTTAAATTCGTGTGCCTGGCTTAAAAACTTGCTTATAAGGTCGTAATTACTCATTACCTGTATCTTATCAACCATTTGCTGGCCCATAACACTCAGGCAATGTGCTTTAATTAATTCCTTTACCTCGGTAAATCCCAGCTTATCAATACTATTCTCAGGGTAAAGCATTATTGTAATTTGGTAGTGTTTAGTTTTTTTGGCTTAAGCAAAGCTTTTCTCATGTTTGCCCGCGCCTGTTGTATGGAGTCTTTTTTTGCTTTCGCGATAGCTGCCTTTTTGGCTTTTTCAATAGAATCTTTTCTGATTCCCTTTATATCCTCCTGATACTTTTTATTGACAGAGTCTTGCCTTATTTTGCCTAAACGCTCTCGTTCTTTTTGTGCTTTCTGCGCCTGCCTCTCTGCATTTTTTTGATCTTTAGCTAACAATGCCAGCAGAGAGTCGTTTTTTATCTGCAGCCTTTTGTTTACCTCTTCATACATTTTTACCATCACCTCATCACGCATGGTATAGTATTTCAGGCTTCGTCTAAACGTAGCCGAATCTGTGTGATGTTGTTTAAAAATATACTGATACTGCCCGGTGCCATAAACATAAACACTATCATTATTTGGTTGTGTTGAAAGGTATCCGTCAACCATGTGTACATCAACTAACAGGCTTATCATATCCCCTTCGCCCAAAACGTCGGCATTGCCGTCGCCGGATTTACAGGCACCCAAAACAAGCAAAGCAGAAAAAAACAAGACGATATGTTTGCGCATTATTTAATTTAACGGTTTAAATTGCGCAAAATTACGGATAAATGAGCATTGCAGATAATATCAAAAGCTTAAAAACAGAAACTACCTCAAAAAAGGTTACGCTTATAGCTGTATCAAAAACAAAAACAGTGGCCGACATACAGCAGGCTTACGATGCAGGCCAACGCCTATTTGGCGAAAACACGGTGCAGGAAATGGTTGAGAAGCATGAAGCTTTACCTAAAGACATTGCGTGGCACCAGATAGGCCACTTACAAACCAATAAGGTTAAATACATCGCCCCCTTCATCAGCATGATACAATCTGTTGATAGCTTTAAACTTTTGCAGGAGATAAATAAACAGGCCGAAAAAAATAAACGCGTTATTGATTGCCTGCTACAAATCTATATTGCCGACGAAGAAACCAAATATGGCCTTGGCTTTGATGAAGCAATTGAGTTGCTTCGTTCAGAAGAATACGCCGCGCTTAAAAACATCCGCATACGTGGCCTGATGGGCATTGCTACTAATACAGACAAAGAGAAACAACTGAAAGACGAGTTTCAGGAGTTGAAAGTATTTTTTGATGGTGTAAAGGCAAGCTTTTTCCGCAAGGATGATAGCTTCGACACTATTTCCATGGGTATGTCGTCTGACTATGAGCTGGCCATTGAGCAAGGCAGCACCATGATTCGCGTGGGTAGCACCATTTTTGGTGACAGGGTGATTAAGCACTGGAAAAACAACTAAAATAATTTCGGATCTCGGATATTCAATTTCGGATTTACCTTTAGCCATATGGCCTAAATAATGACCCATGATTAATGATTCAATGACCAATATACATTTAAGAACCGCCGCAAAAGAAGACTGCGTACGTCTGCTCGAACTGGTAAACGAGCTTGCCCTGTATGAAAAAGCGCCGCAGGAAGTTACCGTTACCCTGGCCGAGTTTGAAGAAGCGGGCTTCGGCGCTAAACCAGTTTGGAAAGCCTTTGTGGCAGAGGTTGACGGGCTGATAGTGGGCTTTGCGCTTTATTATGTGCGTTTTTCTACCTGGAAAGGTTGCCGCATGTATTTAGAGGATTTTATCGTTACCGAACCTATGCGCGGCAGGGGTATTGGCAAACTGTTATTCGATCAGCTTGTTATAGAAGCTAAAGAAATGGGCTTTAGCGGCATGGTTTGGCAGGTGCTTGATTGGAATGCACCGGCTTTAAACTTTTATGCTAAATACAATGCTGCCATTGAGGCCGGCTGGCTAAACGCATCATTATCTAAAGAACAATTGCAAAATTATTAGATCATGAAAAACAGGTTAATATTATTTAGTGCGATATTTCTAACAGCGGCTCTGGGCGCATGCAACTGGGGTAATGGTAACTCAGGTCAGATTGAGGCTGATATCACTACAGATACTTTAACTTACATTAACAAAACTATAAAAGAACGTGCCGCCGATTGCGGCACCAGGCCAGATAGCGCATGTACCGTGGCAAGTATAACTTACCCTGTTTTTATTAGTCAAGCTGCTTTGAATGACAGCATCCGCCACAGATTGATCATGCTTTTTGGCGGTAACAACCCTGATGTAAAACCAGACACTTCACTACAGTTATATGCCGAAAACTTCATAAAAAGCTACGAAAACGATAACCCGGGGCAACGTAGCACCGGTATGTTTTACACGTTGGATATAAAAGCAACACTTACACGTCAGGATTCAAGTTTAGCTGCGCTCGAGTTGGGTGGCTACAACTACCAGGGCGGCGCACATGGAGGTTCTATTACTACTTTTATAAATTGGGATACCAAAGCTGGTAAGGAAATTACATTAAACGACGTTTTGGTAACGGGCTATAAAGACAGCATAACTATCATCGCAGAAAGAATTTTCAGGCAGCAGGAAAAATTAACGCCGACAGCATCATTAGCTAATGATTACTTTTTTAAGGATGCCAAATTTGCATTGAACGATAATTTCGCCATCACCCCTGTCGGCCTTAAATTCTTATATAATCAGTACGAAATTAAACCTTATGCCGCAGGGCAAACCAGCCTGCTTATCCCCTATGCTCAAATCAAATCGCTTATAAAACCTAATTCGGTTATTACTCAATATCTTAAATAAATGCTTGTTTTTAAATTCGGAGGCGCGTCTGTAAAAGATGCTGCGGGCATCATCAACCTAACTAAAGTGGTTAGCTTATATCAGGATAAAAAATTACTCATCGTGGTATCAGCCATGGGTAAAACTACCAACGCGCTTGAGAAGCTGGCCCGTGCTTATTTTGATCAGACTGATGATATGCAGGATATTTATGAAGAGATAAAACGCTACCACTATGATATCATAGCCGAATTATTTAACAGCAAGGCCCCGGTTTTTGACGACGTTGCCAACACATTTGTTGAGATAGACTGGATGCTGGAAGATGAACCACAGGACGATTATGATTTTATTTATGACCAGATTGTATCCGTTGGTGAATTGGTGTCAACCCGTATCGTTGCTGCTTACTTAAATAAAGCAGAAATAAAAACGCAATGGTTAGATGTCCGCGGCTACATTCATACCGACAACACTTACCGCGAAGGCACTGTACAATGGGACAAAACCCGCGACAGCATCGCCCTAAGCATACCAAGCCAGTTAGCGCGCAGTATTATAGTAACGCAGGGATTTTTAGGCGGAACTTCTGAGAATTTTACCACTACCCTTGGTCGTGAGGGTTCTGATTATACTGCGTCGATATTTGCGTCATGCCTGGGTGCAGAATCTGTTACCACCTGGAAAGACGTTCCCGGTATTTTAAACGCCGACCCTAAACTATTTGAAGATACTGTAAAGTTTGACGAACTAAGCTATAACGAAGCCATAGAGATGACATACTATGGTGCCACGGTTATCCACCCCAAAACTATTAAGCCTTTACAAAACGCTGGTATCCCTTTACTGGTAAAACCATTTGGCGATCCGTCTGCCGCGGGCACTATTATTAAAGAGGGTGCTGCAAACGTGTTTAAAAAACCGGTTATCATTATTAAAAACAACCAGGTATTGCTTTCAATATCTACTACAGATTTTTCGTTTGTTTCAGAAGATCACCTAAGCGACATCATTGGCCGCTTTGCCAAAAGCCATGTAAAGATCAACGTAATGCAAACATCGGCCCTAAGCTTTAGTGTTTGTGTTGATTACAATGAAGAGTACTTTAACAGCCTGCTAAATAACTTAAATGTAGACTATAAAGTAAAGTATAATAACAACTTAACCCTTATTACCGTAAGGCATTATTTAAGTGAAACCATTAAAGAGTTAACAGTAGATAAAACCATTTTACTAGAGCAACATAGCCGAAATACAGCGCAGGTTGTTATAAAATAATTATCGCTAACTTTAACTATCACAATAAAACACAAGTCATGAAGAAAAGCTTAACCTTATTAGTCCTGTTATTATTCGCTTTCGCGACATTGACTTTCGCGCAAACTACTCCGCCCTTATCTGAAGTAGTTTTGAAAGAAGCCTATACAAAAGCAAAAAAAGAGAATAAAAAAGTACTGCTAATGTTTCATGCCTCATGGTGCGGCTGGTGCAAAAAAATGGATGCCAGCTTAACGGATGTTACCACCAGGAAGTTTTTTGACGATAATTACGTAATAGCGCACTTGGACGTACAAGAGCAGCCCGCACAAAAAGCCCTGGAAAATCCGGGCGCGGCAGAACAGTTAAAGGCCTTTAAAGGTGAGAAAAGCGGCCTTCCATTTTGGGTGATACTAGACGACAAAGGTAAGGTATTAGCCGATAGCCAAATCCGTCCGGCAGGCGCATCTTTAGATACTTATGGCGAAAACATAGGTTGCCCGGCGGCCGATAATGAAGTGGCCCACTTTACACAACTGCTAAAAAATACCTCTAAACTAACCGATGATCAACTAAGCATCATCAGCAAACGTTTTGCGCAAAACAAACCAACACCAAGGCCAGCGGCAAATTAACCAGGCTTAAAGCCCCTGTTTAATGCTTCTGAACGGTTGATCCATATCGGCGCCGCTAAACAGCGTTAGGATGCTGTCTTTTAGCGTCATGTAGTCGCCTTCACGGCTAACTACCATTTTTTTAACGCCTTTAACAGTAACCTCCATAGGTTGTATAGCAGAAACAACCTGTCCATCGGCATCAAGCTCTAAAATAAAAAGCTGGTTATCGTTCTGTTTATCTTCGTAAATAATTGTGGTGGTTTTGGTGGCATCATCTAAAAAACGACCAACAACGTGCTTGCCGGTCATTTCCTGATGTTCAACAGCCAGCATTTGTTTTGCTTGCTCGGGGCTAAAACCCACAAACTCAAAACCTAACAGATCATTATTTTTATCTCTTATAGTGTCGGCAGGTACTACAAGGGCTTTATCGTGGTAAGCAGCAGTGGCATAAACGGTAAGGCCGCCTTTGTTTTTTTGGCTTTGGCCCGGTAAAATATAATCAACTTGCAGTGTTTTGTAATCAGAACTGTCGTTACGCAAATAACAGGCAATGGCAATCATCTCTGGTTTGCTTATGCGGCTGTTAACCTGTACATCTAACTTAATACCATCTTTTATTTTTTCAGACTTTAATATCTCAAACGGAGTTTTGGGTTTGGAGTTGCAAGCGGTTAGCGCCACCAGGCATAGCAAAAGCAGTTTTTTCATATAGGCACAAAAGTAGATATAAACTGCTGTATAACAAAAAAGCCTCCTGCTTTATACAGGAGGCCTTTGCATGTTAATCTTTTTTATTTTGCGGTTTATGCGCACTGTCTTTACTTGATGTGGTAAATGATGGCTGCCCGCCCGAATTGCTTATCCCCTTTTGTTTCTGGGTTTCGCGCTGGTCTGTAAAAGCCCTGTCGGCAGTGGTACTGCCTTGATTATGATTG
>JAZKET010000151.1:20136-26812 GCA_040386815.1 Bacteroidota bacterium | reverse complement strand
GGATCACCTCTGACTTGCGATATCTTTTCAAATCTAAAGTAAACCTAATGGATGGCAACGGATACCGGCCTCGCGCCTAAGGCCTGTAGGCGTATGAGTGGACAGCCCGGGCCGCAGGCAACGCCATGCTATTAGCGCTATAAACAAGGGCTAGCTATAAATGCAATTAACTTTAAATTAATAAACAATATATTATATTAAAAATTAAAATACCCTTCAAAATAAATTAAATTAATACCAAACCATTTATCTACCTTTCCTCTTTAATTCAACTTAGCCAAGTTTGAATCGTATAGTTTAACGTTTATTCTGTATCCTTCATCCATGTCCCTTAAAACAAATCAATTGTTAAAAAACAAGAAAAAAAACATCCTTGAACTCTGGATGAAGAACCAGCTGGCTGATGAAGGCCTGCGTGAAGACCTGATCAGTAACGATGAACTGAGAAGCCAGTCTGAAGAGTTAATTACCGCCTTAGTGGCAAACCTTTCGGGTGATAATTTTACCAATTTGGATTCTGACGAATGGAGCCCGGTTATTGAAATTTTAGGTGGCATTGCCATTACCCGTGCACGCCAGGGCTTTAGCCCGCGCGAGACAGGTAACTTTGTTTTCTCGTTAAAAGAAGCTTTGCTGGATGTTTTGCAGCAAGAGATAACCGATGACCCTAAAACTTTATTTACCGAGAGTTTGAAAATTAACCGCCTGATGGACAACCTGAGCGTGGTTACATTTGAAACTTTTATAAAAGGCCGCGAGGAAGTGATACTGCGTCAAACAGATGAGATAACTGAGATTTCTACCCCGGTTATACGTGTTTGGGATGGTATTTTAGCGCTGCCTATTATTGGCACGCTTGACAGCGCCCGTACACAGGTAGTAATGGAAAACCTGTTGCAGGAGATTGTTGAAACGGGCTCAAGCATTGCTATACTTGATATTTCGGGTGTGCCTGCGGTAGATTCGTTAGTAGCGCAACACTTAATAAAAACGGTAAGCGCAACGCGTTTGATGGGTGCCGAGTGTATCATCAGCGGCATTCGCCCTGAAATTGCACAAACCATTGTCCATTTAGGTATCGACCTTTCTAACATCATCACTAAGGCTACATTAGCCAGCGCGTTGGCTCATTCATTTAAAGTAATGCGTTTAGAAGTTAAAAAGGTAAGTACAATTACAAAATTTTAATATCATAAGCTGATGGATAAGATCCCTATTCTACGGATGGGAGCCTTTTTGCTGGTGACTATACAAGTTGACCTTTATGACCGCCTGGCCCTCAATTTAGAGGCCGACCTGGTACAAATGGTTAACAAAACCAATGCAAAAGGCGTTTTGATAGATATTTCGGCCGTATCCATTGTGGATTCTTTTATGGGCCGCATTATAGGCAACATAGCCAGTATGTCAAAAATACTGGATGCAGAAACGGTTGTTGTGGGCATGCAACCCGCGGTAGCTATTACATTAATTGAGCTGGGCTTGCCGCTTAAGGGCGTGCACACCGCTTTGGACATGGAAAAAGGCATGAATTTGCTGAAATCTATGATTGATGATACCGAAGAGGACGCAGACGAAGACCAAGCCCCCGATGACCTTATCACTGAGTAAAGATACCATACAGGTATTGAAAGAACAGGATGTGGTTTTTTTGAAGAACCGCGTTAAGGAAACGGCTGTAAAAATAAAAATGGGTTTGGTTAATCAAACCCGCCTGCTTACCGCCGCCAGCGAACTGGTGCGTAATATGATGCGCTACGCCAATGGTGGTGTATGTATTATAGAGGTGGTATCTTCGGGGCGAAACAATGGGGTACGCCTTACTTTCTCAGACCGGGGGCCAGGCATACCTGACATTGCGGCGGCCATGCGCGACGGTTTTTCTACCGGTAGAAGCTTAGGTTTAGGCTTGCCCGGCACCAAGCGTTTAGTAAATGAGTTTGATATAAAAAGTAAAGTGGGCGAAGGAACAGTGATTGTAATTTTAAAATGGGCCAATGGTTGATGCAACGCATATCAGTTTCGCGGCTGATGACCGGAGCTATTTTTCGCTGATAAAAAAAGAAATTCACCGCATGGCTACCGAAGGGGGTATCAACCCTGCCAGGATTAACGAACTTGACCTTATAGTAGCCGAGATGACTTCAAACCTATTTAAATACAGTGATGATGGCGAGCTGCTAATGGGTGTATTTGCCAATGGCGATAACCCTTATGTAGAGCTGATAAGTATTGATAACGGCCCGGGGATGATCAACCCCTCAAGGATGATGCAGGATGGTATATCAACTACCAATACGCTTGGGCATGGGTTAGGCAGTATGAAACGGATGTCTGATACCTTTGAACTGTATTCGCAAATTGGCTGGGGCACCATTGTGTTAAGCCGCGTTTACAGTAATCCGGAAAAACCAAAAGCAAAGCATAATATTATTATGCGGCCGATAGTGGTTTTTAAACCCGGGGAAAAAACCAGTGGCGACGGCTTTATTTATAAAAAAACCGACAAATATTTTAAATTAATGCTGGCTGATGGTTTAGGGCATGGGCCTGAAGCCAACCGTGCGGTTAATGAAGCTGCAGCAGCCTTTAAAGTATTCCCGGATTACAGCCCTGCTGACACCATCCGTTTTATACATAGCACCATAAAAAAAACAAGGGGAGCAGTGATCAGCATTGTAGGCTATGATAACGCCCGTAAAGTTTGGACATCTACCGGTGTGGGTAATATCGCCGTACGTTTTATGGGGCCGGTAAACTTTAAAAATCAAATGTCATATAATGGTATTGTGGGCCACAACATCCCTAATACAATGAATGACCAGGAATATACCGCAGAAGAGTTTAACCAGGTGATGCTATGTTCTGACGGGATAAAAACCCGTATTGACATGGCACGTTACCCCATGATGTATAAGTATGATTTAACTGTCCTGGCCGCGGCAATATATAAAGATCATGCCCGCCGCACTGATGATATGTCTGTTGTTATTGCCAAAGTATAATGATTAAAGTAGTATCAATTTCTTTAGAAAATGAAATGGACCTTGTGCTTGCGCACAAACGGTCTATGCGCGTGGCCGAAAAATTGGGGCTTACCACAGCCACCCAAACCACTTTTGCCACCGCCGTTTCTGAAATTGCCCGTACAGTTATTGAACATACCGATGACGGGATATTAAACATAGGGCTTGAACAAAACAAAACCCGCTACACACTGGTAGCTACTGTTTTATTTGACAGCAGCATTCGCTTCACCAATAACGACGCCGGCTTTTATTACGCGCAGAAACTGGTGCCCGAGTTTGAATTGGCAGAGACTGCGGCAGGTAATACCATTACCATGAAGCTTGGTTTACCACGTTCTTTAAAACTTGACCCGATCAAGATCAACGTACTCAAAAAGTTTTTTGAAGACGAGCAGCCGCTTAACGCTTACGAAGAAATTAAACAGCGTAACATTACGCTTAATAAAATTGCCGGCCAGCAGGAGGAAGAATTAAGACAATCAAAACTGATTGACGAGAAGAAAACAGAATTTATATCCATAGCCAGCCATGAGATAAAAACGCCAATGACCATATTAAAGGCGTATACCCAAATGGCCAAGGCAACCAAGGAGCCGATTAGCGAAAATTTGCAGCAACTGCTAAGTAAAATTGATGTACAATCAAATAAACTACTGGCCCTGGTACAGCAACTGCTTGACATATCTAAGATAGAGAACGGCAATTTGCAATACAACATCCAGCCTGTCAGTTTAAATGACTTTTTAAACGGGCAGGTTGCTGTAATGCAGCACATTTTGCCGCACCATGAGTTTACCACCTCTTTTAGCGATGATGTTCAAGTTATGATTGACGAATTAAGGATGGAGCAGGTGTTAGCAAATTTGTTAGGCAATGCCGGCAAATACTCAAACAAAAACACCGGCATATGCATCAAAACAGCTTTGACGCATCCCGACATGATCACAGTGGGCATTACCGATCAGGGTATGGGAATGAGCGAAGCCACTACCGTATCAATATTCGAAAAATTTTACCGGGCTAAAGATGTGCTTAAATCGCACACCGGGCTTGGTATGGGTTTGTATATCACTTCAAAAATAATTACCGACCACAACGGCAAAATTTGGGTTGAAAGTGCCGAAGGCATAGGCTCAACTTTTTTCTTTACTATTCCTTTAGCAGCGGTCTAAAGTTATCACCCAATTCCCGCGTTAGCGATGGAAACGGATACCGGCCATTTCGAGGGCCTCAGTGTAGGCCTCGCGCCTAATGCCTGCAGGCGTATGAGTGGACAGCCCGGGCCGCAGGCAACGCCCATATGCACACCCGTACCTAAATTGTTACCGCAATCCTATTTCTGTAATTAATAAAATTGCTAAGTTAGCTTCCTGTATAAACCAATAACAAACCATAGAAAATTGTCATCGCAAGCCGTTGGCTACGGAGATTACCTTGTGCTATTCGTTAAGTAGCGTGTACAAGATTTCTCACTCGTTCCTCGTTTCGAAATGACCATTTGTTGCTTAACTTGAGCTAATTATGAAAAGAACCATCATAACCCTTGCCGCTTTTATCCTGCTGCTTAATTCGATAATGCCTGCATTTGCGCAGGTTGACACCAAGAAAGATGTCTGGATGCTGACGTACTTCCGCCAGCGCTACCCCACGCGGATAGAGATTGATAAGGATGGTAAAACTATTGAGGTGCCGCTGCCTAACCCGTTCGCGGTGGAGAAGCTGCACATTTCGTTATCGAACGATGGCAGGCATTGGACGCCGATAAACAATAACGAGCCTATTTGGGACCAAAACATGCGCGATCAGTTTATTCGCAAAGGGCCAGATGGTTTATGGCGACTGGTGGCTACCGGCGGTGGCCGCAATGCGCCTAACCGCCGCGAGTTTGGGCCTAGCTGCATGTATGCTACATCGCCCGATTTGATCCATTGGAAGTTTGAAAGTTACCTGCCGCTGATGAAGGATGTGAAGAACGAAGCCGGCGCTTTTGTGCGCAACATTTGGGCACCCGAGTATTTTTATGACGAAGTGAGCAAGGAGTATACGCTGATATGGTCGTCGACCTTTGAGGACGCGGGCTGGAAAAAGAGTCGCTTGTGGTACTGCAAAACTACCGACTGGAAAAACTTTACCCCGGCAAAAGTGCTGTTTGCGCCCAACTATTCGGTTATTGACGGCACCATGATAAAACATAACGGCACCTATTACCTGGTGCATAAAGAAGAAGAGTTTAGCCCCGCCACCGGCGAACGTCGTGGCATCCGTGTGGCTACGTCGAAAAAACTGGAAGGACCGTATACGGTGTTTGAGGGTCCGCTTAATAAGGGCCAGATAGCCCCAACCATTACCGAGGGTCCAAGCGTTATGGCCGACCCAATGAAACCTAAAGGCTGGTTACTGTATTATGATTACCCAATGGCTGATGATTACGGTATCTCGTCATCGCCCGATTTGTTTAAATGGACCATTGTGAAGGATGTGAGTTTGCCGAAGGATGCGCGTCATGGTAGTTTATCTAAACTGACTAAAGCGGAGGCTGCAGCGTTGTTAAAAGCGTTTCCGAATACGAAATAACACCCACAATACCCACACGTCATTGCGAGCGATAGCGTGGCAATCTCTTTAGGACAGGTCGTACGTTTATTGTACTCAGGAGATTGCCACACTCGTTCCTCGTTCGCAATGACGTGTGGTAGAGCTTACATTTTCATCAACGCCAAGGCCAGCACCACCCAGGCAAACAGTTCGGGTAATAAGCGTAGCGGGCTTAAACTTGTCCATGTTTTAACAATGCGTTGCAGGAGTGCCTTTTCAAGACCTTCTGGCTTCATGATCTTGCGGATCATTTCGGGGATGAAATAAGCGAAGGTGATGAGCCTGCTCACCAGCACTATTATGGCCCCAAAAAGCCACATACAATGCGCCGGGCCAACATAGTTATAAGCCAGCACAATATTTATAATAGCCAACAGCCCCTGCACAGGCGACACCAATGGCCAAAACCGCTTACCAGCCCGGTTTTGCCCGGACGATTCAAGTTTGCCGCTCAAGGTCTGCGGGTCGACATCGTATTTCCAGTTCGGGTATATTACCAATACCTCGTAAAGGCCGCCGCCAAGGCTTAGCGTTATGGTTAGCAATAGTAGCAGGAGTGCAGTTGTTGTCATCATGCTGTGAAATTACTTGCATAATGCTCAACGACATAAGGCTTTTCGGTAGATGGGTGAGTTTTGTCGGTAAAGGATTTTTATTCTCCTTTTGAGAGGAGAATCGCGCGGGCCGCCGCTTTGTTTACTAAAACAATGTCATTGCGATACGAGGAACGAGTGAGAAATCTTATACAAGTGCCGGGTTACCGCCGTGGTGTATAAGATTTCTCGCTCGCTTCGAAATGACAGGTTGGTAAATATTTACGCCCCTATCAACGGATCAGTAAACCCGTGTTTACCGGTTTCAACCCTGCCTGCATAGCCGCGGCTAAAGTTGGCGTTGCCTTTTAGGTTGATAGTAAAATCATACCAATGATGGCTTTTTTGCAGGTTAATTTTTTGTGCTGATGACGCGCCCGCGGCAATAGTTAGCTGATGATTGTTGGCTTTGTAGCTATTATCAGTAATAATGATATCCTGTTTGCTGCTTCCACTATT
>JAZKET010000151.1:11724-20126 GCA_040386815.1 Bacteroidota bacterium | reverse complement strand
CTTGTGGTTGGTAAACAATAACTATAGCCAAACCTGCATCATTTTTATCGCCGCCAAAAGTTCTTAAAAAACCGTTAGGTCCGTAGGTCTGGATGTTGTATACGCCGTCTTTAAAGCTGTCCAGCGCAAACCGGTAATTCACTTCGTCGTTAGCTTTAACGGCAAAGTTTAAAGGTTTAATTTCTGACTGATTGGCGGCGTAAACATTGAAAGGCGCACCTACACCTTTACCTGCTTTGAATGCTAACTGCAGTTCATTTTTTTGTGGTGATAGCTGTCCGTCGACATGCAGATCATATGGCAAGGCGCATGATTGACGGCTGCCTTTTTCCTGCTTCGCAAAGTTTGCAATTCCGGTTTTGCTGTTTACCGTTTTAATATCATCAGCTGTTAAGGCTTTAAACTTGTTAGGCAAACCTTTAAACTTTGCCTGGTGAATGCTCTGTACGGTTTTGTCGCGATTGAGCGATACCGGGTAGTTTATCTTTTCGCCGTTGTAAGGGCGGAAGATAGAGGTCAAGTCGCCGCAAACGGTGCGGCGCCAGTCGCTGATGTTGGTTTCTTTAACAGCTTTTCCGGTTTTCTTGCTCAAAAAGGTCTCTAAAAACTGTAGCGTCGAGGTATGATCAAACACCTGCGAGTTTACCCAACCACCTCTTGACCATGGCGACGCCACCACCATTGGTACCCTAAAGCCAAGCCCGATAGGGCTTACACGATGATGTGGTTCGGTATTGCCGCGTGCAATCTCCTGCTCTTTGGTTACATGCTCGGTTTCGGTATTTAGCCCTGCCGATGCTTTGCCTGTTTCGGGCTTAGCGGTATTTGGTGGCACAAAAGGTGCTACGTGGTCAAAGTAACCGTCGTTTTCATCGTAGGTCAATATAAAGATGGTCTTTTTCCATACTTCAGGGTTATGGGTTAAAATATCTAATACCTCAGACACATACCAGGCCCCATACCACGGCGAACCGGGATGATCTGAAAAGTTTGACGGCGCTGTTAGCCACGATACTGCAGGCAATTTGCCGGTTTTAACATCCTGCCTAAACTGGTGCAGCACATCGCCTTTAGGTACGCTTACCTCGCGCTGCGTGCTGTTATCGTCATAAGTTAATTTGCTTAGATGATGATAGTCGGGGTCGTTAATATTGGTAGTAAAAGCTTTTAAGTGGATGTTTTTTTCATGATCGCTTAGCCTGTCAAAACGCTCTTGTGTCCACTCGGTTATTTCGGCTTTTATCTTTTCAAGCTCTTCGGTTTTCTTTTTTATTTGCGAAGTTAAGATGGCGCTTGTCGCTTGCTTTTGCAGTTCAGCAATCTCGGTCTCTAAAGCCGCGCGGCGTTTTGGCAACCAGGCCAAATGTGCCTTATGCAGTTTTACATTATAGTTCTTATAAAACTCAAGGTTATTGTCGGTAAAGTTTGATAGCCAGTCGTCTTCATCGCCGTTTAGGCCAACATCAATACTTAACTCGTTTTGGTATACTTTCCATGATACGCCCAGCTGTTCTAAGCGCTCGGGGAAAGTTGTGGCAGTTAGATTTTTATAGTTGATCTCGCCATTATTGACCAAAGCCTTGCCCTGCTCACGGATAGTCCCGGCCCAAAAGTATGAGCGGTTGGCACTGGTACCGGTCAGCGACGAGCAAAAATGCTGATCGCACACCGTAAAAGCATCCGCGAAAGCGTAATAAAAAGGGATATCGTTACGGTCATAATAACCCATAGTCAGGGGCATGGCCGCGTATTGTTTATTGCCCGATTTTTTGCTTTCCAGCCAGTTATTCATCAAGCCATTGCCGCGGGCATCTACCTGATCTTCCCACCCATGTGGCAACGACTGCATCCAGGTGGCTTTTGAGTTTTTGATGTCGAGGTTAAAGGGCACATAGGTTTCGCCGGCTTTATTGGTTTGCGCCCATACTTTGTTTTGCCCCGGCAGGTGCATTGCCCTCGGGTCATCAAAACCACGCACGCCCTGCAAGGTGCCATAGCAATGGTCGAAAGAGCGGTTTTCCTGCATTAAAAACACCACATGCTCTGCATCCATAAAGGTGGTGCCTTTATCGGCATCAATAGCCAGCGCTTTTTGTATCGATTGCGGCAAAACAGTGAACAAACCGGCAGCCCCGGTTAACAGGGTAGCTTTTTTAATAAAATCGCGGCGGGTATCAGTCATAAAACAAATAAAACCAAAATAACACTTATAAGGGTTAACATGGGGTTAAGTTATTAAAAACCACTTAACCGCTACTTAACAAAATGCCTTTTTTTAGGGCGGCAGGACTAAATTAAACCTGTATTTGTTCTTTTTTAAAGAAACTATTTATCAACTTTAAACAAATTAGCTGCTAGGCGCTCAAAAAGGTAAACCATTTTGCCATTTTTAGCGTAATGGGTTAATTGAATATTTGCTGCTGCCCCTATGTTAAAAAAAATACAAGATAAATGGTTTAGCCTTATAGGTAGCTCGTCTGATTTTGCGTTAGAAAGCCGGATATTTCATTCCATTAGCCTGTGCCTGGTTTTACTGGCAGCTGTGTATGTGCCTTATGATATTTTTGCCGGATTGTATGTTGCAGGCGCTTCAAGCCTGATATTTAGCCTGTTTTTCTTTTACCAGTTTTATAACTCGCGTTATAAAGGCAGGCCGCATAACAGTATATTTTTAGGCTTAACCGGGCTCATCCTTTTCTCGGTTAATTATTTTGCAAACTCGGGCATCCATGGTTCAACTGATGTGATATGGCCGGCATTTTTGCTGCTGGTGTTTGCTGTTTCGCCCTATCGCCATCATTTGGCCTGGCTTATTACTTACCTGGTGGCTTTTATGCTATTGCATATTGCCGCCTATCAATATCCGCACCTGGTTAATTACCCTTTTGAAATGGGTAAAGGGCAGCTCATCGATCGCATTACCGCTTTCCCGCTGCCGGTCATTTGTATTTATGTGGTGATGAAATATATGCGCCGCAGCCATGACAAAGAGCGGCTGGCAGTTGAAGAAAAAGCTATAGCCATAGAGATTCGCAACAGGCAGATACTGCAGCAAAAAGAAGAGTTAGAGCAAAGCAATGCCGAGAAAAACAAGCTGATGTCGATCATTTCGCATGATTTACGCGCACCGCTCATCAATATACACGGCTACCTTGAATTGTTAAACGCCAATGAGCTTGACGACCAGCAACGTCCCCGCTTTGAAAAAGAGCTGCTTGCCGCCACTAACAACACCATGGAAATGCTGGGCAATTTGCTGCATTGGTCAAAATCGCAAATGGAGGGGCCGATGGTTAATTTGCAGGTTATAAACCTGCTTGACACCGTTAAAACCACACTTGAAATGGGTAAAATGCAGGCACAGCGCAAAGGCATTGTGCTAAGCTACCACATACCCCCCGATATGCTGGTTGCTGCCGATACCGACATGCTGCAAATGGTAGTGCGCAACCTGATAAGCAACGCCATTAAGTTTACCGCCGAAGGAGGTGCTATATCTGTTGATGCCAGCCTTGATGGTAACGAATATCGCATAGCCATAAAAGACAATGGCCAGGGCATTGACCAGGATAAGCAGGCAAAGATATTCTCTATACAAAGCCAGCCGGCTTTTGGTACCAATAATGAGAAAGGCGTGGGCCTTGGCCTGCTGCTATGCAAAGAGTATATAGAGCGCCAGGGAGGCCGCATAGCCTTTGAAAGTGCTACCGGCAAAGGCTCAAGCTTCTTTATTTTTGTTCCTGCGGCGATGATGAGCAAGCTGGCTTAATAGCGTACCGCTATCGTTTGCATAAATAGATGCCCTGTATAGCGTAGTATTCTTGTTACTATTTTGTTACCAGGCTTTTCTTTTTATTAGTTTTATCTTTCGTATAAGATAAACCAATCTGTAAACCTAATACGCTGTATTTATTATCATTATGAAAAAAATAACATGCCTTGTTTTGGCTGCCTTGGCCTTGCCGGCCCTGTCGTTAGCGCAGACAAAAACCCGCCTTACCAATTACGTAAACCCACTGATGGGTACCACAGTGTTGACTGACCCGGCTGAGCTTGGTTATGTTGCGCCATGGCGCACCTGGAATGGCCTTACCGGGCCGGGCGCTACGCTTCCGCATGGTATGGTGCAGGCTACGCCGGTTACCACCTATGGCAGCGGCAGCGGTTATGAGTATGAGGTAAAAACCATTAAATCGATAGCGCAAACAAGCGGCAACCATTGGGGCGATCTAAACATCCCGGTTATGCCGCTTGAGGGCAGCAACTTTACGGCTGATGATTTTGAGTCGACCTTTAGCCATGCTACAGAGAAAGTGCGCCCGGGCTTTTACCAGGTGACGCTTGACAGGTATAAAATTAAAGCAGAGCTTACCGCTACTAAAAGAGCCGCGTTCCACAGATATACTTACACCGGCGGTAAGGATAAAAAATTGGCTTTCGACCTGGTACACGCGGGTGGCGGCAGCAGCAGTTGGGAGCTTAACAAAGCCAGCGACAATGTTATTGCGGGTAAACAAGGTGGCTTATACTTCTACGCTGTAACCAACCATAAAATCAAAAGTATCGATATAAACAAACGTAACCCTAACCAGCCGGATATACCGCGCAGCGGACAAGGTGCAGGTGGCCAGCGCAAGGTTACCGGTAATATTGATGTACCGGTTATCAGCTTTGAAGCTTCTGACAAGCCATTGGAGATCAAGATCGCCTTATCGCGCGTTAGTGCTGACGGTGCAAAGCGTAACTACGACGCTGAGATAGCCAACAAAACCTTCGACCAGGTGGTTAAAGAAGCCGACGAAACCTGGGAGAAAGCCCTGAACAAAATTAAAGTTACCGGCGGAACAGAGAAACAAAAAACCATGTTTTACTCGTGCCTTTACCGTCAGTTTGCAGTACCAAGCGTTACAAGCGATGCTGATGGCAGAATAGCCATTGGCGGCGGCGGCAGGCGCCAGGGCGGTGGCGATGCAGCGCAAAGAGATACCGTTGTAGGTTTTGAAACCTATGCTAATCCAGCCGTTTGGGACGTTTTCCGCACGCAATTGGTGGTGATGGATATGTTGCAGCCCGATGTAAGTAACAACATTATTAAATCTATGTTGCTTAGCGGCGACCGGTCGGGCTTTTTACATACTTCGTTCCATGGCGACTTTTCTTCTACGTACATAGCAGGTGCTTACGCCCGTGGCGTACGTGGTTATGATGTACAGAAAGCTTACCGCATGATGCAGAACAACGCTAACACGCCAACCGGCGATGGCGTTAGGGGCGCAAGGCCACACAATGCACAATACCTAAAATTGGGCTATGTACCAGAAGCTGATATTAAAAACCCAACAACAGAAACTGTATCAACAGCCGGTACTACCAAAACGCTGGAGTTTGCCTATTCAGACTACTCTGTAGCACAATTGGCTAAAGCATTGGGCGATAACGCTACTTACGAGAGCATGATGAAACGCAGCCAAAACTACCGTAACGTATACGATGCCCAAACAGGCTTTATGCGCGGCCGCCTGGCCGACGGCAAATGGGTTACGCCGTTTGATCCGGGGTATCCGTACTATGAGTTTATGTACCGCGAGGCAAACGCCTGGCAGGCTTCATTCTTTGTACCGCATGATACTAAGGGACTGATTTCGCTATACAAAAGCCCTAAAGCATTTGAGTCGAAGTTAGATTCGCTGTTCACGGTAAAATGGGGTGGTTATGCAAAGGATAATTTATCGGTATTTATGGGTCAGTTTTGCATGGGCAACCAGCCAGATTTTAATTACCCTTACCTGTATTATTTTGTAGGTAAGCCCGAAAAATCGCAGGCTATATTGACCAAGTTGTTGAACGATTACTTTGGCATGGGGCCGGAAGGTTTAGCCTTAGCCGGCATGGACGATTACGGATCATTAACCGGATGGTATGTATTAAATGCTATGGGCATATACCCATACTCGCCGGCAACACCCGAATATATTGTATCGGTGCCACTTTTCGACAAGGTTGAAATGCAGCTGGGCAATGGTAAAACATTTACCATTAACAAAAAAGGCACCGGCAAAAACATTAGCAAGATCAACGTAGGCGGCGCGCCGCTTAACGGCTGGTTTGTTAATTATGATGACATGAGCAAAGGTAAAGCGTTGGATATTTATACAAAATAAACGTCACTTGTTTAACAAAAAAAGGGGAAGAAGCCGGTTGGCTTCTTCCCCTTTTTTTGTTGATGTAGACTTAGGTTGTTTAAAAAACAATCACCGGTGCCGCCTCAGAAAAACCACCGTTACTTTGAGCAGTAATCTCTGTTGGCGTCCCTATTTGCTGACCGCCGCGCTTTCTGATAACAATCACTTTTTGCCCTGCGACACCACCACCGCCCGACAAAGCTAAAGCTGCTGCCGTTACATTTGAAGCGTAAGTAATTTCTTTGCTCCAGGGCAGGCTGGTTACTTCGTCGTTAGTCGTACCGCCAGCTGCTGTGGTGTACGCTGCTGTGATTCGTCCGGTAAAATTTCCGGTTAGCTCATAGCGGACAACCCGCGAGGTATTGTTATTGCCGTCAGGTTGTTTGTCTGCATCTTTTTTGCACGACGTTAAAATTGCAAGCATTGCGATGAATGCCATAGTTAACTTTTTCATAGTAGGTGTTTTTTTAGACGTTAAACTTTTATTAATTCGGCTGATGCATTGCGGTATCAGCCATCAGCAAAAATAAAGACGCGTAAAATCAAACTCCTTGACTTAGGTTAAGAAATGGTATCAAGTACTATCAGGGCGCTCCTATGGAGCGTATACATTAGCTAATTTTATCTATAAACAGGCGACTCCTAATGGAGTCAATAAAAACCCCGTAGGGATTTCCTGTTTATAGATAAAATTTTTCGGATTAATTGCTCCGTAGGTGCATCCTGCACACGAAATGTTATCACGTAAGATAATAGGTGCGACGGACCATCATCTCCAGAAGGAGAATCGCACTTGGTCTACATCTTTTTTAGCGGAAATATTATGAAACCACGCGCAACAGAGGGCGTGGTGCAGAACGCAGACGGTTCCTGATGCGGCTTAACGACTCTGGCTTAACGCCCAGGTAACTTGCAATTTGATAAAGTGGTACTGTTTGAAAAACTTCGGGCTTGGTTTTTAAAAGATGCTCATAACGCTCAAGAGGGGTAGACGAAAGAAATATATTCATCTCGGCTTTATACTGTGAATATTGAGCCTCGGTGCCCATCCTGCAAAGCGACTCAAGCCTTGGGAAACGACGATACATTTCCTTCTCTACCTCAAACGTAAAGACAGAAACAATACATTCTGATACGCATTCCCAATTCAAGCCGTTGGGTGGTTGAATAGGTTTATTGGCATCGCCACTAAGGCTTTCACCAGCAATGTAAAAGGCAGAGGTTTTCTCTTCACCGTCTTTATAATAATACTCGCGTACGCCGCCTTTAAATAGGTGGTATGATGCCTTAAGTACTTGGTGATCCCTCAACAGAAACTCGCCTTTACTTATTCTTTTAACGGGGATGTTTTCGGCAAAATAAGCTTTCTCTTCGGGCGTGTTATCGTCGTGGCTTACCAGCATTTGCATAATCGCTAAAACCTCCTCATCGGGCTCAGCATTGCTGTTTAAAGTTTGAGCGAGTACTTTTTTCATCGTTTTGTTTGACTAATTTAATTAATTCTGATATAACTCAAACACTTAGTCAAATGTCAGTATAACATTGCCTTTCTTTTGTCCGCTTAAAACGTACTTATAAGCATGCTGTATTTCATCCAGTTTATACGTTTTGTCTATCAATGGCTTAAACTGGCCACTGGCAACCAGCCCATCAATAAATTTCAGGCTTTGATGTATTGATCCCGGTAACGGAAACTTAACTTTCTTATCCCGCATGGCGGGCGATAACAAGGCAAACCAAATATTTTGCCAGTAAGGCCCTAGCTCTGACGATATGTATATCCCCTTAGGTTTAAGCAATGGTTTACATTTTGCAAAGGTACTTTTGCCTACCGCATCAAACACGTAATCAAACTGCTCGCCTATTTTGGTAAAATCGCTTTTCGTATAATCAATAACCCTATCTGCACCCTGCGTTTTTAGTATGCCTACATAGTCAGTTTCGCAGGTTATGGTTACCGATACACCGTAATGCTTTAAAAACTGCAGGGCAGCATTGCCTATAGCGCCTGTACCACCGTTAACTAAAACGTTGTCGCCGGGTTTCAAACCAAGCTCATTTAAAAAGTAATAAGCATAGTGCGCGCCCTCTAAACTTGCAGCAGCTTGCTGATAGCTTACGTTTTCGGGCATCCTTAATACAGCTTTTTTAACCGACACGGCAACATATTCGGCTTGCGAGCACAAGCCTTGGTCATAAAAACCGTAAACCCGGTCGTGT
>JAZKET010000151.1:0-11714 GCA_040386815.1 Bacteroidota bacterium | reverse complement strand
CGTACCGGCAAAATCGGTACCCGTTACAGGGAGGGCAGGTTTAAACAGGCCTGTAAAAAACCTTATCGCCCATGGCCAACCGGTTAGCACGCCGCAGTCTGTCCGGCTTACGGTTGTTGCCTTTACCTTCACCAAAATCTCGTCATCGCCGGGCGTGGGTATAGGTATATCGGTAACCAACAATCGGTCGGGGCTGCAGTAGCGATTTCGGATAGCGGCTTTCATTTTATGTTAAGTACAAAGCAAATGTTTGTTTCCTGAAAATTTATTGACTTAAGTTAAGAAAAGATAAATACTTCCAGACGGTCGCCTGCAAAGTCCTGCCGTAAATTTACCTCTTTCACGTATCTTTGCACGCAATTAATATATCCATACAGTGATCAATGTAAATAACATCTCCGTTTCATTTGGCGGAACAACACTATTTAGCGACGTAACTTTCCCGATAAACGAGAATGATAAAATAGCCCTTATGGGTAAAAATGGCGCAGGTAAATCAACCATACTTAAAATTATTGCCGGCGCGGCCAAACCTACTACGGGTAACGTAACCGGCCCAAAGGATGCTGTGATAGCCTATTTGCCACAGCATTTGCTTACGCACGATGATGTAACCGTTTTTGAAGAAACGATGAAGGCTTTTGACGAGGCCAACCAGGCTAAAAAAGAGCTGGACTACGTAAACGAGCAACTAAATACCCGCACCGATTACGAGAGCGACGACTACATGAAACTGATTGAGCGGGTGTCTGAACTGAGCGAACAAGTTTATTCGCAAGAAGAGGTTAACTACGATGCCGAGGTTGAAAAAGTGCTGAAAGGCCTGGGCTTTGAGCGTAAGGATTTTACCCGCCAAACTTCAGAATTTTCGGGCGGATGGCGCATGCGTATCGAGCTGGCAAAGATCCTGCTAAAAAAACCAGACTTGATTTTACTGGATGAGCCTACCAATCACATGGATATAGAGAGTATCCAATGGCTGGAGGATTTTTTGGTTAACCAGGCAAAAGCAGTAGTGATCATATCGCACGACCGTACCTTTGTTGACAATATTACCAACCGCACCATAGAGGTTACCATGGGCCGCATATATGATTATAAAGCCAAGTACACCCATTACCTGCAGCTGCGCGCCGACCGTCGTGTACATCAACTAAAAGCTTACGAAGAGCAACAACGCTTTATTGCCGACAATATGGAATTTATTGAGCGCTTTAAAGGCACTTACTCTAAAACCTTACAGGTGCAGTCGCGGGTTAAAATGTTGGAGAAATTGGAGATCATCGAGATCGATGAGGTAGACACTTCGGCCTTGCGGTTAAAGTTTCCGCCATCGCCACGGTCCGGCCAGTACCCGGTAATGGTTGAAGAGCTGACAAAAAAATACGGCGATCATACCGTATTTGAAAAAGCATCAATGGTTATTGAGCGCGGCGAAAAAGTAGCTTTTGTAGGTAAAAATGGCGAGGGTAAATCAACCATGATAAAAGCTATTATGGGCGAAATTGATTTTGAAGGAAGCCTGAAAGTTGGCCACAATGCCAAGATAGGCTACTTTGCCCAAAATCAGGCAGCGCTGTTAGACGAGAGTTTAACCGTGTTTGATACCATTGACCAAATACCTTTAACAGATAACACCCTAAAAATAAGGGACCTGTTAGGCGCCTTTATGTTTAGTGGCGATGATACCACCAAAAAAGTAAAAGTGCTTTCGGGCGGCGAGAAAACCCGTTTGGCCATGATAAAATTACTGTTAGAGCCGGTTAACGTATTGATACTGGATGAGCCAACCAACCACCTGGACATGAAAACCAAGGACATCATTAAAGATGCCCTAAAAGATTTTGACGGCACACTGATCCTTGTATCGCACGACAGGGATTTTCTGGATGGCCTGGCAGAAAAAGTATTTGAATTTGGCAACAAACGTGTCCGCGAACATTTTGAGGATATTAAAGGGTTCCTGGCTTATAAAAAGATGGCTAGTTTGAAGCAGATAGAGAAAAGCTAAAATGAGAAAGCCGCTTAGTTAACTAAGCGGCTTTTTTGTGGCTTAAAAATCTTCGCAAAAACTATTTTAAATATCCTTTCTAATCCAATTCGATTGCATCTGCTATCTCTTCGACCACTGAATTAACAGGTAAAGCAACATTTAATATAGCCATTAGTTTTTGTTTGATAATAAACCGCCTTTCCTCATAAAAAGCTAAAAACGTGTCCATCGAGAGGTCGTTGTTCAACGGTATTTGGTGTATATTTTTATAATTGTTAAGTTCTTGTTCGCTTGTATATTTCTTTTCTACCCATAGTTTAAAAAGCTTCGCATTTTTTTCCAAATTTTCTGTCTCTTGTATCAACTGCAAATTGCCTATTGAATTAAAGTTATTCAAATAATCTGCCCTTACTAAAGCGTCATTAATACCTAAAACCTGCAGTTGCTTATCGGTAAAGTATTTTTTAGGGTGGATATGATCCTGATGGAAAGTATAGTTGTAATTTAACGAGTAAACTAAGCTTAACACCATAAATGCAAATGCGGAGCCGTATTGGGTATTCATCAAATGATCTATAGTTGCCTCATCGAACGATAGTGATTTATTTGTGCCTTTATAATGATCTATAAGCTTGGCTAACGGAAAACTGCCTAGATTGTCCGTAACAATATTTCTGTAAACCGGGTAAAGATTATCCGGTGTGCCACCAAAAACACGTTTTAATAAAGCTCTAATAAGCCATTCTTTAATAAGCGTCCGGTTAAGGGTATGTACACCACTATGTAAAATCTCTTCGCCAATATTGTTCTTCTTTAAGAAATAAGCTATAGGGATGATTGCATTATAGGCTGTTAAAGTTTTATCGTTAAATCCAAAATGGTTGATTAATTGCACTGTAAGATTAATCGACTTAGCAATACCGTCCCATTCCGATTCAATTTTTGCCATATTGGTTGATGAAAAATTATCAACCTTAAATTTGACATCTTTAATATCTGACAAAACCAAGCAGGCTTTTAAAACTAAATCTTTATTAACGCTAAAACCGTTGCCAATTGAGTTTACTTGGTCAACAAACTTATGAATAATCTCACGCGCATCTTTTTCCTTCCATTGTGCAGTGGCTATTGATAGTAACAGGTCTGAATAACTTAATTTGGTACCGCCACTGTTAACGCGTATAAAAATATGCAACACTTTATCCAACTCGTCGCTTTTCTCAAGATAATAATTGATCAGGCCTTTTTCTATAAAGGCCTGATACAGATTAGATAAAGTAGCAGATGCAAACTCAATCTGTTGAGCCGTTCTTACTGAAGAATCCATTAAACCATGTTTACCAATATAGCCTAAGATGTCATTAAAGGTCTTAAAGGTCAGAACATCGCCGACTTTAAACCAATGATATTTACCAGGATTTTTGGTGGCTAATATCTGTATATCAGCTTCGCTTAAAAATTTAAACTCATACTCTTTCTCATTAGACTCCGCTTTCTCCAGCAAATTAACATACAAATGCTTTTCAGGAAAAGCGTGATTGCTCTTCCAGTTATAATTAGATAGCTTTTTAGCATAACTACCACATAAACCGATATATAGGGATGTTAATCTTTGTTGACCATCAAGAACGGCTAACCGATCTCTGTCGCCGCTAAGTTCAGCTAAGTCATTGTGTTTCTTATCCCGTTCATGATAGTAAGGCAAAAACCGGTAGAATCTGAATTTCTCTAAATGCGAACCTTTCACTTTCCACAACAAAAAAGTACTGATAGGATAATCTCTTAATATAGAATCGAATAAAACTTCTATTTGATCTGGTAACCAAACAAACTCGCGTTGAATTGACGGTAATATAAAATCTTGGTCTCTTATGGATTGAATAGCTTCTTTGATAGTGATAGGTTTCTCGTATGCCATTGTAATAGGTTTAATCCTCGAAATTTGCCGTTTGCAGGTTGAACGGTTTTGCGATCGTAAGTTAATTCGTATTTGCTTATTTTCCTATAAAATAAAAATGGTGAGGCGATTTTTGAATTCGCCTATGCAAGCAATTATCGTGATCGAGAGTTTATCTTCGCTATTTATAATCATCATTTCGGATTAACCACAAGACCCTTATCCTCGCGCATCAACTGAAAAAAGTGATCTGGGCGAACAACAACATAATCCTCGTTTAAAGACGCCGCAACATTTTTAAAACTGGTGGGCGTTACACCTTGCCATGGCTGCGCCTGTATCAATATAAAGCGCGGCGCGTTTTTATCCCAGCCCCGGGCAGCACGGGCAATGTGATCTTTCATCGCTTGTTCATTAGTGCAGTAGTTGCATGACAGCGCCATTCCCGGCAAGCTATCATCGTAAATAGTGATTCCGCCACCTGTGTTTTGGCCTGTTAGGCCAAGCGTTGATCTTGCATTTTGCGCGTATATCTTGCCGACATTGGGATTAATACCGCCGGTGATGGTATTCCAGATGGTTATCACTCGCAGGCCTGCCCGTTGGTTGTAATCTTCTGTTTTAGCGACAAATTTTTTGAGCAGGCTTTCATCTGTCCAGGTATTTGGATAGGTATAGCCAAAGCCCGATGGCCCCGAAATGAGGTTATCATTATCGGTAGCAGTTTTGTAATAAAAGTTGAGCGGGCCCGGCATGGCATCTAACATAGCCGGCGAAACGGTCCAACCCATTGGCACTGAGCCGCGGTCGGGGTTATTCCACAGTTTGCGCATTAAATGCTCAACAAACTGCAGGTTATCGCCATCGCTCAAAATAAACGCCACGTAGATCTTTTTTTGCAGCGCCGGTTTTGGTGGCATTGGTTTGATGTTGATCTTTCTGGATGTGCCACTATATACAGTAAGGTTAAAAGACCAATCGCTGGCGATGGTAGAGATGCCGTACTTAGACGCACGGGTGATGCCCGGCGCCTCCTCGGGCCACCAGCCCATATAACTTGCACCGGGTGCCATTGTTGACAAAAATTTATCCAGCAATTCGCTTTCGCCCGGCACCTTCGGGTCAAGCCAGACGGTTGCCGTACCCAGCGCCGCCGCATATTCGCGTAGTGCCGCTTTATGGGTATTAGGGTTTAGGCCAATCAATAAGCGATGATCAAGTTTTGGCCAGTAATTATCGTAAAGCGATTGATAAACCTCGAGCTTGCTATTAAACTTTCCGCGCAGATCAAGTAAGATAGGCAGGTTATATGGCGCAGCAGTTAGTTTGGCTAACAAAGAGGGCGATGCGATCAATCCTTTGTTTTCTTTTGCCAGCACAGTAGCCAGGTTAACTGTATGTATCTGTGCTGTATCATAAATTATCAGGCCTGAAATTTCTTTGCGGTATTTGGCTATCAGGTCCCACTTGTCGGCAGGTTCTGTCCATTTTAGATCCAGAGATTCCAGCCATGCATGCGGGCCTTCGCCGGATGCATTGCCTTCGTAGGAAAAGATGCGTGGTTTAGTTTTGTTTACCACTCCTTTTAACGAAGCAAACAGGTAAAGCTCGGCCGATGATGCGCCACGCCCATTTGCACGGAGTATAACCAAATCCTGAACTGGCGCAGGTGTCGAAAAAGATGGCAGCAACTGACCAGCCGGCCATTTAATCTGCGCCATGCCGGGCGTAGCTAACACAATAAATAACAGAAAGCAGGCCGCTTTACCTCCAATAGCTTTGATCAGTTTAATCATGCTTAAATATAAAGCTTAACGTTGGTCAATCTTTCGGTGAAGGGGATTGTATTAAAGGTTTTACAAGGGTCTGTTTCATGTAAAAGGCCGGTAATTAAAAATTACCGGCCTTTTGTGGTCCCGACGGGAATAAAATTCTATTGATAAAGATTAAGGGAATTTGGTTGTCACTGCTTAATGATGATACAAGCTCCACCACCGGGTGCAAGCTTGACATGAATAAGATCTGACCGACTTACTTCTTTGTGCGCAGTTTTATAACTCTCGTTACGTGTACGATAGTCAGCACTATCACCGTCCTGGATAATTAACGCTTTATACTTTCCTTTTTTTAAAAAAGAAAGTGGAATATCTAATTCCCGCGAATTTTCATTTGTTGCCACGCCAATAAGCCATGTTTTATCACTGGCCTGTCTTGCCATTATAATGTATTCGCCTATTTCGCCTTTGATTGTTTTGCTTTCCAGCCAGGGCATTTTTTGAGATGCTATAAATTGAAGAATTTCAGGGTGTTTCTGATAATTTTCAGGTATATCGGGTATTACTGTCACGCCTGAAAACGTAATTAAGGTGCGCGCGGCTTCAGCAGCCAGTGTCGTGTTGGTAGCATAAGCAGGCGCGTGTATCCTTCCATTCTGGTTAAGGTCGGCAAGACCATTATTCATATCAAGCGGACCGGCAAGCATATTTACAAACACCGAAGTAACAAACGTTTTAGGTTCAAGGACGGTGGCTCCATCAAGCTGTCCCTGGCAGTATTCGCGCGTAACCGCATTCGGATAAGTGCGCATTTGGCCATAAGGATGTACCGGGCCATCATGAAAATCGCACAACAGGTGATTTTTTGCGCACAATTCTGTAATCATGCGTGTACGCTCATTCTTTTCAGCAGGGCTGCCTGACATAAAACCATACTTAATGCCTGCGGCACCCCAATCACCGTATTGTTTTAATGTCAAATCTATCGGGAACCTTCGGCCACCTACATCATTCAGGTAAAGCCATATGCCTACGTTTTTTGCTTTCCCATATCGAATAATTTCATGTACCTGGGCTACTTTGCCACCTTTTAGCGGATCAGAATCTTTTCCAAATTCGGGACCATACCAGTCAGCATCAAGCGCCAGGTAGCGAATATTATTCGTCGAGGCGAAATCCACCATCTTTTTCCAGGATGCAAGGGACATGTCATATGTAAAGCCATCCACCTGCGCGCCGGCAATACGCCAGTCCCAAACGGCAACTCCGGGCTTTACCCACGAGAAGTCTATATCCTTTGCCGGCGGCGGATTTAATAATTCTATGATATGTGAATCAACCAACTGGCCGGGTGTTGTGCCATACATGATAACTTTCCAGGCGTTGTTGGGTTTAGATGCTATGGTAAATAAGGTTTCGCCTTTTTCAGACTGCAATACAAGGGGGTTACCCCATGACAGATCAGCTTCGTGAATGGCTAAGTAATTATTATCGTCTATCTTAACAGTCATCACCGGCAAGCGTTTACTATCGCAATCTGATAGCTTCTCCGGGCCTATGTTCGCCCTTTCGCCGTTATAGTACCATGCCGTGTAATCACCGTTAAAGTTAAACTGAGTTAAATCGTTAATCGCTTTTTCTTTAAGTAATTCATATCTAAAAGCTACCCCTTCATTGTACGCCCTGACAATGATTTTATAGGTTGTTAAATCTAAAGTAAGTTCATTGTAGATTTCCGGCACAATTGCTCTTTTTCCCCAAATCGGCTTCCAAACAGATTTAATGGATCGACGGGAGATAATGGCTGATTTCGGCTTTCCAAAACCGCTTAAACCAATTATCGAATTAGCAATTATCGTCTTTGAATTGGCTGTAAATGAATAGCTAATGTCACCACTTGTGTTTTGACTGAAATTTATTTGCAATTTTCTATCCGGCGATGTTATTTTAAATTGGGATATAACTGATCTCGAATTATAAATACCTGCGCTGTACGTGGTTTTAGCCTGTATTAAAAATGATGTAAAAAGAAAAAAAACAGTAAGCACTTTATTTTTCATGAGCAATTTACGTGTTGTTTAATTTGATAAACATACTGATGTTATATTATTAAAATAACCCACAAAAGCAAAAAAAGCCGCCTTTATAAAAAGCGACTTTAAAGTGGTCCCGACGGGAATCGAACCCATATCTAGAGTTTAGGAAACTCCTATTCTATCCGTTGAACTACGGGACCATTTGTTTAAATACAAGCACTTATTTACACGCTGTGTATTAAATATTATTAATGTCTTTTTGCTTTGTCGTGCTTCTCCATCTAAAAAACCAAAATCAGGAAGATTACGGGATATAAAAGCTTATTTCGCTAAGCAAAGCAGCGGTTCAAAGATATAAAAAACTTCTTCGAAGGACAGGTCTGCGATAAAAAAATTGAACAAGGCAATAAAGATGCGGTGCTCTATGCGTGGTGTATAGTCGGCATTTCAGCACCGGCCGTTCTGATAGCTTTATCTTACAATTACAGTTCGGGCACAATTTTGTCCGCTTCGGGTTAATAACCGGCCTATTGTGGCGTTATTACACTAACTTTAAAAATGGGTAAATTACTTTACAAAAAACTATTCATTGCTGCCCTGGTTACGTCCATCGCTTTTGGCGGTTTTACGGCGCTTAATTTTTACATCTTTAAACAATTAAGTCCCGGCCCGGCGTTTCTTTCAAATAATAAACGGCTGGGCCCAATACCGGCTCCATCTTTTCCCGGTCATCCAAACTTCCTCAATTCGCGCCCAATCATCATTACAGGCCCAGAACATCTAAACCAACCACATCCATTGGCCAAACCACTGGATAGCCGAACATTTTTGATAAACAACATCGTATTAACTACAGCCGGCGTTTTGGCTACATGGTTGCTTAATATTTTAATACTCGCCGTTATTGAGCGCCGTAAAATAACCGGGGCAAGACGGCATTGGTTGCAGTATGGCGGCAGTTATCTTTTGGTTATAGGGTGTGTTGTAACCTTTTCCTTATTTACTGATATAAACACCGGTGTACCAAGCATATACCCGGGCGCCAGCAATACGGAAGCGCGTGTTATCAGGCCTGCTTTTGCGGGCCGGCTGCAAGGACAATTACCCCTGTTAGCGGCCGTGCTCATCAATTCGGTCGTTATAGCGCTGCTTGAGTTAATTGTTGTGCAACACCACAAAGCCCAGGTTGAATTAGACAATGCCCAATTAAAAATGAAGCAGCTACAAGCCAGGCATCAGCATTTAGTTCACCAATTACACCCCCATTTCCTGTTCAACTCGTTAAGTACTTTAAAGGCGCTCATAAAAACTTCGCCAGACACGGCCGAAGATTACCTGGTTAGACTATCCGGTTTTTTACGTTCTTCGTTAACCATTAATACAAATAACATCATTCCGCTAAAAGACGAGTTAGACCTATCGTTAAATTACCTTGACATGCAAAAAATGCGTTTTGGCGAAGCATTTGAATATATTCTTGACATTCCTCAAAACATTATCAGATCATCCCGCGTTCCGGCCTTTTCATTGCAGCTGCTTGTCGAAAATGCTATCAAACACAACGCGTTTACGGTAGCAATGCCACTGGCAATAGGTATTAGTTATGAGGATGGTTATTTAAAAGTAGAAAACAATAAAGCGATAAAAGCGCCTGCAGAGCCGTCGTCGTCTATAGGTTTAAAAAATCTGTCAGAACGTTATCAGCTGGCCAGTGGTAACGATATTATTGTGATAGATAGCGGCGGTAAATTTACGGTTAAAATTAAAACGTTAAATAATGAAGGTAGTTATCATTGAAGACGAACCCTTAACAGCGCAAGACCTTGCAGAAGGACTAACAGACATTGATAACGAGATACAAATTGAAACTACATTAACTTCTGTAAAAGAGGCTGTAACTTATTTATCAAAAGGCAAACTGCCTGATCTTATTTTTTCAGACATTCAATTAGGCGACGGCCTTAGTTTTGAAATATTTTCAAAAACGCCTATTGATGTACCCGTCATTTTTTGTACAGCTTATGACACCTATGCGCTTGACGCGTTTAAAGCTAACGGTATTGATTATATTGTAAAGCCTTTTAACAGGGCTTCATTATCAGAAGCATTAAAAAAATTTAAGCACTTGAAGCAAAAATTTGCTAATCAAAATTTTTTGCATGATGCTATGTTGAACCTGCTTGAGCAGCGTTTGAACCAAAGAAAAAGCTCGGTGTTGGTTTATCAGAATGAGCGCATTATTCCGCTGCCCATTACAGATATAGCCTTATGTTATGTACAAAAAAAGGTAACACTAATTATTTGCTTCAATGGGCAAAACTTTATTGTAAGCCAACCGCTTGATGAGCTTGAGCTGTTATGCGGAAGCGACTTTTACCGTGCAAACAGGCAATACCTGGTAAACCGAAAAGCCATACAAGAAATTGGCCACTATTATGCACGCAAGCTCATCTTGAAACTGTCCATCCCTCATAAAGACAGTGTGATTGTTAGCAAAGAGCGCGCAACAGATTTCCTGCATTGGCTTTCGGTTGTCTCTTAAGTATTATTGAACCACCTTTATGTATCGCTTATCAGCTGTGTTTACACCGGTAAATATGCCGTAACCATGTACAATATTACCCGGCGGGCCTGTCAGGTTATTTGAATTGCTGATGTTATCATCGTATATGGCCGCATATTCGGCTTGTATGCGATAAAGCACCACCTCATGCCGCCCATAGTATTTAAACTGCATCGGTAATATGTTTTGCGTACTGGCTTGCGTTGGTTCTGTACGAAAGGTGCGCCCACCTACAAGTATGGCCCCGGTACTTATCTCTACCGGTGTTGTTTCAATGCATTTTACAGTAATAAGGTGATACTCATTATTAGGGTTTGACCATGTGTAAACAATTGGCTCAGGCGGTGTAGGCCTTGTACCTGAAGTTGGCGGACTGGGCGGCGTAATCGTGGTGTCTGAGCCAATGAAATTAAGCGGCTTTGACGGAATCTTTGTTTCTGCCGAAACGGTTTCATTATTATAAATAAACTTCAGGTTATAAACCTGGCCGGCCTCTGGTATCAACGTGTTATTTGCATACACTCCGCTGCCTGTATAATTTAATTGATAGCTTACACCATTATGCGTAATGTTTACTGTAAGCCCGCTTATAGGCATCAGGGTATCAATGGTGCCGTTTGTACTTTGCATTTTTATGGTAAGCTGTACAGGCTTACCTGCTATAAGGTAACCTTCAACAACGGCTTTGGCAGTTAAAATAGCGCTGTTTGAATTTTTTGTGCATGATGAAGCCAGCACAGCAAGCAGTAAGCACGCCAGCATGCCTATGATTATCTTTTTCATGTTGATGTTTTATTTAAATTTAAAGGTGAATGATAGGTTGGGGGTAAAGCCCAGGTAGTTTACATCAGTTTCAATAAGCAGTCCGTCTTGCACCTGAAAGTTCTTATACCATATGTTTTTGCGATTATAAACATTAAAGAATGACAGTGTAATGGCGCCATTGGTGTTACCTATTTTACCATAGTTATAGGTAACCGCAGCATCCAGCCGGTGATAGTTTGGCAGCCTAACCGCATTTTTTTCGCTTACTACCAGGTATGCCTGCGTGGTGCCGTCAAGCAGGGTTACCTGATAACCACCTGTTGGCGCTGTATAAGGTTTGCCGGTTAGGTACATCCAGGTAACGGCAAAATCAAATTTGTCTAATTTGTATATGTGTGCCATTTTAAACTCGTGGCGCACATCGTTACTGGCGTAAAAGTTTTTGCCGCCGTATACAGCGTAGTTATTTACAGCCTCTCCTAAAGTATAGCCCGCCCAACCGCTGTAGTTGCCAAATTTTTTCTGCAACAAGAAATCAATACCCCTTGAAAATCCGGTCCCCTGGAAAAAATTCTCCTCGTAGTTGATGTTTATCTGGCCCACTGTTGGCTGAAAGCGCAGCGTGTACTCTGAAAGCCCGCTAAGCTTTTTATAATAGCCTTCAACATCAAACAGGTAGTCGCCG
>JAZKET010000150.1:0-34243 GCA_040386815.1 Bacteroidota bacterium | reverse complement strand
AGGTAGTCGCCGTTCTCCCAACTCATACCGGCCACATATTGCAAGGCCGAACTTACAGGTAGTCGTTTATCATCGGCCAGTAACCAAAAATCGCGACTGCCCTGCATAATGTCTTCGCGCAATACACGTTTGGCAAACTGATAATATTTACCGGCTGCACCTTTTAGCTTTATGTTGTCATTAAGGTGATAGGTAATATCAAAACGGGGCTCATAATAAACTTTGCCGGTGATATTATAATTAGTTGTGCGTAAGCCTGGCGTAAGTATAAGCTTGTTATTAACAAGGGATATTTTGTCCTGAAGGTAAAGGGCTAAAGTTTTGCCTTTACTACCCATATCAACCAGGTTAGCAGTATCGCTTCGGGCGTAGGTGTATTTTATATCATTTTGAGTAAATTGATAACCAAACCAGATAGCATGGTTTTTAAACGGTGTCCATTCAATATCTGATTTTAAGGAAACATCTTTTAAATCATTGTTTTCAATAATGCCAGCTGTGATGGTAGTAATACTATCCCTAAGCAACTGCCGCGTGTTTAACCGATTGCTGAAATAGTTAGAGTAACTTATCAGTGTGTTACTAAATAGCTGCGCATTCCATTTACGGCTCCATTTTAAACTTGAGCCCGTGTTACCCCATTTGGTAATATCACTGTTTGATGAATTAAAACTGCCCAACTGCCCACCGCCTTGTGTCATGCCCCCACCCGATGAAGATAAGCTGTTATCCAGTTCGTCTTTACCCGTATAAAAGCTCCAGGCCAAAACATCTTTTTCGGTGGGCCGATAACTGAACTTGGCGTTCAGGTCGTCAAAGTACGATTTCACGTCGGATGTGCCGCCTAACCTGCCATTGGGGCCGCCTGAGGGGCCGCCTGACGGGCCACCACCCGGACCTGAAGGGCCACTGGTTTGAGATGACGAATTGCCGTTTATCTTATTAACAATTTTATTATACAAACCGGTTTTAAAACTACGCCGATAGGTAATTAAGCCCGATGCTTTTTTCCCCAGCGGGCTTTCAATAAACAGGTTGATACTGAGCAGGCTGAGATCAGCACCGGCATTAAACTGCTTTTTATTACCTTCTTTACCGTTAATATCAACTACAGACGATAATCGACCCCCATATTTAGATTCAAATGCACTTTTATACAGTTGCAAATCTTTCACCGCATTTGAGTTAAACGCACTAAAAAAGCCAAACATATGGTCTACATTGTAAACCGTAAAGCCGTCAAATAAAACCAGGTTTTGATCTGGGGTGCCACCACGCACGTACAAACCGGCGCTTTGTTCATTACCGGCACTTACACCCGGCATTAGCTGTAACGACCGGAACAGATCTTTTTCGCCCAGGTTGGGTAAACCGGCAATGGCTGCGGGGGTTAAAGAAATCATGCCGGTTTTTTGATTTAGCTTAAAGTTGCCTTCTTTTTTGCCGGTCACCACTACTTCATTTAACGCACCAGTGGTACTTGTCATTTCAATCTTGATGTTTTTGAACGATTGTTTAGGCGATAACTGAAGCCTTAGAGCGTGGTATCCAAGTATGTTAAAAACTATAACAGAGGTATCAGAAGGTATGTTGTGCAAGGTAAAATAGCCTTCAACATTGGTAGTAGTATTAACGTTGGAGCCTTGAACACGTACCGTGACATTAGGTAATGGCTCACCGGTTTCGTAATCGTTTACCCGCCCTGAAATAAGTAATACCTTTTTTTGGAACTGGGGAGTAACTGCATTTGCAAAAAACGGATTAGCTAAAAAAGTGAGTAGCAGAAAAAGCTTTAAGATATCGAAGTAGTTTTTCATTTCTGATGCGTTTATACATCAAAAATCACATTGCAACCATAACTTACTTAAAAACAATGCTTGAAGCAGCCAATATCAGGTTTGAATATTTTTAAATCCTTATATAATACAAGAGGCATAAAATCAAAAAAACCACCTGATTTACAGATGGTTTTGATTCGGATATCCGATTTATAATTTATATTATGACATTCAAATTGCTGGCCACTATAAAAAACGCAGATCAGACCATCTGCACATTAACGTATCACCGATCCATTGTTGAAATCATCAACCGACGCAACAAAGCTTAGTTTTCCTTCGCTGTTTTCGGCCATCAATATCATGCCTTGCGAAAGGATGCCCTTTATTTCGCGGGGTTCAAGGTTAACCAGAATGCTTACTTTTTGGCCAATAATGGCTTCCGGCTCATAAAACTCAGCAATACCCGATACTACGGTGCGTTGATCAATACCGGTGTCGATAGTCAGTTTTAACAGCTTCTTTGTTTTGGCAACCTTCTCGGCAGTTAAAATGGTACCGGTACGGATGTCCATGGTTGCAAAGGTTTCGTAATTGATGTTATCCTTCGCCGGGGTTACTGTTATTTCTTCCACAACCTGGTTTTGTTGTTTACGATTGTTTAATTTTTGTATTTGTTGCTCTATTACTTCGTCCTCAACTTTTTCAAACAGCAGGGCAGCCGCATTAAGCTGGTGTCCGTTAGCGAAGCTAATTTCCTGGTCAAACGTAAACTGCTCGGGCAGGTTCAGCAAACCGAAGATCTTTTTAGCTGTCGCCGGTAAAAATGGTTGTAAGCAAGTAGCTAAATGACCAATAATAAACAGACAGTTATGCAAAGCATCCTTAGCACCTGCCGGGTCAGTTTTAATACTCTTCCACGGCTCTTTCTCGGTAAGGTACCTGTTGCCTAAACGAGCAATGTCCATTACACTTTGCAGGCCTTGTCTAAAACGGTAAGCTTCAAGGCTACTTTCTAAGCTATCGTAAAATATACCTATCTCGTCGGTAAGGTAACCGTCTGTTAATTTGATCTCGCCGCTTTCGCTTTCAACTTTGCCGTCAAAGAATTTGTGCATTAAAATCATTACACGGTTTACAAAGTTACCCAATATGGCTACCAGTTCGTTATTTACACGTGCCTGATAATCTTTCCAGGTAAACTCGCTGTCGCTGGTTTCGGGCAGTATTGATGTTAGCACATAGCGTAATTCATCCTGCTTACCCGGAAACTCTTCCAGATACTCATGCAGCCAAACCGCATGATTGCGTGATGTTGAAAGTTTATCGCCTTCTAAGTTCAAAAACTCATTAGCCGGCACATTTTGTGGCAACACATATTCGCCATGCGCATGCAATATTGAAGGGAAAATAATACAATGAAACACAATGTTATCCTTACCAATAAAATGTATCAGGCAGGTATCGTCGGCTTCGTTGGCTTGTTTTTTCCAGTATAGTTGCCAATCTTTATTATTGTCAGCCGCCCATTGCTTGGTGGCAGATATGTAGCCTATCGGCGCGTCCATCCAAACGTAAAGCTTCTTGCCTTTGGCTTCTTCTAAAGGCACATCAATACCCCAGTCCAGATCGCGGGTCATTGAGCGGGGTTGCAGGCCCGATTTTAACCATGATTTACATTGTCCAAACACGTTAACCTTCCATTCGCCCTCTTTCTCGTCAATCCATTGCTCTAACCATGGTTGATATTTATCCAAAGGTAAAAACCAGTGTTTGGTTGGTTTTAAAACCGGAGTTTTACCGCTAAGGGTTGATACCGGGTTGATCAGGTCAGTAGCGTTCAGCGATGTTCCGCAACGTTCGCACTGGTCGCCGTAGGCGCTAGGGTTGCTGCAGTTAGGGCAGGTGCCGGTAATGTAGCGGTCGGCCAAAAATTGGTCGAACTCTTCATCATAATACTGCTCTGAGTACTTCTCTATAAACTCGCCTTTTTCATACAAATTAAGAAAAAACTCTTGCGACAGGTCATGATGAACCGGCGCCGAGGTGCGATGATAAATATCAAACGCTATCCCAAATTGCTCGAAGCTGTCTTTTATCTGGGTATGGTATTTATCTATAATAGCCTGAGGCGTAGTATTTTCTTTTTTTGCTTTTATGGTGATGGCTGCGCCGTGCTCGTCTGATCCGCAGATGTATATTACATCGCGTTTTTTAAGGCGCAGGTAACGCACAAAAGTATCGGCAGGTAAGTACGCTCCGGCCAAATGTCCAATGTGCAGCGGCCCGTTAGCATACGGCAGTGCCGACGTAATTGTATATCTTTTAAATTTATCCAGTTGTGACATAATGAAGTGCGCAAAGATACGCTATTTGGTTGGGATGTATGAAAGGCGTAAAGTCAGAAAGTTTTTTTAATATTGGATATGCATTCTGCCCAAACGATATTAACCATACAGCCGCCATTTTTAAAAAAGGGCGATAAAGTTGCCATTACCTGCCCGGCCAAAAAACTACCGAAGCCGATGGACGACGCGGTAGCGCTACTAAAATCATGGGGACTTGAGGTTGTATTGGGTGAAACCGTAGCTGCAAGCTATCACCAATTTTCAGGCGATGACGATATGCGCGCCCGCGATATGCAGCAGTTTGTTGATGATGATAGCATAAAAGCCATTTTCGCGGCACGCGGTGGCTATGGCACAGTACGTATGATAGATAAGGTTGACTTTAGCCGCCTGGCAACTAATCCAAAATGGCTGATAGGCTTTAGTGACATTACCTTATTACACGCTCATTTGTTTGCCAATTATGGCCTGCAAAGCATTCACGGGCAGATGCCGATAAACATACCAGACGCCTCGTCAGCATCGCTTACAAGCCTTAAAAAGGCGCTGTTTGGTGATGAGGTTAATTATCAATTTAAATCACACAGCCCAAATAAAGTTGGCCAGGCTAGCGGAATTGTTATTGGTGGCAATTTAAGTTTACTGATATCGGCGCTGGGCTCTGTGTCAGACCCTGATTACGACGGAAAAATTCTATTTATTGAAGACGTTAGCGAGTATCTGTACGCTATTGACCGTATGATGCGTACGTTAAAACGTGCCGGTAAACTTAAAAACCTGGCCGGTATTATGGTTGGCGGGTTTACTGACGTTAAGGATAACGACATCCCCTTTGGTCAAACTGTACCGCAGATAATTTTGGATGTAGTAGAAGAATATGATTATCCGGTTTGCTTTGATTTTCCGGCGGGGCATATACCTGATAATAGGGCAATAGTATTAGGCAAACCTTGCAAATTAATTGTGAAAATCAACTCCGCGGAATATTATTTATAACAAAGAAGCCGCTCCTTTCGGAAGCGGCTTCTTTGTTATTCAGCAATACTATTATTGCGGTACAACCTTAATATCAACTTTTTGAGCTGATGCTACATTGTTGGCACCTAAAGCAAGTACAGTACCGTCAGCAGCAACTGCTTTTGTCAATGTTACAGTTGCAGTTATAGATGTTGCAGGCGCTACCAAGATATTTTTGGTAAAAGGAACCGAAGCATTTACTGAAACGGTATTTTTAGCGATTGTTACCGTTTGGTTTGTCTGAGTAACCGCACCGCTAACCGAATAAGTAACCGTTACCGCTTGCTGCATAGCTGTTCTTACCACAACTGCAACCGCTACAGTAGTGTCTTTGGTAGGATTTTTAATTGTTTTGGTGGCAAGTGAACCCAGCGCCGCATATGGTGGTAGCGAGTTAGAAAAATCGTAATTATCCCCCGGAGATGCCGCTTTTTTGCACGATTGAAATGCCACGAATGGCAACAATAAGCATATATAAATTAATTTTTTCATGTCTATAATATTATAAGTCAAACCACATTTTTTCGTAATACTTGATTAACGCCGGAGCATTCGGGTTTTGGTTGATCTCGTTCGAAATAGGATATTCGTATCTTCTAAACAAGCCATTTGACGGAGCACCAACCGGAAGAGTAAGTGCCGGTACTTCGCTGCCAGCTGGCCCAGAACGCCTCCATTCGGTAAACGCGTCTAAGCCTCTGTCAAACATATCAAGCCAGTGTTGATAGTGGATGTTGTAAACAATCGAAGTCGGCCCGCTTGCACCAGCAACATATGTAGGTAAACCACTGCTAAAAGTAGTAGCTGTAGTTGCATCAACTTTATAAAATAAGCATGATTCTTTAACGGCAGATTTCAATAATGTGTTAGCGCGGGCTACGTCTTGTGTTACACCGATACCTCTGGCATAAATTTCAGCTTCATAAAATAACTGATCTTCATAAGTATAAATAACCTCTGGCTGAGCAGCACTTTGTAAAGTTGTAGACACACGAGGATTTACATCATCGTCGCCATCTGTACCTTGTTCAATACCTATATAGTCAGTTTGTCCAGCAGGTATGTCATAAAACTTAGGAAGACGTGGGTCTGCCATAGGATTCATAAAATCTGTAACCCACTTAATAGCAAAGAAAAAGTTTTGTTTACCATTGTATCTTTCGCCTATGTCATATTTAGGATTTTTCTTTTGCTGAACATCCTCAAATGGTACAAACATATTATCCGCCGCAGAAGAAACCATGCCACCGGCGGTCATCAACTCGCCTATCTTAGTAGCTACCGATGGATCTTTATCATACATTAAAAGATATGTACGTAATTTTAAAGATTTGGCTACTTTTTTCCACTTAGCAATATCGTCCTTGTAGAACATATCGTACGCAGCAATTTTTATTGTAGACGTTTCGTCAAACTGAGCTAAAGCGGCGTCAAGCGTTGTGATAACACCATTTAATACCGCTTGCTGCGAATCAAATTTAGGGTACGGAATGTTGCTTTTAAAAGCTTCTGCGTAAGGTACGTCACCGTAAACGGTAGTTAACTCATAATATACCAAAGCTAATAGCACTTTGGCTCGTGCGGCAACGTTTACATTTTTCGGGGTTGCAGCCTCTGCTAAACCAATAGCTTGCTGCAAATTGTTACCAACTGAAGTATAGTATGACCTCCACGGATTACCAAAAATCAGGGGGTCAAATCTGTATTCACCTTCGGTTTGTACACCACCAGCAAAGCCTGTCGGGTTATTATAACCGTCGGCCATAGTTTGTCCCGCTAATACCATTGGCATTCCCAAGTCACCGCTTGGGCGCAGGTTAACATAAGAAGTTACTGCGTACGAGAATAACAATTTAGGATCAAGTGTTGTAGCTGCATTTGGATTTCTGTTGATGTCCAAATACTTTTTGCACGATGGCAAAGACAATATTAGTGTTAAAACACTGAATGTAAATAAAAGTTTCTTTTTCATATTTTCTAAAATTAGAACGTAAGACGTACGTTAAATCCAAAGCTTCTTGTTGTTGGTACAGAGTTAAACTCAACACCCTCACCAGCACTACCTGAACCGAAGAAGTTAACTTCTGGATCAATGTGTGGCACGTTTGAGTGGATCAGCCAAAGATTTCTACCTTCAACACCTACCTGAAGGCCTTTAATGAATTTAGCATAAGTACTAATTACTTTTGAAGGAATGGTGTATGAAAGGCTAGCTTCTCTTAATTTAATGAACGATGCATCAAATGTATTAGCTTCGGTATTACCCGCCTGGTATTGGCTCCAGTAATCCTGCATACTTTGTACAGGTACCGTGTTAGGGACAAAAGTACCAGGTGTTGTGCCCGGAATAACACCTTTATCAATAAATACCTTACCACGGTTAAGCGCAGTCTCTGCACCTAAACCATTAGTACGTAAGGTTGAAACAGTGTTAGAAAACATCACACCACCTTTACGGGCATCAAGTGTAAATGCTAACGACAAGCCTTTGTAGCTAAAAGTATTGGTTAAACCTGCAGTATAATCTGGCGCGGTTTGGCCTAAACGCTTATCGGTAACAGTTTTACGTAAGCCGGTAGCAGGGTCAATGATTATGTTACCTGCAATATCGCGATCCCATTTAACACCGTATAAACCGATAGACTGGCCGCTCTCTGCTTTTACTGTCAAGCCACTATAGCCGCTTTGAACAGTATACTGTTTGATGTTAGATGGCAAGGTAACTACGTTTTTATTTTTGGCGTATCTTAACTGCACATCCCAGGTAAACTGCGATTTAATTGGCACTAAACCTAAGCTAACCTCAACACCTTTATTGGTAAGGTCACCAGCGTTAATAATTTTAAACGCGTAACCGGTAGATTGAGGTAATGCTAACGATACAATTTGGTCTTTGGTTTTATTGCTATAGTAGTCAGCATCTAAAGTGATACGATCATTCAAGAATTTTAACTCAATACCAAACTCTGTCGAGTTTTGAGTCTGTGATTTCAAATCACTCAAACCAGGGATAGTTGCCGGAGTTGAAGCACCTAAAACACCATTGAAAGGAAAGTTTACACCTGCAGCATACTGCGCAAATACGTTGGTTGCCGGATTGTAAGCAAACAATACACGATACGGATCGGTATCGCCACCTACGTTAGCATAACTTGCTCTTAATTTACCATAAGACAACCAGTCCATTTGTGGAATGACTTTAGTAAACTCAAAACCCAAACTTACTGATGGATAGAAATAAGAGTTGTTATTTGACGGCAAAGTTGAGCTCCAGTCGTTACGGCCGGTTGCCTGTAAAAATAAGTAATCTTTGTACGACAAGGTTAAATCACCATACACACCCTGTATTCTTCTTTTATTTGAAACGTTAGATGGTGTATTAGCCGCAGCATTGGCGTAGTTATATAGTTGATCTATAGTTAAGCCTTGAGCATCTATTTGCTCTCTTTGGTAATAATTTTCGTAAATAGAAGTACCGGCAATAAACTTAATGTTAAAATCTTCAGTAACATTTTTATTAAATGTCGCCAGGAAGTCGTTATTGATGATACGCTGATAAAGGTTTGCAGTAAAGAAATTACCAGTTAAAGCACCGATAGTACCATTTCTGGTAGTTGATTTACGGAACTCATAATAAATATCGGTACCAATGTTATCTGATAAAGTTAACCAAGGTGTTACTTTATAGCTAAAATTAGCAGTACCATAAACACGGTTATTTACAGCACCCGTTTTGTTATTATACATTAACCAATAAGGGTTGTTACCATTACGTGCAGGGGTTAAGGTGTTTTGCTGACCTAAGGCGTTTACATAATTGTCTCTTAAAAGCTTGGTGTCAACAGTTCTTGGTAAGCTGTAAACCGTTGTGGTTAAAACGTTAGCGTTGTTTGAGCTTTGAAAAGGCAAACCATCAGTTACAGTTCTAACATAGTTTAAGCTAGTTCTGACATTCAAATTTTTTAAGATGGTACGACCAGAGTTAAATGAAACCGCATTTTTTACTAAACGCTGCTGCTCTGTAATACCGGTTTGAATAGTGTTGGTATAACCAAAACGATAATCGCCCTGTTCATTACCGCCTGATAAAGCTACAGAGTTAATATAGGTTTTACCTGTTTTGTAAAATTCTTTAATATTGTCAGGGTAAGCCTGCAGTGTAACATTCTGACCTAAAAAGTTTGGAAAAGTTTGGCCTTGAACGTCACTGATTTTAGGGCCCCAACCATTAGTGTTAGCAATATTGTAAACCCCCTGGTTGCCTTGCGCATAGTCATTTTGAAACTTAGGTAATACCAACGGAGAATCAAACCTGGTTGATGAGCTAAAGCTTACAGTACCAGCATCGCCTCTTTTACCACGTTTGGTAGTGATGATGATAGCGCCGTTTTTAGCTAAAGTTCCATAAAGTGCTGCTGCTGCCGCACCTTTTAGTATGGTCATTGACTCTACGTCGTCAGAGTTGATATCGCCTGCACGATTACCAAAGTCAACACCTGCAGTACCTTGTGGTACAGCACTGTTGGTAGTTGCTAACTGCTGTGCAGAGTTGTCAATGATCAAACCATCGATTACAAACAAAGGCTGAACGTCGGCGCTTAATGAAGTTGCACCACGGATAACGATTTTTGAGCCACCACCTAATGTACCTGATGATTGCGTTACGTTAACACCGGCAACTTTACCAGCAAGGGCCTGAACAATGTTTGGATCACGCGCTTTAGTGATCTCGCTACCTTTAACGCTGGCAACAGAGTAACCTAATGATTTGGTTTCTCTGGAAATACCTAAAGCTGTTACAACAACCTCGCTTAACTGCGATGTGTTTTGAACCAGACTAACGTTAATTACGCTTTTAGTACCTACAGCTACTTCTTGCGTATTATAAGCGATGTAAGAAAATACAAGGGTTTGACCGTCTGAAACGCTAATGGTATACTTACCGTTTACGTCTGTTGGCGTACCAACATTAGATCCTTTGATTTTTACTGTTACTCCCGGGATGGGTAGGCCGTCGTCTGTGCCTATAACCGTACCAGTAACAGTACGGTTTTGTGCAAATACTTGTGTTACGCATAACACCAGGAAACACAAACTTACTAGTAGAAGTTTTTTCATGTTTGTTAAATAATAAGATCAGTTAATAGTTAATTAGTTATAAAAGTAGTGTTCGGCAATTTAAAACACAAATTAATTCAACAAAAAAAAGAAAAAAAATTGCGTTAAACTTAGTTTTATTCTCAATTTTAATTTTTTTTAGTACTATGTATTGCATAATACAATTTAAAACATATATCTTTGTTTCATGATAGCAGAAAATACACAAACCCAAATGCGTAAGGGTATACTTGAATACTGTATACTCTCCATCATTGCACGCGATGAAACGTACGCGTCTGATATAATTGCCGAGCTTAAAAAAGCACAACTACTTGTGGTTGAGGGCACTTTATATCCGTTACTAACCCGTTTAAAAAACAATGGCCTGCTTACTTATAACTGGGTTGAGTCAACATCCGGGCCGCCACGCAAGTACTACGCACTGTCTGACGAAGGCCGTAAGGTGCTTGAACAACTCGATATCACCTGGAAAGAATTGGCCTATGCCGTAGAGACTGCTATCGGCAAAAAAAAATAAATACCCAACCCGCATTAAAGATTATATCATGAACAAAACAATCATCATAAATATAAACGGCACCGTTTTTCATATTGAAGAAGATGCCTATGAAATACTAAAGCACTACATGACTGATGTAAAACGTCATTTCATGAATTCGGCCGATAGCCATGAGATAACTACCGATATTGAGAACCGCATTGCCGAGATGTTTTCTGACATATTGGTTAAAGAAGCCAAACAGGTTATTATAGAAGACGATGTTAAACAGGTAGTTGAGCAAATGGGCACGGTTGAGGATTTTGTCAACGCCGAGTCTGACGAGCCGTCAGCCCCTAGCAGCCCTTTCGCTTACAAAAACACCGGCTCGCGCACACTGTTTCGCGATCCGGACGACCACCTGCTTGGTGGCGTATGTGCAGGCCTGGCTAATTACTTTGATATACAAGCTGTTTGGGTACGCTTGTTATTTGCTGTAGCCGTTGCTTTTTTTGGCACCGGCTTACTATTATACGCTATACTTTGGATTGTTATACCACGCGCCAGCAGCCGCGCCGACCGTATGGCAATGAAGGGAGAAAAGCTAAATCTGCAAGGTTTTAAAAACAGTTTTGAAGAAGAAAGTAACCTGCGCAGCCACATAGCTAACCTGCACTCTGAAGCAAAACCAATAATATATAAACTGCGCGATTTTTTGAGCGAGTTCTTTTACCACCTGGGCCAATTTTTCAGGGTGTCTGGCAAAGTATTAGTTAAGGTATTTGGTGTTATAGTATTACTTGCCTGCCTTGGCTTTGCTATTACCCTAATAGTGTTTTTAGCCATGGGCACTATATGGGCCGATGCTAACCCTACCTTGTTTGATCTGGAGATTATGACTAATGAATATGCAACCCGCTTATTATTTGCAGGGTTTGTTGCAGCATTCCTTCCATTATTGGCTATATTTCTGTTAACGCTTAACGCCATATTTAACACTAAGGCTATTGATAGATCTGTAGGATCTGTGATATTTATTATCTGGTTATTTTCGATAGGTGTATTGGCTTATTATGGCACAAAAATCGCGTCGGGCTTTCAATCATCAGCCAGCTTTAACCAAACGCTTACTTTAAAGTCAAACCCTAAAAACACCTATTATCTAAAGCTAAACGATATTAAATACTTTACGCACGAGGATAGCGTGCGTTTGGACATGAAATCGAACTTTAAAAACATGGTGGTAACTGTTGACGGCAAAGGCATTGACGAACTGATGCTTAGCGACGTATCTATCAATATAGAACGTAGCGATGTTGACCAACCCTTACTGGTTGAAACTTTCCGCGCCAAAGGCCAGCACTTTGATGACGCTTTGCGCAATGCGCGTAATACCAGTTATGTATTTAGCCAGAAAGACTCTGTTTTAACTTTTGATCGCTATCTGCAAAAAACGCAAGAAGCAGGCTGGCACAATCAAAGCATTGAGCTTACACTGAAAGTACCTTTAAATGCTATTTTGATTATTGATGAAGATATAAACGACTATATACGCAACTCGGCCAACATTTATGAGTGCAACAAAACTAACAAAAGACCTGAAGGCTTAAGGTCAGCAGCCTTTATTATGAGCGAAACCGGACTGGGCTGTAAAGTTGATACATTAGTATTGCCTCAGCCAGTAAAAATTGACTCGGCCAGCATATTAAAGAAAAAATAGTGAAGGCGTTTGCTATTTATATAAGAAATATAAGCTTGCTGCTATGCGGCGGGCTTATATTATCTTTATATATAAGCAACACCGTGCAAAATCATCTTGCAGAAAAGCATATCAAACAAAAACCTCCTCTTAGCAAAACTATTGACAGTACCGGCTCATTCTCTATCTATAGCGATATGATCATCAAATTTGTACCGGCACTAAAAAGTTAAAATAGTTTGTAACCTTTAGGCACTCTCCCGCATCTTAATAAAAACAGGGTTATTGATTTTTGTTAATTTCCCTTATAGCCGGTTTACACCCTGCTATTCATGCCGATAATTTTATTGATTATTTAAAAAAGAAGAGCCAACTCTTCTGCAGGAAAGCTATTGCCAAATTTTTACATCGTATTAAAATGAAAACCACCATATCTACCATATACTATACCCTGTTACTTACCCTGTGCTGTACGGGGACACTACTGGCGCAGTCGGCGGCGTCGGTATCAGGAAAACTAAACAATGAACAAGGTGCGGCTGTCGATTATGCGAGCGTGAGTTTGCTAAACGCCGCCGATTCGACCATCGTAAAAGGTACTTTAAGTACTGATGCAGGCATTTATAAATTCGATGCCATTAAGCCGGGCAATTATATTATCAAAGCAAATTCGGTTGGATATGTTAACGCTAGCTCTGCCATGTTTACAATATCGGCCGATAAGAATACTTACACCATTCCGAATATCAGCATGAAAGCTGCTACAAAAACCTTAAACACAGTTACCATAACATCAAGCAAACCATTAATTGAGCGCAAGGTAGACCGCACGGTGGTAAACGTAGAAAACAGCCTGTTAGCAGCGGGCAACAACGCACTTGAAATACTGGAACGCGCGCCTGGCGTAACTGTTGACAACGACGACAATATTAGCCTTAAAGGCAAACAAGGCGTAACGGTGATGATCAATGACAAACTTACCTACCTTTCTGCAGCGCAACTGGCAACTTTTTTACGGTCGACAGATGGCAACACGGTGCAATCAATCGAGATCATTACTAATCCATCGGCTAAATATGATGCCGCCGGCAACTCGGGTATCATCAACATAAAACTTAAAAAGAACAAGCAGGTTGGCACCAACGGTAGCTTGAATGCAAGTATAGGCAGGGCCTGGAGATGGCGCGATAACCAAAGCCTAACTCTTAACCATAAAGATGGCGACATTAACCTGTTTGGTACATTTAGCCGCGGCTATAACCCGCGCTACCGCGATATGAGTATTGACCGCATTATTGACAACGGCGCAGGTAACACCTATTTCACCCAGTTGTCTCAAATGCCATCAAAAGACAGGCACAATACGTTTAACATAGGTGCCGATTGGGATACCAGCCCTAAAAACACTTTGGGTATTGTGTTAAGCGGTTATACTAATTCGGGACTTGAAAATAATAGCACCCGCACGCTAATAGGTTCGCAACCTGGCCTGGTTGATTCATTGCTAACCACCAGCTCAGACATTAAAGGGCGTTACACCAATATAGCCGTAAACCTTAATAATCGTATTAAGCTTGACACATTGGGCCAAACCTTAAGCTTTGACCTTGATTACTCGAGGTTTAAAAACAATAATGACGCCGACGTTATTACCGATTACTTTTTGCCTAACGGCAACATACAACATGCACCGCTGTGGCTACGCAACCAAACCCCGGCACTTATTGAGGTATACAGCGCTAAAACAGATTACGCCAGGCCATTAAGCAAAGCGTGGAAATTTGAAACCGGCGCAAAATTCAGCAGTGTAAAAACAGACAATGATCTGCGTGCGCAAATATCAAATGGTGGTGCTTATGTAAATGACGCAACCCGATCAAACCGGTTTATTTATACCGAAAAAATTGCTGCCGGTTACCTTAACTTTAATACCCAATACAAAACCGGATCTGTACAATTGGGCCTAAGGGGCGAGTACACACAATCAGACGGCAATTTGCTGGGCAGTACGCCGGTTAACCGTCGCTACTTTAACCTATTCCCCAGTTTGTTTGTAAACCAAACCCTAAGCGCTAAAAACGAGCTGAGTTTTTCATACAGCCGCCGTATAGACAGGCCTAACTATGAAAATCTTAATCCGTTTGTATATTATCTTGACCCATACACCTACAATTATGGCAATGCCTTTTTAAAACCGCAGTACACTCATAATTTAGAACTTGGCTACACCTTTAATAAAAGCATTAATATTACATTGGGCTATAGCCATACTACTGATGCCAGCCTTGAAGTGTTGCTTACCCAGGGCAACTCAACCTACCAAACGTATGCTAACCTGCAAACGCAAAAAGGCTATAACATTAATTTATACGCCCCTTACGATGTTTTTAAATGGTGGACAGGAAGCATTAATTTTAATGGCTTTTACATGGGCTTTAAATCAGCCGATTTAAGTGGGGGTGTAATTGACAATGGCCGTAAAGCATTTGTATTTAAAACCACGCAAAACCTGTTATTTGGCGTTTACAAAGGCGAAATAGTTACCGATTACCGTTCTGCGCTTACCTATGGTATATTTGACATACACCGCAGGTATGGCGTTAGCGCCGCCATAGGCAGATCATTTGCCAATAAGAAAGTAACTGTTAAAGTGGGGCTTGATGATATATTTAACACCCAGCGTAACGACGTTAGCAGCAAAGAGCTTACCAACAACTTTTTGATACTGCAAAAACGCGATACCCGGTTGTTTAAACTAAACCTTACCTACAACTTTGGCAACACCAAAATTAAACAACGCCAACAACGCAGCACCGGTGCCGATGAAGAAAAAAGCCGCGCGGGTGGCGGGCAGTAGGCAATTAAAGAATTTACTTCCGGATTTGATGTCTAGATAACTTAACTGCCAACTGAATTATTGCCCCACCATGAATACGGCGTTACTAAACAATAACTTGCCGTTTTCCCAAAAGCTGCGGAATAGTGGGTCGTCAACCATGTAAACTACAGCGCCGCGGCCCAGTGATTGCACGCCCAGTAACAAGCCATTCTTTAACCTTTGCTTGCTATTTTCGCCTACAAAGCCGGCTACATATCCGTCTTTACGTACAGTACCAACATTCCAGCCATTATCGCCCAATAAGTCATAAATATCGTTACTTAGCTTAAGGGTGTAATAATAGTTGGGGAAACCAAAACCCAATGGGTGCGTATTGTCTATATCTATTTTATAGATAGCGCCGGGCACATTTGTTTTTATGGCGCTGCGAATCCTATCGGCATATGCCTTTACCGATGGCTTATTTTTAGTTGTATCGGCTTCCTTACCCTTAATATCAAATCCTTTTTTGCCGGCTAACTGCGCCACAGCATCCTGCAATACGATAAGCTTTCCACCATCGGCAACCCACCCCTGCAAGCGCTCTGACGGGAAACCATCGTAATTACCGTTAGGAAAAATAACCACATCAAAATCGCTTAGCTTAGCGCGACCAAGGTTTTCATAATTAATTAGCGTTACAGGATAGTCTATTTGTTTTTCAAAGTAATGCCACACTTCGCCCATAGCTTCGGCCGATGTACTTTCGCCGCTAACCAGCATCACTTTAGGCGGCTTTATTAAATGTACAGATGCCGACCCAAGGTCTACACCTTTGTCAACAAAGCCGCTGCTTAAGGGTGTTAACTCAACGCCGGTATTATAAGCTGTAGCCAGCAATAAATTATCAAGCCCTTTATCAATATTGCCGGCACGGGTAATGATCAATGAGCCAGCCTCGAATTTTCTCCCGGCCGCTTCAAATGGCGCTTCTGCATATCGCACTTTAATATTGTTTTTAAACAGCTCTGCCAAAAAACGCACATTGGTTAATGATTGCCACTTGGCTACATAGGCATAAGCGTGCATTACTGTACCCGCTGGTGGCTGCGGCGGAAGCGCTATAGTAGTTATACCTTTTGCAGTATTTAAACTTTTAATGGTTTCATTAAGCCCATACGCACGCATACCATATACATAAGGCAATGACCATGCTGTAATGTCATACGTGTTTGAGTCGGCTACAAAGGTTTTAGGTTCAAATAATACATTTAATAAAACCGATTTAGGCTGATATGCGCTAATAACAATATCTTTTTCATCAACATCAAACCGTTCTGTTTTGCCTGTAAAATAGTTATATCCGGTAGCAGTGGCTTTTGCGCCTAAATTATATTGTATATCATTGGCTTTTAGAAAATTTGTAAGCCCGCGCGCTTTGTCATCGTTATCGTTTTTTATAACGTAGCCTTTGTATTGGCCTGTTGGGTTGGTACGGCTATTATCAAAATACTTCTTAAACTCGGCCACCGCTTTATCCGCATTTGCCGACGCGGTTTCTACTGTACTTAAACTGTTTGAGTGGTGGTGCGCCAGACGATCTTTTAATGTTAGCACCTCGCCGGTGTGGGTGGTGATGGCTAAACCGGCACCAATGCCCCCTTGTTCATACGTCATACCTATAGAACCGTTATAAATGGGATAGGTATCTCCGTACGACGGATACAACAGGTCAAACTCTTCTTTAGTGAAATATAACCATCCATTTTGATCGAAATACTTAGCGTTATTTTTGCCAATGGTGGTTTGAAACTCTTTTTGCCACGGTGTTATATCTTTATGAAAAGGCTCGGCCGCGGGCGCAAAATAGTACGGTGCGTTGTAGCTCTGCTCATGAAAGTCGACATGAATTTGTGGCAACCATGAATTATATAGCTCCATACGTGCCTTTGATTCTCTTTGAGTTTGCCAGGCCCAATCGCGGTTAAGATCAAAATAATAATGGTTAGTACGCCCCTGTGGCCATGGCTCTGCATGTTCGCGGGCCGACGGGTTAGTATCCGGCTTTGCACCTTTTGCCGAATTATAAAAATCAACATACCGTTCGCGCCCATCCGGGTTTAAACAAGGATCAATTACCACCACGGTATTTTTTAGCCATTGCTGGGTTTTGGTATTGCGGGTATCTACCATATCAAACAACGTTTGCATAGCCGCTTCTGTTGATGATGGCTCATTGCCATGCACATTGTAGCTTAACCATACAATAACAGGGGCATTTGCGGCAGATGTTGCAGTGTTTACAACTGGTTTAGTATCTGTTAAGCCGGCAAGGGCCAAATTATTCCAGCGTATCTCAGTTAGCTTTTTAATATTATCGGCCGATGCTATAAACATCGCCATAAGTGGCCGCCCTTCGTTAGTGGTGCCATATTGCTTAAAGTCTACCTGTTTTGAGGCACCGGCTACATACTTGAAATAATCAACTAAACGACTGTGATTGGTAAACTGAGCACCCAACTCATAACCCAAAAACTCTGACGGCGACTGGATGTTTTGAGCCGAAGCCATAAAAGCCATAAACAAACCAGCAAACAACAACAATACTTTTTTTGACATACAAGTGTGAAGATAAGAGTTTTTAGCAAAAACATATCGACACCAAACTCATATCGCTACAGCAAACAAAAAAAGCGGCAGGTTTTAAGACCCGCCGCTTTATTACTATTGTTTGGATTTGTTTAATTATATATAAAGCTACCATCGCCACGGCGCTGCATATTACGGCCACCGCGTTGTGGGGTACCGCTCCATTTTTGCAGGTTTAAGCGTAAGCCCACCATAAAGTAGCGGCTTAAAGCGTTTGATATGGTATTAGTTGTACCTTGTGTGTTTACACTTTGTTGTATAAAATTATTTTGTTTTAAAACATCATATACGTTAAGCGTTAACACCAGGTTTTTACGTTCAAGAAACTCTTTTTCAAAACCTGCATTGATAATTAATGGTGTAGTATTTCCGCCGGTAATGCCGCTTATGTATCGCTTGGTTGCGTCATAGTTTATTTGCCATGTTTTAAAGAAATACATACGGCCGTTTAAACCCAATGAGGTTGTATTAAGCTGAGTTGAGTTGTTGGTTGCAGCACCCGGCACAGCGTTTTTAGGCACCAGTGTTGTAAAATATCTTGATATATCGTAACCAATAAATGGGTTTATCTCGATGTTTTCTGTAGGCGTAATACGCGGACCAAATCGCTCATTAAAGCGCCAGTTAGTTTGATGGAAAGGCTGATCATTACTCATTGCAGGTGTATAGCTATAAGTTATGCTACCATTTAAAGCAAGGTTTATCGCACGATTGTTTGACTGTTTAGAGATATTGTATCTACCGGTTACTGATTGCGCACCGCTGATATTTACATAATATACCTCGTTCATATATCTATACAGGTCTTTCTTCGGGTCCGGATCATCATAGATCAGTATAGCTCTTTCAACCGTGTTTTGAGTTATAGAGTTTTGAACCTGATTTGCAGTTATACCCAACGAAAAATTGAATTTTGAGTTTGCTAAGTAATTGTTATACTGAGCATTTATTGAATGTGTAAACGTAGGTTTAAGGTTAGGGTTACCTATAATGACATTGTTAGGGTCTGATATATCGGTAAATGGCTGTATTTGCGTAAAGTTTGGCTCCTGGTTACGGCCATTGTAGTTGATAGTGATACGCTCTGTACGAGACCAAGAGTATCCAAATCTGAATGATGGTATAACTCTAAAGTTGCTAAGCGAAGTTTGTGGGTTTGTACCCGCCGCTGCATTTAACTTAGTACCGCTAATATTAAACGGCACGGCAGATGCACCTATAGAGAAAGTTACTTTACTACCATTATACCTGTAATTTAATGTACCACGGGTATCGGTAACGTTAAAATCATAAATACTGCTAAAGGCCGGTACACTGTATACTTTGCCATTTTTATCAACAGTATCCTGCAACGATATAGAGCTATTGTTTCGTCTGCTTATACTGCCGCTAAACTCTATAACCGATAGCGCGCTTATAGGCTCGACATAAGATACAGAAGCCGAAAAATTGGTAGTTACGTTATCCCTGGTGTTCAATACACTAATTAATGAATCTCTTACCAATAAATTTTCTGTAGTATCAGCATAGTTCCTTATCCTGGTATTACGTTTACCATCTGTTTGATTATCAGAGCGGTTGATACTTAAGTTCAAAGAAAAGCTTCTCCTTGGCTTTTTAAACACATGCAGGTATAATGCCGCTATGCCAAAACTCTTGGTGTCAGTAACGGTTGAATTAGTACCCTCTCTTAAAGCATGCTCAAACTGCTGATAATAGTTGATGGTTTTGTTATAGCTGGTGCTGGCATTGGTAGAGCTACTGGTGCTAAAGTTTGGAGTTATTTGCAAATAGTTGGCGCTATCTAAATTGATATCCATCTCCCAGCGTGCGTTATGGCCGTTGCTATTTCTATCAGCATTGCTTTTGGTAACAAAATCGCTTTTACCACGCACACTATTACGAAAGCCGTATTGATCGTTAAGAGAGTTGTTGTTATTAAAGTTATAATCGTAGCTACCAATTACCTGGATATTTTTACCCCATTGATCGCGGTAGTTAACACTTGGCGAGCCTGAATGCGTAACACCGCCGCTGGCACCGTTACCGCCGCCACCGCCGCCGCCGCCATTACCACCTCCACCGTTGCCGCCGCCACCGCCGCCGCCGCCACCAAAGTTACCACCGCCGGCACCAGTAGAAGCCACACCTAACACGGTGTTTCTGATGTTGCCGATAATGCCAATTTGCTGATTAGCATTGATACGCTGCGCGAAGATCTGACCATTGTAACGGCCCGCGCTACCATACTGCCCGGTTATACGTGCTGTATTACCTACAGACCTGTCTGCCTTTGTTGTGATGTTTAATATCTTCGACGGATCGCCCTCTTTAACGCCTGTACGCGCTGCCTGGTCGCCGTAGTCATCAACTATCTGTATCTTTTCAACAATGTCAGCAGGCAGGTTTTGTATGGCCTGCGCTACGCTGCCGCCAGAGTATTCTTTACCGTTAAGTTTAGCTCGCACAACCTCGGTACCCTGGTGTACTAATGAACCATCTGTACCAACTTCCATGCCCTCCATTTTCTTTAACAGCTCATCTACAGTGGCATTTTCGCGCACTTTATAATCGCTGGCGCGATACTCAACCGTATCGGTTTTGTAAACCACGCTTGGCGTACCATTAATGGTTACCAAACCCAGCTCTTTGGCGTTTGTTTTTAGGGTGATTGGATCAAGTACAACGTTTTTCTTGGTATCGCTAAAAGCATACTTCTGCACAAATGGTAATAAGCCTAAACTGCTTACACTTACATTGAAAGTGTTGCTTTTTACGCCTCTGATAATGAAAACACCATCTTCATTGGTGCCTACAGAAATAGTGTCTTTGGCCGATTTTAAAACTACAGCTGCACCAATAACCGTTTCACCTTTCTCGTCTTTTACAACACCGCTAACATCGCGCGCTGCCAAAGGTGGGGCTACTACGGCCGGGGTTTGCTGCTGCTGCGGACGGTTGCCACCACCGCCGCCACCAAGATTACCGCCGCCACCACCGCCGCCGCCACGTTGTGCAAATGCTACCACCGATACTGTTAAGAGGCTAGCTATGATAAATATTTTTTTCATTGTTGTGTTTGTGTATAGGTATGGTAGATTGTTTTATTTTTTAGCTAAAGTATACTTGGCCCAAAAGTCGCTGGGAGTTAACAAGTCCAGAAAATCAAGCGCGTTGCGCCCGCCGGCACCCCCTCTGCCGCCGCCACCACCGCCGCCACCCGGAGGGCCACCACCGCCGCCGAAGTTTAGCTGCAAACCGTTTAATTTCAGATTATAGGCAAACTCCTTAGGTTTATCGGCATCAAGATTTAATGCCTTTAGGGGTACAGATAACTCAAAGGTCATGGCGCCGGTATTGTCAAAATTGATAGCTGTTTTTATACTGTGCTCATTATAAATTGATATCAGCGTATCGGTAATATCCTTAAAGCCCAGTACCTTAATTGTTTTAGCCGCTAAAATGGTGCGTTCATGTACGGTACGCATCAACTCGGTATCGGCAGCCGCATTACGGTTCTCAAACCGGTTACTCATACCGCCGGCCAGTCGTTGCGGGTTTTCAATAACCGGGAAGGTAATACTGTAGCTATCCTGCTCTTTCTTTTTACCGTCTGTATTTATTGCCAGGCATATGCCGCCGCAAATAATTTTGGCAACTGTTGTAAAATCGTTCGACTTAGCTATCAGATACAGGTTTTTATCATCGTTTGATAAGGTATAAATTAACCTTGTAGCCCTGTTGTATGCCTGAAAGTTATCATTCCACTCGCCCAGTTTGCCATCAATTTTTACAGGGCTGGGTGTGCGCAAACTTGCAGCCTGTACACTTTCTAACTTTTTATAGTTATTGTCCTGTGCAAAAGCGCTTACAGCTAATAGTATTGATATCAGTAATATATATATTCCTCTCATTGTATCTGATATCAGCATTACTGCTTTTTAGCTAAAGTATATTTACCCCAAAAATCGCTCGGGCTTATCATCTCCTGAAAATCTATGCCGCCACGGCCCGGGCCACCACCACCGGGGCCACCAAAACTCATTACACGCGTGCCGCCATCACCTGCGCTTCCAAAGTTACCGCCACCACCACCCCGGGGGCCATCGCCACCGTCAGGCATCCTGAAGTTTAACTGCAGGCCGTTTAGCTTAATGTTATAGGCTAGCTCTTTTTTATCGCCGGCTTCAAGGCCCAACAGTTTTAATGGTACTGCCAGCTCATAAATAAATGCGTTGTCTTTATCGTAATCTATGGCAGCTTTTATCTTGTAGTCGTTATAAATAGCTATTAATGAATCCTGAATGTCTTTAAAGCCCGACACCTTAATTTCTTTGGCATTGTTAATTACCCTTTCTTGCATGGCTTTGCGCATAGCAGAATCCTGTCCCTGGGCACCGCCACCCGAGCCACCTCGGTCACCAACTGTAAAGTTCACGGTGCGTGCACCACCACCGGCCATAGCACCGCCGCCACCTTGTCTGAATTGAGGACGTTGAGGAACCGGGAATGTTAAACTAAAAGCGTCTTGCTCCTTTTTTTTACCGGCAGTATTAACGGCAAATGTTAACCCTCCGGCTCCAATTTTGGCGTTGGTTGTCAGGTCTGAAGTCTTTATTACCAGATATAGATTCTGGTCATCGTTAGACAAAGTATAGTATAAATGGGTGCTTTTATTATAGGCTTGAAAACCATCCCACTCTCTTACCTTACCGTCTATCTTTACAGGAGATGGGGCCAGGAATGATTCGTTTTGTATGTCTTTTAATTTTTTTGATGACTCCTGAGCAAGTAATGCCGGAGCAGCCATCAGCAGTAAACTGGTAAAGGAGATAAGCTTCATCATCGTTTTAGTTTAAATACATACGCCGTTATTAGGTTAGGCGCAATCAAGGTTAATAATTGAAAGTGAAAGTTAGAAATAAAGTATACCACCACGGTGTTTGTAGCGACAAATTTACTTTTTGTAGCGACCACCGTTTTTTGGCTGATCAATCAGTTAATTAGACAGGTTGATGCTTAGGTCAACAGTAAAGATATCATTCTCATTCTTAATATCCAGATTATGTTTTCCGGGATGCAAAATGGCCAACCGGCGTATCACATTGCTAATACCTATGCCAGAGCTGCTATCTTTTGAAACATCAAAAGGGCTAACTGTATTTTCAACTGTAAAGCGCATCAAATCTGTATCTGTATCAATAGAAAGCGTAATATCAATAACCGGATTTTCAACCATCCCGGTGCCATGTTTAAAGGCGTTCTCTACAAACGGTATCAGCAGCATCGGCTCAATAGTACACAGGCTGGTGTCGCCTTGAACATCTAAATTAACTTTTACATTGCTGCCAAAGCGTAGCATTTGCAGGTTAATAAAGCTTTTTATGTAATCAACCTCTTTACTTAAAAATACTTTGTTATCGTCACTTTCATAAAGCATATAGCGCATTAGTTGCGACAGGTTAATAATAGCAGGTTCCAAATCATCAGACTTTTTACGGGCCAGCGCAACCAGGTTATTCAACACATTAAACATAAAATGCGGGCTTATTTGCGACCGTAAAAAAGTAAGTTCTGACTGTAGCTGAACATTTTCGCGCTCTTTTAACAATTGTTGTTTTTCGCGGTTATCAATAATAACCCTGTAACAGTAGCTAAATAATATAGCAATTAGCGGCATTAACGGAAAATATCCAAACGGCCCGCCATACTCGCCTTTGAAATGCTTAATCCCTCTGGCCATTGCGTGGCCACCGCCAAACCCCTTATTTTTAAGTATATCGTGCTTAACATTAAAACGAATTACGCGGGGTTGATCAAACTTTAAATAATGCCAACAAAGCCAGTACAAACCCAATAATGCCAACACCGCCAGCACATACCATACTACCCGCTTATTAACCAACGGGTAAACAAGATATGTGTGGATATAAAACACGCACAACAACAAAAAATTACCTGTAAGAACATGTGTTATAAAGCGCCGGCGCGCATCTTCAGGAAAGTTGCCACTATCGGCATTGGTGATAAAGGGCAGCACCATTACTACAAACCATACCAAAAAAGGCATGGCAAACCAAAACCAACGGTTATCAAGCAGTTTTTTCATGCTACAAATAAAAACAGAAAAAAACAGCTTGTAACATATATGAGACTAAACCCCTCAATGTTGCGACGAATACCGATTAGTTTATGATATTATAACACTATAATTGCATAAACCTTTATGAACTGCATAATAATTGACGACGAACCACTAGCGCTAGAGCTGCTGGAGGACAACATACGTATGGTTGAAAAGCTTGACCTGGTGGCCAGTTGCCGGTCGGCAACGCAGGCTATGCAGGCGTTGGAGGAACATGATGTAGACCTGATATTTTGCGACATACAGATGCCCGGCATTAGTGGCCTGCAGTTTGTAAAAAGCCTAACACACAAGCCGTTAATTATTTTTGTTACCGCGTATGATGAATTTGCGCTTGATGGTTTCGAGCTGGATGTGGTTGATTATCTGTTAAAACCTGTCGCGGTTGAGCGCTTTTTGAAAGCCTGTAATAAAGCCCTTTCTATACATGAGCAAGCAAAACGCATAAGCGAACCCGAGACCGGAAAACGACGCAAGTACATATTTTTATATGCTGATTATAACCTTATTAAGGTAAACCACGAGGATATTATGTATGTAGAGGGGTTGAAGGATTATGTAAAGATTTACCTTGGCAATGCGCCAAAACCTATTATATCAAGGGTTACCATCAAGTCTCTGGAGAGCCAGTTGCCTGCTGATGATTTTTTCAGGGTACATAAATCATACATTGTTAACCTGGACCATGTGCATTCTATCCGCAAGGGGCGTATTAAAATTGCGGATGTAGAGATACCATTTAGCGATGGTTACAAAGATGTAATTACCCGGATGACGGGGAAAATGGAGTAGGTGATAGAATCAAGAGACAAGAATCAAGAGAAAGATTTAGCGGCAGCTTCTGTCTATGTTAAATTTTAAGTAAGGCAAAGAGCCAAAAGTCAAGATATTTAACAATAGAATCCCCATTCAAACATCTTGATTCTTGGCTCTTGATTCTTGACTCTCTCTTAATAAATATGTATAAAAAGTTCGTCTTTGGGCTTGCGCACTTTCTTGGCCTGACTTAGTTTATCATCCTCAGCGCGGAAACCTATCGGGGCAATTACCGAAGTGGTTAGGCCCAATTGTTTCAATCCCAAAATTTCATCAAAAGCAGCGGCATCAAAACCTTCCATAGGGCAGGCATCAATACCCAGTTCGGCAGCGGCGCTTACCAGTACGCCTAAGGCAATGTAAGCTTGCTTGTGGTTAGCAATTATCCTGTTGTCGTGCCCCAGGTTATTCAAATTGCCATTTATACTGGTTTCAAAACCTTCAAGGTTTATACGGTCTACACCGCGGGTTTCGGCAATACGGTCAATGTAGTTTTTTACGTAGGTGCTGTCCACATTGGTTTCGGCAGCAAATACTATTATGTGCGATGCGGTGGTTAATTGTTGCTGACCTTTTGCGGCATCGCGCAATTTGGCTTTCACATCGGGGTTTTCAACAACAATAATACGGTAGGGCTGCAAGCCTGCCGATGACGGCGCAAGTTGTACGGTAGCCAATAATTCATCTAATTGTTCTGAGTTGATCCTTTTATCAATGTCGAATTTTTTGGTGGCGTAGCGCCAGTTTAATTTATCTATGAGTGCCATGTTTTGCCTATTTAATTTCGATGCAAAATTAAATGTTAAAACACTATATGTTGTCACGCATAGGTCAATTAAAGCTTACCCTGTTCTTTCAAAAGTTTCTTTTTGGCTTTAACGTCGTCGCGGATGGCGCGCTTTTCCTGACGGATCTGTTTCCCGCTTTTCCCGGTTTCGTCAATGGCGTTTATGCGTTGTTCTTCTTCATCCTTAAGCATTTGCTCTGTCCGCTGTTCTACCGTATCCTTTTTCCCAAATAAACGCTGAAAAAAATTCGGCTTCTTAGCCGGCTCAGCTTCTTCAATTTGAGGTAACGCCAAGTCCAGATCATCTGCCGTAGGCGAATTAAGGAACCGGTTTGCCTCTGTAGAATCAACCGGAGCAATGCGCTGACGCAAGCCCTCGCGCAAACGCACAGAGTAAAAACCGTATGAGCTACTGTCGGCCTCGGCAAAGCCTCTGCCCATCATCATTCGCCCTAATGAATTAAAGTAATATTCTAATCCCGGGCGCAGGGTGCCGTCAGGCAAAAACGCATACAAACCGGCCTTAGGCCGTGGGACTATCTTGGCCAAATAAATGCTTTCACCCAAGCTCAACTCAGACGGCGACTTACCAAAATAGTAATGCGATGCTTCGCTGATACCGTAAATGCCAGGCCCCCACTCAATGATGTTAAAATACACCTCAAGCATGCGGTCTTTGGTAATAATGTTGTTGTTCTCTATCAGCCAAACAATCAGTATCTCTTCTATCTTGCGGCTTAGCGTTTTTTTACGGGTTAAAAAAGCGTATTTAACCAACTGCATAGATATAGTGCTACCGCCACGGCTAAACTCATGCTTTTTGATATTGGTAACTATAGATGCGCGGATAGATTTTTCTACAAAACCATGATGCTTGTAAAACGTGGGGTCCTCTGCTGTCATCACCGCGTTGCGCAGGTATGGCGACATCTCTTCCAGCGGCGTATATTCCGGGTTTTGCGGGCCAATAATGTGCGATTTCATAGCCTTACCATACTCATACGGCGTATACTCAAACGTGCGGTTAAGTTTGGTGAGGTCTGTTTTACCATAGCCCAGTATCTTAAAGTCGGCATCTTTATCCATCCTTGAATCAAACTTCAGGCTGTCGGGCAAGGTTTTATCCAGGAAAAAGTTAAGGCTGTAATTTAGCTTACCCTGCACTTTAATGCCTTCCAACGACTCAAACATCCCGGTAGGGAAAGAGTCAAAAATGTTCTGCGCGTCCTGCCAGCCGGTATTCAGTTTCAACTCATAAGTTTTAACTGGGTTAAGCGTGTATTTTAAGTACGGGTGCGCCGTAGCTTTTTTTAGGTGGATGGTTGATGTACTATCCAACGATACAAAATTGGTGCCCACCAAAAAATCGGCAGATATGGAGCCATCTGGCACTATCACGTCGTTAGCGGCAAACGCCGGGTGATTAAGCAACAGGTTTTGCGCGCTGCAAAAAGCCTCTATTTTGGTTTCGCCGTCGCTGTGTTTAACGTTGTTTAGTTTTATGGTGATGTTATCAAAATTCACCTTGGCGCCAAAACGTTTTTCTATGAATGGGATCTCCACTTTTCCGTTATCGGCATAAAGCTTAACGTCAATCTCTTTATCGCTGGGGTGCATTACCCCCGAGAAATGCCAGGTAGCAACCGTATCGTTAATTTTTATGGTTGATGATAATTCACCATCGTCAATTTTGGCAACCTCGGTAAGTATTTTAAGGCGCGCACTATCGTTGGTGAACGACACCAGGAAATTACGCACATTCAAATTATCAGGTATCTTATAAAGCACCTGTTTGATCAGGTTATTTGACAGCTCGCTCAGGTCGACCTTAGTTTTGGTTTTAACAGAATCTTGCTTCTTTTTAAACAGAAAATCGAAGTTTTTAACACCCTTAATATCAGTAAGGTTTAAAAACGCATCCTCCATATTTACATCGGCCAGCTTAATATTGCCAAACAACAAGGGGAATAGCTTTATGCTTACATCAAAATGTTTAATACTTAATAAACTATCTCTATCTGCCGGTACTATGGTGATATTGTCGCAACTAACAGTAGTTAAGCCGGTAAAATGTGCCGAGCCAATTTGCAAGTCTAAATTATATTGGCGCTTGGCCTTCAACTTAGCTTTGGCAATCTGGCTTTGCAAAATAGCTTCGCGCTTGCCGTAAGCAATAAATCCGCCTATTAAAAATATAACCAGTAAAGCAGCAGCAATTATACCCGCTATGCGGATGTATTTTGGATTAAGGCGGCGCATCAAGAAATTTTTATTCAAAACTAAAGTAAATGTAAGGATACAAACGTAACGATTGTCAAAATGTTTCCCTAACCGTACTTGCCGACAGCAATTTTATAGCTAAAAGATATAGATTTGATAATTTTTGGCGGAGAGATGAGCGCCTGATCAATTATTACGCAAAACGCCGTTCTTGATATACTGCGATGTTTTGCCGCAAGGCGGCGGCGTAGCGGCCGGACCATCATTAGACAGTTTTTCTAACAAAGCTTTTTGAGCCGATAATACAAAATCGCCAAAAGAAACCTTAGGCAACTCTATACTTAACAACCTAGAAACCACTGATGTAGACTCTGACTGAACAGCATCTTTACACTTTACTTCAGGTTGTTTTTGGCTGGGAGTTTTCAACGCAGCAGGCGGCTCTTTTACACCTGGAGGGGTAACAACCGTGTTAATTTTTACCGCTGCACGTGCATCACAGCAAAAATTAAGATTCAGCACAAAACCCAATGCCGTAATAAGACATAGCTGGGCTACAAACATGGCTGTAAATCTTTTGATCATTACACAAATGTATGTGTACGCTTTGTAAAAAGCAATAGGGTAAATGTTAAATATTTAAATAATAGCGGGTTAGGCACGGCGGCGATAACTCACCCCCGACATTGCTTCGCTCGCTCTGCCCCTCTCTTCGCTGCGCGGAAAGAGGGCTTTTGTCTTTTTGAGATAATTTAATTACAAACTATCCACCACCCTCTTTTGCGTAGCAAGAGAGGGTGGCGCAGCGTAGCGTCCGCCGGGTGAGTTGTCGCTAACATGCCTTAACGCTTCCTCATCGCGCGCAGATAACTCACCCCCGACATTGCTTCGCTCGTCGGCCCCTCTCTTCGCTGCGCGGAAAGAGGGGCGGCGGCGGCCCGGGTGAAAAACTAAATTATAAAACTTTCCAACCCTCTTTACGCGCAGCGAAGAGAGGGTCGGCCAGCGTAGCGTCGCCGGGGTGAGTTGTCTGCGCGCGACTACCTATTCAAATCTATACTTCTCCTTCGGCACCACCATAGCCCGCCCCAAAACAAATATCCTGTAAGAAATAATGATAACAGCCGGTACACCCAGCCAGTGCGCCTGCCATGATTTGGCAATATCGCCATGCAGTATCCACGAAATGGAATGGCCTATGCCGCAACCCGGGCACCAGGTTATGCCCATTAATTTAAGCGGGCACAGCGGGTATTGCGAATCGATAGATGGATTGGCAGCCGCCAGCGCAATGATGGCGGCTGTCCAGAATATCAATTCGAAATTGTTTCTTAAAAACTTAATCAACCTTGTTTGACCTTGTAGCCAAGATCAAAGATACAGCTAAAGCAGATAATAAGCCAATTAGTAAAGCGCCAAACATACGGCCCGAGAAAGCCATAAAGTTGCTATCGGTATTCTGTATATAATTTATGTAAACAATAGCTACAAAAATGGCCAGCACACCGCCAACAATCAGTATTTTAAAGCTTTGTATCAGCGCTTCTAAAAAGCCCATATTGCCATTCAGTTCGCCATCGCGATAGCTTTTAATCCCAAAAAACAAACCTATTATAGGTATAAAAATAGACAGATACTCGTGCGGTGCGGTTTTATCATCATGGGCGTCATATCCCATAGCATGTGTAATAAATAACCAGGCGGCGCTTAACACTCCGATTACTACGCCCCATATTAATGCATTTCTCATTTTTTAAAAGTATTAGGTAATTGTTGTGAGTTTTAGTTTAAATACGTGTTTGTAATTGTGTACGCAGCTTAAACTACCATTAAAAGGATTTTTGATATGATATTGTTTTAGCCATCTAGTATTTTTGACAGGTAAAATAAATTGGCTCTTTAATTAATACCTTTAACAGCTTATGCTTATAAAAAATTTATTACTACTGTTATTGATACTGCCTTTGGTATCATCTGCCCAAACCGCCTACCAGTATGATAAGTCGGGATATGATGAATTTAACAAAAAGGACTATACAGAAGCTATAAAATTATTTGATAAGGCAATTGCTGCTGATAAAGGCTATGGTGATGCTTACTACCATCGCGGATTGGCCCGGTTTGAACTTAAAGATTACCAGGGTGCTATAAAAGACTACACGTTGGCCATTTCAATGATGAGCAAAACTTCAGTGATGTTTGACCACAGGGGTACCGCGAAGCGTTATGCTGATGATATACCTGGTGCTATTGAAGATTATACTACCGCTATAAAGTTAGATTCGACCAATGCGGTTGCATATTATAACAGGGGAACAACCAAGGCGGCAACAAATAATTATAGCGATGCCATTAAAGATTACGATCAGGCTATCAGGCATAACACTCAATTTACCGATGCTTATTTTAACAGGGCTATCGCCGCAAAATTCACAAAAGATTATACCGCCGCAATAGCCGACTACACACGTCTTATAGAATTAAAACCCGGTGCTGACATTTACATGATGAGAGGTTTGCTAAGAGCAAAACTTAATAACAAAGATGGTGCTATTGCCGATTTTTCTAAATCTATAGAAGAAGATCCTGACCAATCATATGCCTTTTATAATCGCGGTATTATGAAAGCCGATTTAAAAGATTTGACCGGCGCTATGGCAGATTATAATAAGGCAATTTCTTTGGACGACAAAAACGATAGGGCGCTAATTAAATTAGCGGGGCTACAGGCATCAACCGGTGTTTATAATGACGCTATGCTTAATTTCGATAAGGCATTAGCGCTAAACCCCAATAGTGCCGAAGCATATGCCAACAGGGCGGTTGCAAAAAACAGGAAGGGAGACTATGCCGGCGCACTTGCTGATTGTAATAAAGCCATTTTGATAACAGATACCCTTGCGATTGCCTACAGCAACCGGGGCCTTGCAAAAAACCAGCAAAGAGATTACAAGGGCGCTATTGTTGATCTGAAAAAAGCTATTGCTATTAACCCAACCGATGCGGCAGCTTACCTTAATTTAGGAAACTCCTATATCTTTTCTGGCGGTTACGCTACTGCTATACAGTATTATGACGAGGCTATTAAGCTTGACCCAAACTATGGCACCGCTTACAACAGCCGCGGCATTGCCAAATATTTTAAGGGTGACAGGAAAGGCGCGTGTATTGATATTAATAAGGCGGCCGCTGTAGGTTTTACAGGCGCCAAAGCCAGTTTAGCAAGATATTGTAAGTAACACAACGCCTATATAAAACTCTTTTTGCCTATCTTTGCACCGTTTTGAATATCCGCGATATATTAGACAGATATAAAGCTGATGACAGGGTAAAGGCGCTTGCTACGGCATTAAACGCATCTAAAAACCCACGCATACAGCTACGAGGTTTGGTTGGATCAAGCGATTCGACCATGGCGGTAGCATTGTATTTTTTGCAGCACAAGCACATGGTGTTTGTATTGCCCGAGCGCGAAGAAGCCGGATATTTCCAGGCCGACCTGGAAAATTTGACCGGAAAAGAAGTGCTGCTCTTCCCATCATCATACCGCAAACCGTTTGAGTTTACCCAGCCCGACAGCAGTAATGTTTTGGCCCGTGCCGAGGTATTGAACGAGCTTAACCATTCGACTGAGTTTGGCCAGCTGATAGTAACTTACCCCGAGGCTTTGGCCGAAAAGGTGATAGACCGCGCATCGCTGGAAAAAAATACGCTTGAAATCTCTGTAGGCAACAAGCTCAGCATTGATTTTATCAACGAGTTTTTGGTTGATTATGATTTTGACCGCGTTGACTTTGTGTACGAACCGGGGCAATTTTCTATCCGTGGTGGTATTGTAGATATCTTCTCCTTTTCGCACGAACTGCCTTACCGGGTTGAGTTTTTTGGCGACATGATCGAGTCTATCCGGACGTTTGAGATCGAGAGCCAGCTATCTGTTGAACAGGTTAAAAGCATTACGATAGTACCCAATGTACAGTCGAAGTTTTTGACAGAAAGTAATATTTCATTACTGGAATATATTGACAGCGATAGCCAGATTTGGATAAAGGACGTCCAGTTTACGTTTGATATTATCCAAAGCGGTTACAAAAAAGCTACCCAGTTATGGAACGCTTTATCTGCAGATGAGAAGAACAAAAACCCCGATTGGATAGACCCTAAATTTGGTTTCACCGACGAAAAACTGATAGCCGACCAACTGCGCGATTTTGCGATTATTGAGTTTGGCAAGCAGTTTTTCTACAATGCCGATACCGCTATCAACTTTGATATGCGCCCGCAGCCATCTTTCAATAAGGACTTCAGCCTGCTGATCCATAATTTTAAAAATAACGAGGCTGAGAAGATCGAGAACGTCATTCTAACGGACTCGGCAAGACAGGTTGAGCGTCTGTACGCCATTTTGGATGATTTGGATAAAACGGTAAAGTTTACGCCGATAAGCATTTCCATCCGCGAAGGTTTTGTTGACCGCGAGCAGAAACTAGCCGCTTATACTGACCACCAGATCTTTGACCGTTACTACAAATACAAGCTAAAAAAAGGTTACCAACGTTCGCAAGCCATCACTCTAAAAGAGCTGCGCGATTTAAAGCCCGGCGATTTTGTGACCCACATTGACCACGGCATAGGCAAATACGCCGGCCTGGAAAAAGTGGAGGTTGGCGGTAAGCAGCAGGAAATGATTCGCCTGATATATGCCGATAACGATTTGCTATATGTAAACATTAACTCGCTTAACCGCATTAGCAAATACAGCGGCAAAGAGGGTACCCAACCCCGCATGAATAAGCTGGGCACCGATACCTGGGAAAAGCTCAAGAAAACAACAAAAAAAAAAGTTAAAGACATAGCCCGCGATCTGATCAAGCTTTATGCTGTCAGGAAATCGCAGGTGGGTAACTCGTTCTCGCCGGATAGCTATTTACAAACCGAGCTGGAAGCGTCGTTTATTTACGAGGACACCCCTGATCAGGAAAAGGCTACCAACGACTTCAAACGCGATATGGAATCGCCACACCCTATGGACCGCCTGATATGCGGCGACGTAGGTTTTGGCAAAACAGAGGTTGCTGTACGCGCTGCATTTAAAGCCGTTGCCGATAGCAAACAGGTGGCCATATTGGTACCCACCACCATCCTTGCGGCGCAGCACTATAAAACATTTAGCGACAGACTGAAAGGTTTCCCTTGCAATATTGATTACGTTAACCGCTTTAAATCAAGCAAGCAAATTAAGGACACTTTAGAGAATCTGAAGAACGGTAAGGTTGATATTATCATAGGCACCCACCGCTTGGTTAGCAAGGACGTAAAGTTTAAGGACCTTGGCCTGATGATCATTGACGAAGAGCAGAAATTTGGCGTAAGCACCAAAGAAAAACTAAAGCAAATGCGTGCCAATGTGGATACGCTGACGCTGACGGCAACGCCGATACCGCGTACACTGCATTTTTCTTTAATGGGCGCAAGGGATCTTTCCATTATATCGACACCACCTCCAAACCGCCAGCCGGTAGTTACCGAGCTGCATGTGTTTAATGATACACTGATCAAAGAATCTGTAGCGCATGAGTTGGAACGCGGGGGACAGGTATTCTTTATCCATAACAGGGTGGCAGATTTGCCACAGTTGGGTGCTATGATCCACAAGTTGGTGCCGGGTGCACGTGTGGGTATCGCCCACGGGCAGTTAGAAGGCGACGCGCTGGAAGATGTGATGCTGAAGTTTGTTAACCACGAGTACGATGTACTGGTGGCTACTACCATTATTGAAGCCGGTTTGGATATCCCTAACGCCAATACCATTATTATAAACCACGCCCACATGTTTGGCCTGAGCGATTTGCACCAGATGCGTGGCCGTGTGGGACGGAGTAATAAAAAAGCTTACTGTTACTTATTGAGTCCGCCACTATCAACCTTAACAAATGAGGCCCGCAAACGCCTTAGCGCCATTGAAGAGTTTAGCGATTTGGGTAGCGGGTTTAACGTAGCTATGCGCGATCTGGACATCCGCGGCAGCGGCAACTTGTTGGGCGCCGAACAAAGCGGTTTTATAGCCGAAATTGGCTTTGAGATGTACCACAAGATATTGGACGAAGCCATCCACGAGTTGAAAGACGAGGAGTTTAAAGGCTTATTCCCTGATGATAAACCGCGCCCGTTCATCGCGTTTACGCAAATAGAAACCGACCTGGAGATTTTGATCCCTAACGAGTACGTAACCAGTTTATCTGAGCGCTATAACCTATACTCTGAACTATCGAAACTGGAAAACGAAGTTGAGCTGGAAGCTTTTCAGCAAAAGCTGCATGACCGTTTCGGCCCTGTGCCCCCACAGGTAAGCGACCTGCTTAATACC
>JAZKET010000149.1:0-2360 GCA_040386815.1 Bacteroidota bacterium | reverse complement strand
TATACATTTGCCCAAAACGGATAAAGTTCGAAGCATAATAACTACCCAATAAAGTTTGCAGGGTACCCATCGCTTTATCAATCGTAATTCCTTTTTGTGCTGCCATTTGCTGGTCAACTACAATTTCATACTGCGGGAAGTTGGCGTCAAAACTGGTTGATGCCCCGGTAAGCTCGGGCGATTCATTCAACGCGGTTATAAAGTTGTCGGCAACCTCTGCTGTTTTTTGCAGATCACCGGTACCACTTTTATCAATTACCCTCAACTCAAATCCGCTGCTATTACCAAAACCCTGCACCGTTGGCGGCGGGAAAAATTGTATGGAGGCATCCGCGATGTTCTTGGTCTTCTCCTCCATCATTGCAATAACATCATTAACAGTCTCTTTACGTTCATCCCATGGTTTAAGACTTATCATGATCATACCGTAAGATGCACCTGCAATGTTATTCACCAGGTTATAACCTGATAGTGATGATACAGACTCGACAGCTTCGATTGACTCGGTTGCTTTTTGTATCTGCTTAGCAACTTCTTCGGTACGCTCAACTGTCGCGCCAGCAGGTGTTGCTACGTTTACATATATCATACCCTGATCTTCCGTTGGTATAAATCCACCCGGCAGGATAGCATTAGTTCCCCAGGTAGCTACACAGAAAAACAAAAGTATGCCTACAGTGATTACACGCCTGCCCGCTATACGCATAACCAGTTTCATATACTTGTTTTGTATGCCGTCGTACTTTTTGTTAAAACCTTTAAAGAAACGATCTATCAACCCTGTCTTTTTCTTGCCGTGGTCGTTTTTAAGCATCAAGGCACACAACGCAGGTGTAAGCGTTACCGCGTTAATACCTGATATAACAATGGATATAGCGAGCGTTAAGGAGAATTGCCGGTAAAATACTCCGACCGGCCCCGTCATAAACGCTACAGGTATAAATACTGCCGACATTACCAACGTAATAGCCATAATAGCACCGCTGATCTCGCTCATGGCGCTTATGGTGGCTTCCATAGGTTCCATGTGTTCCTCGTGCATTTTTACGTGCACGGCCTCGACGACGACAATAGCGTTATCGACCACAATACCTATGGCGAGCACCAGCGCGAAGAGCGTAAGCAGGTTGATAGAGAAACCCAGCAACTGCATAAAGAACAACGACCCCACCAACGATACCGGAACCGCTAAGGCCGGAATAATGGTAGACCTCAGATCCTGCAAGAATAGATAAACAATGATAAATACAAGTATAAATGCCTCAATCAACGTACGGAATACCTCGTGAATAGATGCATCCAAAAAGCGGGATACATCATAGTTTAGGCTGTAGGTCATGCCCTTGGGAAAGGATGTTTTTTTCAACTCATCCATTTTGGCCTTAATGGTTTTAATAACGTCGCTGGCATTTGATCCCGGGCGCTGTTTGATCTGTATTGATGCCGAAGGCTTGCCATCGGTTCGGGATATCATGCTATAGGTTGATGAACCAAATTCAATATCAGCAATATCCTGCAGTTTGAGTACCGAACCATTATCATCAGCTCGGATAACCAGGTTTTTATACTGATCGGCTTCAATAAATTTACCGGCATAGCGTAATACGTATTGTAATACCTGTGGTGATTTATCTGAACTTTGACCGGTTTTGCCCGGCGCGGCTTCAATATTCTGATCGCGAATGGCTTGGATAACTTCATCTGTAGAGATGTTATAAGATGTCATTCTATCCGGTTTCAACCAAACACGCATCGAGTATTCTTTGGCACCCATAATCTCGGCTCGGCCCACCCCATCAATCCGTTTAAGCTCCTGCAAAACGTTGATATCAGAGAAGTTATAAATGAATTTTTCATCCAGTGTTGTATCAGTACTTAAAATATTCATGTACATCAACATACTGTTTACCTCTTTTTCGGTAGATACACCGGCTTTAATTACCTCTTCGGGTAATTCGTCAATAACAGTTGATACCCTGTTTTGCACACTTACCGCGGCAAGGTCAGGGTCGGTACCCACGTTAAAGTTTACTTCGATATAAACAAGCCCGTCATTACTACATACCGACGACATATAGGTCATGCCCGGCACGCCATTTATTCCACGCTCTAAGGTAGTAGCAACAGCTTTGGCAGCAACCTCGGCGTTAGCTCCGGTGTATTTTGCGGTAACGGTTACTGTAGGTGGGGCAATATCAGGGAATTGGGTAACCGGCAAGGTAATTAATGCCAGCACCCCTAATAAGGTTATAATTAATGATATAACCAATGACAGCACAGGCCGTCTGATAAACATATTAAACATAGATACAGGATAAGGAATAAATAATGCAGGTAAACTTTATAACCTACTGTTAATA
>JAZKET010000148.1:0-12550 GCA_040386815.1 Bacteroidota bacterium | reverse complement strand
TGTAATGCTGAATGATGTGATACATTGTGTAGCCGCATCAGTAACCTTGACGGTATAGGTACCGTCTGGTATCTCCATTAAATCCTGGGTGGTTGATCCATCAGACCATTCATAGATATAAATACCGCTGCCACCTTTAACAGTAATATCAACATTACCATCTTTAGCCACACCGGTAACCACAGGCGCGCTGGCCGAGCCACCAACTGTAGCCTTTGCTGAATAGCTGTAGCCCGTTGCCGTAACCTTAATGGTGTAAATGCCCGGTTTTAAGTTAGCAAACGATGAAACGGTATCGCCCGCAGGATTAAGTTTACTATTGATATAAAACCTAAGGTTAACCAAAGCATCGCTCAAACCTGTTACCCTTATTATACCATTTGGCGCGCAGGCAGCATCAGTGACATTAAATACCGGGTTACCTGGTTTGGTTGATGATACAATGGTCAGCATGGCTGTACAATTGCTTTCCAAATCTGTAACCGTAACGGTATAGCTGCCGTCTTTAACATTGGTCAAATCCTGGGTTGTCGCACCGTTCGACCAGCTGTAGGTGTATTGACCACTGCCACCGTTAACTGTCAGATCAATATTGCCGCCTTGGGCTACAATCGCTAAGGTTGGGGCAAGATTGCCTCCTACAGCAATATCAACTTCCTGGCTTATCTGTGTAGTATCTACAACTTTAATGGTGTAAATAGCCGGCTTTAAGTTGCTAAACTCCGGATTGGCAGCACCTGCCGGATTTACCATGCCGTTGATATAATAAGTTAAAGCGCCTTTAGTGCCCGGCACATTTTCTATAATTATTTTACCGTTTGGTGAGCATTGCGCGTCGGTTACTTTATAGGCCATGCGGTTACCTTCAACCACAGCGGTATAGGTAGCCTGGCATGATGTGGTTTGATCTATAACTGTCAGTATATAAGTACCTGCAGGTACGTTAGTTAAATTAGGAGTAGTAGCGCCGTTGCTCCACAAGTAAGTATAATTGCCGCTGCCGCCGCTTACCTGCGTTTCAACATTGCCCGGGGTAACCGTGCCGGTAATGGTAAAGCTGCCGCCTGTACCGGTGATGATCACCTCTTCCATGTACACAAAGTCATCGGCACCGGTAATTCTAATAACATATTTGCCCGGGGCCAGGCCAGAAAATACCGGGTTATTTATACCTGCCGGGTTTACCACACCATCAATAAAGTAGGCCATTGTACCACTTTGTCCGGCAACAGATTCAATAGTAATGCTGCCGTTATTGCCACACTGCGCAGCTTCGGTTTTCATTTTCACATCGGCAACTATACTGCCGGTAGCAAAAATATCATCAACCTTAAAATTAAACGGCGCGTCAAACTGGTTTGATAGTAAACCAAACCTGGCCACCTGCGTAGGGTCCATTTTATTTTCATCAAACAACAGGCGTAGTGGCACGCGCACCAACTGCCAATTTCCGGTATAGTTAGTTACCCAACCGCGCTCTTTCAATTTAAATGGCGATGTACTGGCCGTGGTAACGTCTTTCAGATAAATTTCCATATCATAATCCGGACGTGGCGGATTTACTTTTATGTAGAAATTCAGGTATCGTTTATCGCTCAGGTCCTGCAGCTCTGTATTCTGGGTGTTTTCATTCCAATCCCACATCGCCCCGGCAAAACCAGCGTCGGCTTTATGCATGCGGAAATTAAGACCAATTGGCTGCTTATTTCCGCCCACCGAATCAACAGTAACCATAGTGCTATCATTAACACCCAGGCCCTTTCCTGTATTTTTGGTCTCGCCATCCCACAGCACCAGCATGCTGGCTACCTGGTTAACTTTGTAGTTAAGCTTTGCATCGGTAGCGTTTTCTAACGAATCCATGGCGGTAACTTTTAACTGCTTGGTACCATAAGCTACAGTGTTTGGCACAGTAAAGGTGTGCGCGTAACGGCCGTTTTGTAAAGTCATTGGCGCATGGTTTGAACCACTAAGTTCAGACAGATCAACCGTAACCTGTTTCAGGTTATTATCCGGGTCTTCTACCACACCGCTTACAGTAACCTGGGTCAAATCATCGGCGTAGCCGGATAAGCGTGATAATTTCAGATCGGATATTTTTGGCTCCTTATACGGATGCGAATAAGGCAGCACGCGGATATCATCTATCCAAACATCAAAACCTTTACTGGCTGTGTTAACCGAGAAGTTAAACTGCCATACCTGGTCTAAGTTAATTTCAGAACCGGCAGTAAGTGCCGACATAGGAATTTTAACCGTAGTGTATGATGTAGGGTTGAATGAGTTTAGATAACCGTCTCTTTTAAGGAACACCGTACCCGAGTTATGCAGCTGCGCCGAAGCATCGCGGATACTGAACTCAATATCAGAAGTAGCCGGAGCGTTTGACTTTATCTTAAACTCAATAAAACCATAATCGCTGATATCTCTTGCATCAACCGGATCATTATTTGGCGACATTCTCCAAGTCATTACGTTATAGGTATTATCGGCATGGATAAAGTGCATAAACATGCTGCCCGGGTTGGTATTACCACCGGTAGCGCGCCATTCTATCTTAGCGTCTCTGGCCTTAACATCGCTGCCATCATAAAATTTCTCGCCAACACCTTTTTTAATAGCGTCGCCGTTCCAAAGGTCGGCCGATAAGGTCTTCTTGATCACACGGTATCTAAGCGTAGTTTCTGCACTGCGGTCTGTAGCGTCTACTGCCTTAACCACAATAGTTTTTAAGCCCGATGGTGTACCATCAGTTACGTGAAAATCAAGCTTATAAAAGCCCTCGCTATCTAAATGCAGCTCAGTATCGGCAGCGCCGCCCAGCTGGCTCAAATCGGCCGTTACTTTAGTGATGTTGTTGTCACCATCGGTAAGGTGTGTTTTTATCTGGAAATCAGCCGTACCGTCAGAGTAGCCCGCGGCCGGATCAACCGTGGCCACTTCAAAGTCGGGATACAGTGAAAGATCTTCTTCTGTTAACACCAAATGGCAAACCGTAAGCGGTGGTATTACATATTCAAACTTGTTATCAGTAATAACACGCACGTTTTTAAGCTGACGTAGTTTCGACCCGTTACCATCAAAGGCCCAAACCCTGGCGCCTTTATAAACCTTATCGGCAGTAATATCAAACGATGCGGTAATGGCTTCGTCCTGGCTTTTGTTCATGGCTACAATGTGGGTGCGGCTTTCGTCGGCACTTTCAACCGAAGCGTGAACGGACGACACATCAATATCATTAGTTGATGATTTTATAGAGATGTCGCCAAACGTACCGCCCTTACCATCATAGTCACGGTAAATGTCAAAACCGGCTTTTATATAATCAATAACAGCGCCCCAGTAGCTGGCAAAATACATGCCCTGTTTACCAAAAATGCCCAAAGCATCGGCCTGCGCAATGCCGCCCGACGGGTGGCCTAAGCCCATGTAGCTATACTCTGTAATAGCAAACTTGGTACCCGGGTAATGCTGCGCGATGGTTGACTGCATTTTAGGAATGAAAGGCAAAAACTGATCTACCTTAACGGCATCTTCGCCAATCCAGGTAGGTTCAATATAGGTTGGGTCCCACAACGAGCGGGTCATTTCCATGCGGGCCTTGTTGGTAAAATAATCAGTACCGTTATCAAACGGGCTGTACCCATCTCTGCGGCCCTGCGGGTACCAGTGTAGTGTAAGCACATCCAGCAAACGCGTTTTATTAGCATCAGCTTCCTGTTTGGCTTTCATATTAGCCAGGTAGTATGATATAAAGTTTCTGTATTTACCCTGGTTCAGATCATGCCAATCGGGCGCGCCCTGCAAATCCTCAAACTCTGACACACCCCATGATGCCGGACCAAAAATCTCGGCAGTTGGGTCCTGCTTTTTCACCATTGCTGCAACCTCGTACGAGCTTTTCATCAAAAAGTCAACCGGCAAATGGTCGGTTCCCCACATCCGCGAATGCGTTTCAAACCAAATACCCGGCTCGTTATCTAACTGGTAAGCTTTAACACCGGTAGGCGTATTACTTTTGCCAAAATTGTGAATCAGGAAGTTTACCTCCTCATCGGTGTAAACCGTATCATCAGCTAAATTGGGTGTCAGGCTGTATGGGCTTCCCTTTTTATGCCTGATGTATTTCCACCGGTTAGATGGCGCCTTTTGCTCTAACGTTACCGATCCATTTTTATCGCCGGTAACATACTTAGCCATAGGCAAAGTAATTAGCGAGTAAGCGTTTTGCTGTAGCGATGTATTGTGAAAATACTTTAAAGCAGCCCCAGGCACATCGTACTCATTTTCTGGCACGCCGCGCTCCCATGGCACGTAGTTATCGCTGCTGTGAAACCAGTCGCGCCCCGCGTTTGACGCGTTGCTTTCCCAGTTATAATTGGTTACGCGGTTACCGCCCATCCGTTTTGCTGTACCTTTGTTATAATTATCATTGGTACCGTAAATAAGCGGACTAATAGGCTTCCGTTCCTGTGCCGTGTTAATGGTGAAGGTTACCCTTTTTTGGGCCTGTGTTTGCACGGTAAGCAAGCACAGCAATCCAATAAGGCTTGTTTTGAGTAAGTGTTTAAGCATATTCAATTTGATTAAAAAATTCCTGTCCGATAACCGCAAGGCGATGGTGTAGTTAAAGAGGCACCGGCTGTCGCAATGGGTTAATGGGACAACAAACATGATAATTGCTGTTTTTTGATAAAAGCGCAGAGGTTACTATACTGGTTTTCATCGATATACAGCAAAAACCCTACACCCAAATACTTTGGTCGATTTAAGCCTGCTTTTGGTCGATGATTACAATAGTAACACCAGCTGCATGCCTTGTACCGCCACCAACTCAACATAACACAAAACTGGCCCGGCAAACCGCCCAGGCGGCATTATCAAAACCACCGGCTCTGCAAACCACGTCGTTTGTCGACAGATGCGGCTATTCGTCGACTATCTTGCCATTATATCCCGGCAACTGTTATGTTTGAGTATTAACTGTATCGATCACGGGCATGAGTAAAGCCTTATCAAATCATCTGGCATTTTGGGTGTTTAGCGCTGTTGTGCTTACATTAATCTATGGCGTGTCTTTTGGCAGCTACCAGCTTGGCGCGGCAGTTATACTGATGCTTTTGCCGGTACATGCGGTATATTTTTATAGTATTAGCTACTGGGTTATCCCCCGGTATTTTTTCAGGCAACGCTATATTATTACCGGGCTTGCCTGCCTTACCGTAGCTTTCTACATAGCTATTTTGTACAGGCTGAATGAGATACTGATATCAGACCCCTACATCTTCCGTTTCTACAAAAACACCGACCCTAACTTTACCTGGGCCAAGCTTAATGGTACCTTTTGGCAACAAGTTTTTAGCCCTAAAGACTTTGTAAACGCTGTTGAACGCAGCAACGTTATTGTATGGATAGGCGTATCGGTTAAGTTTATCAAAATGTGGTATGAGCGGCGCCAGGCAGCCATACAAGCCGAACTTGATTTTTTAAAAGGACAGGTGCACCCGCACTTTTTGTTTAACACGCTTAATAACCTGTATTCGTTAACGCTTAACCAATCTAAAAGCGCGCCGGCGGTGGTGCTGGGGCTGTCAGACATTTTGCGGTACATGTTGTACGAGTGCAAAAGCGACCGGGTGCAACTAAAACGTGATATTGAAATACTGGAAGCCTACATCGCCCTTGAAAAAATACGTTATGAAGATAAGCTGGATCTTAATATCAGCATCTCAGGTTCATTAGCCGATTATAAGATAGCGCCGTTATTGATGTTACCACTGGTAGAAAATGCTTTTAAACATGGCGCCAGCGAGATGATGGACGATGCCTGGATAAGCATTGATATACAGGTAAGCAACCACAAGCTTAAATTTAAAGTATCAAACAGCAAGCCTGCCCTGATACCCGCAAATGCCAACATACATTTCGGCAAAATAGGCCTTAACAACGTACGCAAGCGGTTAGACCTGATATACAAAGGCCGCTACCAATTTAACTCGTGGGAAGAGGATGACATGTACCTGGTAATATTTGAGCTTGACCTTGCTGGCAGAGCCCTAAAGCCGGATGTATTATACCCCCAAGATGCCAGGGCAGAAAATTTTGTGCAGGTAAACTAATTGCTATTTGCCTGCCGTAAAATGCCATCGGGCGGCGTAAGTAGTGTGTCTGCCTACAAAGGTTCCTTGTGTTTTTGCAGCCGTATAGTTTTGCGGCAAAAAACTCATGATCAAAATAGATGATATTCTATCGGCTTTAAAATTTGCTTGTACTACCTGTTACTTCCTGGTGGCCGCACAGGGCGCTAACTATGTTGTTTTACGATTTAACAGATCGGTTAGCCTGATGTCGCCAAGCCAGTTTGCCGATCTGCGCCGGCTGACAGACATAGCAATTGAAACGCCATTAAAAGTATTGTATCTATCAACCGTTATATTAATGGCCTTGTGGCTATTGTTAGCTTATCCGCCTAAAGGCAGCTCAAGTTATTTACTATTCGTGCTGGCTTTTATATTGATAGTGGCTGATCTGGTAATGGCTATAAAAATCAGCATCCCACTAAATAAGCTTATACTAAACGGTAATACCAATCCTATCAAATATCAGTTAGATTGGATAAAATGGATCAGCATAAGGGGCTATTTTTCTGTTACCGGCATGGTTATTTTATTACTGGACAGAATTTGGCGATAGATAACACCTGAACCTGCCGTAAACGCTGTTTATCGACCAAAGCTATACTTTTGTCGACAGTGCAGACTATTGGCAATCATCTGATTATCTTTGCTGTACCATGAAGATCAAAACGCTTATTGTTGACGACGAGCCACATGCAGTTGATGTTATAGAAAAGTACCTTAAAAACTTTACAGAGCTTGAAGTGGTGGGCACCTGCGGAAATGCCATTGAAGCTTTCCAGATGCTGCAGCAACATAACATAGGCTTGATGTTTCTGGATATTAAAATGCCTGGCTTGTTGGGTACAGACCTGGTTAAAAGCCTTAAAAATCCACCGAAAATTATTTTCACAACTGCTTACCAGGATTACGCGCTGGAAGGTTTCGATTTAAACGCGGTTGATTACCTGTTGAAACCAATTTCGTTCGACAGGTTTTTAAGAGCGATAGGTAAGGTGCTTGACCTTTATCGCGCCGGTACCACAAACCCAACTATTAGCGAACCTTTTGTTGAACAAAAAGGCGAAATATTTATTCATCTAAGGGTTGACCGTAAAACCATTAAGATAAACGTAGCTGATATTTACTGGATAGAAAGCTTAAAGGACTACATCAAGGTGGTGCTGAAAGATAAAACCCTCATCAGCAAACAAAAGATCAGCATACTGGAAAAACTGCTGCCCGAAGACAGGTTTGTACGTATCCATCGGTCATACATAGTAGCTATGGATAAGATAGAAAGCTACCAATCGTACGCTATTGATGTTCTGGGTAAAGAGATACCCATTGGCCGTAACTATAAGCAGGAGTGCCAAAAGCGCTTTAAGGTTGAGTTATGATCAACATCCGAAAAATCCAACCTAAGGATACCGAACTGATAGAACTTATATCAACATGGTACCTAAACGAATGGAATATCCCGGTTGAAAAAACACGCGACAACTTACAAGCCATAACTACAGCGACCGATCAATTTCAACTTATTCTTTTTGTCGATAAACTCCCCGTAGCTACCGGTGGCATTTATAACCACGTAGGTTTGCTTGACCGCCAACCCAGATTAAAAATACATCAACATTGGTTGGCGCTGGTTTATACCATTCCGGCTTACAGGGCAAAGGGCTATGGCAGTATGTTATGTAGCGAGTTGCAAAAACAGGCCAAGCAGCAATGCCTAAACACCTTACACCTTTTTACCGATACCGCAGAAAGCTTATACCAAAACCTGGGCTGGAAAGTGCAGCAACGCCTGGAAACCGGCGGTCGGAACCTGGCGATCATGCACCTTCAGCTCAGCTAATATTTCTTAGGCAAAATTTACGCCGTATACGTTCACCATTCTGTCAATGAGTAATTCAATTACCTCGGGGGGTGGCGGGCCTTGTAAAGGTGTTATTTTAGGTTCGCCCATAGTAGGGACGCTAAACTCAATAAAGTATTCTGAAAATTTACCTGGACTGATGATGGTAATAAATTTTGCCTGCTCATCCAGTATCTTAAACAAATGTGGTATGCCGCGCGGAGCAAAAGCGCTATCGCCGGGGCCAATTTCTATCTGCTCGTCGCCAATTTCAAAATATATGCGGCCTTCAAGCATGTAAAAGGTTTCATCCTCATGGGCGTGTACGTGTTTGGGTGGTTCAGATCCCTTTGGCAAAACCATCTCAATAACAGCCAATGTGCCTGCCGATTGTACCGGCGATACCAACGTTTTAAAGTAACCGCCGTTATAATCGCGGTAAATGTTTTCTATAGTGTTCATGAGGCAAAGTTTCGCACACCTCACGCTGAAAACAAACAATGTCGACCGACACAGGCTTGGGTCGATATACAACTGATAACAGGCGTTATAGGTTGATATTGTACGAGTTTTTATTCTCGCACATTACAAAGGTGCTATGTGTGCTGCCTATGCTTTTTACGGACCCTAACTTGTTAAACACAAAGTCCTGATAATGCTTCATATCGCGGGCATAAACCTTTAGCAAGAAGTCATAATCGCCCGATATATTGTAGCATTCTGTTACCTCATTCAATTTCATAATATCGCTTACAAAATCGTGCCCAATGCTTTTGTCGTGCTGCTTTAGGCGTATGTTGCAAAAAATGATAAGGCCCTGATTTAGCTTCTCGGCATCTATCAGCGCTATGTACTTTTTAATATAACCATTTGCCTCTAACCGCCTAACCCGCTCAAACACCGGCGAGGGCGAAAGATTAACCCGCGCGGCCAGCTCTTTCATGGTAAGGTTTGAGTTGTCGCCAAGCAGTTTTAACAGGCGTAGGTCGGTATCATCCAGTTCTTGCATAGAATATTTTTCTTTGGGCGGTTGATTTAATCCGATATATCAGACTAATCAACCTTAATAATTACCAAATGTAGATTTTTAAACCGAATAAATATTAAAATAAAGCACATTAATCTTTATATATACTTTTGAACAGAATTTTAAGCTATATAGTTCTTTATCAAATCAGTTAATTAAAGGCCAGGAGAACCGTGTGTAAATCATGGGCTGTCGCGCAACTGTGAGTAAGGTATGTTACAAGCCAGACCACCTGCCTTTTACACCATCGTTTCTTAATTAAATATCAAAGAAAATGTTAACACAAAATCTGGGCTACCCGCGTATTGGTGGCCACCGACAATTAAAAAAAGCCTGCGAAGCCTATTGGGCAGGTAAAATTAACCAGGCCGAATTGCAGCAGGTAGCCTACGCAATAAGAGAAGAAAACTGGCAAACGCAACTACAAGCCGGTATTGACCTTATACCTTGTAACGATTACAGCTATTACGACCAGGTGCTTGATACCAGCTTACTGCTTGGTGTTATCCCAGAGCGCTATGCGCCCGTTAGCAAAGTAGCCGGCAACAAAGAAATTGACCTGTACTTTGCCATGGCCCGTGGCTACCAGAAAGATGATCTGGATATTACCGCCATGGAAATGACCAAATGGCTGGATACCAACTACCACTATCTGGTGCCTGAATTTACGGCTAAACAGCAGTTTAACATCACATCAGAAAAAGTATTTGCAGAATATGCCGCCGCACAACAAACCCTGGGCGAAAAGGCTAAACCTGTTTTAGTTGGCCCCGTAAGTTACCTGCTATTAGGTAAAGAAAAAGAGCAGGGCTTTGAGCGTATTGACCTGATAAAAAAACTGGTACCGGTTTATGTAGAGATCATCAATCGCCTGAAACAACAGGGCGCTACCTGGATACAACTTGATGAGCCTTGCCTAGCGCTCGACCTGTCTAAAAAAGACAAAGAAGCCTTTGACTTTGCTTACCGCGCCATTGCCAACCGCATAAGCGGCGTTAAGCTGGTGGTAGCCACTTATTTTGAAGCTTTGTTAGACAATACTCAGCTGGCCGTAAACCTGCCAATAACAGCTCTACATGTTGATTTGGTGCGTGCGCCTGAGCAGCTGGATGAGGTATTGGCTTTGATACCCAATACCCTGCAACTTTCTGTTGGTGTGGTTGATGGCCGTAACGTTTGGAAAAACGATTACGAAAAATCTTTAGCGCTGATTTACAAAGCCATTGAGAAATTGGGCAGCGACCGCGTGATCATTGCTCCATCGTGCTCATTGCTGCACAGCCCTATTAACCTTGAACTGGAAACCGCCATTGACCCGGAAATTAAAAACTGGATGGCTTTCGCGAAGCAAAAATTAAATGAAGTTGCCGAGTTGAAACAGATTATTGATGGCAACTTTGAGTTACTGCAGGTAAACAAAAAAGCCATTGCCGAAAGACGCGCATCTGCAAAAGTGCACAAGCAAGCCGTGAAAGACCGTGTGGCTGCTATTACCGAGGCTGATGCTACCCGTAAAAGCGCTTTCCCTATCCGCCAGCAGCTGCACAGAGATAGGTTTAACCTGCCGGCCTTCCCTACAACTACCATTGGGTCATTCCCGCAAACAGATGATATTCGCCAATTGCGTGCTAAATTCAAAAAAGGCGATTTGACGTTGGAGCAATACGACCAGGCTATTGAACAAGCCACTATAGATGCCATCCGCTGGCAGGAGGAGCTGGGTATTGATGTACTGGTACACGGCGAGTTTGAGCGTAACGACATGGTTGAATATTTTGGCGAACAATTAGACGGTTTCCTGTTTACCAAAAATGGTTGGGTGCAAAGTTATGGCAGCCGTTGTGTAAAGCCACCTGTTATTTATGGCGATGTGAGCCGGCCGGCAGATATGACCGTGCGCTGGAGCAAGTTTGCCGCTGCTCAAACCGACAAACCAATGAAAGGTATGTTAACCGGCCCGGTAACTATTTTGCAATGGTCTTTTGTGCGCGATGACCAACCGCGTGATGTTACCACCAACCAGATAGCCCTGGCTATCCGCGATGAGGTTGTAGCGTTGGAGCAAGCCGGCATAGGCATTATCCAAATTGACGAAGCCGCTATTCGCGAAGGTTTGCCATTGCGCAAGGCCAAACGCCCGCATTATCTGGATTGGGCGGTATCAGCTTTCCGTGTAACTGCAAGTGGTGTCGAAGACGAAACACAAATTCACACCCACATGTGCTATAGCGAGTTTAATGATATTATTGAGCACATAGCTGCTATGGATGCCGATGTGATCACCATTGAAACATCGCGCTCGCAAATGGAGTTGCTGCATGCCTTCGCGCATTTTGAATATCCGAACGAGATTGGCCCTGGTGTTTATGACATCCACTCGCCACGTGTGCCTACTACAGAAGAAATGGTGTCATTACTGGTAAAAGCAGCCGATCTGCTACCGGCGCAAAACCTGTGGGTAAACCCTGATTGCGGCCTGAAAACCCGCAAATGGCCGGAGACAAAAGCCGCGCTTGAAAACATGGTTGCAGCGGCCAAACAGGCCCGCGAACAGATCAGCGTTGAGGCGTAATGGAAGATAAAACTGCGGGTAATATTCTTGTAGGTATTCAAAAACGTAATTTGTAAGGGTAATGCCAATGAGTAAACAGGGCGCTCCTATGGAGCGTTGAAATAGCATTCTATTTAAGCTATAAACAGGGTATCCCTACGGGATAATGAACTGCTCCGTAGGAGCAACCTGTTTATAGAAAAACAAGAGAACTATCGCGCTCCGTAGGTGCGCCCTGTTAAATGATAGGTTGTTACGCGCTTAATGAGAGGAATGGCACAGCTCAAAGCATTTTATATTTTGAATAATCACGGCACTATTACCCGCAGTTTTTAATTGTATAATTTTAACTTTGCAAACTTTTATTGCAGCGATATAAAAAGCTGTTAGCTTTGAGGGAATCAACATTTTATGTTCTTAGATAAGATCCAAGCCGGCGAGTCTGGCATTTTAATTTACGGTATTACACCGCCCAAGTCAGAAACCAGCCCCGAGCGTGTTGGCGAGATAGCCGAGAAAACTATCGCGCGCCTTATACCGCTGGATATTGACGCGCTGATAGTTTATGATGTGCAGGACGAATCGGCCCGCACGTCTGAGGAGCGCCCGTTTCCTTTTTTGAAAGCGCTTGATCCGTTTGAGTTTGCCAGCCAGTACCTGCAAGACCTTAAAGTGCCAAAGATCATCTATCGCCCGGCTGGTAAATTCAGCCAGGACGAACTTTCAACGTGGCTGGATGAGCTGCATCAACAAAGCTTTTACCCGGTATTTGTAGGCGTGCCAGCACCCGATTTCGCGGTGAAGACAACTTTACCCCAAGCTTATAAACTTTGGAGCAAACACCAGGAAACATCTGTAGTTGGCGCGGTAACTATCCCCGAAAGACATGCCGTTTTAAAAGACGAAGACCAGCGCATACTGGAGAAAGCCAGCTGCGGGGTATCGTACTTTATATCGCAATGTGTGTTTAACGTTGATTATGCTAAACAGGTAAT
>JAZKET010000147.1:21259-31135 GCA_040386815.1 Bacteroidota bacterium | reverse complement strand
TGGTATGATCAATGTTTCTCAGGCTCATAAATTATTGGGCTGGTCGGCCATGCTATCGGCCATGACCAATGAGGTAGTTGAGGCTTATGACGATCATTACTCGCACGAATTGAATATAGTAAAACATCACAAAGGCCAAAACAGGGTAGCTTTAATGCTGCGCGATATTTTGAAAGGCAGTAAAATGATACGCAACCGCAGCGAGCATTTATATCGCCCCGATAACATAGATCAGGAGGTGTTTGAAGATAAAGTACAAGAGTATTACTCATTACGCTGTGTAACACAGGTATTGGGGCCAATACATGATACTATTGTCAACGCGCAAGAGGTATTGACAAACGAGTTGAACTCGGTAAACGATAATCCGGTGATTGACCACGTGAACCAAAACGTTTTCCACGGTGGTAACTTCCACGGCGATTATGTATCGCTGGAGATGGATAAGCTAAAAATAGCTATTACAAAGTTATCAATGCTGTCAGAGCGCCAGTTAAACTACCTGGTTAACGATAAGCTTAATCTTAAGTTCCCGCCGTTTGTTAACCTTGGCGTTTTAGGGTTTAACTTTGGTATGCAGGGCGTACAGTTTACAGCTACGTCTACAGTAGCGGAAAATCAGACGCTGTCGTTCCCGATGTATGTACACAGTATCCCTAACAACAATGATAACCAGGATATTGTAAGCATGGGCTGTAATGCCGCTATTATGACAGGCAAGGTTATTGATAATAGCTTTGCGGTATTGGCTATACAGATGATGACCGTATTGCAGGCCATAGACTACCTGAAATGCCAGGAGAGGCTTGCGCCACATACATTGTCTGTTTATAACGCTATCAGAACTTTCTTCCCGGTATTTATAGAGGATACACCAAAATATAAGGATGTAGAAAGGGTGAAGCAGTTTTTAGAGTCAAATGATCCCGTTATAGATTAAGTCCAAAGCATGTCGGCGGCAACTCGCCCAATCGACGCTACGCTGGATCGCCCTCTCTTCGTCTTCGGCGGAAAGAGGGCAGGAAAATGAATTATTAGATACTATAAAATATAAGCAACAAACCCTCTTTCCGCGCAGCGAAGAGAGGGTCGGCGAGCGAAGCAATGCCGGGGTGAGTCCACTGCGGACAAACAGCCAGCCGACCAACAATACAAGTGAACGAAATATGAAGTGTGCATTAGTTACAGGCGGATCAAGAGGCATAGGCAGAGCCATCTGTGTTAAACTAGCTGCTATGGGCTACTATGTGCTTATTAATTATAAAAGCAATACCGATGAGGCTAATAAAACGCTTGAGCTGGTTAAACAATCCGGAAGCAATGGCGAAATTATGCAGTTTGATGTTGCCGATAAGCAGCAGGTAAATGATGTTGTAAGTGCCTGGCTAAAAGCTAATGAAGATAAGCCACTTGAAGTATTGGTTAACAACGCCGGCGTGCGCGATGACAGCCTGATGATATGGTTGAAAGACGAACAATGGGACAATGTGATCAATACCAGTCTTAATAGTTTCTTTTACGTCACCCGCCTGGTTTTAGAGGGCATGATGATGAACCGTTATGGCCGCATCGTCAATGTTGTTTCCCTGTCGGGATTGAAAGGGTTGCCTGGGCAAACCAATTATTCGGCGGCTAAGGCTGGCGTTATAGGGGCTACCAAAGCATTAGCACAAGAGGTTGGCCGTAGTGGCATAACGGTAAACGCGGTTGCCCCCGGCTTTATTAAGACAGATATGACCGAGGGTTTGGATGAGAGAGAACTGAAAAGAAATATCCCGGTTAACCGTTTTGGTACACCTGAAGAGGTTGCCAACGCGGTAGGTTTCCTGGCATCTAAAGATGCATCATACATTACAGGCGAGGTTTTATCTATAAACGGTGGTTTGTACTCATGACAGAAGTTATCGACATATTAACGCTAATACCACAGCAACCGCCGTTTGTAATGGTGGGTGAGTTGTTGTTTTCTGACGATAACACTACACGCACAGGTTTTACTATTGCTGCCGACAACCTATTTGCCATAAACGGCGAGTTTAGCGAAGCCGGACTAATGGAAAACATTGCTCAAACCGCGGCAGTCGGGTCGGGCAATATGGCGCGCATAGAGAATCGTCCGGTGGCTAATGGCTACATAGGGCAGGTAAAAAACTTTGAAGTTTACAGTCTGCCTAAAGTGGGGGATAGGCTTATAACCGAAGTGAAAATAGAAGTGCAGGTGTTTGATGCAGGTATTGTATCGGGTACCATTTGGTGCAATGATGTGGTGATAGCCACTTGCGAAATGAAAATTTTTATCAATCAGTAATGCCCGCAGTTTACGTAGTAGCCGACAATATCTATTCGCCCATAGGCACTACAACCGCTCAAAACTTTGAACGGGTTAAACAAGGTATATCCGGTATCAGGCAACATAATAGTACTACCCTTTCTGCTCATCCGGTATACGCGTCGCTGTTTAACTCAAACGAAATAAAAAAACATAAAACTTTTACAGCCAGTCGTTTCGAACGATTATTGAAAGCGTCACTTGAAGATGCGTTAGGCAGTTGCGATATTGACCCAACCAATCCGAAAAATATCCTTATCATATCTACAACTAAAGGAAATATCAGCCTTTTGGAGGTTGAGCCTGATGCTGCCGGCTTGAACGAAAGGATAGCTTTGCACTCGTCCGCAAAAGTTATTGCAGATCATTTTGGTTTTACTAACAAACCGTTAGTGGTATCAAATGCTTGCATCTCTGGTATCATGGCCATACTTACCGGGTTACGCCTATTGCAATCCGGACAATATGAAAACGCTTTTGTGGTTGGTGCCGATGAGATCAGTAAGTTTGTGTTATCGGGATTTCAATCTTTCCAGGCTATCAGCAGCGAGCCTTGTAAACCGTTTGATGAAAACCGCACAGGAATTACACTGGGTGAGGGGGCTGCTACCATGATTTTATCTACAAACGCTAAATACGCGTCAGGAATAAAGGTTTTGGGTGGAGCTGTGTCAAACGATGCGAATCATATTTCGGCGCCTTCGCGGACGGGGAAAGAGCTTGCAGGTGCCATTGAGCGCACATTGAGCATGGCAGGATTGGTGGCCGCAGATATTGATTTAATATCCGCACATGGCACAGCTACCAGTTATAACGACGAAATGGAGGCCAAAGCTATTGCCCTGGCAGGTTTAGATATGGTACCAGCCAATAGTTTGAAAGGTTATTACGGGCATACGTTAGGCGCGGCCGGATTGATAGAATCTGTAATTTCGATGCAGTCGCTTAAATATAATGTAATTATCCCTACGCTTGGCTTTGAAAAAATAGGCGTGCCTAACCCGATAAATATTTGTACCGAACTTACCGAAAAACGGCTTAAAACTTGCTTGAAAACAGCGTCCGGTTTTGGGGGATGCAATGGGGCTGTGGTGTTTAGTAAGTAGATTGCAAATTAACCCGCGTGTCATTTCGAAGAAGCGAAGGTGGCTGGTTGCGGGCGCGACTGAGAAATCTTATACCTGTGTTAGGACACGCGCGGTACAAGATTTCCCCTGGCTCCCCGGTTTGAAATGACAGCGTTATTAAATGGTTTAAGACTGCCAAACTGACATTTAAAAAAATATAATTAATTTATAATCAGACATATAAATACTTGAACTTAAATAATTACATAACATCAAATTGTACCGTCAACAAAAACGTGGTTTACAAAAATGAACGACCGGTTTTTGAGAATCGTGCTGCTGATTTGCCTGCCTTTTTGTTGTCGGTTTACCAGCACCTGGGCATTACTTATCCCAAGTTTTACAAAATGGATAATCTGAGTAAATTAGGCTGGCTGGCTACCGAGGTGTTGTTAAATGAAAGTGATATTAAGCGTTATGAGCCGGAGGAAGTGGGACTGATCTTAAGCAACGCCAACGCCAGTTTAGATAGTGATAAACGGTATCAGGGTAGCATACGTGATATTCCTAGTCCGGCGCTTTTTGTGTATACCTTACCCAATATCATGATAGGCGAAATATGTATCCGCAATAATTTTAAAGGCGAGGATGCGTTTTTTATATTTAAAAAATTTGATGCAGCCTTTATAGCTAGTTATGTTGATGGTTTATTAGCTAACGGTGTGTTACAAGCCTGCATTTGTGGTTGGGTAGACGTTTTGGATGACGACTATAAAGCTGTTTTATTTTTGGTAGAGAAAGAGCAACGCGACAATGCTATATCTTTTACCGAAAAGAACCTGAATAGCATATTTGATAATTTAGTAATTGATAATATATAAATGAGTTCGCCGGTTTACATTGTGGGGGTTGGGGTTATTACGGCTATTGGTAACAATGTTGCCGAAAACCTTGCCGCGTTTGATCGTGGCGAGGCCGGTATGGGCGATATTACCATGCTTAACACTAACCATGCGGGCGTGTTGCCTGTTGCTGAAGTAAAACTGAGTAACGAAGAGTTAGCTGATTTGGCTGGATTGCCGCCGCATTTAAGTCGTACAAAAACATTGAGTTTGGTTGCTGCACGTGAAGCATTACTTGATGCAGCGATTCCAAATTTTTCAGAACTACGTACGGGCTTTGTATCTGCCAATACTGTTGGTGGTATGGATAAAAGTGAGGATTTCTTTGTCGACTTTTTAAACAATAATGACAAAGGGAAACTAAGAAACGTTTTCGACCATGAGTGCGGCAGTATGACGGAAGTGGTAGCAAATGAGCTGGGTATATCAGATTATCTGACTACCATAAGTACTGCTTGTTCATCTTCTGCTAACGCGATATTTTACGGCGCCAGACTGATCAAAAATGACATGCTTGATGTGGTTATAGCAGGAGGTGTTGATGCTTTGGCAAAGTTTACTCTTAACGGTTTTAACACCCTGATGATATTGGACAAGCAGTTTTGCCGGCCATTTGATGATACCCGCGAAGGGCTTAACTTGGGCGAAGGCGCGGGTTATGTTGTCCTGGTATCAGAAAGGGTAGCTAAAACGCTAAATAATCCACCCTACTGCGCTTTAAGCGGATATAACAATAGTAATGACGCTTATCACCAAACAGCGTCCTCGCCGGACGGTACGGGCTCTTACCTGGCCATGCAGGGGGCATTGACTAAAGCAGGCTTGCAACCGCGGGATATTGACTACATCAATTTACACGGTACAGGTACGCCAAATAACGATAGTGCCGAAGGTACTGCTATTAAACGTTTGTTTGGTCCGGCATATCCGCCAATGAGTTCAACTAAGTCGTTCACCGGCCATACGTTGGGCGCCAGCGGTGGGGTTGAGGCTGTTTTTTCGGTGTTGGCCATCAAACATGGCTTGATTTATCCTAATCTTCGTTTCAAAACTCAAATGCATGAATTGCCTTTTTCGCCTGAAACTGAATTTTTGAAAAATCAGCCTATAAAAAATGTGCTGTCAAACTCATTTGGTTTTGGCGGTAATTGCACATCATTAATATTTTCGGCTGTTTAATTATGAAATTGTATATCAAATCAGCTGCCGCTATATCTGCCCAAAATACCTTTAGCAAGGGGCCTTTTTTAGCAGACCTAACCGAATACACCGGTACACGCCTAAACACTATTGAACCCGATTATAAAGAGTTTTTAGACCCCAAACTGGCGCGCCGCATGAGCCGGGTTATAAAAATGGGTGTAGCCGCCGCCATGCAATGCTTACGCGATGCAGAGGTGAGCAATCCCGGCGCCATTATCACCGGTACAGCTTTGGGGTGCCAGGAGGATACTATCACGTTTTTAGAGCGTATCATAGAGCTTGAAGAACAGATGTTACCGCCCACTGCCTTTATACAATCTACCCATAATACCGTTGCCGCGCAAATTGCGCTAATGCTTAAATGTCATAATTACAACAGCACGTTTGTACATAAAGGAATATCGTTTGAGAGCGCCTTACTGGATGCGGTTATGCTTTTGAAAGAGGGTGATGCCAATGATGTTTTAGTAGGTGGTATTGAGGAAATGACCGATACAGCGTTTAAAATTCTTACCCGTTTAGGTTTATATAAACGCTGGCCTATATCCAATCTTGATTTGTTTAAAGCCAAATCAAAGGGCACTTTAGGCGGAGAAGGCGCTGCTTTCTTTGTGTTGACAGATAAACCGTCTGACGATAACATGGCCGAATTGGTGGCCACGCGCACGCACTTTAATGCCGCAGGAAAGCTGGATATTGAATCGAAAATAAAGACATTGTTGACCGACTTTTCGTTAACTGTTGAAGATATAGATTTGGTGATCACCGGTAAAAACGGGGATATTAAAAATGACGCTGTCTACGAAATTCTTGATCAGTCGTTATTTGCTGATACTTCAAAAGCTTATTTTAAACATTTAAGCGGCGAGTACGCCACCTCGGTGTCATTTGGTTTGTGGCTGGCATCAAACATCATCAAAAAGCAAACTGTGCCCGTTGTAGTTGCCGATGGGGAGATCAGCAACACATCGCCAAAAAAGATCTTGCTTTATAACCATTACCAAAACACTTACCATTCACTTACACTGCTTTCAGCCTGCTGATATTTTTATGCCGATACAACCGATTTTTAACATAGCATCACTTACGCATGAGGATAACCAGGTTACAGCCGTACTGGAGATAGATCAGGCTAACGAGATCTTTGCGGGGCATTTTCCCGATCAGCCTGTGGTGCCCGGCGCTTGCATGCTGCAAACCATAAAGGATGTATTGGCTGATACCCTAAACACTTCATTACGTCTGGTTAAGGCGGATAACATTAAGTTTCTGTCTTTAGTTACACCGAGCGCAAGAAACCTACAGTTGCAAATAGTTTATAATTTAACCGAAACCGACATTAAAGTTAACGCAAGCATATCATTTGGCGACTTGGTTTGCATGAAACTACAAGCGACCTTTACCGAAGTTTAACAAGCGTTGCCCCCTGTATCATTATGAAAAAACATACCCGTTTGCTGTTAGTATTTGTACTTGCAGCCTTAAACACCTTTGCCCAAACCGATTCTGCAATTTTTGTAAATATCAAATGGGACAGCAAAAGAATAGCCAGTGGTATGGTTTTAAAACAGCATCAGTTTAAAGGCGATCTGTTTAAATCGAACCAAAACATAAGTATCCTTGAAATAAAATCAAACCGTAAGCTAAAATTGGCGCTTGGCTATTCGGCAAAGACGTTGAAGACTGTTGCTGATTTTGGTAAAGAATATGATGCCATTGCAGCCATTAATGGTGGTTTTTTTGATGTAAAGAACGGCGGATCTGTAGATCTGATAAGGGTTGACGGTATAGGTATTGCACCAAACCGGGGTGAGGGTGGCCGGGTTGAGCACCAACAGGGCGCTTTGGTGTTTGATGAAGGTAAACTAACCATTGCTAAATGGGATGGCACTAAAGACTGGGAAAGCAAGCTAAAAGGGGATGTGATGGTTGCTGGCCCGGTATTGGCATATAACAACAACTATAATTTGGTTGATACTAATTCAACCTTTGTAAAGACAAGACATCCGCGCACCGGTGTCGCAGTTACAAAGAATCGAATTTTGCTCATCACCATTGATGGCCGTAATGAAAATGCTGCGGGTATGGGTTTAGCCGAAATGACAAAGATCATTAAATGGCTGAAAGCTAAAGATGGTATCAACCTTGACGGTGGCGGTTCAACCACCATGTGGGTTAAAGGTGCTACCGAAAACAACGTGGTAAATTACCCAACCGATAACAAAAAATGGGATCACGAAGGCGCACGTAAGGTAGCCAACGTAGTATTGGTTCAAAAACGTTAACGCTTTTTAGCAACAGGTTTTGGCCGGTATACTTTCCAAATGATGATAACAATAGGAATAGCCAGAGCAATCCATGATAGTAAATACCATAAGCCTGTACCCAGTAACGCTGATAGCAGCCCGAACAAGGAGATAACACCCAGCCAGATAGGGTGTGTCCAGATCTTTTTAAATTGAGTGGTCATTAATTATGCGGTTTCTTCGTTAGACAGGCGTTCAAAATAATCTTTATAAAACTTGCGGCGTACCACCCACAGATAAACCCCGCTGATAAGTACCACAATAGCTACCACATCAAATAAAGCCCACAGCACTTTTAAAGGCATACCGCCATAATCGCCAAAATGCAATGGGCGCGATACCTCAAGCGCGCGTAAGTAGAAAGGCATTTCTAATACCTTATCCAATTTACCGCTTCGGGCATCAACCAGTATAGGGCTGTATAAGCGCGAGGTTAAAGGTGTATTTCCCTGTGCCCAAAACAGGTAATGATAAGGGCTGCCGTAAATATTACCCGGGTAAACAATACTAACCACCTTCATAGTGGGTAAAGCCTTTTGGGCAACTTCAAAAGATTCTTGTATAGGTGATAGCTCTGCAGTGCCTGGTGTGGTTTTGCCTTTATAGCTATCCAGCATGGTTTTAACATCCGTCATTTGCCATAAACCGAATAGCGGGGTAGACAGGTCATTAAAAACGCCGGTTGCGCCAACAACCAACAACCAAACGGTAGTAGCAATGCCAAGTAGGTTATGCAGATCTAACCATTTTAAGCGGCTTGAACGATGCGCTCTTATCTCGCCAAAATCAAGCTTTTTCATAAACGGACCGTATAACACAACGCCGGATATGATGGAAATAACAAACAATAACCCCATAAAACCCAGGAACAATTCGCCGGGCAGCTCCATAAACATGTCTACGTGTAGCTCAAACATAATATCCATAAAAGTTTTGGGCGCCACATTTTCGGCAGGGTTGTCTTTACGTATTGCCCCGGTACGTGCATCAAACTGTATGGTATGGGTAAATTTAGGATCGTCTTTAATATTAGGGATCATGCTTAGCCAAACCTGTGGCTCATGTTCGTCTAAATAAATTGAACTAATGGCATGACCCGGGTAAAGCTGATGAGCGGTTTTAGAAAGCTCATTAAAATTTTTGAGCGGAGTGTTCTTTGGTAAAACTGTATAAGGCGGATCGTCGCTTAAGGCATGGGTTAGCTCTTCGGTAAAAATAAGAGGCAAGCCGGTTAGGCAAAGCATTAATAAAAACAGGGTGCAGATCAGGCTACTCCAGCGGTGCCACCAAAACCATCTTTTAATACTTTTTAACTCGCTCATTAATTAATCTCTGGTAAAAATTTATTGATACTTCCGGTTCAAAAATAACAAAAAAGCCCGGTGAAGTTTATTGCATAGCACCGGGCTTTTTGTGGTTTTAAAATTTAACAGCCAAACTTGCCGAGAAGTTTACAGGGCGCTGTGGGTTAACAGACCAGTAGCCTATGTAATACTTTTCGTTGGTGATATTGTTAGCGTTAAAGCTAAAACGGTATTTGTTGTTGTTATAAAACAGGCTGGCGTTAACAACCGTGTAGCTTGGTAAATCAAATTCACCGGTTACGCTATTATCAATAACCTTGTAAATGCCAGCGTAGTTACCGCCAAGGCCAAAGCCAAAGTCCTTTAAACTACCGTTGCTAAATTTGTAAGTACCCCATAGGTTAGCCAAATCTTGCGGACCCTGGCCACCTGGTGCTCTGCCAGCTTCGGCATAAAAATCGTTAGCATAACCTACCGTACTTTTAATGCTGTTATGGCTATAGCCTGCAATTAAATTGAATCCTGGTATTGGGTTAGCGTTCAGGTCAATTTCAAAACCGTTGCTTTTAACAGCTCCACGCTGATCGAAATCATTGATGTTACCCACCAATGTAGTCACACGGTTTTTTACGCGGATATCATAGTAAGAAACAGTGAAGCTTAATTTGTCATTCAAGTTGGTTTTTACGCCAAATTCATACTGGTTTGCCTGCTCAGGTTTAAACGATTTTGTACGCGGGTTTGTGCCATCGGCATCGGCAACTT
>JAZKET010000147.1:0-21249 GCA_040386815.1 Bacteroidota bacterium | reverse complement strand
TGGTTCAGAAACGAGTTCATGTAGTTACCGAAGATAGACACCTTATCAATAATTGGCTGGTAAACTAAACCAAATTTAGGCGACACGGCAAACTGGTGAAAATCGTCTGAAGCATCATCAAACTGACCCTTTGAATCAAAATAATCTGCCCTGACACTTACCAATGCAGATAAAGCAGGGGTGATATTTACTACGTCAGAGAAATAAGCCGCGAAGATATTATTGGTAGTATTGCTCGCGCTTTCACCAGTACCCGTTAGTATAGAGTCTACAGCGTTCCTGGTAGTAGGGTAGCCGCTAATTGTAGCACCTTGTGGCGTAACAGTGCGTAAGTAACCGTAACCAGTACCATTGTCAACTACGTTGCGGGTTAAGTAATCAACACCTATCAACATACGGTTACGCACGTTGCCAATGTTAAAATCGCCATTAAAGTTTTGTTGTATATCTAGGGTTGACGTAGTAGCATTTTCTTTGTGGATGTACTGGGTGAAATCATTACCGGTATTGCCAAAGATATAGCCATAATAACCTTTAGCCTGTATAACACCTCTTGATACCGCGGTTTGTGATTTCCACTGATCAGAGATCTTATAATTCATTTGCGCCTGCATATTAAAGCGTGGGTTAACCATTGGCAAATCATTGCTGGTGAATGATTTTTTAGGATCAAGATTTAGCTCTGCAATGTTTTTATGAACCAAAGGAACTGAACGGTCTGAGTGGAAGAATACTGGCGCAACCGCACGATCTTCATGCAGATACTCGGTTAATATATCAAATGATAACCTGTCGCTTGCCTGGTAGGTTAGGGCAGGTGCAATGAAGATAGATTTTTTATAACCTGCATCCTGGAAACTGTTTTCTGTATGGTAAGCACCATTGATACGTAATGCGATTTTCTCCGTTTTGCTGATCGGGGTGTTTACATCAAACGAGATTCTGTTTAAACCAAAGCTACCTGTATTATAGGTAAGTTCGCCGCCTGTGGTAAAGTACGGCTTTTTAGTTACCACGTTTATCATACCACCGTAACCAACAAAGCCGGCACCAAATAAAGTTGCTGATGGTCCTTTTAAAACTTGCAGTTCCTCGATATTTGCAGGATCAAGGCCACCGCCGGTAAAGCCAGGCAAACCATTGTAAATAGATGGTTGTGCTTCAAAACCTCTTAAGGCAAAGTAAGCTGGCCCGTCACCTAAACGGCCGGTCGATTCCCAAGTACGTGCGATACCTGGAATATTGCGCATAATGTCATCAAAATTAACAATGCCTTGCTGCTTAATGATCTCTGACGATACTGAGTTGTAAACTTGCGGATTCTCCAATTTTGAAAGCGGGATCTTGGCAACAACGGCATCAACCTTGTTCATGTTGCGTCCTGCTATGGTAACCTCGTTCAACTGCGCGGTGCTTTCTGTAAGTGTAAAGTTGATGGTTTGTTTATCGCCGGCAACAACGCTTATAAATTGCTCTTGTTTTTCAAGACCAACCAAGGTTGCCACTAATGTGTATTGGCCGGGTTTAACGTTTCTAAGTGTATAGTTACCGTTGGCGTCGGTCATTGTAGCTCTTGAAATACCCTTGATAGATACTGTTACCGCTTGTGCCGCGTTACCGTCTGATGTTTTTACATTACCTGATATTGTGGCATTTTGCGCGAACGCAAGGGTGGTAAGGCACAGCAATGCAAAAGTTGAGTAGAGCTTTTTTAGGGTAGAGGTAATATTGGTTCTACGTAAAAAATGATTCATAGTGTGTTTGGTTAAGTGAAGGATTGGTTAAGTGTATGTCCGAATAAATGTTTGGCGACGAAACCGGACTTGTAAGTGCTATAATTAAGGCGAATCAATAGCTTTCATAGAATATGATTTGTTGATGCGCCGCAAAGTAAAGTATTATTTGGATTAAATCCAAATAAACGTATACGATGACGGACTGGTCCCTAAAATCTGTAAGTACACGATGGCTTTCTAAGCAAAATAATATAACTTAGGCGCAATCATAAACTATATTATACACCACCATTTTTGTTTTCTATGAACACATCTGTAAAGGCAATACTTATAGGTTGCTTTATGGCATTTAGTACCATACATGTACAAGCTGCCGACTTACCTATTAAGATCACTAAAAAATATTTGAACTTCCCTATTTCGCAATCGCAAAAAAGAGCTGTTATGCAGTTTTCTGTCGGCGGTAAAAAAGAGCGGTCGTTTAATATCCGTTTAGCCAGTGGCGAACCTGAGTATTGGGTATTTTATGATGTAAGCAGCTTTAAAGGCAAAACCATTACTATTAGCTACCAGGGCGATAATGCCGGATTGTCAAAAATTTACCAGGATGATAAAATTGCCGGTCAGGATTCTATTTATAAAGAAAAGAATCGCCCGCAGTTTCATTTTACCACCCGTCGTGGTTGGATAAATGACCCTAACGGTTTGATTTTTTATGAGGGCGAATATCACCTGTTTTATCAGCATAACCCTTTTGAAAAAGAATGGGAAAACATGTCATGGGGACACGCGGTAAGTAAAGACATGATCCATTGGCAAGAACTTGCCGTGGCGCTTGATCCGGATGATTCTGGCACCATGTTCTCTGGTTCGGCGGTTATTGATTATAATAACACCGCCGGCTTTAACAAAGGTAACACACCTGCAATGGTGGTTACTTATACGGTAGATGGCCATGGCAAACAAGTACAGTCAATGGCTTACAGTTTAGATAAAGGCCGCACCTTTACCAAATACAGCGGTAATCCATTAATCGATTCAAAAGAAAAATGGAACAGCCAGGATACCCGCGACCCGCGTGTATTTTGGTACGCGCCGGGTAAACACTGGGTACTGGTATTGAATGAGCGCGATGGACATTCAATCTATAACTCAACCAACCTTAAAGATTGGAAATACCAAAGCCATACCACCGGTTTTTGGGAATGCCCTGATCTATTTGAATTGCCAATTGATGGCGATAAAAACAAAACTAAATGGGTGATGTATGGCGCGTCAAACACTTATATGATAGGATCATTTGATGGTAAAACGTTTAAGCCCGAAAGCGGCAAGCATGTTTTCAGCACAGGTACGATTTATGCGGCGCAGACCTTTACCAATATCCCTGAAAGTGACGGCCGCCGTATCCAGATTGGTTGGGCACGTCTGTCGCACCAGGGCATGCCGTTTAACGGTATGATGTTGCTGCCAACAGAGCTTACGCTTAAAACCACTAAAGATGGTGTGCGCTTGTTTAGCAACCCAGTAAAAGAAACAGAACAGCTATTTGAAAAAGTAGGGCAGTGGAGCAACTTGAAGGAAGGCGAGGCTAACGAAAAACTAAAAGAGTTTGCTAATGCAGACGGTTTGCGTATAAAAGCGACTATCAAATTATCGCACGCCACCAGTGCCGGCTTGGGTTTGTTTGGCCAGAACCTGTTAGATTATGATATGAACGCCAACCTTGTCAACGGTCGTTTTTACTCGCCAGAGGATATGACCAGTATGGAAATAACCGGCGATATTTATATCGACCGTACATCCGCAGAAATATTTATCGATAACGGTGCCTACTCGTACTCGTTACAACGCAGAACAGGTGGCCGCAACAATGAGGGCTACAAGTTTTGGGGTAATAATATCGAAATTAAAAACCTTGAGATTTACAAGGTTAAATCTATCTGGCAGTAACAATAATGATAGACTTGCGAAGTTTTCGAAACTTCGCAAGTCTTATTCTCGCTGTCGAAGCTCTTTTTTTATAATTTGCGATAGTTTATTGCTCATCAATACATCTAACGCTACCAATGAATAATACCCAGCTGGCCACTAAGCCACACTATCCTATATTAGACGGTCTTCGTGGTGTTGCTGCCGTTATTGTGGTTACCTTTCACCTTGCCGAACCATTCTCTACCAGTAATTTAGATAAGTTTGTTAATCACGGTTACCTGGCGGTAGATTTTTTCTTCCTGCTATCAGGCTTTGTGATGGGCTATGCTTATGATGATAGGTGGACTAAAATGACGGTCGGCGGTTTCTTCAAGCGCCGTATTGTACGCCTGCAACCTATGGTAGTTTTGGGTATGACGATGGGCGCCATTGGATTTTATTTTACCGATTCAACCATTTGGCCGCTCATACATACTATCCCACTTTGGAAAATGTTGTTGGTGATGGTAGTAGGATGGACTATTTTGCCGGTACCCTTATCGCTTGATATCCGTGGTTGGGAAGAGATGCATCCTTTGAATAGTGTGGGATGGTCCTTGTTCTTCGAGTATGTCGCTAATATATTATACGCTGTATGGATCAGGAAATTTTCAAAAACCGCTTTAACTGTACTCGTTATTATCTCTGCCGTGGCTGTAGCACAATTAGCTATTTCAAACGGCGACATAAGCGGGGGCTGGACACTTAACTTTACACAAATGCGCTTCGGTTTTACCCGGGTGATGTATCCTTTCTTTGCTGGTCTATTATTATCGCGTATAGCAAAACCTACCCAAATTAATAACGCTTTATTATGGTGCAGTCTATTGATAGCCGTGGTTTTCTATATGCCACGCATAGGCGGCGCCGAGCAGGGCTGGTTAAACGGATTGTATGATGCGGCTTGTATCATTATCCTTTTCCCACTGATAGTTTACCTTGGCGCCAGCGGCGTTATCCGTACCGAAGCAGGTAAAAAAGTGTGCAAGTTCTTGGGCGATATTTCCTATCCTTTATACATGGTGCATTTCCCGTTTGTTTATTTTTATTGGGCCTGGATAAGCAACAATAAAGGCGTAACCATTACGCAAGCCCTGCCTTATGCGGCAGCTATATTAGTTGGCGCTACTGTGTTTGCTTATGCTGCTTTAAAATGGTACGATGAGTCGGTGAGGAAATGGTTGAGGGAGAAGTGGGGGTAGGTATGTGGGAAGAATTAACGATCGGGAGGCACCGGGATGGTTAATTAGTTGATGGTTAATAATCTTTTTCGAATGTGAGCTTAGGTAACACGATCATTACCTGTTGTTGGGTGCCTTCTTTTTGCCACCAAACCACAAAATTAACTACTGCTTCTTTTAACTTGAAGTTTTTAACTTTTAGCGAAGCTATCTTTTCCATGAATTGCCTGGAAAACTTGATCACCGGATAACCACTGCTTTCTAAATATTCCTCGTCGAGGTACTCCAAGTTATCACCTGCTAATAATTTAGCAACCTGTGGTTGCATGCGGTAAAAGTGGTCTAAGTATACGTCGGTATGAGTTAAATGAAGTGATAGTTGATCGGTAGGCGGATTTTGTCCTGTTATCTCTGTTCGATGCATATTCGTGGTTTTTATATGATCGAAATGGCTGCTGTTTAAATGAATGGTAAGGTTTTGCTTAGCGCGTGTTACTGCTACATAAAGCTGTCGTTTTTGCTGTTCAGTGAGTGTGTTTTCCAATCCATCCAGCATCAGGAATAAATTATCAAATTCGCGCCCTTTGGATTTATGGATGGTAGAGACAAAAATGGTTTCCGTATCGCGTTGGTAAAAATTTTCTAATTTCGATTCGCGTATAAAAACATCCAAGTCCGACCGATATTTCTTTTTTGGATTTACGGTTTCAAAGTCTCCTATCAACTGTTCCAATATTTGCCAATTTTCACTTTTGGAGAAATTTGTTTTTACCGATCTTTTTGCCTCATCCCAAGCTTTATCCGTAATGACATGGATATCTACCGGGGTATTCAAATGATCAAGAAAATATTTTATCTCAGCGAGGTTGTAAAGTGCGAACCCGTCATTAGAACGAATAAGTTTAGCCTTCAGTCCGTGTTTTAAAAGTAAACCCGTTATTTCTTCAGCTTCGCTATTGGTGTGGGTAAGCACACACGTACTGCCGACCAAGGGTGTATGAACGATGCCTGTTACAGTAGGTATTATGAGATCGCCGTGTGTATACCTGTTTATCTTTAAAACGCCATCGTCCGTCTGGCATGCCGATACGGGAGTGTTTTTTAAACGACCCTGTAAGCAGTTGGTAAATTGATGGGCAAACTCCACAATGTTATTTTTGCTTCGGTAGTTTTCGGTCAGTTCATAAAGTTTACCGCCTTTCAATGCCGCTAGGTTTTTAAGATGTTCGGAGTTTGAACCGCGAAATTGGTAGATGTTTTGGTCATCATCCCCAACGGCTATTACTCGCATCTCTTCGTTTTCGGCCATTAGCGTGCTAACCAAATTAAAATTATCCTCGTCCATATCCTGGGCCTCATCTATCACTAACACAGTTTTGGTTATGCGGTTCGGTTCGACCTCCTTGCTCTTTATTTTTTCAATGGTTCGCTTAATAATGGTATCGGCCCCGTCGATACTTCCTACCTTCCCCAGAAGATCAAAGCAGTACGAATGGAAAGTTTTTATTTCGATAAAGTTGGCTGCGTTGCCTACCAGTTTCAACAAGCGCTTTTTAAACTCAGTAGCTGCCGCTCGCGAAAAAGTGAGCATCAGTAATTGTTCGTGCTTAACATCTTCCAGCATCATCAGTGATGCCAGTTTGTGCACCAATACCTTGGTCTTTCCACTGCCTGGCCCGGCCGCTATTACGATATATTTTGAAGTATTATCGCTAATGATGGCTGATTGCATCGGCGAAAGCTCGCCTATCAATTCCTTGTATTTTGCAGGTGTCAGGTTCAAACTTATCTCTTTTTGCCTGCCTCCTTTAAAATATTTGTTTAGGAAAGACGGATAGTTTAGCCAGAAATAGTCCTCAACAAATTGCAGAGCGCCTACGTAATCGTCTATCATCTTTTGCGCGTATTCGCCTACAATGTGTATCTGCTGGGTGCGGTTCTGATAAAACAAATCCAGTTTTTGATAATCGTCTTCTTTGTATTGAACTCGTGTGTTCTGTTCAAGTCGTTTTACAGTCAGCCGGTTGTAAACCACCATAAAACCACCCTCTATTTTCAAGGCTTTTATCCTGGACAAATAGAATAGAGCATCTTCAATATCATCGATGGTGACTGTTTTATCGAATAGTTGTAACCCTTGTTGATATTTTTGTAGCAATTCTATAATGGAAAATTCGACCAATATTTCCTCCTTTTGCGGTTCTTCGGTCTTAATTGTGCTAACTTTTTTGTACAGGAGCTCAATAATAAAAATAGAAAGCGTATGTCGATTTTCAAATCGTTCTTTCGTAAGGTCTGCAGGTTGTTTGGCCTTTGCTTTAAAATAGTCCTTAGACTGGTTTGAATTAGTTCGGTTTATCCAGTTTTTGATAGCCCAAAAGTTGATGATTGTTTTGATCTTATTTGGCGACACATCGCTACAGCCAGCGGCTTCCAAACTTTCATTCAACTCTTTCAAGTTGAATACCCTGTCGTGTTCATCAATAAAGTTCAACAGGCAACGCTCTATGGCACCAAAAGAGTTGACAACCCTTAACGAGCTGGTTTTCGCGTCGCCACGCTTTATAAAGGCTGCGAGGTCAAATTCATCGGCTAAAATTTGTTCTTGGCGCAGCAGATTAATTATTCTGATAACGTCACCCCTAACTATTCCCAAATGGTCGCTGATATAGTCAACTCTCGATTCGGCAGTCTCATCGCTTGATAGCCGTTTGCTCTTGCTGGAGAAAAGTTTTTTTATAATCCTGACGGCCATCTCTTTTTGCTTTTCGGAAAAGCTTTCAGATAGCATAATTTTATCGATAGCTTCTTGCGAATTTTTAGACAAGATGCTGCTTGCAAAAACACGTGGCTGGTTTTGGCCGCGTTTAAGGTAGCCGGCATCTTCAAGCGCCGCAATGGCAGTAGTAACTCGTGTTTCAATATCGTCTACACTGTCGTCCCAGCCCGCCTGTCGTGCTACCTCTAAAGCCGAATTTGACATTTTATCCCTAAAACGGGTAAGATATTTGATGGTCCTCCAGATTTGTTGTATCTCTTTGATAGATATTTTAGTTTGATTAAGCATAATAAAATGCTTGCTCAAATCATCCTCGTTAAAAAGCACGTAGCAATCAGCCTCAATATTTTCATCACGTCCTGCCCGTCCGGCTTCTTGCACATAGTTCTCTAGCGAGTCGGAAATGTCGTGATGGATAACGATGCCAACATCCTTTTTATCTACACCCATCCCAAAAGCAGATGTAGCTACGATAATGTCAACTCGTCCCGAAAGAAAAGCATCCTGGTTGGCGACTTTTTCTGCAGCATCAAGTTTGCCGTGGAAAGCTTTAGCATTCAAACCATCAGATTTAAGTCGTTCTGCCAGTTTTTCAGCTCGTCTGGTACGCGAAACATAAACAATGGCTGGTCTGTCTTGTTCTTCTATTAATTCGCGCGTGGCCTGGTATTTTTCTTCGTCATTACCCTTAGCCAGCACTTTGTAGTGGAGGTTTGTACGCGATGCTGACGATGTAAATCGATTTAAACTAAGCCCCAATTTGTCTTCAAAGTACTTGCATATATCATCAATAACTTGCGGTTTAGCCGTGGCGGTAAAGCAGGATATTGGGATAGGATAGGCCAGTTGTTTATATTCGCGGATCTGTTTGATCATCTCGCCTATGTAAAGGTAATCAACCCTGAAATCCTGCCCCCATGATGAAAAACAGTGCGCTTCGTCTATCACAAATCGCGCTATCTTGCGACATAACAATAGACGGTATATCGTGGGGGACCTTAACGATTCAGGAGATATATAAAGCATACAGGCAGAGCCGTCGGCTACACGTTCGATAGCTTTGCTGCGCTCAATGGGGTCGAGCAGGCCGTTGATAGTCACCGCTGTGGTAATACCACTCTTTTCAAGGTTATCTACCTGGTCTTTCATCAGCGATTGCAGCGGAGATATCACTACAGTAAGCGCACGTGCGTTTTCTCCGGCAAGCAAAGCCGGTACTTGAAAGGTTATAGATTTACCACCACCTGTGGGAAATACCGCGATAAATGATTTGGAATTGATAGCAGCATTGACAGCATCAAGTTGCAAAGGCCGACCTCCATATTCACGAAAGGAATTATAGCCGAAATAACGCTCGAGAGCCCGATGAGCATCTAAAGCGTGGTCGCAATAAGGACAACCTGTGATGCAGGGTTTTTGCCGCAATAAAAACATCAAACGCTCTACTTCCCTAAAATGAGCCAACACCCAGCCTGGAGTGATAGAAGCAGGTTCGCTCGCGCTGATTAACGACAAGCAATAAGCCAGCTCAACAGGTGTTCGTTGTATAAATTGGTCAATATCGGCGTTATGGCAAATGTGATTACCAAATATTTGAGGGATGAGCATTGTCGGATCACCTTCTGTCTGGTAGTTCAAATATTTGAAAAATCCGCTGAAACGATGGTCATGTCTTAAAAGAAGATAGAGCAACTGTTTTACATCGTCATCTAACTCACTAAAGGTAGCTACCTCATCGTAAAAAAGATCTTGCGCCTTTATAGCATCATTTAATGGATTGTTTAGTTCTTCTGTTTGCAGCTTATCGTCTTTGAGCAGTTTATGATAAGGCTTGGACGGAAATAAAAGTGGCGACCAATACAGTGTATCAATGATGTTTTCGCTGCTAATACCTGCCTTTTCTATCCAATTGCCGATGTACTTTACATCGTGTTGAGTAATGAAATGCCCGCAAATATATTCTACTTCTTTCAGAAATTCCGTCAACTCGGCACCTGAATTCTTATGGAATTTTGCGCCATCATACCTTATTGCTCCAATGTCTTCAACCCGCTTAGTTTTAGGTGCAATCTCGGTATCTATAAAAGCGATGGTTTTCAATTTAGTGATTGGTTTTTGGCCTCGACAAGCCTATTGGTATGATTTTTTATAATGCAAGATAAGATTTTTGATAAAATCTTCAAACAGATTGCTGTGTAATGGATCAGCGACGGTGGGAGACGCACATTATTTATACAAAAACGCCTGATAATTTCTTATCAGGCGTTACGCTTTTAGGCCCCAAAGACGGAGTAGAACCGGTAGATATTATTTAAGGGCCAGACTTACGAAGTTTTTAATTTGGTAGTCTATGTCAGAGCAACCCTACTTCGTCCTATGCGCCTCAATATAATCAGCCATGGTATTAATATCTACCAAAGCTTTGCGGCCTTCTTTTGGGTCGCGTATGTCAATACCGTATTCTTTTTTTAGTAGTACAATCAGTTCCAGCGAGTCGATTGAATCTAAACCCAGTCCGTCGCCAAATAGTGGCTCATCGTCTTTGATGTCGGCAGGGGTAAGGTCTGTCAGGTTTAAAAATTGTATGATCTGTGCTTTTAACTGCTCTTTCAGCGCTTCTTTTTCCATGGGAGTAATTATATCAAATTTTTTCGTTTCAGGCCCAAATAAGTTACTATTTGAATCACTACGGTAATAATAAATAATGAGCCGATATTGTTTAGCACATGCTGCAATTTGGCGTTTTCTAAAAACAAGCCGTAGTAAGCCTCTAAACACCAATGCATCGGCGATATGTTGGTCAGCGTTTTAGCCAAGCCCTGCATGGCAAAGCTGGGCACCATCAGGCCACCAATACAGGCCAGTATCACGATGGATATCGCTCCAAAACCATTAGCTTGCTCTTGTGTATTAGCAAAAACGCCCACGCAAATAGCATAGCTCACCGCGCACCAACCGCAAACCAATGTCACCAAAAACAGCGCAAACAAGTCAGATGGTAAATTAAGCGGCGGTAAACCAATCAATGGGAACAATAAGATCCCGATGGAAAATATCACCACAGCCTGAATCAAAGTCACCACCAAGTAGGTGAGTTGCTTCGATAGTAATCCCACCAAAAAATTAGTAGGTAATGTCTTTAGGCGGATAAAGCTGCCGCTCACTTTCTCGCGAACCACACTACCGCCAAGCGACATGATAACAAAGAACATGGCAAAGATGGTCCATGCAGGTACGTTATGCTGCGACGCGTTTGGCGCGGTGCGGGTGCCATCCTTTGATACCGGCAGCATGTTGATCTGCGCACTGCTGTTCAGCATCTCGTTTTCCAGGCTTTTGGGTAACTCTTTTTCGTTTGAGTCGTAGTATAAAGTGCGCAGGGTTTGGCGGGTCTGTACAATCTGTAAAGCGCTTTGAATAGCACCCTGAATAGAGAGCCGCATAGATTCCTGCAAACTAGGGTTGTAATATAAAGTAAGCGGGTTCAATCCGGCTTCAGGTTTAGCAATTGCTTTTTCAGTAGAATCAACCTGGCCGCTAAAAGCTTCCATTGCTTTATCAGATGCAGCTTGTGCTTTTTTGTTGATTTCGGCAGAAAAATTAGCCGGGATGACAATACCTAACAAAGCATCTTTATCCTCCATGTCAGTGGTAACGGCGGCCGCTTTTTCCATTGGGATCTGCACTACCTCGAACATTCCTATCTTGTTTACCGATTCTATAAACTGTGCGCTGGCTTTACCGGTATCGGTATTGCAGATAACAATTGGCAGCTTATTTTTAGCGACGAGTTGAAACGTGCTGTTTTGGATACTGGTAACCACCACCACCAAAATAATAGGCATCACAAACATCAGCGACAGCCCCACCTTATCGCGAAGCAATATCCTGACGTCTTTTTTTATGGATAGCCAGAGTTTAAACATTAATCGCGGTAGGCTTTGCCTGTTAGGTTAATAAATAGATCTTCCAGGTTTTGATGGTTGTAGGCTTTCAAAACATCATCAATTTGCCCTTCGGCGATAATCTGGCCTTCATCTACCAAAGCTATCTGATCGCAAAGATCTTCGGCCTCGCCTAAATGGTGCGAGGTATAGATCAACGTAGTGCCTTGTTTATTCAGTTCCAACAAGTAGCTAATAATGGCGTGACGGGTCTGCACATCAACCCCAACGGTGGGCTCGTCTAAAAACAATACCTGTGGGTTATGTATCACTCCAATAGCCAAATTAACCCGACGCTTCATGCCACCCGAGAATTTTTCAACAGGTTTATCGCGCACATCATTCAAACCTAAAATGGTCAGCAATTCAATAGTGCGCTTAGCAATCTCGCTTTTATTCAAGCCCGCCCAAGCCCCAAAAAACTCCAGATTTTCGGCAGGGGAAAGCTCCTGGTAAAAAGAAAAATCCTGCGGCACAAAGCCGAATAGGTTATTTGCAGCTTTATCACCGGTATCAAGTCCTAGTATTTTAATACCGCCATTATCGGGCGATAGCACCCCCGTCATTAAATTCATTAGCGTAGTTTTGCCGGCGCCATTGGGCCCAAACAAACCAAAGCGCGCGCCTTTTGGCACTTGCAGGTTCAGGTTAGCAAAAGACACATTGGCATTGCCCGGATACCGGAAACCAAGATGCTCTATACTAATCGCCAGTGCCTGCTCTGCTACCATTTGATATGCTTTAAATCTGTAAACGCTTTGCGTTCAATATCGGCAATTTCTAATAAGTAATCCCCCATCGTATTAAAATCAGCTTGCGTACCTAATCTGCCTTTATAAATGCCTGCAGCATGTACAGCGGCAGTACGCCATAGATCGCCGGATGCAGTAAATTGTTCAGATATCTTCAGTAGGTCTTCTTTAGGCAAGTAAGCATAAGCCTCCTGCAAAAATGCGCCGTAAATGTAGCGGAAACCACCACCGCCGGTGCCAATTTCTTCTTGCATACGTACCAGTTGCGCCAGGTATGAGCCAGCTTCTTTTACGCCAAGCTTATCGCGCCAACCTTTAATTTTTTTTCCGGTATAGCTGATGCCGTTAACCCCGGCAATAGGCCCCATCCAGGGTGATATCATGCTGAATACATTGTTTTTTATGCCGCTGATGATACCTTTTTTGATCTGCTCGTCGGTGACTGTTACGTCTTCCTTTGGATAATATAACTGACCCTTAGGCGCTAATGCACCTTTGGCGAAACGCACACGCTCTAACTCATAGGCGGTCATTATGTTTGTACCCTCCATTACGGGGTCGCTTACCATATAGTTGCCATCTTCATTGCCATAAACTATCAGGTTATGTGCATTGAAATGGAAACGGTATTCTTTAGGGAAATAAGGCAGATAGTAAACCCCAACCTGGCAACCAACGGGATGTCCCTCGGCTAAACGTTCGTTTAAAAAAGCCTCTGCCTCTTCTTTCGAACTAAATTTCTTTCGAACAACCGGGATAGTTAAGGCCTTACAAGTACGTTTAAATATCAAACCCGGCATGGTGCGAAAGGCAATTACCGGTCCGTTATTGATTTTAAGTATTGGGATGTATACAAAGAATAAGCCCGCACCAATGCCAAAGGCCAGTGGCTCGGTTATTTGATTAACGCCTGCATTTTTCAACAAGCCGACAGTAACACCGTTTTCGCAGTGGGCGGCCTGTATGTGGTTAAAATCAAGCTTCATTAATAGTCATCGTTTTTAAATCGGGTATGCTGACGTTAAATACATCGGCATATTTTTGCAGCTTGGTATCAGATAAGCCTTTAAACACATCAGGCTTTAAGTGCCTTCTTACCTGCCATTGCCAAAAACCGGTATAGCCGGCTAGTATTTCTACATCCATCAAGGTTTTTTCCATAAAGAACAGGATAGGGCTGGCCTCTTTATTCAGTACCTTTTGCTTTGCTGTCGCGATACGTTCTTCCACATCATTCCAGGCAGTATCAAGGGCAGTAGCTTTCACATCCCAGCCGTTGCTAAGTTGCGTAGTGTACTTGCCTGATGCATCCGTGGCATAGCAAACCTCTTTGGTTATTTTACCCAGCGCGCCAAGATCCTGTGGAACATCTTCTTTTTTCATTGATTATTGAACTTTGTCATGCTGAGGAACGAAGCATCTGCCAAGCGGCGTATGCCAAGTTCGTTAGCATAGTTTGCAGATCCTTCGCTATTGCTCAGGATGACAAATTTAGCAAACAGTAAGTAGCGCATACATATATGAGAAGCGTGAGCTCTCAGGCACAAGCAGCAAAATCTTTTCGCCTTTCTTCAATCGGCCACTATGGAATAGCTCATCGATCATTAAGTAAACAGAAGCAGCACCAACGTTACCTACGGTATAGAGGTTGATAAACCATTTCTCGTAGGGGATGCCGCCGCCGTAAATTTCCACCAGGTCATAAATTTTACTGCGAAAGAAATTACTTGATATATGTGGTAAAAAATGGTCGATATCAGTAGCTACCATACCTTTTTTATCGAAGATCTCTTTGATTTTTTTGCCACCCAGCGGTACAATATTATCGCTCAATAAATTAATATCTTGTTTTACGCTGAAGATAGATTTGTTTTTGATCTCTTCGGGCGTATAATCCATAAAACCTTTTAATGTACCGTCAGCTTGTTTATCGCCACCCATGTACATGCAGGTTTCCATTTCGTTAGCGTATGATACACCTTCAATCCATTCAATTTCTAAGCTTAAACCTTCTTTATTTGGCTCATCGCTTAATTGAAATGCTGATGCACCGTCAGACAACATCCAGCGTAAAAAATCTTTTTGGAAAGCGATGAAAGGGTTATCAGTCAACTCTTTTAGTTTCTGTGCTTCTTCTTCAAAAACATCAGACACCAATAAACCTGAGAAACGCTCTGAACCGGTAGCGATAGCGTTTTTTATCTCGCCCGATTTAATAGCCAGGTAAGCATATTTCAAAGAGTGCATACCCGCGCAGCAAACGCCTGATGGCGATACTACTTCGGTAGGGCCCATTTCGGGAAGCCAGCCGTGAGTCATCACACCGTGCGATGGCATCATTTGGTCAGGCGATGAGGTGCCGCATGAAAGTAGTTCAACCTCTGTTAATTTCTCCGGATTGTCTTTGTACATATCCTTAATGGCCAGTGCGGTCATCTCGGCATTAGTATGGGTTGGTTTGCCGCCTTTCGCTAAAGCATAGTAACGGTTTTTGATGCCGTTGTTGCGTAAAACAATGCTTTTTGATTTTGATGGTTTATTGTTGATATAACCCAGGTATTGTTCCATGTCGTCGTTAGCGACACCTTCATTGGGTAGATATTTAGATGTATTTGTAATATAAACGGGCATACCGGTTAATTTAAATTTAAATAATATTGTTTCTTCGCTTTGATGCGTTTAGGCGAAGTAAATCTGAATAAAATACCATCCAGAGTGATCAGTATAGGTGCACCCACAAAAAAAGCAACTAACAGGTAATATTTATAGGCCCGTATCCAGGGCAATTTGTTTTTACGCTTCGCGATGAAATTGGCCCAAACTTTAAATATTTTGCTAGCTGTACTTTCAATAACCATCAGGTTATAATTAAGCACCACAGCTTTGTCTGCATCCAGTTTGGCTTGCAGGCCATCCCAGTTGTTGCTCTCTAAATGTGGTATAACACTATCGCCAAAAACTTTAGTATGTTTTATATCCGCATCAGAAACACCGGGAGGCGGGAAAATGTTTAGATACCTGTCTTTTTTTCCGTGCAGCATCCAGTGAAAAATGGTGACAAAGCTTACCGGGTTAGGATGAGTGTCTACTAACGCAATGTTACCCACCAGTTTAGCGCCAGTAGCGTGTATTAGTTTTTTAACCCTTACAAATGCGCTTAACCACATGTTACGGGCGCCGGTAGCGGTAATAACGGGTGTGTCTTTCAATACAGTTTTTAGCTTTTCAACCTGCATAAGCGAGTTAAAAGGTATGCTGGGCGATAAGAACCATGCCTGGTAACCTAAAACTATCAGGTCGTATTTGGTTTCTTTAAGTTCAAAAGGCTGCAATTCGGCAGGTACATCCAGCTGGCAATCGGGCATTACGCTAAAAAAGCTATCGCCTGTCCATGGCCAGGTTGGTTCGTTTACCAACCGTACACGCACTTTTTCAATGCTGTGGCCCGCGTTTATCAACGGCTGTGTAAAATTGTCAATGATCTCGCCTAACTGGCCCGACTGCGAATAATAAATAGCTAACACTTTTTTTCTCATTGCGCTTAATTAAGATCCTCAACCTTTAATATTTTTGATTTTTTGGTGTAATCCATTATAGCATGCTGTACAGCAGCCGGCGCTTTTTTATAACCATCTATAATGGCTTGCTTATCAGTCTGCAGGTCGGTTTTGTATTTAACAATTTTTGGCGCATGCTCCTGTATCGCGAAGCGTAAAAAATGAAATTCTACGTTGTCTATATCTGCGGCAATGGCCGGATCAAACTTTATGCGGCCGGCTTTAAAGAATTTAAGCTTTTCGGCAGGGCGTTTTACCAGTCCGGCCTTGCGCATTAATAGTGCTCCGAGGTTTTTTTCGGGCGATGACGAAGCGGTAACCAGCTCTATTTCATTGTTAACGGCTTCCAGATCGCCGCTGTCCATAACGGTATAAAAAGTGGTTTTATCTATTTTTTGCTGACTGTTTTTGCTCAGAACAACCAAGCCCGGCAGTAACAGCAGCAGAGCAAATATTATCCTTGTTTTCATAGATGGGTTTTAGATGTCAGTAATGGCAAATATAGCTAATAATACGATTTTGCCTAATTAGTAGTCTATACAAGCTTTAAAATATCAGGAATTGATTTACTTTTAGACTTTAATATTTACAAAGGTTAAGTGTACAATAACAATAAACAATTTTCCGGTAGCTGGGCCGTAATTTTAGGAGGATCAAGCGGCTTTGGTTTTGCCGCCGCCGATAAGCTTGCCCGCCATGGGATGAACATAGCGGTACTATACCGCGAAACCGCCGCTGCAGAGCGTTCTCTAAAAGAAAAACTCATCCAAATAGCAGAGGCAAATGGCGTTACTATAGCCGCGCATAATGTAAATGCACTTGATGCAGCAGCCCGCGCTAATTTTATAGCGCAATTTGCTAACGAAAAACAAGGACAGGTTAAATTACTGCTACACTCTATCGCCCGTGGTAACTTAAAACCCCTGGTAAAAACCAACGGCATAGAGCCATTAACTCAGGAAGATATCCAGCTAACTACCTACGCTATGGCTACCAGTTTGTTAGATTGGACAAAGGAACTAATGGCTGCCAATTTATTTAATGCTGATGCCCGCGTAATTGGTTTAACCAGCGAAGGCTCAGACAAATATTGGGAAGGGTATGCCGCCGTAGGGATAGCCAAAGCATCGTTAGAAAGCTTGTGTACTTATATGGCTGTAGAATTGGTAAAATATGGTATTAAAACCAACCTGATATTAGCCGGTATTACTGCCACGCCATCACTAAAACGCATACCCGATAGTGATAAGTTAATTGAGCACGCCATAGCCCGTAATCCCTCCGGAAGAATTACAAAACCAGAAGACGTTGCAAATGTTATATACCTGCTTTGCACAGAAGAGGCTGCATGGATAAATGGTACTGTGATAAGAGTTGATGGGGGAGAGAATTGCAGGTAGATATCTACTTTTAAAATATTGTCATTTAGACGGGAGTAGAAATCTATACACATACATGTCGCCGACTTGTCAATGTATCGATTTCTCACTATCGTTCGAAATGACATCAATGATAATAAATGAACGACATATTAAACTATCTACCTTATAAATCGTCTTTCCTGTTCGTTGACAACATCACATCATTAAGTGATGACGGTGTTACCGGCGACTACAGATTAAAAAGCGATGCATTTTTCTATGAGGATCATTTTCCGGGTAATCCGGTTACGCCCGGTGTTATTATTACCGAGATAATGGCGCAGATTGGTTTAGTTGTTTTAGGTATACATTTAATGTTGGGTGGTACCAAACACGAAGGTGCTGTGATGGATGAAGGTTCATTTCCATTACTAACATCAACTAATGTAGAATTTTTTAAAATGGTGTTGCCCGAAGAAAAGGTTATCGTGACATCAAAGAAGCAGTTCTTTCGCTTTGGTAAGCTAAAATGTGCTGTCCAGATGCAAAATGAAGCGGGTGAATTAGTGGCCCGGGGAATGTTTTCGGGTATTATTAAAAATGCTATTAAGTAAAAAAAAATATAAATGGGTCGCGTAGTAATTACAGGTCTGGGTGTTGTATCGCCAAATGGGTTAAATATTCCTGATTTTTTGTATGCCATACAAAATGGTGTGTCGGGCATTAAATATGTGCCCGAATATGAGGACCTGAAATTTAATTGCCAGGTTAGTGGCACGCCCAATTTTGAGTGGGACGATCTGCGCAATTACATTACCGAAACCAGTTTGTACGGTTTAAAAGGTAAAGGTATTGCCTATGGTATAAAAGCAGCGTTAGATGCCTGGACAGATGCGGGTAATAATATTGTAGCGGAAGACACTTTATGGGATACCGGTTGCGTAATAGGCAGCAGTGTAGCCGATACCGATGTGATAAAAAATGCCATTAACAGGGTAGATGCCCGCGAGTCAAAAAAATTAGGATCGCGTGTTGTTGAACAGATCATGAATAGCGGGGTTACCGCTTACATATCGGGCCGTTTAGGTTTAGGTAACAAGATAATTAATAATTCGGCCGCATGCGCTACTGGTACGCAGTCTATATTGATGGGCTACGAGTATATTAAATTTGGCATGGCCAAACGTATGCTGGTAGGCAGTTGCGAGTATGTAGACCGTTATGTATTTGGTGGATTTGACTCTATGCGTGTACTATCGCGCAAGTTTAATGATCAACCAGAAAGAGCATCAAGACCAATGAGTCAGTCGGCGGGTGGTTTTGTGCCCGGCTCTGGCGCAGGTGCTTTGGTTTTAGAAGATCTGGACTATGCACTTGCCCGTGGCGCCAAAATTTATGGCGAGTTGCGTGGTGGCTCAACTAACTCTGGCGGGCAACGTAACGGTGGCAGTATGACTGCGCCGGGCCCGGAAGGTGTTATTCGTTGTATACAAGAGGCACTAACAAACTCTGGGGTTGATGCCGGCGAGATAGATTTGGTAAGCGGACACCTTACCGCAACGATGGCTGATAAGCTGGAGATACAGAATTGGGTGAAAGCCCTCGGCCGCAGCGGAGATGATTTTCCTATGGTTAATTCTTTAAAATCTATGGTAGGACATTCGCTTAGCGCCGCAGGTTCTATAGAGACGGTTGCGGCGGTTTTACAGCTTTACCATAACTTTGTGCATCCTAATTTAAATTTAGAAGACCCAATTCCAGAAATTTTAGATATAATTGGGGCAAACAATTTACCCGTAAATAAGGTAGAGAGGGAGATCAATGCTGTTGCGAAGGCCAATTTTGGTTTTGGCGACGTAAATAGCTGCTTGATCATCTCAAAATACAAAAACAACTGATGAACAGACAAGAGATTTTAAGTGAATTAAAAAAAGTGTTGACCCCCTATACTGAGAACAAAGAGATGCTGGACGGGATCAACGAAGAAACAGACCTTATTAAAGATTTAAAGATCAACTCGGCCAATTTGGTTGATATTATCATAGACGCCGAATCGCAATACAATATTGAAATAGACTTTGATGCTGCCGAAAAAATGTACAACGTTGGTAACTGCATTGATGTAATAGCCGAAAAAATAAACAAAACCGCGTGATAAGCGCCGGCAATGATATTGTCGCGCTAAAAGCTGTAGACCTGCAGCGAACTGGATTACCCGCATTTTATTCGAAATTTATTACCAAAGCCGAGTTTGCCCTGCATGAGCATTCGGCTTTGCCATTTACTACTTTTGTGTGGCTGTTATGGTCGATTAAAGAGTCGGCCTATAAATATTTTAAACAATTAGATATAGGTTTGATGTTTTCTCCATCAAAGATCATAGTTGAGCAGCTAACGCTTTCAGACCAAAAACAAAGCAATAATTTACAGTGCGATTTACCTATAGAGACTTGCTTTACCGGTGTTGTTATCCAAAATGATACATCTATTTATTTCCGATCTGTCATAAACGCTGATTTTGCTGCTACCACTATTGATAGTGGCAAAGTTTACTGGGGGATAAAAAGCATTGCTAAATCTGATTATAAAACACAGTCTGACGCGGTGCGATTGCTGGCTTTAAAGGCATTGGGCGATATCGTTACTTCGGATGATTTATGGATAGATAAACATCCCGCAGGCGGATATCCTATATTAATGCATGGCCATCATGTTGTTGATATTCCGCTGTCGTTTGCACACCACGGCAATTTTATATCTTATTCATTTCAAATTCCGTAATAAAAATTAAATCTGCATTTTTACGGCATGTCGTCTATCCGTAAACTCCTGTTGTTTCTTTTGTTGCCCGCCGTTTGGTTCTCTTGTAAGTTTGAAGATCCTATTAAGAGTAAAATATTTTTTGAGCCGGTAAAGGGCATAGGCTTTACCGAAGTACGACGTAGTTTTGAAACCGGCCTGATATTTAACAAAGATGGTTATCAGTTAGAACCCATTTGGCAGGTGAAATTTCTGTCAGACACGATAGCCAAGGTGTTAAACCCGGATAAAGGTATTTTTCTTGATTTTCCGGTAACCTTAGATCATGATTCTATATTTAACATATCTGGCACATGGTTAAAAGCAACACATGTAAGTAAGGATAGCTTGATTTTCCAGGTGTTGAAAGTAGAGAACAAAACGGTTTACTACGTTAAGTCGAATGTGTTTATGACCTTATACGCTAACGATTATATCAAAAACGTGTTGCATAAAACCGTTGAGGAAGCCAGGCGACCACAAAAGCGAGATACAGCGTATATACTTAACCGTATGGCTAAAATTGAAGCAAAACCTGATAGTTTTTTCGCCGGACGAAAGCCGGTGCAGTTTTTTAGTAAAAGTAAATTAGCAACGGTTAATAAAAAAGGGGTAGAGGCTGATGCGATGAACAGATGGGATAAATCAGAAGAATACATGTTTCCCGAATACAACATCACCATAAAAAAAGCTTATGAGAATTTTTCTTACTCTTTTTGGGCTACGGTTGATCAGAATGGTAAGATCCATTACCAAAAGTCAATGATCTATGTATTTCCTGAGTTTGAAAAATCAACCAATAAAACCATCCGGGGTATTGTTGATGGTTATTTGAGTACTTACTTTGATGTTACTCCGGGTTCAACATTAGGTATGCCGCACGCCAGCGCTATTGTTATTAATGTAAAAGGTACAAAAAAATAGAGGCACAAATTGCGCCCCTATTTTACTTATCAAATTTAAATCTTTACTTTTTTGGAGCTTCTGCTTTTGCAACAGGCGCTTTTGCGGCAGGTTTTGCAGCGGTTGGCTTTGCTGCCGCTTTTGCGGGCTGAGCTTTAATAGGCCCCGTTTCTACAGCTTTGTTAGTTGTTTTTGCTACGCTTTCAACAGCTTTTTTAGCAGGTGCAGTTTTAGTAGGAGCCGGTTTATCGGTGGTTTTCTTA
>JAZKET010000146.1:0-14788 GCA_040386815.1 Bacteroidota bacterium | reverse complement strand
ACCTTCCACTTTTTGCTAAGCTATATTATCTTTGATAACAAACATAGGAGGGCAGAGCGAGCGAAGCAATGCTCGGGTGAGTTGTCGCCGCCATGCCTGAGTTAGGATTAAAAGATTTTAAGATTTCTTATACGTTGCCTATATTTAACCACCTAATAATCTTATAATCTATCAAATCCTATAAATCTTAGTCATGTACGACAACAAGATCAGCATAAAATCATGGGCCGAAGAAGACCGTCCGCGCGAAAAGTTGAGCGGACAGGGCCGCCGCGCGCTTACCGATGCTGAATTGATTGCCATACTGATAGGCTCGGGCAGCCGAGATGAGAGTGCCGTAGAGTTGAGTAAACGCATTCTGCACCACTATGATAACGATCTAAATAACCTGGGGAAAGCATCCATTGCCGAACTATCCAAGTTTAAAGGCATCGGCGAAGCTAAAGCTATCTCCATTATTGCCGCCCTTGAAGTTGGACGCCGCCGTAATGATACTGAGACTAAAGTGTTAGACAGTATTACGTGTAGTAAAGATGCCTACACCATCCTCCGCCCGTTTTTGATGGACCTTAACCACGAAGAGTTTTGGATACTGCTACTTAACCAGGCCGGTAAAGTTACTTCTAAGGAACTCATTAGCAAAGGTGGCCTCACCGGCACCGTGGCCGACCCAAAGATCATCTTCGGTATAGCGCTGCAACAAAATGCGGTGTCGATAGTGATGGCGCATAATCATCCATCGGGTAATTTAAAGCCTAGCCAACTGGATATTGACCTCACCAAAAAGATAACCAACGCGGGAAAATTGTTGGATATCAAGGTGCTTGACCATTTGATCGTCACTAATGATGGCTTTTACAGCTTCGCCGATCAGGGTATTATGTAGCTAATCTTTTCAATTAATAAAAACCATCCTGTAGTCCCATCGTTCTATCATAAAACCTACTATTATGATAACACCAGACGATAGACTACCAATAGACGATTCTGTACCTGAAGAAGTTGAACAATTTAGCCAGCAGGACATTCACTCAAACGGTTTTGACAGCGAAGCCGAATATGAAAGCGGCGAAGAAACTGCAGACACCGATGCTTTGGACACTGCTTACGAAGCTTCAGAACCATCATACACGCTTGATTTGGAAAGTGACGGCGACGATTTGGACGAAGACTAATTTTGTAAGGTAAAAGCTAAAAGGCGAAAGGTAAAAGGTAATACAAAATCTTTTACCTTTCGGCCTTTAACCTTAAATTGTATCTTTGCCGATTATCGTTTCGTTGTAATGAAGATATCCTATAATTGGCTCAAAGAATTTATTAATACAGATAAATCTCCCGAAGAGATCTCGAAAATATTAACCGGTACTGGTTTAGAGGTAGAGAGTGTGGAGAAAGTGCAGGCCGTACCCGGCGGTTTAGAGGGTTTGGTAATTGGTTACGTTAAAGAAACCGCCCAGCATCCTAATGCCGACCGCCTTAAAGTGACCAAAGTTGACGTAGGCGGCGATACTGACTTACAAATAGTTTGCGGCGCTGCTAATGTTGCGGCAGGGCAAAAGGTAGTGGTAGCTACTGTAGGCACCACCGTGCATCCAACAACCGGCGAGCCATTCCTGATCAAAGAATCGAAGATCCGTGGCGAGGTATCGCTTGGGATGATCTGCGCTGAAGACGAGATTGGTTTAGGTACAAGCCATGAAGGTATTATGGTGTTGGACGAAGATGCTCAGGTAGGCACACTTGCAAAAGAATATTTTAATGTAAACGACGACTACATGTACGAGATTGGCTTAACGCCAAACCGTGCTGATGCGGTATCGCACCTGGGTACTGCCCGTGATATTGCCGCTTTCCTTAAAATTGGTGTTACTAAGCCTGATGTTTCGGCATTTAAGGTTGATAATAATGATCGTAAGATAGAGGTAGTGGTTGAGAATGAGGCTGCCGCACCACGTTATGCCGGTTTGACTATCTCGGGTATCGAAGTTAAAGAATCGCCGCAATGGTTAAAGGAGCGTTTGGCGGTTATTGGCGTGCGTGCCATTAACAACGTGGTTGATGCTACCAATTATGTGCTGCATGATCTGGGCCAGCCCCTGCACGCTTTTGATGCCGACGCTATTAAAGGCAACAAGGTAATTGTGAAAAATGTTGCCGAAGGCACGGCTTTCAAAACTTTGGATGATGCTGACCGCAAGCTATCTGCCGATGATTTGATGATCTGTAACGCTGATGCGCCAATGTGTATCGCCGGAGTATTTGGTGGTGCCGAGTCGGGCGTTAAAGCTACTACAACCAGTATATTTTTAGAGAGCGCTTATTTTAATGCCGTATCTGTACGTAAAACTGCAAAGAGACACGGTTTAAAAACTGACGCGTCTTTCCGTTTTGAGCGTGGTACAGACCCGGATATGGTGGTGTTTGCCTTGAAGCGTGCCGCCTTATTGATCAAAGAAATTGCCGGCGGGCAAATCTCGTCGGATATTATCGACCTATATCCAAATCCTGTCGCGCCATTTGACGTCGACTTAAAGTTTGCGAACGTGCACCGCCTGATAGGCCAGGTTATCCCTGAAGAAGAGATCAAGGCTATCATTACGGCTTTAGATATCACCATTGTTAGCGAAACTGCCGAAGGTTTGATCCTTCAGGTGCCGCCTTACCGTGTGGATGTAACCCGCGATGTGGACGTGATAGAAGAGATTCTGCGTATTTACGGTTATAACAACATCTATATCCCAACGCAGGTACGTGCTTCGCTTAGCGCGTCGCCTAAGCCCGAGAAAGATACGGTGCAGAATATGCTGAGTGACCTGTTAACCGCCAATGGCTTTAACGAGATCATGTCAAACTCATTAACCAAATCGGCTTACTCAAGCGACCTGGAATCGGCAGTGAAGATATTGAACCCGTTGAGCTCTGATCTGGATGTAATGCGTCAAACGATGCTGTACTCTGGTCTGGAAGCTATCGCCTACAATCAAAATCGCCAAAATGCTGATGTGAAATTTTACGAATTCGGTAAAGTTTACAGCATCAAAGAAGATAAATATAACGAGGCGCAACGTTTCGCCATATTTTTAAGTGGCGCTACGTCATCGGCGCAATGGAACCAAAAAGCTACTGCCGCTACTTTTTATAACCTGAAAGCTATTGTCGACGGTATCCTGCAAAAACTAAACATCAATGATGTAACGGTTGAGGATGCTACCTGCAGCAAAATGGCTTACGGCTTAAACTATATCAAAAACGGTAAAACACTGGTTAAGCTAGGATCGGTAGCTAAAGACGCGCTGAAAAAGACCGACGTTGATAAAGAAGTTTTCTGGGCCGATTTTAGTTTCGATCAGGTGATGCAGATCGTTAAGAAAAACAAGATCGTTTACCAGGAGATCTCAAAGTTCCCGGCTGTACGCCGCGATTTGTCGATGCTGATTGATAATACGGTAACTTTCGGTCAATTGAAACAAATAGCTCAGCGCACCGAGCGTAAGTTGCTGAAAGAAGTTAACGTATTTGACGTTTACCAGGGGGATAAATTGCCTGCCGGTAAAAAATCATACGCGTTAAGCTTTATCATCCAGGATGCTGAAAAAACGTTGACCGATAAAACCATCGACGGCATTATGCAGAAATTAATTTATAATTTGCAGAAAGAAGCGGGAGCGGAGATACGTAAATAAAGATTAGTTACTAAAGATTAAAGATTAGTATTAGCATGAAGGCATTTACTGATATGGAAGTTTGGAAAAAGGCGAGAGTCTTTAGAAACGACATTTCAGTATTAGTCAAGTCTTTTCCGACCGAAGAAAAATTTAGGCTTAGCGACCAAATCATTCGCTCGTCTAGATCAATCGGAAATAATATAGCGGAGGGTCATGGAAGATTTCACTACATTGATTCTTCGCGATTTTTAGTGACCGCAAGAGGGTCGTTAATAGAAACAATGGATCATTTGATTATAGCGTTAGATGAAAAATACATTTCTGATGAGACTTTTAATAAATTTAAAGATGATTACGAAGAGTGTTTAAAAATGTTAAATGGGTACATTACTTATTTAAAGAATAAGGCCGCAACAAAAGTTTAATGACACGCAAAACAACTAATCTTTAATCTTCAATCTTTAATCTTTAAAATAATGGCCACGGCAAATCAGTTAGATAACGTTATAGATAAAACACAAAGGCTTATTGAGCTTTGTAGTGCTTTATTGGAAGAGAACGACTTGTTGAAACTGGAAAATGACACCCTTAATACCGCCCTTGATGCCAGCCAAACTAAGGTAAAAGAGCTTGAAGAAAAGGTTAAAGCGGTGAAGTTTGCTAAATTGTTTTCTGATACAAATGAAAAAAGTATTGACATTAAGCAAAAAATTAGCGAATTTGTGCAGGAAATAGATAAGTGCATTGTGGTGCTGAAACAGTAACACAGAAAGTGAACAAGCTCAGATGGGAGAAATCTCAATAAAAATAAATATTGCCGACAGAGTTTACCCCTTAAAGGTAAACATGGAAGAGGAAGAAATAATACGCAGGGCAGCCAAGTTAATAAACGACCGCATAAAAGAGTATCAGGAAAATTATGCGGTTAGAGATAAGCAGGATCTGCTGGCAATGAGTGTGTTGCACTACGCAACATCATCATTAAAAGCAGAAAAAAAAGTCACGGTAGAGGATACTGACGTGGCCGACAAAGTTTATCAGTTAGATAACATGCTGAACGAATTTTTTTCAAAGTCGTAAATAAACGTTCTTTACATAATTGCAAGAGCCAATTAAGATTTAACCGCGGTTGAATTTTATGTTTCACTATTAAAAACTTAACACTTCAATATCTACGGATCAAGGAGGCATGCGTTACTCGTAAACACGTTTAGCGGTAACCCATGATTCTAAAATATCTGTACTGAAGTTTTTAAAATACATGACACATAAAGATTAGTCGCGGTTTTTTGTTTTTAAACCAAATTATAAACCTACATACATAAATGAATACTATATTATTGATAATAATAGGGTTGCTGGCAGGCATCCCCACCGGCTTCGTTGCAGGACGTTTCCTGTTGCGTAAGCTCTTTAAAGACCAGGAAGCAAACGCTCAAAATAAAGTTAAAAAGATATTAAAGGACGCTGAAAATGACGCCGAGATATTAAGAAAAAACAAGTTGCTTGAAGCTAAAGAACGCTTTTTGCAAATGAAAGCCGAGCACGAGCAGGAAGTAAATAACCGTAATAACGAGGTTGCCCAGCGCGAAAACGGTGTTAAACAAAAAGAACAATCGTTTAACTCTAAATTGGATAACCTTACCCGTAAAGAAGGCGAGTTGGACAAAACGAAACAAAATTTAGAACGCCAAACAGAGATCCTTGTTAAAAAACAAGAAGAGGTTGAGGCCCTGAAAAACCAACACGTCAGCCAGTTAGAAGCTATTGCTGGTCTATCTGCCGAGGATGCTAAGAACCAATTGGTTGATAACCTGCGCGAAGATGCCCGCTCGCAAGCCATGGCGCAGATCAAAGACATTGTTGACGAAGCTAAACTAACCGCTACTAAAGAAGCTAAAAAAATCGTTATCCAAACTATCCAGCGTACCGCTACAGAGGCTGCTATAGAAAACACGGTATCTATTTTCAACATCGAAAACGACGAGATCAAAGGCCGTATCATTGGTCGCGAGGGTCGTAACATCCGCGCGCTGGAAGCAGCTACAGGTATCGAGATCATTGTGGATGATACTCCTGAGGCTATCATCCTTTCGGGCTTCGACCCGGTTCGTCGCGAGATTGCCCGTTTGGCTATGCACCGTTTGGTAACTGACGGACGTATCCACCCGGCACGTATTGAAGAGGTGGTTGCTAAAACTAAAAAGCAGATAGAGGAGGAGATTGTTGAGATAGGCGAGCGTACCGTGATCGATTTAGGTATCACCGGTTTGCACCCCGAACTTATCCGTATGGTTGGCCGTATGCGTTACCGTTCGTCTTACGGACAGAACCTGCTACAGCACTCGCGCGAGGTAGCTAACTTCTGCGCCACCATGGCTGCCGAACTTGGCTTAAACGTTAAGTTGGCTAAGCGTGCAGGCCTGCTACATGATATTGGTAAAGTACCAGATGATAACCCTGAATTGCCACACGCAATTTTAGGTATGCAACTGGCCGAAAAATATAAAGAACACCCTGAGGTTTGCAACGCCATTGGCGCTCACCACGACGAGGTAGAGATGACTTCGATGTTGTCGCCGATCATCCAGGTTTGCGATGCTATATCTGGTGCTCGTCCGGGTGCACGCCGCGAGGTGGTTGAAAGCTATATCAAACGTTTGAAAGAACTGGAAGAACTGGCCATGTCATACCCTGGTGTCGAAAAAACTTTCGCTATACAGGCCGGCCGCGAGCTGCGTGTGGTTGTTGAGAGCGAAAAGATCAGCGACGCGCAATCAGAAGTATTGGCTGCCGACATATCAAACCGTATACAAACAGAAATGACCTACCCGGGCCAGATCAAAGTAACCGTTATCCGCGAAACACGCTCGGTAGCGTTTGCTAAGTAAATAAACCAGAACGTCATGCTGAACTTGTTTCAGCATCCCACGCGCCAAGTAGCAGATACCTGTCCTGTGGGATGCCGAAACGAGTTCGGCATGACGGTTGGGTATACATCCCATGAAAAAGCAAAAACCCACACCCCAACCCAAAGCAGAACTTCGCCCTATTGATGTGGTCATCAATCAGTACGACATTTTTCATCAAAAGCCGGTTAACCGCATTTTTAATTATATCTGCATCCCGGTTATTATGTTTAGCGTACTGGGTTTTATCTGGTCGCTGCCTTTTCCGCAACTGAAGTTTTTAGGGGTTTATAATGGCTATTTAAATTGGGCGTCGTTTGTTATCGCGTTTAGCATCTATTATTACATGCGGTTGTCGCCGTTGATGTCGTACATTATGCTGCTCTTTGTTTTTGCCATCACCTTTGGCATTACGCAATTACAAGCGGTTGATAAGGGTTACCTGCTGCCTCAAGTCTGCATTTTCCTATTTGTAACGGCCAATGTTATCCAATTTGTAGGTTACCGCATTGAAGGCAAAAAGCCAACTTTTACCGACGAATTTAAATTCATCCTTACCGCGCCGTTGTGGTTGTTGAGTTTGGTAATGAAAAAGTTTGGGGTGAAATATTAGGGCGTTCCCTTCGGTCGGGCTGTCCATTCATACGCCTTCAGGCCTTAAGCGCAGGCCGGTATCCATTGCCATCCCTAACGCGGGGTTGCATGTAGTACCCTTCGCTTCTATAGGCCCTTCACGCACAAGGCTTGCCTCCGCTCAATTGCCGCGGAAAGGCTGTTACTTTTGGCTTGATCCAAAAGTAACCAAAAGATCAAGTCAGACGAAATGCTCCTTCTGCCGCACAGGGCCTTTGCCCTGCAAATCCGATAAAACCACGGGGCCGCACTTCCTTTGCCCTGCTACGCTCGCACCAGCCCAACGCTTCAGCAAATGAAGTGAATGCCCCCTGCCATTACGCACAGGCCAGCAGTTTTATCGTCTTTCGCCCAGGAGCTACTCGTCTGACAAAATCGGGGAACATACTTGTTGCCGCAAGCCATTGCTTTTGTCTGAACTATGATTCATTTGATTTTTCACAGTTGATTGTTTTTTTATTGGCGTTCAAAAGGGCTACGCAGTTTAAAGATTTTTAAAGATTGTAGGATATTTTTCCCGGGGCGTCAGAAAATAAGCTTCGGGTGAGGGAAGGCAAAACAATGTGGGCCTGTGCGGCTGCAGGGGCATTAGTAATTTTACCTGAAGCGAGGGCCTTTGCGCGACAAACGGCGGTAAAATTACCTGGCCCCAGGTTTTGCCTGTACTGCAGGGCGAAGGCCCAGAGCGCAAAGAAGCATCTTTTCTGACTTGATTTTTTGCTTCTTTTGTATCAAGACAAAAGAAGAAGCCAACCGGCGGCGATTGAGCCGGGGCAAGCCACGTGCGTAAAGGGCCTCAACGAGCGACAATCATACTACAACACGCGCGTGAAGGCCTTGCCCAGCGACAAATATGTAAGCAGCAACCCCTACAAATTCTTCCCTAACATATCCAAAGTATCCTGCGGGATATTCTCCAGATCAAGCACCAGGAAACCATCCAGCGCGTCAGAAAACTTGGGGTCGATATTAAAGCTGATGATCTTGGCATTAAGCCCAAGATATTGGCGCAGCAAAACCGGTACTTTGATATGCTGCGTTTCAACCTGCGATATCAACTGATCAAGACTCTTGAAACTATCCTGACCTTCCATTAAAATATCAGCGTCGATACTCGAAAAATCAACCTTAAACCTTTTGCGCGGTTTAACAAATTGCGCCAGTTCATGGTCAAAATGGTTGCGGTTAATGTAGTCGACGATCAAAGATTTTGAGAACGTCGAAAACGAATTACTAATACTCACCGGTCCCAACAGGTACTGATAACGTGGATTCTCTAACAGGTATTTCAAAATCCCTTTCCACAACAAAAACAGCGGCAGCGCTTTTCCCTGGTATTCTTTGCGTATCCATGAGCGGCCAAGCTCAAGGCTTTTGCGTAGGATTGGGGTAAATTGCTCTTTTATTTTAAATAGTTCGGCAATGTAAAAACCGTTTTTGCCCAGACTGTAAAATATCTCATCGCCCAAGCCAATACGGTAGGCGCCCACCAGCATTGTGGCTTCTTTGTCCCAAATAAACAGGTGATGATAGTAGATATCATATTCGTCCAGGTCGGTAGCTTTGTTGGTACCCTCGCCAATTTCGCGAAAAGTAACCTCTCGCAGGCGGCCTATCTCGCGTATCATGCAAGGGATGGCCGAGGTGGGTACAATGTAGACTTCGTAATTCTTCTCCGTCCAAACAATATAGTTTTCGCGCAGGCTGTCAACTTCTTTCTCTAATGCATCGGGGTTAATGGCCTTAACTATCTCCTGTTGCTTTTTTTTTATTTTGAACAGGTTGCGTGGGTCGAAGATCTTTTTCTCTTCTTCCAGTCCCGAGCCTAAAGCGTAGGTGCGTGCCCTAAGGTAGTTAAGCAGCTTGCCGGTGTTGTTATTGTTAGGGATGTCCTGAACCTTAATAGGCTTGCCTATGCGCAAACGGATGGTTTGACCCTGCTTGTTGAATAGCTCAGACGGTAGTTTGGCCGTACGCAAAGCAGGGTGTATCATGCTTAGCAGGTTAAACAGTAAACCATTATTGCCATGAAAATAAACTGGGACAACAGGCACTTTTGCTTTCGCGATGATCTTACCTACAACTGGGTGCCACAACCTATCGGTAACTTCCTGTTTATCCAGTTTAAAGGTTGATACCTCGCCAGCCGGGAAGATGCCAATCGGAGTGCCATCGGCTAGTAATTGCAACGTGTTTTTTAAGCCGCTGATACTGGATGAATGGTCAATATTTTCAAAAGGATTTACCGCAATAAAGTAGTCGCTTAGGTTAGGGATCTTTTTCAGGATGAAATTAGCCATCAGTTTGGCATCGGGCCTTGCCATTAACAGCATCTTTAAAAACACCAGACCTTCGATACCGCCATAAGGGTGGTTTGCTATCGCGATGAAAGGGCCGGTAGCCGGGATGTTTTTTAATTCCTGCTCATCAAATTCAACCTCGACACCGCAGCCTTTTAAAATGGCGTCAATAAATTCAATACCTTGTTTGGGTTGGGCCTGGGCGAATAAGTCGTTCACCTGGTTTATCTTCATCAGTTCCATCAGGAAAGATGCAAGTCCGGGTAGTTTCAACCTGTCTAACTTGGTTGCTTTGGCAAATTCTTCGGTAGTTATGATCTTCATTTGGGTTGCACCGTAATAGGCGGCAAATATGTTCTAAATTTATTACTTTAATGGCAGATTTTGCTAAACCAATGAAGTCGCACCTTAAAAATTACCTGTCTGTCACAAAAAGCCAATGGAACGGGCTGGTAGTGTTTCTGTTGCTGATATTGTTAATACTGGCAGCCCCATATATCTACCAATATTACAATCCGCCCAAAGCAGCCAATTTTAAAGATTTTGAGAATGATGTTGCCCTGCTGACAAAAGCTATGGGTAATACAGATGCCGGCGCTGTCAAAACGTATCCCGCCAAATTTAACGCTGGTTCAACAGCATACACATCCAATAAACTTGCCGCCGGCCAAACCATAGAGATAAACACCGCCGATTCCGCCGCGCTCACCCGCATCCATGGTATAGGCCCGGCTTTCGCGCAGCGCATTGTGGAATATCGCAAACGCCTGGGCGGCTTTTTAAATAAAGAGCAGCTAAAAGAGGTTTACGGTATTGACGACGAAAAGTACGCGGGCATAGCCGGGCAGGTAACCGTAAATGCTAAACGCATCAGCCAAATAAAAATTAATGAGGTTGATTTTATGGAATTGCGGCGCTTTCCGTATCTCACTTATAAACAAAGCAATGCCATTATACAATATCGTTTACAACATGGCCATTATAACGCAATAACCGATATGCAAAATATAGCTATACTTGATGATATAATTTTGCGTAAAATTGAGCCTTACATCAATTTCAAATGATAGATAAGCAAATAAAATCTGCCGTACGCGATATCCCGGATTTCCCGAAACCGGGTATTATATTTAAAGATATTACCACCATTTTAAAAGACCCCGCCCTGTGCGAGGATATTATAGACGCATTTATAGAAAAACTAGAAGGCGTACGCATTGACGCCGTTGCCGGTATAGAAAGTCGCGGCTTTTTATTCGGGTTGACACTGGCCACTAAATTAGGCGTGCCCTTTGTGCCCGTACGCAAAGCAGGTAAGCTACCCTATACCTGCAAACAAAAAAAATACGAGTTAGAGTATGGCACTGCAACCATTGAAATGCATACCGATGCCTTTACCCCTGGCGCCCACATATTATTGCATGACGATCTGCTGGCTACCGGCGGCACCGTATGCGCGGCCAGCGAGCTGATAAAGGAGCTGGGCGGCGTGGTATGCGGTTTCTCATTTGTGGTAGGTTTGGGCTTTTTAAATGGCAGGGCACGTATAGCCCCTATCAGCGACAACATAATAATATTAGCCGAATATTAAAGAAAAATCCCTCATCATGAAAAGCATTACCACCCTTTGTTTGCTTGTGTTAACCGCCCTAAACAGCGTGGCACAAAAGTATGTGCCTACTAATAACACATTAAACAAAAAGGTGATGTTTGGCTACCAGGGCTGGCACGCTACACCTAACGACGGATCGAACAACAACGTTTGGCGGCACTGGTTTGGTGGCCGTCAGCCCGAGGCAAAGAACGCCAACTTTGACCTATGGCCCGATATGCGAGAATATCCAGCCGATGTACTGGAAGTCACCAATATGAAATATCCCGATGGTTCGCCGGCAAAATTGTATTCGGCTTATAAATATGGGGCGGTTGATGTGCATTTTAAATGGATGATGGAGCATGAGCTGGATGGCGTGTTTCAGCAGCGTTTTGTTACTGATATTAAGGGCAGGGGCGGTGCCAAACACTTTAACCAGGTGGTGCGCAACGTGAAACAGGCCAGCGAAAAGTACAAGCGGGTATATTGCATCATGTACGATATCTCTGGCGCCGGGCCTACCTGGAAACAGGATATCATGAAGGACTGGGCATACCTGGTCGACTCATTAAAAGTTACTAAAGGCAGCTCATACCTTAGCCACAAAGGCAAGCCGCTGCTGGCCATTTGGGGTATGGGTTTCGACCATAACCAATTTGCTACCGTAGCTCAAAGCGATTCGCTGCTTGACTGGTTCCATACCAACGCGCCTAAAAAATACCAGGCCACCGTTATGGGCGGCATTAACGATACCTGGCAAACCCACAGCGATGCCTGGAAAGCCGTTTACAATAAAATGGATGTGATAAGCCCGTGGGCAGTAGGCCGGTACCATGACTGGCGCACTACAGAGAATTTTAAAAAACGCGCGCTCATACCTGATAAAGCCTATACCGATGCACGTAAAATTGATTACATGCCGGTTATCTTTCCCGGCTTTTCATGGTATAATTTACGTCGTGGCAAAGCGCCGTTTAATCAAATACCGCGCGATTATGGCGAGTTTTACTGGCGACAATCCTTTAATGTAATTGATGTGGGCGTTAACATGGTATACATAGCCATGTTTGATGAGGTTGACGAAGGCACTGCCATGTATAAAGCCGCACCAACTGCTGCCGAGCGCCCGGCCAACGAAAAGTTTTTATCATTAGATCAGGATGGCGTTGAGATGTCGTCCGACTGGTATTTGCAGTTGGCGCATGTTACCAGCAATGTTGTAAGAGGAAAAGCAAAAAACGAGTATGTACGCCCGCTTTCTAAAAACTTTCAGCTAAACTATCATATCTATGCCATGGGTTTAAACTATACCAAGCCGCAAAGCTTTACAGAAACTGACAGTATTGGTAAAATGTATGTGCCTCACAGTGGATACGGCGCTATGATGTCTACGGTGGATCATAAGTTTTTATCAAAGGATAAACGTGTGGCTATTGCTGTGATTTTTTATTCAACAGACACCGACAAATTCAAATCTGTAGGTAGCTGGATTTATAATGAAGACAACCACCAGCGCCATATCAATGGTTTGTTAGATACGGTAGCAAGGCCCAATAAAAGCTTCGGACCCGAATATGGCATTCTTGATACCAACAAAGTAGCCATGTTTAAAGGCGATGACCTGAAACGTTTTGGAGCCGATGATGCGGGCCTGGTAGACATCCATGTAAAATATCCTTACGAAGGAAAATACCGAAAGATGAAGCTATTCTTCATGTACAAAAAAGGTAAAGGCGAAGTCTATGTGGAGTATTTTTATAATGATGATATATCGTTTCAAAAAGCTTTTGAAGAGACGAAGTATATGTTGACGTATAAATAGCAAAAACGTAGAGACGCAATATTTTGCGTCTCCCATAGGACAGGTATTAAACTAGCTATTTGTTACCTGGCGCGTGTGAGACGCAAAATATTGCGTCTCTACAATTTTTTTTTCGCCCATTCCATCCCCCAAACCCACTTTAAACCAACTAAACCTGCAATCTATACCATATACTAAAACTGTCCCTTTTTACGGCGGGTTACAGGCAAACTTTAGTGGTGTTTTCATCGTTATTTGAGTGTAAACCGATGTTAATTATGGATACCTTATTAAAAGATACCAATGCCGGGTGTAATTTTGCCGGCGATGATAACCAGGCCATGGTGGCCCAAATGGCGCATGATTTTGCCGAGAGAAATATCCGCCCGCATGTAATGGAGTGGGACGAAGCGCAAACTTTCCCTGTCGATCTATTTAAAAAACTGGGCCAACAAGGCATGATGGGTGTGCTGGTGCCCGAAGAATACGGTGGCTCTGGCTTCGGCTATTTCGAATATGTGAGTGTCATTGTCGAGATAGCCAAGGTTTGTGGCTCTATAGGTTTATCTGTCGCCGCACATAACTCGCTTTGCACCGGCCATATTTTGGCGGTGGGTTCGCACGAGCAGAAATTAAAATGGTTACCCAAACTGGCAAGCGGCGAATGGATTGGTGCCTGGGGATTAACCGAAGCCAACACCGGATCTGACGCATTACACATGGCTACTACCGCTGTGTTAGACGGCGACCACTACATCATTAACGGATCAAAAAACTGGATAACCCACGGCAAAAGCGGCGACGTTGCCGTAGTAATGGTACGCACCGGCCAGCAGGGCGACTCGCACGGCATATCGGCCATCGTTATAGAAAAAGGTACGCCGGGCTTTACCCACGGCAAAAAAGAAAATAAGCTGGGCATGCGCGCGTCTGAGACCACCGAGCTGATCTTTGACAACTGCCGCGTACCTAAGGAAAACTTACTGGGACAAGAAGGACAAGGCTTTTTGCAAGCTATGACGGTTTTAGATGGGGGGCGCATCTCCATCGCGGCCCTGTCATTGGGTATTGCAAAAGGTGCTTTTCAGGCAGCGGTGGCCTATGCTAAAGAGCGTAAGCAGTTTGGGCAGCCTATAGCCAACTTTCAGGGCATATCATTTAAACTGGCCGATATGGCTACCGAAATTGAAGCTGCCGAGCTGTTGATCATGCAGGCTGCCGATTTGAAAAATCGACATCTGCCGGTAACCAAGCAATCGGCCATGGCTAAATATTTCGCGTCAGAAACCGCTGTGCGCTGTGCTACCGAAGCTATCCAGATATTTGGGGGATATGGGTATACTAAGGATTTTCCGGTAGAGAAATATTATCGCGATGCTAAGTTGTGTACCATAGGTGAGGGGACTTCAGAGATACAAAAAGTAGTAATAAGCCGCGAGATTTTAAGATAGAATTAGCTTTGACAACTTTTAAAGTTGTCAAAGCTTGTGTTAAAACCGGCTTACTTAGCCCCCAAAACGTAAAACACAGACAGCGTTATGCCATTGCTTAAAGTGCTTACGCCCCAGTTTTCTATTGATAAGTTTCTATCGTCGCCGGTTTTTTGTTTTACGCGTGTGTAATTGGCATTGGCCAGGGTGGCTGCCAGCCCTATTTTATTACTTGGATAATAAACCAGATCAAACTTAGCGCTTGCAGAGTAGCTGTTGTCGGTACCGTCGGGTTGTTGGGTGGTAGTAAACCCACTGGTAGTAACATCTTTCATTTTAGAGTTGCCGTAGCCAATATAAGTGCCTACCCTAAAACCAAACTTGTTGTTGTAAAGCACGTATTTGCGTGCAAAGGCGTTTACTGCAAAGCCTTTGGATGTGCTTTCAGAACTTAAG
>JAZKET010000145.1:0-7823 GCA_040386815.1 Bacteroidota bacterium | reverse complement strand
CACGTCCGCAAATCTGCATTATCCACACATCAAAATTTATCTTTCATCCCCAAAAGCCCCCAAATGCCGCCGCTGTGAATGGCAAGTATTTTACTGCCGGGTTTGAAATAGCCTTTTTGAGCCAGATCATAAATTGCATACAGCATTTTACCTGTGTAGATAGGGTCTATCAGTATCCCCGTGTCAGCAACAAAAGTTTTTATGAAGTTGATCAGCTCGTCATTGGCTTTGCCGTAGCCGCCAAAGTGATAATCGGTATGTAGCTGGTAATAGGCTGGTGTAGTGAGTAGTTTATCTATCTCATCCCTGATAAAACCGCCGTTTTTAAAAACCGGTATGCCATTAAATGTCGTTGTTAGTTGTTGGCCGGTAAGCCCGTTGATTATCCCTGCCGACATGGTGCCGGTGCCGCATGCTGCAAAGATATGATCGTAAGTATCGGTAAGTTCTTCTACCAATTCGCTGCATCCCTGCGCAGCCTCGGGCGATGCGCCACCTTCGTTAATAAACATGGCTTGTTCATCATCGCCAAAAAACTTATTGAACAATGTTAGTTTATCGCGATAGCTATCTCTATCTACAAAAAAAAGATTCATGCCGTGTAGACGGCACATAAACAGGGTGTCGTTATTTACTTCTTCGCCGCGTACAATGCCGGTTGTTTTAAAACCAAACTTTGCGCCTGCTCCGGCGGTTGCCAGTAAATGATTTGAGTATGCTCCACCAAAGGTAACCAGGTGGGTTTTGTTTGCTGCCTGCGCTTTTTTTAGCAGGTATTTAAGCTTACGCCATTTATTGCCCGATATGATGGGATGTATCAGGTCATCGCGCTTTATAAAAACAGATAAGTCCCGTTCGGCAAAAACCGTGTGGTTAATTTGCTGAACGGGACTAAATATCTCGAGGTTAATTTGCATTAAGCTATTAGAAGCCTAAGCCGATACCCGCGTTACCAGATGTGTAACCACTGCCCTGGCTAACAGAAGCGTAAATACGCAGTATAGCTAAATTTAACTGGAAACCAACATCGGCACGAAGTCCGTTTAAGCTATTTTCGTTAATGTGTACCGGATCTTTAACAACTGTGTAGAAACTTCCTTGTCCAGGTACGGTAGATTGGATAGGGTAGTTACCAACTACATCAAGATTGGTTTTTGATGTTTGGAAGCCTACGGCGGCAAACGGCGTAAAGAATAATAATTTTTTAGAAATGATAGCTTGTACGTTAAAGCCACCAAAGCTAGCGTCAATTTTTTGAGTTGAAAAATCAGCTGCGGTTGTACCAGGAGCAGGTGCTGCGCCTGCATCTGGTTTTACATCAAGTGTTTTCGTGTATTTAATGCGGTTGTAGTTAACTGCAACAGCTAAATCGAAAGGTTTTTCAGTGCCTTTTTTAGCAAAATCCTGTATAATATTGTGTTTAATACCAAAACCAAATACACCTACAGAACCCGCGTCGTCACTAATTTTAACAGTAGGGGTTGAGCGGATGGTAATATCCGTGTTTTTAGGTAAACCAATAGTTACTTGGATGTTTGGCGCCGGCACATATTGGATAACACCTTTTGGTAAAGAGAAAGTGTTTATCTGGTTGCCATTGGCATCATTGATACGCATAACCGGCGTGGCAGCATCTTTATCGCCAGCAAAAGTTGGAGCGATAACGTTAGCCGGGTTAGCAGGGGTAAGGTTTGATGACAAACCAATTTTAGTTACGTCGAAAGTTTTGTCAGACGTGGGTGCCTGTGCTACAGCAGCGCTGATACGCAGATCAAAATGTAAAAATTTCTTGGTTTTAGCGGTATTGTTCCAGCCGCTGTTTAAACCAACACCAAAGCCACGAAACAAAGGCATACCGTAAGCCGTGAATAATTTGGTAACATCACCAGGGCTTGATTTGATCAACTGGCTAAAGTCGTCATCGTTTGATTGGGCATTGGCTTTAATGGTAGCCAAACCCAATACAGCAAGGGTAGTTAAAAAGTAAAGTTTTTTCATATTGTTTTAAAGTGAGGATTTATGGTTATAAAAATAACACATATTTATCAATAATCAATATCATGTATTTTAGGCTATATTATTTTAATATTAACTGTTTGGCATAGAAAAAGCCCTATTTTTGCCGCAATGAATGAACCCGATATTATAGAACAGGAAGAACAGGACCTATATGAACACCTGCGCGTGGTTGTTGATAAAGGGCAATCGCTGTTGCGTATTGATAAGTTTTTGATGTACAGGGTTGAGAACGCGTCGCGTAACCGCATCCAAAATGCTATTGACGCGGGCAATGTACTGGTTAACGATAAAGTTATTAAAGCCAGTTATAGGGTTAAACCGCTTGACGTAATATCGGTTGTATTACCCCACCCGCCACGCGATACCGAAGTTTACCCGGAAAATTTGCCTATTAACATTGTTTATGAAGATGATGATGTGCTGGTGGTTAACAAAGAGCCGGGTATGGTGGTGCATCCCGGGTATAATAATTACACAGGTACGCTGGTAAATGCGTTGGTGTATCACTTTCAGCAATTGCCTACCTTGCCCGGTAATGACGGCCGACCGGGTTTGGTACACCGTATAGATAAGGATACTTCTGGCTTGTTGTTGATCAGTAAGAACGAACGCGCTATGACATACCTGGCGCGGCAGTTTTTTGATCACTCTATCACCCGTAAATATATTGCTTTAGCCTGGGGCGATATTGAGCACGACGGCACCGTTACCGGATATATTGGCCGCAGTATTGCCGACCGCAGGGTAATGTCTATTTATGACGATGAGGAAAAAGGCAAATGGGCGGTAACCCATTACAAAGTTTTGGAGCGTTTTGGTTACGTAACATTGGTTGAGTGTCAGCTAGAGACCGGCCGTACGCACCAGATACGTGCGCACATGAAACATATTGGACACCCGTTGTTTAGTGATGCCATGTATGGTGGCGATAAGATATTAAAAGGTGCTGTTTACAGCAAGTACAAGCAGTTTGTAGAAAATTGTTTTGAGTTGATGCCGCGCCAGGCCCTGCATGCCCAAACACTGGGTTTTGTGCATCCAAGCACAAAAAAGCCTATTCATTTTGAAGCCCCTATGCCACAGGATTTTGAGGCCGTGCTGCAAAAATGGCGTAAATATATTAGCGCTAATGCAACACAAAATGGCGAAATTAGCGCTTAATAACCCATGGCACTGCTGTACATAAACTTTAACGGTGAAATTATACCTGCTGATAGCAAAGTGCTGTCGGTAGCTAACCGGTCGTTTAGATATGGCGATGGTTTATTTGAAAGTATGCGCATGCTTAAAGGCGAGTTGAAATTTGCCGACCTGCACGCCGATCGCCTGCAGCGTGGCATGAAAGCGCTGAAAATGGATGGCTATTCGCAAATGGATGCTTATTTCCTGAAAGAAAAAGCCGAGCAGCTATCTGTAAGAAATAAATCTAAACACGGCCGTTTAAGGTTGACTGTTTATCGTGATTCGGATGGATTATATACCCCATCTCAAAACAAAGTTGGCTATTGCCTTGAGTTTGTGCCGGCTGACGAACCTCGATATTTTTTGAATGATAAGGGGCTGATAGTTGATGTTTTTACAGATTTGCCTAAGCCGTCAAACTATCTATCTAACATAAAAACCTGCAACTCGCTTATATACGTAATGGCAGGTATCCACAAAAGCCAGAATAATTTGGACGATGTTTTTCTGCTAAACCAAGCCGGTTTTTTGTGCGAAGCCAGCAGCTCAAACGTTTTTATATGGTATCAAAACCATTTGTACACGCCCGCATTAAGCGAGGGTTGTGTTGAAGGTGTAATGCGCCAGGTTATTATCGGCATAGCCAAAAAGAATAACATTCCTGTAACCGAGGCCCAGATAAATCCCGAAATACTTTACGAAGCCGACGAGGTGTTTTTAACCAACGCAAGCAAAGGCATACAGTCTGTAATGGGCTACGGTATACGCCGCTACTTTAATAAAGTAAGCAAGGTGTTTATGGATGAGTTGAATAAATTGTAGAAAAATAAAAAAGGGTATCATGCTGAGGTGCTCGAAGCATGTGGGCAGAGGCCAACGCACACCGTTCGAGTGCCTCAAGGTGAAACCCCTTGTGTTTTCCTTCCAGTAAATTACAATTTCACACCCCTCAAAAACTCAGCAACCTCCATACGTTTTTTACCTTCTAACTGTACATCCAATACGCTTATCAAGCCATCTTTCGCGGCAAATTTTAGATAGGTTTTGTTATCAGTTAAAAATGCGCCGGGTTGTACGCCGGGTTCGGTTTCTACCAGGGTTGAGCCAAAAATTTTAAAGGTTTTTCCGTTAAGCTCGGTAAATGCGGCCGGGCTAGGGCTCAATCCGCGGATGAAGTTGTATACGTTTATGGCCGGTTGGTTCCAGTCAATCTTGCAGTCGTCTTTATAAATTTTAGGGGCGTTTTTAAGTTCTGCATCACCCTCAATTAATGAATGTTGCGGGTGCTCATTATAACGGCCACTCTCAATAGCTTTAACTGTTTTTACCAGCAGGCCCGCGCCTTTGTTCATCAGGCGGTCATGCAGGTCGCCGGCGGTTTCGTGGCCGGTAAGGGTTACCTTCTCGGTAAATAAAACGTTGCCGGTGTCAATTTGATGTTTTAAAAAGAAGGTGGTGACACCGCTTTCTTTTTCGCCATTAATAATGGCCCAATTAAGCGGCGCTGCGCCACGATAGTTAGGTAGTAACGATGCGTGTAGGTTGATGGTACCCTTGTCAGGCATGTTCCAAACTTCTTCGGGCAGCATTCTGAAGGCTACTATTACCTGCAGATCGGCATTAAGCGATTTTAGTTCTTTTAAAAATTCCGGATCTTTTAAGTTGGTAGGCTGCAATACACGCAGGCCATTGGCAACGGCATATTGTTTAACAGCCGATTGTGTAACCTTTTGGCCACGGCCCGCAGGTTTATCCGGCGCGGTTACTACACCCACTATATCGGTGCCTGCCTGTATCAATTCGTCAAGTGAGGCCACAGCAAATTGTGGCGTGCCCATAAATACGATCCTCATAGGTGTTCTGTTTTAAGGTAACCAAATGTGTCAAGGGCTAACAGCTAGTTAGTTAGCTATGAACGTTTCATGCTGATAATATCGTTATTTTATCTGGCAAATATGTTTGTTATAAGTAAAAACGGCTAATAATTGTTTAAATAATAATACACCTGTAAGTGATATTATTAATATAATAAATATTTGCTGCGGGTTGCCTTAAATTTAGCCAGTCCCGCCGCCCAGCTTTGGCGTATTTGGGCTTCGGTTTTGCCGGCTTCAATTTGTTTTCTTAAAACCTCTGTACCGGCAAGTTTGGTAAAGTAGGCGTTAAAAAAACGTTCTTTATCAGGGAAAGCCATGTATAGATCTATTACCCAGGCTAAATTAATTTGCCCCTTGCTTTTTATAACGCTAATATCGTAATTGCGCAAATCTTTACCAAAACACACTTGGTCTTTTTGTGGTGGCTTTTCGCTCATACCCGGTATACTCACAGGGGTAAAGCTGTATTTGTATTTGCCTTTTAATAAGGGGTGACCAACCTGCACAAAAGGCAGCATGGTGCCTCGGCCCAGGCTAAGCGTAGTGCCCTCAAACAGGCAAACACTAGGGTACAATACTATTGACTGATTAGTGTTAAGATTTGGCGATGGATTTACCGGCAATACATAAGCATCATTATGTTTATAGTTGGCTACCTTAATAATCTTAAGTTTGCACTTTACTTTGTTGGCCAGCCAGCCCTCGCCGTTTATCATCTGGGCATATTCGCCAATGGTCATTCCGTGGGCAATGGGGATAGGGTGCATGCCTACAAATGATTTATAAGTGCTGTCCAATATTGGTCCGTCAATAATGGCGCCGTTAGGGTTAGGGCGATCCAATATCAGCAGTTCTATTTTTTGTTCGGCACAAGCCTCCATTACATAGTGCAGGGTTGATATATAGGTGTAAAAGCGCGCGCCAACATCTTGTATGTCAAACACAACCAGGTTAATTCCTTTCAAATCATCTGGCGTAGGTTTATAATGTTTGTTACCATATAATGATATCACAGGCAGGCCTGTTTTAGCATCAATAGCATCGTTTACCGATGCCCCGTTACTGGCATCGCCCCTAAAACCATGCTCGGGTCCAAAAATCTTCTTTATCGGCAAGCCTAAAGCTAAAAGACTGTCGGCGCTGGGTACCAAACGTTTGCCTATTACTGATGTTTGATTTATCACCATAGCAACATTTTTACCTTTTAGGTAGTTTATGTATAGCAAAGTTTGGTCTGCACCAGGTACAATGCGCTTGGTTGCCTGGCGCTTTTTGCCGGTAGTTTTTACCGGTGATGTTTCGCCACAAGCCAGGTTGAAGCAGGCGGCTAAAATTAATGTCAGTATATAGGTTGATATTTTTTGCCTTATCATAAATAACAATGCGCTTAATTTTAACAGCAATTTTAGGCGGTAAAACCGCATATTTGCTAAGTTACAAAATAAACACCACGCTCTTGAATTTTGCATCCTTTATAGCTGGCCGTATATCGTTTAAATCAAAGCGCACATTTTCAAAACTGATAGTGCGCATAGCCATTATTGCCATTACATTAGGTGTAAGTGCCATGATCTTGTCCTTAGCCATAATCCGTGGTTTCAAGAATGAAATAAAGGAAAAAGTACGCGGCTTTGATGGTGATATAAAGGTAGTTAAGTATGATCTTAACGCATCATATGAAAACTCTCCATTCACCCGCGCCGATACCTTTGAAGCCGATGCACGCAAAAATGCCGAAGTATTGCACGTAATGCCTTTTGCTACCAAGCCTGGTATCATCAAAGCTAATAACGAGATTGAGGGTGTGATACTTAAGGGGGTTGATGCTACTTACAATTGGGATTTTATTAAGCAAAACCTGGTTGCGGGTTCAGTAATTGACTTTGCCGATACCACTAAATCAAAGCAACAGCTTGTTATATCGCAGATTATTGCCAATCGCCTGAAATTAAAAGTGGGCGATAAAATGATAATGTATTATGTGCAAGATCCGCTTAAACGTCGTCCGTTTAAAGTGGTTGGTATTTATGATACAAGTATTGAAGAAATTGATAAAACAATTGTAATAGGCGACCTCGCCATTATTAGAACAGTTAACAAGTGGGCGTTAAACGAAGTAGGCGGCTACGAAATAAAAGTTAAGAATCTGGATATTGTTAACGAAACAGCCGCGCAGGTTAACGATATTTTACCAACCCGATTAAAACTTACCACGGTTTATGAGAATTTTCCGCTGATATTTGATTGGCTGCCACTATTGGATGTTAACGCCCGGGTTATGTTGGTGTTAATGCTTGCCGTGGCAGTAATTAATATGATATCGGCATTGTTGATCATGATACTGGAGCGTACTGCGATGATAGGTATCCTGAAAGCTATGGGCGCCAATAACTGGAGTATCCAGAAAATATTTCTGTATAATGCAGCTTATTTAATTGGCCTGGGTTTGTTTTTTGGTAATTTGGTGGGTTTGGGCATTAGTTGGTTTCAGTATAAAACTCACTTTCTGAAACTAGACGCAGAGGCGTATTACATGACCTTTGTGCCTATTGAACTTAATTGGATGGATATGTTATTGCTAAACTTTGGCACCATGCTGATATGTTTATTGGTACTTATTATACCATCAATGCTGGTAGCCAAAATATTGCCGGTAAAAGCTATTCGCTTTAAATAGAAGCAGCTATTTTATTCTTTTTAAGTTATAGGTAAATCTTAAAGTATCAGACTGCGCGCCGCCTGGTG
>JAZKET010000144.1:0-11383 GCA_040386815.1 Bacteroidota bacterium | reverse complement strand
GTTGGGCATACAGATCAACCAATCCTAACGGTACCACCAGTTCTGACGGTACTTTAGGCCAAATAGCTGCGCGTTTAGCATTTAGCTTCTAAGCTTACAATTTTAAATTTCGTAAAAAGGCTCCCTGATATTTCAGGGAGCCTTTTTTTTGCTTTTTGATTTGTTTTTATAACTTGGTATTAACATTAACCTTATTAGAATGAAAAAATATTTACTTGTAATTACTTTTGTAGCAGGCTTTTATGTTTCTGGCTTTGCGCAAACTCACACTAAATTTAGTGTAGGCATTGATGGTGGAGTGCCTGTGGGCGAAGCCTCAAACGCTTACAACGCTGTTATTGGTGGCTCGGTAAAACTGGAGGCCCCTATTGCAACAAACACAGCGTTCACCATATCGGCAGGTTACTCGGCATTTTTAGGTAAATCTATTTATATGACAGTGGGTGATGAAGCATTTTTCTACACGCCATTGTCATATACCGCTATACCGGTTAAAGCCGGTTTAAAATACAGCTTTACTAAAAGTTTTTACGCCGAAGCACAACTGGGCGCGGCAATAGGTTTAAAAAAAGACAGTAAAATAGGGTTTGCTTACTCGCCGGGTGTTGGGTATGACTTTGGTGGTGTAGATGTAGGCTTACGTTATGAGGGTTGGGCCTATAAAGCCCAAAATGTTTATGGCGTTGCAGCTACTGAAAGTACAGCTAGTCAAATTGCAGCCCGCATAGGCTTCCGTTTCTAACTTAAATAAGATATTATAAAAAGCTTCCTGATGTTTTCAGGAAACTTTTTTATTTTCATTCCATCAAACCCTAAATCTATGATCAGAAAATTTTCACTATCAGCGCTATTAATTATTGGTGTTGTCGCTTCAGGCATGGCACAATCAAACAGTCGCCCTCAGTTTAATATCAGTGCCGATGCAGGTAGTCAGGTAAGCAACAGGTACAGGGAACATAGCTCTGTTTTTGGTGGCGCCTTGGGTTTTAAGTACCCGGTTTCTGCAAATGCTGCAGTTGCTTTTAGTGCCGGTTATACGGCTTTTGTCACCGCAGAAAAAGTTGTTGGCGGAGATATTATTGTACCCGAAACTTTTCATGCCATTCCTTTAAAAGCAGGTGTAAGATATTACTTGTTTAAGGGCTTGTTTGGCGAAGGGCAGGTTGGTGCCGCCATAGGCACAAACAAAAATGCACGCAGCGGTTTTTTATACACGCCGGGCATAGGTTACGAATTTACTGAAGGTTATAGTTTCGGCATACGTTATGAATCATGGCTTTATCGCCAAACCCAGCTTTATAACAAATCGCAACTAAATCATATAGCTTTTAGATTTTCATACGCTTTCTAAAAGCTTTTTTGTTGCAAATTCATTCTATTTTTTAGCTTTGGGCCATATAAACCCAATCCTGATTATGAAAACAATTGTATTAACCTTAATCTTATTGACTGGCGCAGTTTTTGCCGGTTTTGCCCAAAAAACACAGAAAGCAATTTTAAGTGTAGGTATTGATGCCGGCGTAATTGTTGGCAGTATAAGCGATAAAGCCAACATGGCTATCGGTGGTTCAGTAAAATATGATTTGCCAGTATGCGCTAAAAGTTTCGTTACGCTTTCTGCCGGATATTCATACCTGATTTATACTAATGACTATAAGGTAAATTTAACAGGCTTTCAAGCAAGCCAAACCGGTGGCGAAGGTTACGTGCCTTTAAAAGCAGGCTTTAAATACCTGTTTTGCGACTATTTTTATGGCGAAGGGCAAGTTGGCGCCAGTATACCAACTCAGGGTGGTGGTGTAGGGTTTGCTTACGCACCGGGCGTAGGTGTAAAATTAAGCGCTGTTGATTTTGGTGTACGTTATGAGGCTTGGTCAAATACAAATACTATTAGCCAGGTAGCGCTGCGTTTGGCCTACGGATTTTAACAAAATTTGATCTAATAAAAAAGGCCGTGTATACATTCGCGGCCTTTTTGTTTATTATTATAGATTTGATGATACCAATCTAAACTTACTATGAAACACCTGAGCTTTTTATTCTTTTTTATAAGTGCCGCAATATTTGCTAACGGGCAGTCAAGTAATAAATTTGCCGCCGGTGTGGGGTTTGATGCCCTCTTGCCATTTAACGCAAGTCCTTATGGTTCAGCAACCGGCGTTTCTGCAAAGTTTGAGATTCCGCTTTCATCTCAATGGTCGCTTACTTTAACGCCATCTTACATGGTACAGAAAAAAAACTCATCTAAAATATTTGATTATTTCGGTCCGCTACCATCGGATTTTCCTTATAAATTTGTTGTGTTAAAAGCGGGGGTACGGTACTTTATAAATCAACTGCTTTATCTTGAAACCGAAGCCGGTAACGCACATAAGATAGGCGCAGAATCAAAAAATACATTAATTTATAGTGTAGGTGGCGGTGTCACATTAGCTGTTACCCCACATAATTACCTTGATATAGGTATTCGTTTAGAAAATGAACCCCGTACCGCTTTTTTTCATCAAAATCATTTCCTTAATCAGTTTGGTTCCCGTATAGGCTATCGTTACAAGTTTTAGCCTGAGCGGTTCTTTCGGGTTGGCAAATATTATCGTAATTTCGGCGTTTAACGCTTTGTAAGGTGTATAGTATCCTCAAAAAAGAAATAATAAGCTATTTAAGTTCGCTGGTGGCCTATGTTACCATCGGCATTTTCCTACTGGTGCTGGGCCTGTTTTTATGGGTTTTTCCAGATTCATCTATCCTTGAATATGGCTACGCAGGCTTAGACAGCTTGTTTAGTACCGCGCCTTACCTTTTTATGTTTTTGATACCGGCCATAACCATGCGGTTGCTGGCCGAAGAGCGCAAAGAGGGTACCTTTGAGCTTTTGCTTACCCGCCCTTTAACTTACCTGCAAATTGTGCTGGGCAAGTACTTTGCCGCGGTGATTATAGTGCTGTTTGCGTTGCTGCCCACGCTGGTTTATTATTTTTCGGTTTATACCTTAGGTATACCGCAGGGTAATATTGATACGGGCGCTGTTTTAGGCTCATACATTGGTTTGTTTTTGCTGGGCGCGGCTTTCGCTGCTATAGGTCTGTTTACATCAGCTATCACCAAAAATCAAATCATCGCGTTTACCATATCGGTATTTATTAGTTTCTTTTTTTATAGCGGATTTGATTCGCTGAGCACACTGCTATCGCTTCAAAGCTCGGGGATACAGCGTTTGGGTATCAATGAGCATTATCAATCTATCAGCCGTGGTGTTTTAGACACGCGCGATCTGGGGTATTTTATAACATTGGCTGCCATTTTTATTTGGCTAACGGTATTCGTGTTGTTAAGACAACAGCAAAAAACGGCAGATAAAAAAACGCTGGCCGGCCTGGCAATTGTTGTGGTATTGGCTGCGGTGAGCAACGTCGGTTTCGCCCGGTTTGATTTTACAGCCGAGGGCCGTTATACCATATCACCCATAAGTCGTTCTGTTTTAAATACCCTGCCCGCTAATGTAAAAGTTACTATTTACTTACACGGCGACCTAACCGGCGGCATGAAACGCTTGCAACGCGCCACCGGCGATATGCTGGCCGATCTGCAAGCTTACAGCCACGGTAAATTGCAATTTGAGTTTGTCGACCCGCTTAAAGGGCAATCAGCCGAACAGCAAAATCAAATCATTGCTGATCTGCAAGCCCGGGGTATTGAGCCGCTTGCATTGTCTGTAAAAACAGATGACGGCATGACGCAGAAAACCATTTTTCCAATGGCTATGGTATCTGCCAATGGAAAAGACATCCCCGTAAAATTATTGAACCAGCAAAGCCAGATGGGTTTATCTGCCGATGAAGTGTTAAATAACTCTATCCAGAACCTGGAATACGCCTTTACATCGTCTATACAAAAAGTAAGCAAGGGCGGTAAACCGCAGATAGGTTTTACCACCGGACATAATGAACTGAATGATCTGCAATTGAATGATGCCATGCGCTCATTAGCCGATGGTTTTGATCTGGGCAGGGTAGAACTAAACAGCATACCATTTGATAGCTTGTTAAAAATCAAACTGATGATTGTTGCCAAGCCCGTTAAACCTTTTACCGAAGCTGAAAAATTTATGCTTGACCAATACCTGATGCGCGGCGGAAAGGTATTGTGGAGCATTGACCAGGTAAGCGCCGAGCTGGACAGCTTGCGTGGTCATGGTGGTGAGCAACTGGCTTTCCCCAAGCAATTAAATCTTGACGATCAGTTATTTATTTACGGTATCCGCATTAATTATGATCTGATTGCCGATATCAGCGCGGCGCAGATACCTATTAGCACGGGCAGCGTTGGCGGGCAGCCACAAATACAGATGGTGCCGTGGCTGTTTTACCCGGTATTTATGCCGCTGGCCAAACATCCGATAGTAAAAAACCTTGACGGTGTGCGCGGCGAGTTTGTAAGCACTATTGATGTGCTTGATATCCCTAACGTAAAGAAAACTGTGCTGTTAGCATCGTCGCCATATAATAAAGCTTTAAAGGCGCCTCACTTATTGTCGTTACAGGCTATAGAAGAAGAGCCTGACCCGAAAGCTTTTCAAAGCGAACCAAAGGTAACTGCTGTGTTAATGGAAGGCAGTTTCGAGTCTGATTTCAAGAACCGCTCGCAACCCGAGGGGATGACCGAGCAAATAGGCATCAACAACCAAAGCAAGCCAACCAAAATGGTGGTAATAAGCGATGGCGACGTGTTTAAAAACCAGGTATCTGCCGAAGGCGAAGCATTTCCGCTGGGGTTTGACCGTTACAGCAGCCAAACCTTTGGTAACAAAAACCTACTGCTTAACATTGCCGACTATTTAACAGACGACAGCGGCCTGATTGAGCTGCGTAACAAAGAGATAAAATTGCGCTTGTTGAGCCGTGCGCGCATACGCAACGAAAAAATATTTTGGCAGGTAATTAATACCACCGGCCCCTTGTTAATAGTGTTAATATTTGCTATTTTTCAACATTATATCCGCAGGCGAAAGTATGCCCGTTAAATTTTATACTTTTGAATAAATAATTACCAATTGGCCCCACCCAACCCTCCCCGGTAGGGAGGGCTTTAAAAAAGTCTCCCCAACCGGGGGAGATTTAGAGGGGGCATTTTTTTTGAATAAATAATTACCAATTTTATATATGAGATTCATAGTTTCTACATCAACATTACTTAAGCAGTTACAGTCTGTAAGCGGTGCGCTAAGCAATAGTACCGTATTGCCTATACTGGAAAACTTTTTGTTTGAGATAAAAGATGGAAACTTAACCATCTCTGCTACAGATTTACAAACCAGCATGACAACATCTTTAACCGTTGAGGCTAAAGAGAACGGCAGGATTGCAATCCCATCGCGCATATTATTAGATACCTTAAAATCATTACCAGAGCAGCCGGTGGCTTTTTCTGTTGATGATGCAACTTTCGCTATTGAGATAAACGCCGGCGACGGTAAATACAAGCTAAGCGGCGAAAACGGTGAGGATTTTCCGAAGATACCAACGGTTGAAAATGCATCGTCTGTAAACCTGCCGGCGTCTGTATTGTCAGAAGCTATTAATAAAACCATTTTCGCGGTAAGTAATGACGAGCTGCGCCCGGCTATGACAGGGGTTTATTGCCAGCTGTCAAGCCAGTATTTAACCTTTGTAGCTACCGACGCGCACAAGCTGGTACGTTACCGCAGGTTAGATGCTAAGGCAGAAAGCACTACATCATTCATCTTGCCTAAAAAAGCTTTGGCCTTGTTAAAATCGGCTTTACCGGCCGATGATGCTAATGTATCTGTTGAATACAACAGCACCAGCGCTTTCTTCAAATTTAACAACATTAACCTGGTTTGCCGTTTAATTGACGAGCGTTACCCTGATTATGAAGCGGTTATACCGTTAAATAATCCTAATAAATTAAACATTGATCGTTTGGCATTTTTAGGGTCATTGAGCCGTGTTGCTATCTACGCTAATAAAACTACCCACCAGGTACGTTTAAAAATTAATGGTAGCGAGCTGCACATATCGTCAGAAGATATTGACTTTGCTAACGAGGCGCATGAGCGTTTAAGCTGCCAGTACGAAGGCGAAGATATGGAGATTGGTTTTAACGCCCGTTTCCTGATAGAGATGCTTAAAAACCTGAGCGGCGAAGAAGTAGTATTAGAAATGTCAACACCTAACCGTGCAGGTTTATTATTGCCACAGGGCGGCGACGATAACGAAGACGTGTTGATGCTGGTAATGCCGGTAATGCTTAACAGCCACGCCTAAGCAATAGCTTTATTTGAATTGACAACATTATAGTCTGGCTTAATAAAAGAGCCGGACTTTTTTATTAAGCCCGATAACAAATTTCTGAATAAGCAGTTATATAGCTTCACAGGGCGTTTATTTTATGAGTGTACGTAATAATTCGTTTTTATTTTTTCTGCTGATAGCTACCCTGCTCATATCGTGCTCAAAAGCCGAGGATGATGTTTTGTCGCCTGACAGAAGCACTACTATAACGGTAATTAACGCCGGCCCGGATACATTGAATATTTATCAAAAAGGTACACGCTTAAACTCGGGTTCAAACTTATTGCCGGGCGGGCAGTATACCGGCTTGCAGGTAAGTGTCGGCACAACCAATTATCAATTTAAAAGGGCCGGTATGCCAGATGTGCTTATGGAAGCGCCGTTTAATATTCAATTGTTTAATAATGGGGCTTTTAAAAACACGTTGTTTGTAGCGGGCCAGTCGGCCGATAAGGTTTTTTTGCTGCGCGATTCATTGCCGGCAGCCGATACTACTTATATCCGATTTGTAAATGCATCGCCTATTGAAAAAACTTTAGAAGTAAGCATAGGCAACAATTTTAAGTATGAAAACGTAGCGTTTAAAGCTACGACGCCGTTTATACCGATTGTTAATGGCAGGGTTTATATGTCTATAAGGCAAACCGGCGATACCACACAAATTGCCAAAGGATACTTAACTTTAACAAAAAATGCCACTTATACCCTGTTTACAAAAGGAGTGTTAAAAGGCATAGGTACCAATGCTTTTGGCGCGCGTATGCTGCTTGCCAGGTAATAATATTAACAACATGGCTAATAAAAATAAGGTAATGGTTTTTTTGTCAATGTGCTTTGGGGGCCTATTGGTACTGCCTTTTATAGCATCGTGCGGCAAAAATGATGGTGGTGTTACACCGTCTAACTCGCGCATTACTATGCAAGTGGTAAACCTTAGCCCCGATTTGCAACCTATTAACCTTTGGGTTGGTTATGAAAAGCAAAATAGCTACTCGTTTTCTTATCCAACGCCTTCCGGATATTTCTCTTTAACCAATATTGATACGCCTATACAGATCAGGTCATATAAAACAACTATATCAACAGGTAATTTCATTGTACGTAAAGATATTTTGAAGCCAAATTTTAGGTATACTTTGTTTGTAACCGGTTTACGTAACGATACCAGTGCAGCTAACAAGGTTACATCAATATTTACGGTTGATACTGCTAATAACCCAACGCCGGGGCGTGGTAAAATAAGGTTTGTAAACGCGTCGCCAAAGTCGTCTGCTTTTGATATTACTGCAAATGGTACCCTGGCTTTTGCCGGTGTGGCCTACAGGGCTGTAACCCCATTTAAAGAAGTGCCACCGGGTACTTATGAATTTAAAATTATGCCAGCCGGTTCAACAACCGTTATATCAACTTTTAAAGAAGTAATAGTACAGGACGGAAAAGTATACACACTGTTTTGCCGTGGCGTAGCCGGCGGGGCAGATTCGGTAGCATTTGGTGCAGGCATTATCAGCAACCGCTAAGCGCAAATACCATATATATTTATATTTTTGCTTCAAAATTTATATCACATTGGAATTTATTAAAGCAATTCTGGATTTTATTATCCACATTGATAAGCACCTGGTACAAATTACCAGCCAATACCAGGGTTGGACATACCTGATACTTTTCGCCATTATTTTTGCCGAAACCGGTTTTGTAGTAACCCCATTTTTACCCGGCGACTCGCTGTTATTTGCCACAGGCGCGCTAATAGCTGGCGGACAGTCTGGTATGGATATTTACCTGTTAAGCATATTGCTGATTATAGCCGCAGTGTTAGGCAACACGGTAAACTACTGGTTGGGCAGCAGGCTTGGTGAAGTGGTTTTTAAACCTGAAAACAAAGTACTTAAATTAGACTATTACCTACAAACCAAAGCTTTCTTTGATAAGCATGGTGGCAAGGCCGTAATATTTAGCCGTTTTATGCCAATTATACGCACCATAGCGCCTTTTGTGGCCGGGGTAGGGCGTATGCCTTTTGGCCGTTATACTTTATATAACGTTGTGGGTGGTGTTACCTGGATAGTGATCTTCCTGTTCGCTGGCTTTTTATTGGGTAACATACCTTTCTTTAAAGAGCATTTTTCGCTAATAGGTATTGGTATCATTGTGGTATCGGTTATACCTGCGGTAATAGCAGCTTTTAAAGGCGCTAAAAAGAAATAAAAACTTTGCGCTCTCAGTGTTTTCTTCGTGTCCTCTGTGTTTAAATAACCACGGAGGACACGAAGAAGCCGCGGAGTATCACAGAGGCAATTTATGGCTTAACATCAAACGGTGCAATCTTTCCGGATCTAAATACCGCTTCCTCTTTATTTAATTTCTGCACTTCCGCAGCGGTCAAAGACTTTTTAATCAATTTATTCAAATCCGGCTGCCCGGCATCAACCCATGCCGAATACCAAAAGCTGCCGACTGCCAATACGGTTGATCGCATTCGCCTTTGTACCATGCCACGCATCAGGCGCTGATAATCTCGACAATATTGGGGCGAATAAACCTTAACCATCTTTTTGCCACGTAATTCAGTGGTGAATTTCTTATCGTCGGAGTAATACTTATTCAGAATACGTTGCAGCCGCAATACAGAATCGGCCTGGCTGAAAGATGTGCGGCAAATTTTGAAGGCTTCTTTTATCGGGCTTTCAATGTAGCGGGCTTTGCCGGTATAGCAATTATAGTTGTTGGCAAACAATTCAGGTATGCGGCTTTCCCACAGCGCGTGTGTGCCGTTTTGGTTAGTTAGCTGCCCGTCGTGGTTTTGGATAAGATGCAGGGGCACATGCGCATCGGCAATGTAATGGGCCAGGTTGGCGGATGTGGTAAGGATGCGCGAAGTATCATGCTCTTTAAAAGCTTTAACTAACCAGTAGTAATTAGATTGAATGGACCATGGCACTATACCGTATTTGTTTAGTGTATCTTCTGAGAATTTTAGGACCGCGTCTTTCCAGCGCTCGGGAATCAATCTGAAAGGTTTTTTGCCGTAATGATCTGCGTCCAGATAATGGCGTGGCGCTTCAGTGCTATCTACATAACGTTTTTTATCAGCGCTGACAGCATGAGCAGTTATAAAATCAATATTGGCCCTGTAAAATCCCGACATCGCCTTAGGCAAAATAAAAACAGCTAACCGGTTAATGCGATAATGCGCGTAAAAACCCCAGGATGAGCAGAGCAGGATTAACGACAGACCGAGTAATATCCTTACGGATAGTGTCATTGATATTGATTTTGTTTAAAGGAGTAAATTAGGGAGATTAGTTGATTAATCTGACTCACATCACAAGAAAATTAAATGAAAAATACTTGCACGCTCTTCATAACCATCATTGTATTGTTTGCCTGTGCTTGTAATAGCAAAAAAGTTGATAAGAATGAAGTTTCAAATGAGCAGTCAGTTGTTAGTAAAGATAGTTCTACTGATAACGCTAGTTGGGTTTTTGAGAGGGTGGTTGGGAGGACGGTTTATTTTAAATACGGTAAAAAGTTTGAGACCACGCTTTATGATTTAAAGTACATCGGGCAATTAGGAGCTAGAGGCAAAGCACCATATCTTATATTATCCGGTCGGGGCTGTACCGAGTGTGACGCAAATATCTCAATTTATATACATTCCCCGTCTGATGGACCCATGGAAGAAGAGGCAATGCAAGCAAGGAGTGCATACCCCGGTAAGGAAAGAGACTATGAAACTGATAGCTTGCTCTTTGAGTCGCGGGTGTTTTATGGAAATTGTACCAATACCCAAAGTATAGTTTGGTTGCAAAAAACGTACTTAGAAAATGGTACGTTTGAAAGCTCAATTTTTAGCATGAGCGTAGTAGATAACAAACTTAAAGAGACTCTAAAAAGTAGACTCGTTAAATTATGCCGACTACAAAAACTGTAAGGAACTGCCGGGTGTAAACTATACCTCAGAGCCATAATTGCTGCTGCCCTGTTGATATTTATAATGCAAATGCTTCAACGTTTCTTCTGATTCTTCATCGGCAGAAGCACCGTAACCGGTAACCAATATCCCCTTGACGCCCGATTTATTAGCCAGGGCGTAAACAGTAGCTTCATCAGCCGGATCAGACGGGCCTTCATAGCGGTACAGGTCTACTATCTCAAATTCGTCGGCAGTATATTCGTGCTCATCAACTTTAAAACGGTTTTGGTGTAAGTTAAAGTCGAGGGTAAATCCTTGCTTTTTTAGCTCTTCTATAGCTTCGCTGATGGTAGCGTAGTGGAATTTTTGTTTCATGGGCGATGATTTGTTGATGGATAAAATTAACTAAGATTAACAGGATTTAAAGTATAAAATCAGATAATCTTAATAATCATTAAATCTCATTCAAAATTATTTTTAAAAACACATTTGTTATTTAAAATAAACACCCTATATTTGCAGTCCTTAAATAAGAATAGAATAACAAGCTAAAATGGCAAATCATAAATCATCAATAAAAAGGATCAGAGCTAACGCTGCGAAGCGCTTACGTAACCGTTACCAGGCTAAAACTACTAGAAACGCTATCAAGAAATTGAGAAACACTACCAGCAAAGCTGATGCTGCTCCTCTATTGTCAAAAGTGATTTCTATGTTAGACCGTTTAGCTAAGAAAAACGTTATTCACAAAAATAAAGCTTCAAACAATAAATCGAAGCTTACTAAATTTGTTAATGCTTTAAGCTAATCGCTTAATCAAGATATTTTTAATCGTAAAAGGCGATGAGTTAATGCTCATCGCCTTTTTTTGTGACTAAGATTTTTCTTGGTTTAATTGTTTTTAAAGGTACTCAAGAAGGCTACGCCGTTTTTAGGATTGGGGAGGATTTTAAGATGCTGGGTGGCGAGGATTACCAGCGACAACTCACCCCGGCGACGCTACGCTGGCCGACCCTCTCTTCGCTGCGCGGAAAGATGGTTTGGAAAGTTCAAGACAAATATATTACCCAACTCCAAAAGCCCTCTTTCCGACGAAGTCGAAGAGAGATTCTGTGTTAATTGTCAAATTTTTTTAGCTTTGTTTTCTTAGGCG
>JAZKET010000143.1:11609-24686 GCA_040386815.1 Bacteroidota bacterium | reverse complement strand
GCAGGCGTTGCACCATGGCCAGCAGATCATTATAATGCAAGTTATTGTCGGTGGCAACGCTGGTATCGTGCAAGTGTTCGGCCTGCTCCAGATCTTCAGCATAGGCCATTTTCAAATTAGCGCGATAATAATCAATAGAAACATTGGTCATTATACGCCCCAGCCAGGCTTTAAATGGCCTGCTGGTATCATACGTATCAATCTTGGTAAAAACTTTAAAAAAACCCTGATTCAGTACCCCAGCAGCCTCATCACGGTCGCCTGCATAACGTAAACAGATAGACATGGAGAAGCCGTAGAATGCCTTATACAGCATTTTCTGGCTCTTTCGGTCCTGCTTAACACAGCCAATGATGAGTTGATGTAGTTCTGCCTCGCCCATACAGGGGTATTAAATATTGTTTAGGGTTATTATTCCTTTAACTATATGCATCACGTTATACAGGGCCTAATGGTTGCCTGCACTTCTAAATTTAGTTAAAAAAATACCATAAACAACACAACTAATGTTTAAACACGGTATTCCCCAATGGGGATATATCTTGTGTCGACGAATTAGGTTTTCCATGATATTTTTTACAGGCATAAGGCAACCTTTTACCACCGCCCGTCGTGTTTTATAGTAGTTAACCTTTTGACATACATCTATAAAGATATGCCTGGCAGCCTATGGCAATTTGTACAACCAGCGCGGCAATAAACTTATGGAGTACAAAGCTATTTTTTGGCGATACATGGCTGGCAATACCATCGGCCATGATCATTTTTGGCTACCGCTGTGGATGTTGGGACAAATAAAACTTGAAGATAAATTACGGTTCAAAAAACTTTTTATTACAGGCCAATCTACAACAGGGCTTTAATTACAGGCCAAACCTTATCAGCAATAACTTGATAGCCTTCGGCAGATGGATGCAGGCCGTCGCGAAGGTTAAGGTGTTTTTGCCCGGCAACTCCTTCTAAAAAGAAAGGCACAAATACGATGCTGTTGTGGGCCGCCAGTGTATTAAAGATATTCCTAAATTCAGCTATTGGGCTGCCGGGAATAAACTGAGGCAATTGCATCCCCATAAGCGCTATTTTAACGTCAGGATACTTTTTGCGTACCTTATCTATAATGAGTTGTAAATTTTGTTTGATGGTAGCGGGCGCCACGCGGCGTATAGCGTCGTTAATACCCAATTCTAATATAAACACATCTACCGGCTGGCTTAGCCAATAATCAAGCCTTGACAAACCGCCCCGTGTGGTATCGCCACTAACACCAGCGTTTGTTACCTTATAATCCAGGCCGGCATCATTTATTTTTTGCTGTATTAGGGCCGGGAAAGACTGGGTTGATACATCAATCAGGCCATAGCCAGCGGTAAGGCTGTTGCCAAAAAATAATATATTCTTCATCATCCATTAATAACAAAACCCGTCTCTTTGTTTATTAGTTACGATAGTTTCTGTAGCATAAAAAGAAACCGTACCTTTGCGCCACTATTTTTTTTGGGCGATGGTATGTGCTTTCTGCTTCAATTACAATAAATTAATAATACAAAATGAAGAAGATTGTTGACTACAGAAAGCTTTTAGGCGTTACAGAAACTGCCGAATTACAAGAACTTAAATCGGTTTACCGCGGTTTAATGAAAACCTGGCACCCTGATAAATTTCAGGAAAGCGAAGAAAGCAAACTGGCAGCCGAAGAGAAAAGCAAAACCATTATTGAAGCTTATCATTTCTTAGTAAGCATTGCCCCGGAAACCCGCGAGCAAACACTTGCCGACTATATTACCACCACAACAACGGCCGCCATTGCCGATTTTGAGTTTAAACAACAGGTACTTAAAGTTGAGTTTACCGACGGTAACACTTACGAATACTTTGATGTACCCAGAGCGGTATATGTAAAATTGGTTAACGCCGACTCGCCGGGCAGGTTTGCACGCAGGCACATTTATAATGAGTTTTTGTACAGAAGCGTGAGCAAGCTTACCGCTACGGCATAGTTTCATTAATGTTACATATTGGTGATTGATTTTGGGCGCTTTTGGCGCCCAATTGTTTATATGTTAAAAACTAATACGGTGTAATATTTACAATAAGCCAGTATTATTGCCGTTTTTAAACGGTACATATACACAAGAAAATCACAATTTATGAAATTTGCTAAGTCACTTTATTTTTCTGCTGCCCTGCTATCGGCAGTGGTTTTGTTTGACGCCTGTAAGGCTAAAAAGATTGCGCAAGCTGCTACGCCAGAACCCGTTGCCGAAGCTCCGGCTCCAAAACCGGCACCTGCCCCGGCACCAGCGCCTGCTCCCGCTCCGGCACCTGCACCAGTGGTTGAAAAACCTGACTATAACTTTGCTAACATACAATTTGAGTTTAACTCGGGCATATTAAAAACAGCGTCTTACCCTATTATGGACAAAGCTGCTGCCGAAATGAAGAAAGACCAGTCTGTAAAATTTGTACTTAATGGTAACTCATCTGCCGAAGGGACAGACGCGCATAATATGGCTTTATCTGTTGAGCGTGCTACAGCGGTAAAAGCTTACCTGGTAAACTCGGGCGTTAGTGGCGACAACCTTGAGGTTAAAGGTTACGGCGATAAAAAACCGGTTGCCGACAACAACTCTGAAGCTGGCCGGGTGCGCAATCGCCGTGTTGAGATAAAAAAAATATAACGCCCGCGTTAACGCCTTGTTAACTTGTTGATATAAAGGCAAATGTTAACAAATAAATGATATTTAAGTTAGGTTTTAATGGTTGCTTATGTGCTATCTTTAGATATGCATTGAACGGACTACTAAAACCCAACTTTTATGACATGGAGAAAGTTTAGCGGAGACATTATCCAACTACCCATAATTGACGAAGTAGAAAAAGCTATTGAGCGCGAAACCCTGCAGGGCAACAAGCTCAAAGTTTGCATCGGCACCGACTCGCAGGTGAAAGGTGCTATCACCGATTTTGCCACCGTTATAGTTTTTCTGCGTGAGGGCCGCGGAGGCTTCATGTACATTCACCAGGAAAAATCATCGCAAAAAATGAGCATCAAGGAACGTATGCTTACCGAGGTGCAAAAATCAATAGACATATCTTACCGCCTTTGCGATTTGCTTGACCTGTATGACGTTCACCTTGAGGTACACGCCGACATCAACACCAACCCTATGTTTAAATCAAACCAGGCGCTGCACGAGGCTATGGGCTATATTTTAGGCATGGGCTTTGTATTTAAGGCCAAACCCGAAGCATTTGCCAGCTCGTGCTGTGCCAATAAGATGGTGCAGTAATTTACACGATATTAAACCAGTGTCCTTGCGAGGTACGAAGCAATCGCAAGGAGACAAATAGCCTACTTTGCCGCGTGCGATTGCTTCGTACCTCGCAATGACAAAAAGCTGTTGATTTTTTAATTAGATGATACAGGTTGCATTGATTATAAGTTGTAGCTATCTTGCATAAAACTTTGAGCATTGAAAAAAATATCATTTTTCATTTTACTTTCTTTAGTTGGCACTTTTGCAACTTTTGCTCAAACGCAAAGCCCTGCACCTGCCGACCCTGACCTGCTGGTTAAAGTTGGCGACCAAGCACCAAACTTTAGTTTTTACATAGATAAAGGCAAGCAAACCAGCCTTGATAAGTACAAAGGCAAAATTGTAATGATAAACTTTTTTGCTACCTGGTGTGGCCCCTGCCGCACCGAACTGCCAAGAGTACAAGCAGAGATCTGGGATAAATATAAAAGCCACCCTAAATTTGCCCTGTTTATTTTTGGGCGCGATGAGGACTGGGATAAAGTAACGCCTTTTCAACTGCAAAACAAATATACCTTTGCCATGCTGCCTGATAAAGGCAAAAAAATATACAGCCTGTACGCCAAGCAAATGATACCGCGCAACTTTATTTTGGACGAGAATGGCAAGATACTGTATCAATCTATGGGCTATAGCGAGCGCGAGTTTAATGACATGGCCGCGCTGATAGCAGACAGGCTAAAATAGCTACATTGCCTACTATTTGTACCATCACCCCCTGTGAAAACATACCGACTACAATTCGAACAAAAGCTGCCGCTAACGTTGGCAGAAACCTGGGACTTTTTTACATCGCCCTTAAACCTGGCTAAAATAACGCCACCTGCCATGGGCTTTGAAGTTACATCCCCCTATGACGCCCAGAGCAAGGTATATGAGGGAATGATCATCACCTACAAAATAACGCCGCTGTTGGGTATTAAGATGGATTGGATGACAGAGATAACTCACGTTAAAGAGCATGAGTATTTTATAGACGAGCAGCGCTTTGGCCCGTATGCCCTATGGCACCACGAACATCATTTTGAAGAGGTAAAAGGCGGGGTGAACATGAAAGATATTCTTTACTACGCCGTACCTTACGGACCAATTGGGCGCATTGCCAACGGCGTATTGGTAGCCAAAGAAATACAGCAGATATTTACCTATCGCGAGAAGGCGATCAATGAGCTATTTGGGGTATATAAAGGTAGCCACTAAGTCGCCTTGCCCCCATACATGTTGTTATTTCGGTACGAGGAAACGAGTGAGAAATCTTCTACTAAAGACATTAATCAGGCAGCTTGGCGCATAAGATTTCTCATTCGCACTTGCTCAAGCCCGACGCAGCTTCTTCGAAATAACACTGTGGTAATAGGCCCGACTTTACTTACAATAAGTAGCTAACGATTCCTTCGCCTCTCTTGAACCCATATTAGCCGCGGCAGTAAAATCGGCGCAAGCACCGGCTTTATCGTTATTCATCAATATTTTTACCGTGCCGCGTTTAAAAAAGCTTGTAGGCGCCTTAGGATTTAGCGCTATAGCCTGGTTGTAATTTTTTAAAGCAGCATTATAGTTTTTAAGATTTATCTCGGCATCGCCCCAAAGGTTAAAAACGTCTTCATTCTTTGGCTCAAGCATTAGTGCGTAGTTAAAATCGTCAACCATACGTTCCGCGTCGGGGATAAAGCTTTTTGCGTAAGCACGGGCCGAGAAAGCTTTTACATTATCAAGATTGATAAATAAGGTGCTGTTATAGTCGTCTACCGCGCCTTCATAGTCCTTTAAAGCCAACTTTACGCTAGCGCGGATAAAGTATGCCTCATCATCGTTTTCGCGCTTCTTAATGGCCGTATTAAGGTCTTTTAAAGCGCCTTCATAATCCTTCAGTTTTATTTTTCCGCTACCGCGATTTTGAAAAGCTTCAACCAGGCCGGTATCTATTTTAAGGGCAGCGTTGTAATCAACCATGGCATCAAGTACATTACCTAAGTTTTCTTTAGCGGCGCCACGTTGCACTAAAAAGTTTGCATTTTGCGGCTCTTTAGTCACTAAGCCATTAAACAAGGCTAACGATTCGGTGTAAAACTTACCCTTTATCATTGATTGCCCCAGGCGCACATACATGCTGGTATCTTTTGAATTACTTTCGCCAACCTTTTTGTAATCAGCCAGGGCACCGGCACGGTCGCCGGTTCTTAAACGGGCGTTACCGCGTTTTAAAAAGTTGTCGGGGTTGCCCGGGTTAAGCTCAACAGCAGTATTATAGTCGGCAAGGGCAGCTGCAAACTTCTTTTGGATTGTTTTAATATCACCACGAATGGCATATGGGTAATCATTACGCTGATTTAGTTCAATAGATTTATTCAGATCGGCCATGGCTGCGGCCGTGTCGTTCATTTTTAAATGTATGTTGCCACGGGTTACGTAAGCAAAACTATTGTTCTCATCAATTTCAATAGCATGATCAACATCCTCCATCGCCTCGGCATAAAGTTTAATACTAAACTTAGCATCGCCACGATTTTGAAAAACGTCCGAGTTATTTTCGTCCAATTCTATCGACTTATCAAAGTCGGCAATTGCGCCTACTTTATCATTTAAATTTACCTTAACCAAACCGCTGTATTGGTAAAGCGCAGCATTTTTAGGGTCGCTTTTTATCAACTCTGAAAAATAGGCCAAAGCCGCTTTATTATCGCCGTTATTAGCAAGCGCGTTGGCCAGATATTTATATACGTTTGGCTTTTTAGGATCGAGCGCTATGGTGGTTTTATAATCGGTAATAGCAGCCGGGTAATCTTTTAAATTAGCGTATGCATTACCACGATAAAAAACCGCGTCGGTATTTTTACGGTCAAGGCCTATGGCTCGGGTGTAATCGGCAATAGCAGCCTTATAATCGCCCGTATTACCCTTTGAGTTGGCACGATAAAATATCAGGTCGGCATTTTCTGGGTCAAGCTTGGCGGCAATGTCATAATCGGCAATAGCGCCTTTGTTATCATTTATGTTAGCCTTGGCCACACCACGATACATGTATAACGCCGGATTTTTAGGGGCCAGCGCTATCGCTTTACCAAAATCTTCAATAGCGCCTGCATAATCTTTCATATTTGACTTGGCATTAGCGCGATATTGAACAAGCTCTGCATTTTTCGGATCGAAAGTTAGCGCTTTCGTATAATCGGCTACGGCCGCTGCATAAGTGCCATTGCCATTATTAGCGTTTCCGCGATAGTAGTAAGCAAACAAGTTATTGGCAGTTGGGTCTATTTCTATCGATTTGGTGAAATCAGCGATGGCTGCTTTATAATCACTAAGGTTAGCGTAAGCGTTAGCCCTGTAAAAGTATATTTTGGCATTGCCGGGTTCAAGCGCTATGGCTTTAGTAAAATCGGCAATGGCGCCTTTATTATCCTTAGCCCCGGCTTTGGTATTGCCCTGCTGTATAAATGTTTCTGCATTTTGTGCTAAACAATAAATAGGCAGAAATAGAAATAGGATGAATAATTTGCGCATGATATATACTTAAACTCTGTTTTAATTAAAATGGCTTGATAATTACCGAAGCCGAACCGCTGCTGCCATTACCGGTATTGCGGCCATTTATAAATGTGCCGGCCGTAACAAACATAGCCAACCTGCGGTTAAACGAATAACCATAGCTTAACGATACCTGGTTAAAGGCAAAGTTCTTATTAGCTGCTACCCGGGTAGGATCATAACCACTGCTAAAGCTGCTGGTTGAATAAAAACCACCAAGAGATGCCGATAGCTGCTGTTTAAAACGCCTGTCTAACGTTAAACCAACGGTTACGGTATACCTGTCTTGCAAAGGGCCACTGCTACCAAAATATTGGCGCACGCCATTCTCCACGGTAAAGTAATAGTTTTTACCAAACACTTTACCGCTGCCCGCAAACGCGGCCTTAAGCTCGGCACCCTGCTGGCCGTAACCCAGGTTTGCGTTATTGCTGTACATTGGGGTAATAAAGGTACCCTGTATAGTGAAATAATAGATATAGTCAATATTGGCTACGTAGTAACGTAAACCTACTTCCAGATCTGTAAAACCGCTGGTTTGGCTGTTGTAACCTGTATTGTCTTTATAACTATTGTTTACAAACGGCAGCATTGCTACAGCTGTAAAGCGTTTGCTGATACCATATTCTGAATAGATAGAGTAACTAATAGACTGAAACCGCCCGCCATTGGCAAACGGCGATTGCCTGCGAAGCGAATCCCAACCCTTATTGGCAAAAAAGTAGTTAACAGAAGGCGACAGCAGCAAACTACCCGGCCTTACCGGGAAACCACCCGCATAGCTTTTATTGTAGGCTGCAGTCATAAAAACAACTGCTATAAAAAAGTATCTTAAACGTATTGCTGTAAGTTTCATATCATATCGTTAAAATAATGCAAAGGTATCACGCATCCACCGGCCCTCAAGGTTCTTGTAGGCCTGGCTAATTTCGTGACCCAGGTCTTTAAATATCATCATGCGTTTTTCGCCTTTAAGGCTGTTAAACGCGCCATACTCTGCTGTCGGCGGGGCAAAAGGGTCAAGCAAGCCTATACCCATAATGGTTGAGCAGTGTATGTTTGAAGCAAAGTTTTTAGCATCGTAATAATCCAGGTTATCTAATACCTTATTTAGCGTAAGTCCCGGTTGGGTGCCAATATATTTAGTGATACTGCTCATGGGCCAGTCAACCGCGCCGGGTAATGCGCGTATGTCGCAAAAAATAGGGTTTTGGGCAGAACATAGTTTAACCCGTTTATCTAAACTTGCTGTCGCGATAGCCAAATAGCCGCCCATACTACCGCCCGATGCCAGTATCTGATCGTGCTTAAGCTCGGGCCTTGAGTATATAAAGTCAATAGCACGCAGGCAGTCGGCAATAACGCCGCGCATTACATACTTATTTTTATTTTCGATATGGTGAAATATAAACTCATCGCGACGGGTGTTAACCGGGCCGCGGCTGTTACCCTGGCCGCGTACGTTTAGGGTAATAATGGCCAGATCGTCATCAACCCCCATTAACGGGTCCAGATTTACCTGGTAACCCGGCAAACCCAGCAATACAGAAAATTTACGGTTAGGGTTTTTATTAATGGGCACGGTCATCCAGCCACGTATGGTCATGTCGCCTAACGATTGCATTTCAATCAAATACACGTGTCGGTTATCTTTATCCATTTTAGGCATTGCGGTAACCTTAAACTTCGGTTTAACTTTAGCCAAATCGGTTTTCACATTATCCCAAAAGGCCTCAAAATCGGCAGGCTTATTAAACCTGGATACAATTTTTTCTGGTTGGATACCAAATACCCTGCGGGTAGTGTCATCATACTCAGAAACATTGATCATAAAGTTAACTTTATAAAACCCAACACCCTTGCCTGGTATTTCAAAGTTAAATTTCTCTGCGCTTTGCTTAGCTATTTTTACGGCTACAGAGTCTCTATGCAACATTTTCCCATAGTCGTCCATCACGATGTATGATATCTTACCCTCTTGCACAGTGTTGGTTGGATTTTTTACTTCAAAGGTGTAGCGTGCGTTTTTTGTAAATACGGCATCTTTATTGGCTGGTGTAAGCACGGTTTCTATTTCGCCCTCTGGCGGGCCATCGCTTTTCTCTTCATGATCTTGCGCCAGAGCCTTACCTGCCAACAGCAGTTGCGCGCCGGCAAATACCACAACCAGGTAAAACAGCTTTATCGGTTTCAATTTTTTTGTAAGCGTATCTATCATTCTATAGCTGTTAAATAGCCATTAAAAAAACAATCCAAACTGGTCATGCATCCAGTTATTTTCCAGCATAATATATTGCGGAGCCACCTCGTGACCGTAATCTCTAAATATCTGCAACTTTTTAGTGGTTGTCATGCTATTAAACACCACCATGTCATTAGCCGGCGGTATGTAGGTGTCTAATAAACCTATGCTCATCATAAACTTACAGGTTACGTTTGGCGCAAAGTTTTTTACGTCAAAGTAATCAAGGTTGTTCATAATTTTCTCTCGTGTTAAGCCTGGTTGCGTTTTTAAATATATGTCGATATACTTTTTAGGAAACTCAACCCGCTTTACCACCGAACGTATATCAGCAAATATCGGGCTTTGTGCCGAGCATAATTTTACTCTTTTATCTAAACTGGCCGTCGCGATAGCCAAAAAGCCGCCCATACTACCGCCTTTTACAAATATCTTGTCTGTATTTAACTCAGGGCGGGTGTGTATAAAATCCATGGCCCGCAAACAGTCCATAACAACGCCGCGCATTACGTATTTGTTTTTGTCTTCAATATGGTGGATGACAAACTCGTCGCGGCGTGTATTTATAAATTCGCGGCTATTGCCCTGCCCACGCACATTTAGCGTTAAAAACGCAACATCTTTATCCTCCAACGTCATAATAGGATCAAGGTCTACCTGGTAACCCGGCAAGCCCAATATAACCGCAAATTTTTTGTTAGGATTTTTAACCACCGGCTCTGTAAGCCAACCGCGCACGGTAACATTACCCAGGCTTTGCATTTGCACCAGGTACACGTTACAAGTAGCCGTACTCATGGCAGGCATTAACGTGCACTGAAAGTTGGGCTCAACATCGGCCAAATCGCTTTTGGCCTTTGCCCAAAAATCGTCAAAGTCTGCAGGTTTGGGATGAGTCGACACCAGTTTTTCGGGCTGTACGCCAAATACTTTATGCAGTGTATCGTCATACTCAGACACATTTATCATAAAGTCTACATTATAAAACCCGGGCCCATCGCCTTTTACATCAAAATTAAACTTAGCTATACTTTTAGGGGCAATGTTTACATGTATCGAGTCGCCGGGCAATTTCTGGCCATCCTGGCCTCTAACAACAAATGATATTTTGCCTTCCTGAGCGGTACCAGTACCATTTTTTACTTCGAAAACATATTTGGCTGTACCCTCAAAAATAGCGTCTTTGGTAAGCGCGTTGGCAGATACTTCTATTTCGCCCCCATCAGTTACTTCGCCCCCCTCATGCTCTTGCGCCCACGCGCATTGCGTGGCCAATAACAGGGCCATAGCATATATCCAACTTACCAATCTTTTTTGTACGCTCATTTACTTTATCTGGGCCGAACTATTCTCGGGGTTGCGTGCTTTGTTCTTTATTAAAAAATCAGATTTACGTATGTAATGATTAAGTGGTTCTTCAATGGTTTTAAACAGCAAAATTGATATCGCGTTTAGCAAAATAAAGGCATACAATAAATTGAGTTTATCATTCTCAAATAGCGATGGCCAATCTTTACCCCATTTATCGTACAATTCAAAACTGTATTCGTTTAACCAATCCCAGCTTTGGTGCATCAGGGTATACATCCAACCTAAATGTATCAGGTAAAATATGTATGAGCTTTTGCCCAGCAGCTCAACAAAGGGCAGGGCCAATACCTTTTTCATTACGGTATTTTCGGTTAATATCCCGTAAAAGAACAAGGCTACCGCTATACACAAAAAGTAGTTGTTGATAATGATACCGGCGGGGCTTTGCACACCTGCTGCCCACCCTTTAGGTACAGGTTGGTAGGCCATACCCAATACGCAAAGCATAATCAGCAAAAAGCCTAGGTAAGTATAAACTATTTTGTTGGTGCGCTCAAAGCCTCTATTTAGTACAATGCGTGCAAGCTGCACACCCACAAAAAATTCAAAGCATCGCCCAAAAAATGTAAACAACATTACAAACGGGAAATTATTGAAAAAGCCATACCAGTCAACGCGGCTAAATATTAGCACCATAACTATGGCAAAAGCGGTTATTATTACCGGCTGTATATAAAACTTGTTATATTTTTTGGCGATAAGAAATATCAGCGGAGCTGAAAAGTAAAAACACTCTTCAACCGTTAAGCTCCAGCCCTGGGCTATACCGGTATCCCAAAAACGGTAAAAGAAACCACGAATGAACGTTATGTTCATTACCAGCAAGGCAATTGGGTTTTCAAAACCTTTGGTTATGCTTTGGTCTTTAGTAACGAAATAGTATATAAAAGCGCATATGGTTAATATGGCATACATTGGATAAATGCGTGCCACACGATTTTTAAGGTATTGCTTAAACCAATCTGTTGTTAAATGAAAGTTATTATAATAGCGAAAAGTGATTAAAAAACCTGACAGCACAAAGAATATAGACACACCGATGTGAAACTCGCCCAGAAAACGTTGCACAATATGAGGAAAAGTATCATCAAACACATAATAGTAGTGCGAGATAAAAACCAGGTACGCCGCCAGCGCACGCACACCGGTAAGGGCCGGAATGTAGTTTTGTACAGGTTTATGTGTCAAAGGTCAGCAATTTAGTTTCCCTAAAATAGTTGTTTCTGCATTTATACACAAAATTAATGCCGACCGGTACACGTTTACAACGCATGGAAGGACATATTTAACCACTAATTAGCATAAACTTGCTTATACAGAAAAAGCGCTGCCCTGCACCACGCCACTGTTAAGTATTTTTTGATCGATGTAGTATTGGATCTCTGATTTTTTTAAGCCCCAGTTAGGCGCTATCAGCAGCTCTCTGTCGCTTAGCCCAAACAGGCGCTGTATAACCACATCAGGACGAACCAGCGGCAACAGCTTGCACAAAAATTCGGCATACTCATCAAGGCTAAAAAGCTTGAACGGATCGCGCTTGTACTTAACGCCCATAACAGAGCCTTCAACAATATGCAGGTGATGAAATTTAACAAATCTTATTTGCGGGTGACGATTGATCTCGTCGGCGTACCTGAGCATCATTTCCTCGCTCTCGCCTGGAAGGCCGAAGATGGTGTGTACACAGATATCAAGCTTGCTGTTTTCTAACAATTTTAGTGCAGCCAATAGGTCATCATGATTGCAGCCACGATTTATCTGGTCAAGCGTTTCGTTGTAGATGCTTTCCATACCCATTTCAAGATCAACATCAAAACGGTCTGTGTAGCTTTCTAAAAGGGCGATCTTTTCGGCATCGATACAATCAGGACGGGTGCCAACCGACAGGCCCACAATATCCTCGGGGCAGTAGCTCAATGCTTCGTCATACAAAGCCTTAAGGTAATGCACCGGCGCATAGGTATTGGTGTTGGGCTGAAAGTAAATGATAAACTTATCGGCTTTATTGCCATTGCGGGCACGCTCCATGCCCTCAATTACCTGTTGTTTAATGGTAGATGCGTTGCGGCTTACCGATGGCGTGAATGAATCGACATTACAGTACGTGCAACCACCAAAGCCCTTGCTGCCATCGCGGTTTGGACAGGTAAAATTACCATCAACAATAACCTTAAAAACACGCTGCCCCGGATACTTTTGTTTAAGCCACGGCCCGTAATTATTATACCCTTTCTCCCAAATACCTGCTGATGTGTCTGTTAACTGCATTACTTTTTTGTGATTATAGCGATTTGTTAGTGATTACCCCCAAAGTGGCGCTCCGCAATTCACAGCGGCAAAGATACGGATTGACAGGCAGATGTGCGAATGTGCAGATAGAGGGTACAATGCAGATTTCTTTATTAGTAATACATTCACAAAAGGGCCGTTAAACAAGAAAGGCTAACCCAATGGATTAGCCTTTCCTATTTAAAGATTTTCTTTTATTCGGCCGGTATCAATACCATTTTTACCTTGATATTGTCTGTAGGTTTTACAGGCGGCTGACCAGCTACTGACGATTGAGCGGTAAACGTTATTTGCCCAACAGAATGGAAGTAGCTAAATGAATTAAGATCG
>JAZKET010000143.1:0-11599 GCA_040386815.1 Bacteroidota bacterium | reverse complement strand
TAAACTTCTGGAATTTGCTCATAAACCCCTTGAAAAAACGAGAAGTAAACTAGTGTAGCACCATTGTCATTAAAAAACTTGTTAATGGCATCGGCTGTAATTTTTACAGAATACGATTTGCCATCTGGTTCTAACACCCAGCTGCTCGCGGGGATATCAACATTGTACACCTCATTACGAGTTTCAGATATGTAAGTTTTTTTACACGCTGCAAATGCCATAACCACGATGGCTAAAAATGCGATTGATAAGAATTTTTTCATAAGTAAGTTTTTATACATCAGTATGATGTATGTAGAACGCAAAGGTTTAATGTTAGTTTATTTTTATTTTAAATATATAAATAAAACGCTGCCTTAAGGCCTCCCAAGTAAAGCCGCGCCCATCGGTGCGCGGAGAGGCCCTTTACGCACATGCTTCGACGGGGCTCAGCATGACATCCGGCGCACTCTTGCTGGTATGCAACCAAAACTGTGTCATTGCGAGGAACGAAGCAATGACAATTATTAGTGTTAAACAAAAATGCCCCCAATCACTCGGGGGCATTTGCTATTAATTTTGCTCTTCTTGCTTAGGCTTTTTGCCTGATGCCTTTTTAGGAGCTATTTTTATCTCATCAGCTTCTTTGTCGTAGTCGACAACCATGGTGTCGCCTTCGTGCAGTTCGCCTTTCAGTATCTCTTCAGCAATTGGGTCCTCCAAATATTTCTGGATGGCACGCTTTAACGGACGTGCACCAAATTGCGAATCGTAACCTTTTTCGGCAATAAACTTCTTGGCAACATCGGTAAGCTCAATTTTAAAGCCCAGGCTGTTAACACGGCCAAATAAAGCGGCCAACTCAATGTCGATGATTCTGAAGATCTCTTCCTCGCCTAATGAGTTAAATACAATAACATCATCAATACGATTCAAAAACTCCGGAGCGAAAGCGCGTTTCAGGGCGTTCTCTATCACACCACGTGAGTGAGCATCTGCCTGGTTAGTTTTAGCATTGGTAGTAAAACCTACACCCTGACCAAAATCTTTCAGCTGGCGTGCGCCAATGTTTGATGTCATGATGATGATAGCATTTCTGAAATCAACCTTGCGGCCCAATGAGTCCGTCAACTGACCTTCATCTAACACCTGTAACAGGATGTTAAATACATCAGGATGCGCTTTCTCAATCTCATCTAACAATACTACCGCGTATGGTTTACGGCGTACTTTCTCGGTAAGCTGTCCACCTTCTTCGTAACCTACATAGCCCGGAGGCGCGCCCACTAAACGAGATACCGCGAATTTCTCCATGTACTCGCTCATGTCAATTTGTATCAACGCGTCTTCGGTATCAAACATAAAACGGGCAAGCTCTTTGGCAAGCTCGGTTTTACCAACACCGGTAGGGCCAAGGAACACAAACGAACCAATTGGTTTTTTAGGATCTTTCAATCCCGCACGGGTACGCTGTATGGCACGTGCCAGTTTTTTAACCGCGTCGTCCTGACCGATGATCTTCTCACCAATCTTTTCAGACATGTGCAGCAATTTCTGGCTGTCGGCCTGGCCAACTTTCTGTACCGGTATACCGGTCATCATTGACACCACTTCAGCAACATTATCTTCGGTTACGGTGTAACGTTTTGATTTTGTTTCGGCTTCCCAGGCAGCTTTAGCTTGCTCCAGTTCTTCTAACAAATGCTTTTCCGTATCGCGTAGCTTAGCTGCTTCTTCGTATTTCTGGCTGCGTACAACCTTGTTCTTTTCGATCTTGATCTGCTCTATCTTGTTCTCAACATCCAAAATCTCTTGCGGAACGTGGATATTGGTTAAGTGAACACGTGAGCCAGATTCGTCAAGCGCGTCAATAGCTTTGTCCGGTAAAAAGCGGTCGGTTATGTAACGGGTTGTTAAAGTAACACAGGCCTGTATAGCTTCGTCGGTATAAGTAACACCGTGGTGTTCTTCGTATTTTTCTTTAATTCTGTTTAGAATTTCAACAGTTTCATCAGGCGTAGCTGGCTCAACCATTACTTTCTGAAAACGACGATCTAAAGCGCCATCTTTTTCAATAAACTGACGATACTCGTCTAAAGTAGTAGCGCCAATGCATTGTATTTCGCCCCTTGCCAAGGCAGGTTTGAACATGTTTGAAGCATCTAATGATCCTGACGCGCCACCGGCACCCACAATGGTGTGGATCTCGTCAATGAACAAAATAACATCCGGCGATTTTTCAAGCTCGTTCATCACGGCTTTCATACGCTCTTCAAATTGACCACGATATTTTGTACCGGCAACTAACGATGCCAGATCCAATGTAACCACACGTTTGTTAAACAACACGCGCGATACTTTGCGTTGCACAATACGCAGCGCCAAACCTTCGGCAATGGCAGACTTACCAACGCCCGGCTCGCCAATCAGTATCGGGTTATTCTTTTTGCGGCGCGATAAGATCTGCGATACACGCTCTATCTCTTTCTCGCGGCCTACAATCGGGTCAAGTTTACCATCCTCGGCAGCACGAGTTAAATCGCGGCCAAAGTTGTCTAATACCGGTGTTTTTGATTTAATGTCTGATACCTTTTTTGGCTGGTTAAATGCTTCTTCCTCTTTAAAGTCGTCATCGCCACCGCTTGATGTGCCAGGCATTTCGTCGGTTACATTGTTTTTGTGTGATTCTACCTCGCCTTTAAACACTTCGTAATTAACATTAAACTGCATCAATATTTGCGATGCGATGTTATCTTCATCGCGCAGGATAGACAGCAACAAATGCTCTGTACCTATGACATCGCTTTTAAAAATCTTAGCTTCAAGGTAAGTTATCTTCAATACTTTTTCGGCTTGTTTAGTTAGCGGTATGCTACCGATATGTACATTAGTTCCTATAGTTCCTTTAACAGCGTCTTCAACAGAACGGCGCAGTCTGGCGGTATCAACTGCTAACTCTCTCAGCAGTTTAATGGCTACACCGTCACCATCACGGATAAGGCCAAGCAAAAGATGTTCTGTACCAATATAGTCATGGCCTAAGCGTAGTGCCTCTTCCCTGCTGTATTGAATCACATCCTTAACCCGTGGCGAAAATTTTGCTTCCATATATCTCCTAATTATACGTCACAATATATTAAATTGTTTTTATTCTGGTGACGCCTTGTTTTTCTATACTTATCAACAATATTACTGCCAATATGAGGGAGTGGCAATAAACAGACATTAATATGATGCGCAATGTATTAAACTTTAAACTTTGTGCAACATTTATCGCTAAAAAATAGCTGTAAACTGAATTAATTTTACTTGATAACGTAATCAACTGCCTGTTTGATACAGCCACTATGCAATAGTTTAATCAAAACAGGAATAGAAATACCCACCTGTGGAAAAAAAGGCAGGTTTAATGACAGAAAGGCATGGCAATTTCGGATATCGGATTTTCGATATCGGATTTTTCCTGGCATGATGATGCCTGATATAGCGTCATTGCTATTTCGGTATCCGGAAACTAAACGTAGCGCCTTCGCCCGGGGTTGATCTGACAGTGATGTCGCCTTTAAGAGCACTTATCAATTCTTTTACGGTTGATAAACCAATGCCTGTACCTTGCTGCTTATACCTGTCGGTTATTTTTAAGGTGAAGCTATTAGCGAAAATCTTTTCATGATACTCTGGGGCTATGCCTACGCCATTGTCGCCTACCTCAAAATAATAGTAAGCTTCATCCTCGTCAAATCCTATAGTTATTAGCCCGGCGGGTTTATCGTTATAGCGGATGGCATTACTTATCAGGTTGATCATGATCTGCTCAAAAGCAACCGACGACATAAACAGCTCATGCCTGCCTTCGGGCAATATAATGGCCATGTTTACCGGTTTTGATAGCATATCAACCACACGGGTAACTACTCTGTGCAACTCAAACTGCTGTTTGTTAACCAGTAATAGTGATGGCGATTGCGAGTAAGCCAGCATCTCGTCTATCAACTTTAACAGATGCTTGGTTGATGTGATATTAAGATCTATCAAACGGGTGCACGACGGCTCATTTAACTGTTCTAACCTGATCTTCAGCGCCTGCGACGTTAGCTGTATACTGCTTAACGGATTTTTAATATCATGCGCCGCCATAGCTGCAAATTTCTGTATCAGCATGTTTGAGCTCAATAGCTCCTGGTTGGCTTTCTCTAACAACTGCACTTTACGGCGCAGCTCCAGCTTATCAATTACCTGCGTGGCCAGGGTTTTAAGCGTTTCAACCTGGTAGTTGGTTAAGGTATGCGGTTGCTGGTCAACCATACAAAGTGTGCCCAGCGCGTAGCCATCTTCATTAATTAAGGGCACGCCGGCGTAAAACATAATTTTTGTGGGGCCGGTAACCATTGGGTTATCAGCAAAAAACTTATCCCGCGTGGCATCTTCAACTATCAGCGCATCATCGCCAGAGGCAATTAAATGCTGGCAGAAAGAATACTCGCGCAAATTTTCGGTAATGTCTGTACCATGATGCGCCTTAAACCATTGGCGTTTTTCGTCAATAAAAGTAATAAGCGTTATAGGTACCTGGCAAATAGCCGATGCAAGGCTTGCCAGATCGTCAAAGTCTTTCTCCTCGGCTGTGTCAAATATATTGTAGGTTTTGAGCGCGGCTAGGCGTTCGGCTTCATTTTGCGGCAGCGGGAACAATGACATGTTACAAATCGATTTTTAAGACAAGTACAATAACACCGCACCTTTAAAATTGTTGCGTGGTGTTGAAATTACGAAATAAAAAAGGCCCTGCTATATAGCAGGGCCTTGTCTGGTTATTCCTACGGCGACTATTTTTTCATACCAAATTTACGCGGATAATAGGCCAGCGTTACCATAAAGTACTGACGCAGTACATTAGTACGGGTACTTACTACGCTATTGGCGCTGATGTAGTTCCTGAAAGATTGATTTTGGCGCAGTATGTCAAGTGCCGAAAATTTGATCTCTGCCTCGGCACCTTTCAGGAAACGGTAACCAATATCGGCGTTCAAAATGGTGTAGTACACATTGTCTTTAACACCCGATGATTTGGTATTATTAAACTCTACGCGGTTATTAAAGAAAATACTGCGCGGAAACGCGAATGCCCAACCTGCACGGGTAGACCATGTGTAGAAAGTGTTCTGACTAAAGCCAATCTGCGTGTTTTTGCCGCCGTCAAATTTTTCTTCAAAACTGGCGGTCCATGTCGACTTGTAAGTGTAATTAATTCTGCCCGACAGGTCAATATTGCTATAGTTACCAGTGTACATTACACCATTAACCGCAGAGGCGTAACGGTTGTAATTAAAGCCTGAATTACCGCTTAGCTGCACCTGGTGATCTTTAAACTGGAACGCCTTGTTAATGCTACCATAATAATTGATAGATCGACGGCCAGAGCCGTTAATATAGGTGCGTATTCTTCGGCCTAACGTATTATCGTAAACGCTGCTATCTATAATATTATCCTGGGTTAAATTAGCCGACAAACTCAAATCGATGTTCATTGGGTTTTTCTTCTTCTCGTCATAATAATTATAGCTAAAGCTTAGCTGATGATTGTATGATGGCCTTAAATTAGGGTTACCCAACGGTATATCGTAAATGTTTGAGTTGTCATAAATTGGCGCAATTTGATCCACTGTCGGAAACTCTACGTTAGTGCTGTATCTTAAAGAGTAATACTTAGAAAACTCGCCGTATTGGTAGTTGCTGTAACTTAAATTAGCGGTAGGTATGAAGTAATAATACGTGCGGTCTAAATTTTGTTTAGCCTGCAACGCTGCGTTACGCTGGCTATACATCTGGCCCTGTGCCGTAGCGCCAATATTCCAGTTTTTTGAATACCTGTTGTCTAATGATTTGTAAAAATATTTAGAAAATATAATGCTGGGTTTTTCGTCAACGGTTTTATAATGGCTGATATTGGTCAGCGTATCATTAACCATATAAGGATTAGTATTGTTATCGCGGTTACTTATTTGCCTGTTACTATGCGTATCATAAATGGCTATGGTATTGGCAATATCTACACTAAATAAGCGAAACTTCGGAGCAATCATTTCTGAAACTCTTCTGAAACTAGTTGTAAGCGTATGATTTGAATTTCTGTTGGTAGTTTCATAAACACGATCTATGTATCGGTTTTGTATCGCATCGCTGGCCTTAAAATCAGTTATCTCCTTGCTTTTACTATCGCCACCACCTACGTTAAAATTGTAGCTAAGGTCCATATTTATCCACTTGTACTTACGCTTACCGTAATCATACTGGCGCTGTATGCTGCCCCTAAAACTGCCTGCAAGGCTATTTGACGAATTACTACTGGTAGACTGCTTATTATCTACCGATGAGATACCGCTCTTTTCGTTAAATGCATTGGTAACACTGTTATTTGATGAATTGCCCTGGTTGTTATTATAATTGTATGACGCGCTTAATGAACCATACTGATAACGTTTTTCATAGCTGGCGTTTGAGCGGATACCAAAATTATCACTGTTACGGTCGCCGGTGCTTGTTCTGTTAACCTTGTATATATTTTTATCGGTTGCGGTAGTAGGTAATGTTTCTTCAGATATACTGTTAGATGTAGTGTTGTTAATATTTTTGCTGCCAAAAAACTCTGCCTTTAGCATGTTGGTTTTGTAGTAAGCCTGGCGTGTATCGCCTTCTTTACTAAAATCATGCGATCCGGTAAAGCCTCCGCCACGAAAAACATTGTAGCCCTGCTGCCTAAAATCGCTATGATAATCGCTGTTAATACCCTCGCCTTTAAAAGAGTTAAAGCCCATTAAGGTATTAACATCGCTGGCACGCTTGTTTACGTCGTTTGTGGCACCCACCAAACTAAAGTTTGTTTTTGGCGAAAAATAAGTAACCATCGCATCGGCCGCATATTTATCAGTTGTACCTAAACCTAAACCAAACTTGCCAAAAAATCCATCGCGCTTATCTTTTTTAAGTACAATGTTCATATCCGTTTTTGGGTTCATCGGGTCTGGATCATCTTTATTGGTGTACACCTGTATTTTCTTTACAGAGTTTTTAGGGATGTTTTGCAGCGCAATTTTATTATCGCCCCCAAAAAAGCTTTTACCCTCAACCAATAATTGGTTTATTTTTCTGCCGTTAACGGTTATTACCCCGTCGGCCCAAACGGTTACGCCGGGCAGCTTACGCAGCAAATCTTCAACCACGGCGGTAGTATCCAGCTTAAAGGCCGCTGCATTAAACTCAAGCGTATCGCCACGCATTTGCATGGGGGCAACATCGGCAGTTATTACTACCTCATTTAAAGTTTTATCAATCTTGGTAAGGTTTATCGTCCCCAAATCAATGGTTTTTGTTTTGGGCGATATGGTGAACTCTTTTTTGTTAGACATATAGCCTATATGTGTGGCTATAATACGCAGCGGTACACCTACCGGGGCCTCTTTAATGGTGTATTTACCCAATGTATTTGATAACTGATAGGCCACCAATTCATTACCCTCTACTTTATACAATGATAATGTAGACGACTGCATAACATAATTATGCGCGCTGTCGCGCAATATGCCGGTTATGGTGCCCACCTTAATGGTGTCCTTTTTAGCCGGGCTTTGGGCAAATGCAGTACCTGTTATACAGGCTATAAGCAATGCCATAAAAGCAAGTTTTAAGTATTTGTTCATGTTTAATTGTGTTGAGGTTGGGTGTTATTAGGTTGATGTAGGGTTTATAGGTTTGGTTTTAGTTTAAGTTGAATTATTACCTCGTTGTCTTTTTTGTTACGATTTTTAAAATAATCTGTTAGTACACCGTTGTATTTAATGTTTTTATCCTCGTTTTCCTGATAGGCCCTAAACATAGCCAACGATGATGCCGAAGTATAGATATTTTGCCCGTCGCAGGCGGTTATACCTTTAAAATCAAAATATGCTGTAGGCCCGGGCATATATAGCGGTAAATAAAATGATGATGCATCAGTTGATATGCGCTTAAATGCAATCAGGCGCCCCGTTTTTAAATTGTAAATAAGGTTATCTTCCAAATTAGAAGATTGCGCGCTTGCTTCAAACAATAGATTACTGCCAACACGATATACATTGTTTACACTAAAAATAACTTCCCGATTACGCTGGAGATACTCTGATCTTTTAAAATTATAAACCGGGTTTGTAGCAAAATCTGCAGGCAATGAGTTATTAAGGGGAAACATGAACTTGTAGTCAAGTTTTATCGTGTTAGGCGTTACCGTATAAATACCCCTGGCAAACTCTTTTGAGTAATAAAACGTGGTATCGTTTCCATAGTAACTCATGGGCCCTATTCCATCTGTACTGTAACCTTCTAGTGTAACGTCCTCTTTTTTGTAAGGCATACCTACAGCATCCACTGTTTTAGTATCGTCTTTGGTTGTTATAAATTTAAAGTTCGATCGCGAATACGGCTTGTAGTTGATAACATCAGTAGTATCAAAACCTTGCGACGAGTTATACATTATCATCTTGTCGGGGCCTATAAAAAATACATCCGATAAGTAAAAAAAACGCTCCTTCGGTTGTTTACTATAATTGACGGTTTTGATGTATTTACCATCAAAATCATAAAAAGCATTGCCGTTTCTTGCTGCGTTTGTGACAACAATTTGTTTTGTCCACCGATTTACACTAAACACACTAGCACTTTTTATTTTAGCATGAAACTTACCCGATTTTTTAAAGATCAATATTGCCCGGGTACCGTCATCTCTTATTATAAAATAATCATCAACTACTTCAAGCTGGGCTATGCTGCCATATAAACTTTCGGGCGTAGTTTCTAAAGGGATATAGTTTATCTCTTCAAAAAAATCTGAAGCATTGCCGCCCATCGCATTACCCGGGTCTATCCGCAAAGTTTGATAGTGCGAGGTATCTGTCTGCACGGTGCGCTGTGCAAATGCAGGGCAAGCCACAGCCATTGCAAAAGCAAGGCATAGCAACAGCTTTTTGCCCCTTATCATAACTCGTTTTTAAGCTTCAGCGTTAATATTACCGGGTTATCTTTTCGGCTTCCTTTTTTAAAGTAATCGGCAAGATGCTGCGGGTATTGCGGCTTTTGCTCGGCAGCAGCCTCATAGGCCTTAAACATACCTAATGATGATACACTGGTATAAATAGTGCCATCATTACAGGCCAGCAAACCGGTGTTGCTAAAGGTCCAGCCGGTATCGTCGCAAATTGGTAAGTGAAATGATTTTTCGTCCTGCGAGATATGTTTGTAGGCTATTAACGTACCCGACTTAAGATTGTAGATCAGGTTATCCTCTTTATTGCTGCTACCCCAGGTACCGGCCTTAAACAGCAGATTATCGCCTGATTTGAAAGTGTTGCTAATGCAAAAAATGGCATCGTTATGTTTCTGGAAATACTCAAAGCGTTTTTTATTGTATTCTTTATTGGTGACAAAATCCGCCGGTAAAGATGAAAACATTGGGAAGATAAACTTGTAAGATTGCTTTATGGTATTTGGGGTTATGGTATAAATGGTATTTACATAAGCTTTAGCATAAAAGTAAACACTATCTGTACCTGATGCGGTTACCGGGCCCAAACCGGTTGAAATGATCTCGTCAGAAATATCGGCTTCTTGCCTTTTAAACGGTAAACCCTGCGCATAAACCTTATGGCTTTCATTACTGTACAGGATCAATGATTTTGAATAGGTTTTATAATTTTTGTCGGTACTATCCATGGTATTGTACCAGCCGGTTGATATCGACTTATCGCGCGATATGAAATGGAATTCAGAGGTATTCAGCTCATCCTTAGCTTCATTCTCTTTGCCTAATTTTACTGATTTTACAACTTTGCCATCATAGTCAGCATACGACAGGGTTTTGTAACCATCTTTAGTGAAAATGATATGCTTATCCCACTTGTTAACAGAAAAACTCCATATGTAGTTGTTGCCACTACCTTGCGTGCTTTTTATTTTTGCATGAAATTTACCTGCTTTAGTAAATATCAATATGCTGTGGGTGTTATGGTCTAGTATAATATAGTAATCCTCTGTCACCACCAGTTTAGAGATACTTCCAAACAAGCTTTCATCGGTAGTTTCAAGCGGTACATAGTTTATTTCGGTAAAAAAATCAGACGCCACGCCACCCACCGCGTTTGATGGGTCTATGCGTAGCGTCTCAACTTTCGACGAATCTACCGGAATGATTTTTTGTGCCTTAACCTTTATGCCGCATAACAGGCAAAGGCAACAAAGCAGTGTAAATGTTTTAAGAGATGTAGGGTGCATTGTGATAAGGTATAGTGTGTTTGGTTTTGTTAATATTTATAGCTTAAGCAAAAGCTTTTATGTGTTTTTGTAACGATATGTTATGGACAATCAAAGGTGCATGCGCGGCAGCTGTTCTGCAAGGCAGATTTAGTAAGCGACCAATTTGAGCGAGTATTGAGCTTTGTGTAGCTGTTAAACCAAAAGTGCTGGTACAAGGGCGTGCGGCTTTAGGCGCTGGCTTTTTTGACGATGCCGGTAAAGCAACAGCCAAAAACAGACAGCAACAAATAGTTAGCCTTTTAACTAAGGTTGTAATATGCATTGTGACAGGATAAATTGGTTTAATGGTATTAATAAAATATGATTACGCTAAATAAGCACAGAAACCACTGACTATTAGTGGCTGGTAGGCTTATTTAACGTTTTTTAACTTTATTTAACACTACGACCATTTTTTATACCTAAAGTTTAATGGCACTAAAAATTTAATGCCTGCAAATGTTAATTTGTGTTAACGCCGCAGTACAGCTTTTAAGCCTTAATATCTTTATAAAAAATGATGACTCTAAGATAATACTAATTAATTAGTACTTAAACTATTTTTTTAGTAACAAATTTATAACATTGATAATGAGGATAGAAATTTTCCCTTCTCTAAAGTATGCCTGCCTCATAAACACCGCAAGGGCATAGAATTAGTTATTATATACACCTGCTTGGCTATTTGCCCTAAAATCGCTATATTAAAGCCTTTAAAGCCCCGACAGTAAATAATGAAAAAATTATTGGCATTAAGCCTTATAGCAAGCACCAGCCTTGGCGCACAGGCACAGCAGAAAACACTCATGGGATTCACCGCCGAAAACTCGGCGCGACAACTGCAAACAGAGCAAGCATTTGATAGATCCATCAGCCCGGCCCGCATTGGCGAAACACTAAAAGACCTGGCCGCTGTGCCGCATCACATAGGCTCGCATGGTGGTAAAGCCGTAGCCGACAAGATATTGGCTAAGCTTAAAGCTTATGGGTTTGATGCCAAATTGCAGCCATATAAGGTGCTGTTCCCCACGCCTAAAACCCGCCTGCTTGAAATGACAGGCCCAAAAAAATATACAGCCATATTAAAAGAAAAAGCCTTAGGCGAAGACCCCTACTCAAGCCAGGATGGCCAGCTACCCACCTACAATGCATGGAGTGCCGATGGGGACGTAACCGGACAATTGGTATTTGTAAATTATGGTTTACCAGAAGATTATGAAACCCTGGCTGCTATGGGCATTGACGTTAAGGGAAAAATTGTGATTGCTAAATATGGCAAATCATGGCGTGGTATTAAGCC
>JAZKET010000142.1:0-10887 GCA_040386815.1 Bacteroidota bacterium | reverse complement strand
TTTTTTGCCATAAAAATGCCCCCAATAAGTGTCTAACTTTTTGGGGGCAGTGCATAATGGAGCTTTCTATTTAACACAGAGCCAATTATTGGGCCGAAACCAGGTACCAGTTTCGCAACCGCACTTCTATATCTTTATTACCTTCGTTGACAAGGCGTTTAAATTCTTCGGTATCTTGCCCGCGGTAATGATAGGGGTAAACTTCTTTGGGTTTAAAAGCCAAAACCGCTGAAGCAGCTGTTTTAACATCCATGGTGTACGGCAAGTTCATACACACAAATGCGATATCAATGTCCTTTAGTTCGCGCATTTCAGGAATATCGGCAGTATCGCCGGATATATAGATTTTTTTGCCGCCCATAGTAAGCACATAGCCATTACCCCTGCCCTTGGTATGCCTTGCAGTGGCAGACTCTGGCAAGTTATACATGGGTATAGCTTCAATCAGTACACCGTTTTCTGTAGTTCTTTTGCCGTTAGCTAAAACAACTATTTTCTTTTTGTTGATGGTTGATGGTAGCTTATCAGCCACAGCCTGGGGCACAATAAAGGTTGCATCATTAGTATTGATGGCTTCGATGGTTTTCAGATCCATATGATCCGAGTGGATGTCTGTTATCAAAATCAGATCTGCCGGCAGCAGGCCTTCGTAAAGTTTTGAACCACCTGTCGGATCAACGTAAACATTTTTGCCCTGGTAGTTTAGCACCAATGACGCGTGCGTAATAGGCTGAATAGATAACTGTCCGCCTCTTAATGAATCCAGATCGGGCGTGACACGCTGCGCACTGGCCGACATGAGGCCCGCAGTAGCTAATGTTGTTAAAAAAAGCTTTAGTTTCATGGTTGTTGTGGTTTACTTTACAATATCTTATACAACAACGTTAAAACAAAGCACATACCACACTTACCTATTCAATTAAGAATAACAAAGCTGTTACACTACAGCTTCCAGATACAGCGATAATTAAACCGTCTGTTAGGTGCGCTGTCGCCACCCGTGGCAAGCGATATTGGATTGATAAGATCTTTCGCGTTATCGTTCCAATGGAAATCAAAACTGATAGCATTGCCCTTTAGTTTCAATAACGATTTAGGCACCGATACCTCTAACTGATTGGCCTTGTAACGATAGTTTAAGCGCGCAATCTCTACCCAATGATCGCCGGGAGCTTTGGCGTCATAGCGCATTAGCGTGGTGGTTTTACTATCAATAACGTTTTTATTGATCATATAATCATAGCCGTACCAGCCTGTGTTAGCATTTTTATCGGCATCAATAAATAGCATCATCCAGTTTTTGCCTGACGATGGCGTAAGCGCTTGATCAGCTTGTGAGTAAAAGTTAATATTATATTGATCAATTGCTACTTTACAGGTTACTATATCGTTTCTACCTGATGAATCTTTATAATGCGTGCCACCATAGCCCGGAAAGTCGCGATGAGCAACATCTCCTTTAGTGTCGCGGTACTCGGTTTTTTGTGATGTCCAATCGCTGAAATCGCCATCAATTTTAATTTTAGCTAAACCTTTAAGCTGCGGTATAGGGCGCACACCTTTATATTTGCGGATGTTTTGCGCCATCTGCATATAGTAGTTATCTGTGTAGCCTCCCTTCATGGGTTGTATGGCGCGGTTAAATTCAGCATTGTATTGATCAACAAAGAAATAAGAGTTTTTACGGCGCATAAAATCAACTGTTGCTGCATTTTCAGGCGGATACTTTCCTGCTGTCCATTCGTTCCAGTCATTGATATATAAAAACGACGGATCTGTCTTAAAAGCCTCGTCCCAACGCTCCTGGAAGTATATACCATATCCTTCGGGATTCTTTACCGTCTTTTTTAACCATGGCACATAGGTATCTACCGGCATATCCCGGTTATCCAAAGCCGGTTCGCCAGCAGCACGCGACCATGATTTACCTATTAAACTTGATGGGTGTTGGCCGGGTGTAACTGCAAACTCTTCTTTAGTACCATTATGGGTTGATACCAATTCATCAGGCGACATTTTAAAAACATTACGGTTACCCATATCGTAACCAAAACTCCAATTATCTTCTGTGCCGGCAAAACGCTGGCCGTTCCATTTATAATAGCCCCACCACATGGTACGTAGGGTGAAGGTATTTTTAACTTCCTGTGTATAGTCTGTATAAAGTTTGCTGGTAAAGTCTTTGTTGCCGTAATGAGGATTATCTTTATTAGTTACCGCGTCTGCATCATAATGTGGGTTTGGGTTTTTCTGGATATTACCTGTCGCATCCTTAGCTTGCGGCTGGCCGTTATATAGCAAAAGCGGTTTGCCGTCCCAATAGTACCAAAGGCCTTTATATTTTTCGGTTTTGTAAATCTTATCATACAGATCCTGCACAACGGTTATCACAGGCCCGTTAAAGGCCCAGAAACAAAACTGAGGTACTTTATTGCCCTCGGCCTTCATTTTTTGCATTACGGTGAAGGTAGTTTCCCATTCGTCCCAGTAGCGTACGGCATTGGTAACATCCATTATCAAAACATCTACACCGGCATCGGCCAGCATAGACATATCCTTGCGGATAACATATTCGTCGCGACTTAAAAAGTAACCCATTTCCGGCTCACCCCAATGATATGAACCTTCTTTCCATTCTGGATTTTTGGCATCCTTACGTGCGTTCGAGTCGGCGGCTAAAACTTTGGTCACATCTGCCGAATAAGGGCTTTTCATTTTTGCCAAATTATCGCTGTGCCAGGTGATATAAAATATACCTACTACCCTTTTGTGGTCTTTCTTAACCGGGCCGGTTAAAGATATAGTTGGCATTGTGCGTCCTATGGCGTCAGTTGCTACCCAGGTATCGGCGTAGAGGTCTCGGTAGCCCGTGTTTTCGTTTGATTGCGCCTGAACGAGAAACGACATCGTCAAGCAAAGAACAACAAGGCAGATTTTTATTTTCATACGGGTAAATAGGTACTTTAATTATTCAGCGTATAATTCATATACGACGGCGGTGCATCCTGCATGGCAGCGCCCCAGCTCTTGTTAGGTTTTGAACCCATAACCAGATTTAATGTCGCGCCGTTCACAAGGTCTGTATGATTAAACCATGGCTTGTTTAAAGACTGTCCGTTTAATGTAGCGCTTTGGATATACTTATTATCGGCCGAACTGCCTTTAGCATTAATGGTAAACACCTTGCCATTTGGGAGGTTAAGCGTAACTTTTGTGAACACAGGGCTACCAATATTGTAAACAGGCACACCGGGTGTAACCGGGAAATACCCCATCATAGAGAAAACTACAAAGGCTGTCATACCGCCGCCGTCTTCATCGCCCGGCAGGCCGAAAAGATTATCAGTATACCATGTATTTAACAGCATACGGATACGTTTCTGCGTTTTCCATGGCGCGCCCATGTAGTTGTACAAGTATGGGATGTGAAACGATGGCTCATTACCCATCACAAACTGACCAACCAGGCCAGACGCGTCGGGCTGCGTGGCCCAGAATTGAAACTTGGCTGCACCCAAATCTTCGCGGAACAACTGATCAAGCTTTGCTTCGGCTTTGCTAACACCACCCATTAGCTCAAATAAACCTTTCAGATCGTGTTTTACATCCCAGTTATAGGTATAGGCGTTATTCTCTGTAAAATATTCCCTGCCCGATGATTTCGGGTTGTAGGGTTCTATCCATTCGCCTTTTTCATTTTTTGGCCAAAGGATGCCCCTATCCTGACGGAAAACGTTTTTATAGTTTCCGGCACGTTTCATAAACAGATCTTTATCCTTACCATTACCTGTGGTTTCGGCCAGTTGTGCAATGCTCCAATCACTAAAACTGGTAGCTAATGTTACCGATACGGCTTGTCTGCGTTCCCAGGCGGTATCAACTTCTTTCTCAGTTTCTTTTTCTGTCAGGGGGATGGATGGGAAATAACCGTTCTCATTATAAAACTTATCCAGCTTGGTTGGCGGGCCATTGCGCCATGGCAGCAGTGTGGCATCAAGCGAGTTCTTCTTTAAGCCTTCATAAGCGGTTTTGATATCAAAATTACGTAGTCCTTTATGCCAGGCATCATTCATCCATGCCGCTGTAAAATTACCTGTCATGGCGGGCCAGTCGCCAAAGGTTACCGCGAAGGATGGCATATTGCCGCCCTGCTTATACATATCTACATACGATTGTAGTTTTTGCTGCTCTTGCTTAGGGTCAAGTATGGTATGCAATGGTTCTAAAGCTATGTACTGATCCCACATCCAGTTATCGACAAAAAATGGCTGAGCCGACTGGTGTACTTTATGATCAAAAGCGCTGTAATATTGTCCATATTCATTAATATCAACCATACGCTCATAACAACGGTACAACGACGTATAAAACACACGTTTTTGCGCCAGCGTACCGCCCTCAACGTTTATCTGCGATAGCTTTTTATCCCAAACTGCATAGGCTGTATTTTTAACCTTAGCAAAATCCCAGGCCGGTATTTCTTTTTGTAGGTTTTGCTTAGCTTGTTCTATGCTGATGTATGATACGCCGTACTTAAAATTTACAGTCTTAGCGTTAGCAAATTCGGCCAGTAGCCTTTGTTTTTTAGCAGGATCGCGGTAAGTGGTATTGCTGATATCAGCATCCGTTTCAGCATAGAAATAGGCTTTCATGCCATTGAATGATTCCTCGCCACTGAATGACCTTTTACCCTCTACATTAACTTCACCATTGCCACCCCAAAGGCCTAGGCGGATATAATGCTTTTGCGAACCGCCAAACACTACCTGGAAAAAACCAGAGCGTTGTGTTGGAGAAAACTGAACTGTTGTACCGTCATCCTCATTAATTGCAGCATAATTGTAGGGATGTAATTCCTCGTTAAGAATGGTAAATTTCTTATCCCATAAATTCTGAATGTGATCTCCGCTAACGGGTAAAAATGAGAAAACCCAAGCTACCCTGTGCGATGCCACATTGAGCGGAAATGTGCTGATCTGGTCATCCAATTGGTCTTTCTTCCACGGATAAACACGCATCATACTGTTTGGCAAATGCACCACAGGACGGCCCGGCTCTAATATCAAACCTACCCCGCCAATGGTTGGGTCTACATATGATAGATTAGAGGGCTTTACCTGGGAAAACAGATTTACACCATTAGTAAGCAAAAGAGCGACAATAAACGGTTTTATCAATCTCATAAAATACAGGTAGTATTGGCAAGTACGGTTTAATACAAGCCATTGGTTAATAATAAACCAAACATAAAATTTAAATCTTGTATATACAAGTTGAAAAATCAAACTATCAGCACAAAAAAGCCCCTGTCAGTTAACAGGGGCTGTATATTATAACTTAACCGTTGGCGGAAAGTACTTGGCTATCAAGTCCTCATAGTAAGGTTTTAGCTCTGAAACTACAGGCACTATAGGGCTTTTTGAGTACAGATCGTAAGGGTTAAACTTGTCAACCCATTCAAACATTTCACGATCGTGCGCATTCAGCAAATGGTCATAGGCGTGTTCGCGGTGCTGCGAATAGAACGAGTGGTAACGGATCATATACAAAGCCGGCTCGGGCAGGTAATCTTTTGTTATTTGGTACAGATATTCATCGTGCCCCCATGACATTTGCACCTTATCTAAGCCGCATTTGTGCGAGTAAACACCGTACTTAGTATTAAAACGTTCGTCGTAAGTATCAGGGTTGTCTTTAAAAAACTCAGGGTAAACAATTTTGTCAGAGAAAGCGCAACCCACCGGGAAGGTATCTCCTACAACGTTCCATTGCGGTTCGCCAAACAGGCAAAGCACTTTACCTAAGTCATGTATAAAGCCGGTTAACACAAACCAATCCGGATAACCATCCCTGCGGATAGCTTCGGCAGTTTGCAGCAGGTGCTGTAACTGATCTAACGATATATCCGGATCAGAGTCATCTACCAGGGTATTCAGGTATTCCATGGCTTTCCACCATGGCATTTCCATTTTATCAAACTTTAAAAAGTTAGCTTTTTTGGCCAGCACATTATCATACGTCTGGTATTTGTGGTTAAGGCGATAAAACTCGCGCACACCGTCTATTTCCGGTGCGTCGTAATTTCTAAACTCTTCTTTCTTTTTGGCCGGCCCATTATCCGGGTATCTTGTTAAAACATCATCTTCCCAAACATCTAAGCTTGACAATGGGTTCAGCTCTTTTTCATTTAGATCTTCCATATCTGTTTTAATTTAATTGGTTTACCAAAACACGGTGTATAGCGCCGCAAGTATCCCCACAATAGCAACCGACGCTATGATAAAGCCCTGCGACACTTTGAACATACTACTATCAACCTCTAACCCTTTTTTATTGTTTTTACTTTCCGGGTCAAGCAGGGTTACTACAACCGTTAATATCATAACAATGCCAAACACCCAGGTCATGCGGTGCAAAAACGGAATGGGCTCAATAGCGCTGCCACTTATTTGAGGCAGATACTTAGATAATACCGATAGTGCGGCGGCGCTTAATTGAGGCAGATACTTAAATAATACCGATAGTGGTATAGTAACCACCGCCGTTATTAGAGCAGCTTTTGATGTTGTGCGTTTCCAGAAAAGGCCTAACAAAAATATGGTAAATATGCCAGGCGATACAAAGCCTACATACTCTTGTACAAATTGATACACCTGGTCAAAATCGCGCAGCGCAGGTGCTACCACCATGGCTATTAAAGAGGCTACAACCACCGTAATGCGGCCCACATTAACCAGTTTTGTTTCTGTTGCTGTTTTATCTAAATACTTCTTGTAAACATCTAACGTAAAAATGGTAGCAATGCTATTGCTTTTACCGGCAAGCGATGCTACGATAGCTGCCGTTAACGCCGCAAAAGCCAATCCTTTAAGGCCAGATGGCAGCAGGTTCATCAATATAGGGTAGGCATGATCTGGCTTTAAATGATTGCTGGCATCCAACATTTCGGTCTGGAAATAACCATGTTGATACAACACATAAGCTGCAATACCCGGAATAACCACAATCAAGGGTATCAATAACTTTAAAAATGCTGCGAAAATTAAACCGGCACGACCGGTCTTTAAATCGGCACCCAAAGCACGCTGTACAATGTATTGGTTACAGCCCCAATAGTTAAGATTGTTTATCCATAAGCCACCGGCCAGTACAGCAACACCCGGCAGATCGTCCCAATACTTATCGCCTTTGCTAAATATCATATGAAAGTGATCAGGAGCTTGCTGTTTTAACGATGCCAAAGCATTTAAAACACCATGCGTACCTAATTTAACTGATACCAGATCTAAGGCCATATAGCAGGTTATCAAGCCGCCCATCACCAATACAAATACCTGTATAACATCGGTATAGCCAATAACCTTCATGCCGCCCAGCGTAATAAACACAGAGAATATAGCCAACGCGATAACACATGCATTAAAGGATATGCCTGTAATGGTTTCTATAGCTAACGCACCAAGGAAGAATATCGATGTAAGGTTTACAAAAATGTATATCAACAACCAAAAAATAGCCATTACCCCACTCACCGTGTCATTATAACGCGTGGAGAGAAACTGCGGCATGGTATAAATTTTGTTCTTAATATATATCGGCAGAAAGAAAACCGCTACAATAATGAGTGTAGCGGCGGCCATCCACTCATAACTGGCAATGGCCAAACCCATGGCAAAGCCCGAGCCTGACATAGCAATAAAATGTTCTGACGAGATGTTTGAGGCGATGATGGACGCGCCTATAGCCCACCAGGTTAATGATCCCTGCGCCAGGAAATAGTCTTTAGTATCAACCTCTGAGCTGCGTTTGCTGCGATAAACCCAGTATCCGTAACCGGCTACAACAATAAAATAAATAAAAAATACGATGTAATCGCTCTGGGATAAATGATTCATGTATGCTGGTAAGTATTGTTTGAATTATAATTGGTATATCGAAGTACCGCAAAATAATTGTTATTAACAAGTACCAAACTTGTTAAAGATACTGCTGCATCTCGCACAACAAGTTAGCCAGGAAACTATTAGATTATCAAAAAAAAGGTACCGTGAATAACCGGGATGTTAACTAGGGATGTGGGGACCTTTCTCAGGCGAATTGATACGCTCAAGCAAGCCGTCTTCATTAATAGCATAGCTGGCCAAGGAAGTATCTTTGTCAACGATATACTTAGTCCCTTTTTTGGTTTTAAAAGATCTATACGGCAAAACAATGGCTGTTAATAATATAGCTATCTGTAAGGTAAGCGTTAACATTTCATTATCATTTTAAAACTGTAAGCTATAGCGTAAAAAATTGCGGAGATTTATACCAGCTGTAAATACAAAACATTTTTTCAAATAGTTAACTTCCAATATCATCCGTGTAAATATCATGTCTAATATACAAAACCTAAAACAAAAATACTACAAATGTAGTATTGTGTATTTTTACTATGCGTCATAACTTACGCACCGTTTAGGGCTTGTTATTGTGTTAACTCAATGTTATAACATTTTAGCCACTAATTAACATCTATTAACCCCATAAATGTTATGAGAAATTTCGACAAAATTGAAGTAGCAATATTACTAGGTGTACTTATTAGCGCAATAATAATTGGCTACAATAACGTCTGATATCCTCTTTTAAAGATCAGCCGAAACTGCGCCTCATTCCTAGGGCACAACGTTGCTATTGTTTGCGAAAATGTCTATAGCACCATCTTCGTAACTTAACTGTGCCCTATGTGCACTACACGCCATCGTTCTGTAAAGCCAACGTTTTGGTTAACCAATTTATAGCATGGGCAACGTCTGCATACTGTAATACTGGTATCATGGTACAAGCCGGTATAGATAAATTATCCGGCAATTTGTTTAGGCTTATAAATTAAATAAAGCAGTGTTAATACCTTTAACGTGTATAAAGCAATTATGGTTACTATTCATTTTGTGCAATAAAATAAAAAGCCACGCTATACGTGGCTTTTTATCAAATATCATTTACATTTATTAGAAGCTGGCTTCAACAAACGGATATCCTGAAACATCTGCAACTGCTTTATAAGTAACCGTACCATTATAGGTATTCAAACCTTTTAACAAGGCCGGGCTGTCTGCAAACGCTTTAGCATAGCCTTTTTTAGCTATTTGCAAAGCATAACCCAAAGTTGCATTTGTTAACGCAATGGTAGATGTATGTGGAACAGCACCCGGCATGTTACCTACAGAATAATGTAATACACCATACTTGGTATAAACCGGATTGTCATGCGTAGTTGCATGGTCTGCAGTTTCAAACATACCACCCTGGTCAATAGCGATATCAACAACTACCGAACCCGGCTCCATAGTTTTTATCATAGCCTCTGTAACCAATTTAGGCGATTTGGCGCCCGGTATTAATACCGCACCAATTACCAGGTCAGACTCTTTAACCGCTTTTGCAATGGTGCTTGGGTTTGAGGCCACAGTTGATATTTGGTAACCAAATATATCATCAAGCTGACGTAATCTGTCTAAGTTATTATCTATGATGGTAACCTCGGCGCCCAAACCTACTGCTATTTTAGCCGCGTTGGTACCAGCAACACCACCACCTATAATAGTAACGCGCCCTCTGCGTGTTCCGGGCACACCGCTTAACAGTACACCTTTACCACCATTTGGCTTTTCTAAATATACCGCGCCTACCTGCACAGACATGCGGCCGGCAACCTCGCTCATCGGAGTAAGCAGGGGTAGCTGACCATTAGGCAGCTGTATAGTTTCGTAAGCTATAGCAGTAACTTTCTTATCAACCAAAGCGGTGGTAAGTTTAGGTTCTGCCGCAAGGTGTAAATAGGTAAACAAAACTAAATCACTACGGAAATACTGAAATTCAGACTCGATAGGTTCCTTAACCTTCATTACCATTTCAAAGCTCCAGGCTTCGGCAGCAGTATCAACTAATGTTGCACCTGCTTCTACGTAGCCTGCATCTGTAAAGCCAGAGCCTTCGCCAGCTGTTTTTTGCACGTACACTTTGTGACCTGCAGCTACCAATGCTTCTGCACCTGCCGGGGTAAGGGCTACCCTGTTCTCGTTATTTTTAATTTCTTTCGGAACGCCAATTGTCATTTTTGTAGATATTACTTTATGAATTAAATTGATCATTTATAAACCCGGTTTTTAAGCCCGGCACCCTACTTTTAATGCAAGGCTTTGTAAGCGATTTTATATACTGAGATTGTTAATTTCAGGTGTAAAAATAGTTAAAAAATCGTCTGTCAAAGCGTTTGCAAGCCCACGTGGCGTAATGTTAAACAACTTAAATTAAACGTGGTTTTAATAAATGACCATAGCAGGAAATTTCCTTTGGCAAAATTTTATTTGGTTACCTGATTTGTTTGGTGATGTTACGTTTACAGGCACTAAAATTTATTTAAAAAAAATGAAAAAAATTTGATTTAGTTGATAGTTACCAGCCAAAATCGGGCCATTTACCGTCTTATTCTGTTCTTTTAACAACCCTAAAAGCACGCTAAACGGCGTAAATAAGGCGTCTAAACAGCATTTTTACAAACTGTTAATTGTCAATCAATTATCAATACGTATATTTAGTAAAACAATTAATATAGGTTAGGTTGTTAACATAAACATAATATTAAACACACATTGCATTAACCTAAATTTGTTGAGTAATTAATTCGCGATTTACTGACTGTCCATATATTTAGAAATGAAGAAAACCAAAACCGATAAGCTGGCAAAAAAAGCCAAAAAGGCCTTAAAGAAAGATCTGACTCAAAAAATTGCCGCTCAAATTAAAACCGCTATTGCTGATTTGGGACCGGGATTAAAGAAAGCAGAAAAAGCAATTGAGAAAGCTGCTAAAACTATAGCTAAAAAATTAGCAAGCGCAACT
>JAZKET010000141.1:1372-33147 GCA_040386815.1 Bacteroidota bacterium | reverse complement strand
TTTAAACTCGCTCATCCTGCTTATTGGCTTTGAATTAAATGCGAGTATCGACCTTTCTAAGCGCTCGGTGAAGGTGGTAAAACAGCGATACAACACTTTTAAAAACGCCAATCCGCCCGAATAGTTTTTTAATCAACTTGCTATCAACCGGTTATAAGGCCTAATATTAATTTCAAAAAAATTCAATATCCAATTTGGCAATTCGGCCCGGTTTTGTACTTTTGACCCCGGAGAGCTGGCAGAGTGGTCGATTGCGGCAGTCTTGAAAACTGTTGACTGTAACAGGTCCTGGGGTTCGAATCCCTAGCTCTCCGCTGAAAATACAAAGCCCTGTAAATAAATTATTTACAGGGCTTTTTTTATGATATATAAAGAAGTTGAAAGTTCGACTCTAAAACATAATAAACCCCTTGATTTTAATAATTAAGGGTTTTTTTGTTTACAGTGATTCTTAAAAACAAAAAATATTAATAATCTCATTGAGTCTTTCGTAGCGTCTTTTCCACCAAAAAACGACGCTATTAAATCATTAACACCTCATAATAAACAAGTTAAATAAATTCAATTATAAATTACATCAGATAGATAATCAACATGCTACAATCTTAAATATCGAGGCTTATCGCACTTTTTAATATCAGATATTAATCTTTAAAAATTGCTTCTAACCTTTAGTAATTATTTTGCTGGTAGAACCGTTTAACGGATAGTGATAATACATCTCCGCTTTATGCTTACCGATAACTGGTGCGAGCGACTGCTGTGCCATTAGCGGTACAGGTAACAACAGGATCAGCAATATTACTAATCTGATCATGGCTTAGCAATTTCTAATACCACTCGTCCCTGGATCTCCCCTTTTTTCATTTCATCAAATACCGTATTGATATCCTCTAACCTTGTAGGGTGAATGGTTGCCTTAACTTTTCCATCCAGCGCAAATTCAATAGCCTCCTGCATGTCTTTTCGAGTACCAACGATAGAGCCCCTGACGGTGAACCGGTTAAGTACTGTTTCAAATATGGGCAAGTCAAAGCTTCCTTTGGGCAATCCGTTTAAGGCGATGGTGCCTTTACGCCGTAGCACCGATATACCTTGTTTAAAGGCAATGGGCGATGGCGCGGTAACCAAGACGCCGTGCATGCCGCCGGTCTCTTTTTTCAAAAATTCGCCGGGGTCATGTTCTTTGGCGTTTACGATCAGTTCGGCACCCAGGCTTTTGGCCAGCTCAAGCTTATCATCGGCTATATCAATTGCAGCCACATGCAGTCCCATCGCTTTAGCATACTGAACGGCGAGGTGCCCCAACCCTCCGATGCCAGATATGGCCACCCATTCGCCGGGTTTGGCTTCAGTTTCTTTTAAACCTTTATAAACGGTTACCCCAGCGCAAATAATAGGCGCCATTGCGGTAAAATCAATGTTCGGCGGAAAGTGGGCAACATACCGGGAGTCAGCCACAACATATTCAGCAAAGCCGCCATCCACGCTATAACCACCGTTTTGCTGGGTATCGCACAAGGTTTCCCAACCGGTTATACAATACTCGCAGCAGCCACAGGCACTATATAACCAAGGTACTCCGACAATATCACCTTCTTTAACTGTCTTTACGCCACGGCCTAATGCAACCACGTAACCCAGCGCCTCATGCCCGGGTATCAATGGCATCTTTGCTTGTACCGGCCAGTCGCCTTCGCAGGCGTGCAGGTCGGTATGGCATACGCCACAGGCGATTACTTTGACCAGTACCTGGTTTTCGCCGGGTTCTTTCACTGGCATCTCTTCTATTTGTAAGGGCTGTCCAAATTGATGGATCACCGCGGCTTTCATTTTTTTAGGTATCATAATAGCTTGATTTGAACAGGCAGTAATAAACCTGATTTGCTATACAAAGATTGCCGCATTTTGCCGCCTGTAAAATGATGGCTGTCATCTAAGAAATGACTCTGGTCACATTTCTGCTTGAAAAAAAAAATATATTTTGGATTATCTGCCTTATTGATATTTGTAATCATTACATTATCAATATAAAATCAATTATGGAAAACGCTGCCCTGCTAAAGGCGATCATAGATAACGCCATTGATGGCATCATCACCATTGATGATCGGGGAAAAATTGAATCCATTAATCCCGCCGCTTGTAAGCTATTCCTATATACGCCAGAAGACGTTGTTGGCAATAATGTTGCCATGTTGATGCCGCCCCCTGACAGGGAACAGCATGACGAATACATTAGCCGCTATCAGCATACCGGCGAGCCACATATTATCGGCACCGGCCGCGAGGTAACCGGATTGCGAAAAAACGGTACGCGTTTTCCGTTTAGATTGGCAGTAAGTGAAGTGCAGTATTCGGGGCGTAAAATATATACCGGATTTATACATGACCTGAGTCGCCAAAAAGAAGCTGAAGATGCACTTAAAGAATACGCGGCCCACCTGGAAGAACAGGTGGTGGAACGGACCTTATCCTTGCGTCACTCGCTGGACGCTTTGCAGCAGGCTAAAGAAGAGGTGAGCCTATCATTAGAAAAAGAAAAGGAACTGAGCCAGTTAAAAAGCCGGTTCGTTTCTATGGCATCGCACGAGTTCCGGACACCCTTGAGCGCCGTGCAGCTATCCGCATCACTCATTAATAAATACGCTGCCCCATTTGATAGCCCGAATATTACCAAACACGTAAACCGGATAAAAAATGCGGTAGGCAACCTAACGGCTATATTAAACGATTTTTTATCGCTTGAAAAACTGGAAGCGGGTAAAGTTGAACCTGCCTTTAATACCTTTGACCTGGTTAAGCTGGCCGAAGAAATAACCGAGGAAATGCAAATGGTGGCCAAGCAAAATCAGAACATCATTTACCAACATACCGGGGTACATAACCTGATCATACTTGACCAGAACCTGTTAAAAAATTGCGTAATTAACCTTATTTCCAATGCCATTAAATATTCAGGCGAGAACACATTTATTGAGTTTAATACCGAGATCAATGAGCATAGCTGCATTATCACTATAAAAGATAACGGCATTGGCATACCAGATACCGACCAGAAGCATTTATTCGAAGCATTTTTCCGCGCACATAATACCGGCAATATTCCGGGTACAGGTTTAGGGCTAAATATTGTGGCCCGTTATGCCGACCTGATGCGGGGCACTGTCGACTTTAAAAGCAAAGTTAACCAGGGTACCGTATTCACTATTTCATTCCCCATAGCATGAGCAAAAAAGTATTGATCATTGAAGACAATAATGATATCCGCGAAAATGTGGTGGAGATATTGGAGCTGGCAGGCTATGAAGTTTATGCAGCTATCAACGGTAAAGCCGGGGTTGACCTGGCTGTTAAAAATTTACCGGATATTATTTTGTGCGATATTATGATGCCCGAACTGGATGGCTATGGTGTTTTATACATGCTCCATAAAAACCCGGCTACCGCGGTAATTCCTTTTATATTTTTAACGGCTAAAGCCGAACGGATTGACCTGCGCAAAGGTATGGAAATGGGGGCCGATGATTACCTAACCAAACCTTTTGACGATATGGAGCTTTTAAACGCCATTGAAAGCCGTTTCAAAAAACAGGAAGCCCAACAGACATTTTATAGTAAATCGTTAGACAACCTAAGCACGCTGATAGCGAAAAACGACGGCCTTCACAAATTAAAAAAGATTATACAGGAACGCAAGACCCGTCCCTTTAAAAAGAACCAGGTTATTTATTATGAAGGTGATAAAGGAAATGGCCTGTACGTTGTTGTTAGCGGAAGTGTAAAAACCATTAAATTGGCCGAAGATGGCCGCGAACTGATGACCGGCATTTATCGCGCTGACACCTACCTTGGTATCCAGGCTATGTTAGCTAACGAAGACTATACCGACACCGCGACCGCGTTGGAAGACAGCGTGCTTTGTCTTATCCCTAAAGATCTGCTGGAACAGTTATTAAATATGTACCCTATTGTTGCCCGGGAATTTATCGTACTACTGGCAAACGATATCCGCGAGAAAGAGGAACAGTTGCTCCAACTGGCTTATCATTCGGTAAGGAAACGAATGGCAGAAGCCATGGTACGCTTATCGCGCCAGCAAACCGGCGAGGGGCAATAGCTTTAAAATATCCCGAGAAGACCTGGCAGCAATGGCGGGTATGGCAACCGAAACAGTTAGCCGTACATTGTCTGATTTTAAAGAGGAAGGTCTGATCAATAAAAAAGGCAGCTCGATAACCCTTTTGGATATTAACCGCCTTACTAAAATGAAAAACTGACCAAGGTCACTTTTTATGCTGAACCTGATCATCTCCTACCCAACCTGTTAGCAATAGCTTTGCTATACAAAAAATATAAAGCTAATGAAAGCGGTTGCCTATAATATAAAGCCTTTCGAGAAAGAGTTTCTGGCCAAGGCTAATGAAAAAAAACATGATATTACGCTTATAGCTAACGCGCTAAGTATTGATACTGCAAACTATGCCGAAGGTAAGGACGCTGTAATTGTTTGCGACAATGATGATTTGTCGGCCCCGGTTATTAAAAAACTGGCCGAGCTCGGTATCAAATATATTGTTACCCGATCGATCACTACAGATCATATTGATAAGGTAGCGGCAGGCATATACCGTATCAATTTTTCAAATATCCCTTTGTACCCCCAACACACAGCAATGCTTCCGCAGGCGCAGCAGGCAATCGCTAATCAAACTATCAAGAATCTTGACGTGTGGCAGGCCAATACATTTATGGGCGATGCCTGCCGCCTGTGCTAAGAACTGCAAAGCTGTGGTTATTCCTAAAATATAATTGCGTAAACTTCTTAAACTACAAAGCCGGTAAACATAACGTTTGCCGGCTTCTTCATTACTTAGGGAAAAGAATTGATATATCTTTATATACCAAAGGTGCGGCGATAGCCCGGCCCCTGCCATTATATTTGGCATTGAAAAATGTGACTTTCGTTAATTTTTTAGGGTTAACGGATCGGGTTTATTTTTAGATGAAAAGCAACGCTAAGTTTGTCGTTAGTTTTAATCATGCCACCCAACTTTCGCGGCGGGATCAGTTCAAAGTCAGAAAAATTCACATCGCGCGAGCCGAGCAGATGAATGGTATTTTGCTCATCAACAGCTATTTGATAATTAACCTCAAACTGCTTGCTTACACCTGCAATTGCTATAGCTACCAAGCCTGTTATAGGCTCTGGCCGATTGGTCAGGACAGGCAAGTTGCTTATTGATAAAAACCTGATTCGTAGTATTGGATATTGGTTTGCCTTTAGCGTTTTGCGCAGGTCGCGCGTCATCATGGCGTTATGGCAATCAAAGCTTTGCGTTTTCAGGCCAATACTGCCTGATAGTACGACACTTTTATAGTTCCTACTTTTGACTAATGTTATGGTATCTGTTTGTCCATAGCTGGGAATATCGCAGGTGAATTTATTAATGTTGGTTGTGCCATTAACGGATAAACTACTATTCTGCGTGATCACCCATTTTTGGGTCTTGGCAGGCTCCTGATTTACAAACGCGGTAAGCGCAACACAAGCCAATATACCCCATAAATGTTTTTTGCCAAACATAACTTATGGATTGAGTTTGGCAAACACCATCCCGGCTATGGTGGCCTGCACCAGGCCGTACATAAACCAACTGGCTACCATGGATACAGTGATATCCAAAGCGCTAAACGATATCCACATCACCGGCAACAGGGCGATGACAGAATACACCAAGCCAAACTCCAGCCCGCGTAAAATAAATACGCCCTTAAACAAGCTTTTAAACCGGTCCCAAAACCAGGAAAGCGCGAAACTGAAGATAAAGGCATGCATGTAAAACATCATATCCCTATTTCCATCCGAGTTAAACAGCGGGTTAAAATATTCGGTAAAAAGCCAGGGGAAGAATTGAACAGCCAGGTACAAACCGCCGTAGCTAACTACAAACAATATGCAGCCGGTAATAAATCCCGAGATGAGAATTTTCTTCATGGTTGTTCTGTTAAAAAATTGAAGATTTTAAAAAAAAAGGCCCCTTCATGACAAAGGGACCCTACCTAACATTCACCTACTTAAAAAGATATTGCAGCCTCTATCACAAAGCCATTAAACTTGCCACCATTAAAAATGCTGGTAGCATCATAGTTTTTATATTGTTGGGTAACGTACTCGGCTTTCATCATGATATTTTTGGTCATGAAAACACCTGCTGAGCCGGCTGAACGGTTTACGGTTACATCGGTTGTGTTGCCTACAATTTTGCCGCTAACGGTGTTATAACGATAGCCTATCCAAAAATTCTCGGTACCGGCAGGGAATCGGTATACTACATCGCCTGCATATTGTTTAACGCTACGGGTTGATGTTTCCGCAATGGTACGGCCTTTGGCGCTTTCAATAGTTCCAAAAAACTCAAGGCCTTTGTATTTGAAAAACAGGTTTCCCATGTAGGCGTGGTTTTCCTGGCTAAACCCCGGGTTAAAGCGGCCTGAAAAAGCCTTATAATCAACCGCCTGTGATAGTACCGTACCTGCTGCTGTGGTAGGGTTTGACATCACATTATAATAACGTGAACCGGTACGGTCGCCACCAAATAAGGTGCTACTGTTTGCGCTGTTTACACTGTATAATGAACCGGTTAAACGTAACCTAAAATCGGTTGTCAATTGTTTATCGAAGCCTAGTTTACCTAAAAACGCAGGGGTATAGTAATTTGTCCTGCCGGTTTTGGCGTCAATTTTTGTTGATGCAATATTGGTTGCGTTCAATTCGCCATTGGTCATGCCGCCCATAGCAAACAGGCCTGTTTTTTCGCATTTGTAATAAGCATGTATTCCTATTTCGGTAGCAAACTCATCCATAATGTAGTTTTCTACAAAGGGATTGTAAATGGTGTTACCACCATCAGACCGGCGGTAATGCTGATCGCCATAATCAATATCCGACTGGCCAATTACCAGCGTTACATTCTTCATAATATCGTCAACCAATTCGCTATGTAAAAACGGCATTTTATCAATTTGCAAATAGCCTCCTTTTACCCAGGTATCCTCATGGTGGCGGGATGACAAGTAGGTTGTAAGATTTAAGCGTACACCATCAGCTAACTGAATATCAAAGTTCATGTTAGCCATAGGCAGATTAAAGCCATCTATCAATGGAGTTATTGCATTTACATTTCCTGTAGCTGCTCCCACAGTTTTTATAACCGGCGTAGCCGTGTTTGATGCCCTCAGGGTTTGGTAGGCCAACGTAAAGCCGCCGCCCACTTTTACTTTTAAGCCGGTAAATTTTACCGTGTCTTTCTTACTGGTTTCGAATACGTTTATGCCATGTTTATTGTTGGGACGATAGTATTGTATTTGTCCTTCCTGCGCGCTGGCAGCCAAGGGGATAAAACTTGCTGCAACCATAGCAAGCAAGCCGATGATGGTGTAAAAGTTATTTTTCATGATGTTGTTATTTATATAGGATGAATTAATTTTTGTATATCAGGTTAAACTGGATAGTGAGGTCGTTTTTCACTTTCATGGCACCCAGCATAAAACTTGGCGGGTTTATCTTATAATCGGTTAATTTTAAGCTTTCTGTGCCTGAGCAGATGATGGTATTATCTGCATTAACTATCGCGGTTATATCCATCACTATGCTTTGTGTAGCACCGGCGATGGTCAGGTCGCCTTTGGCTTTTATCAGATATTTACCTTTTTGAATGGTGGTAATGGTAGCCGACATAAGCTTGTAGATAATTTTTGGATAGTCATCGGCCTTTATGGTTTTGTAAGTCCGTTTATCCATTGACTCGTGCTCGCTTTTTAAACTCTTAGCATCAATAGAAAAAGTAAATGATGAAAGTGAATGCAGTGCTCCGCCTTCAACTTTAAAGTTACCCTGGCTTTCTATTTTTCCGGCCGACATCACCCAGTCATGCACGTTGGAGGTGCCTAGTACTTTAACGGTTACATCCTTGTCGGTTACTATTTTATAAGTTGTTTGCGCTTTTGCGCCGATAGTAATCGCCATCATAATGATCGCGACTGCTAATATTTTAGTGGTTAAGTTTTTCATATTATTTACTTTTTGAGTATAGTCAAATGTAGGCTGGTGCGGCTGGGCAGGGAATGACGAGGGGTGTAGATATAAGTGATACACATCACTTAAAAGCCGAACATTGTGGTGTGTAGGGCTAAACAAGAAATGCCCGTGCTTACAGGCTACGGGCATTCTTTACGTCAACAAATAAGTTAAAATAAGGGCAGACTTTCGTTTTTATGATGACCCGGAAAAACAAGCATGGGTTTAATACGGTGCGACGCCAGTTTTTTGGTAATGCTGCGCTTAAATAGCTTCTGAAAAATATTGCGCTTACGATGTACTAATACCATCAGGTCAATATCCGTATGCTCTGCTAACCAATCGAGCCCCTCGACTACATTTTTATTCTGGATAGAGCGATATTGAATTTTGGGAGGTTTTGTGCCGGTTAATTCATCCTGCAAACATTGCTTAATAATATAAGCCTCCGAGACGCGTCCCAATGGTGTTACACCTACATGTGTAATTAAAATTTCGGCATCAAAGTGTTTACTCAACCCATATAAACTTTTTAAAATATTCATATTATGATGATCCAGGTCACTGGCGAAGGCTATCTTGTTAAAGCCCAAGAATGGCAGCTGGTAAGGCAGCACCAATACCGGGCAGTTGGCTTTTTCTATAATCTCGCTGGCATGATCGATATTAAAAAACGTAAAGAAATCGTCTGCGCTATGCATCGCAATTACAGCCATCAATATATTTCGACCGGCAACCAGCTCATTAATAGCGCCCGTTAATGACCCTCCTTTGCTGTACTGCGTTATTTCAGGCTTAAACCAGGTATCAGTTACCTTTGCTAATTGCTTTTTTAAACGGCCTGCAAGTTCGCTCAGGTCATTTTTACTTTGCGTTTCCAAATTATCATACATTTCATTTATAAAAACCGGTTTGCCTGATGCCATATCCGTACTCATTTCGGGATACACATTGCAGAGTAAGACATTTGCTTTTAGCTGCTGCGCCAGCTTTAGGGCATAGTGCGCGGCATGGTCGTCTTTGAGTGTAAAATCGGTCAATACTAATATCGTTTTCATGGCTTTGCGGTTAAGGGTTATACTTTTTCAAATCGATTATAAAAAGCGCTTTCCAGCATCTCCCGATGATTGGGGTGCGCTATCTCAATTAATGCCCGCGCGCGTTGTTTCAGGCTTTTGCCAAACAGATTTATTATACCGTACTCGGTAACTACCCAATGTACATGCCCGCGGGTGGTAACCACGCCAGCCCCTTCTTTTAAAAAGGGCACAATACGGCTTATGCCTTTATTGGTTTGTGATGGCAGGGCGATGATAGGTTTACCGCCTTCGGATAAGGACGCGCCGTGAATAAAATCCATTTGCCCGCCAATGCCCGAATATTGATACGTGCCGATAGAATCGGAACAAATTTGACCGGTAAGATCGATCTCAATGGCGCTGTTAATTGCCGTAGCTTTTGGATTTTGCCTGATAATGCTGGTATCGTTTACATAGCTAATATCCATCACTCTTACACCCGGATTATCGTTTACAAAATCATATAGCTTACGGGTACCGGTTATAAACGCGGTTACCGAGCGGCCGGTGTTCAGCTTTTTGTGGCTATTATTGATAATGCCCCGTTCGATCAGCGGGATAACACCATCCGAAAACATCTCGGTATGTAAGCCCAGGTTTTTGTGGGTGGTGAGGTTTGATAAAACCTGATCGGGTATGCTTCCTATTCCCAGTTGCAGGGTGGCGCCGTCCTCTACAAGTGAAGCAACGTTATAACCAATTCTTTTCACTGCTTCGTTGGCAGCTGATGAATAATCAACTTCGGGCAGGGCTGCCTCGTGCCAAACCATCGCGTCTATTTTTTTAATGTGGATATAGCCATCGCCATGTGTGCGTGGCATTGAGGGGTTTACCTGCGCTATTACATACCTAGCCATTTCAACCGCCGCCCGGGCAACATCAACAGAGGTCCCTAAGGAACAAAAGCCATGCACATCTGGCGGCGAAACCTGTATTAGGGCAACATCAAGCGTTAGTATATTGCGGCGAAACAGTTGGGGTATCTGGCTTAAAAAAATGGGTACGTAATCGCCATCCGCACTATTGGCTACTAACCTTGTGGCTGCTGATACAAACAGCGAATTAAAGAAGAACGACTTGCGATGCTCTGGCGCGTTAAAGTTTACATCGCCTAATGTGGTAACGCTTACCAACTCCACGTTATAAAGTTCATGATGCCGTGCTTGCATAGCCCGTACCAGGCATACCGGCGTCGCCGCTCCGCCATGAATAAACACCCGGTTGCCGGGCTGGACATGTTTTACAGCTTCATCTGCAGATATATAATTGGTATCGATCATAACATAAAGCTTAATGATCTGCGGTTTTTGTCTGTCATCAAATTAGCTACCAGAGGTGTTTCAGCGTACCGTCCGGCTCTGATGGCGTCTTCAATAAATGCAAATACTAATTTTTTTACCAGTTTGATATATTCCACACTATGCTTTATTTCGGTTTGCAATTCATTAAACTTTTCAAGAATTTCCAAACCTATTTCTTTTTTAGAATGTGTAATAAAAGGCCTGATCAATTTCAGGAAGGCAGCAACAGCATTTTTAAGCGTAGGTAACATGATATCTTTCACGTCGAGCATTTTATAAAAACGAGCCGTTTCATCTGTCTGCAAATTGTCAGAATAAGCGTGGTATTTATTAAGCGCGTTTTTCAAGAACCTGATCTCATCCCTAACGAACTCGATATCTGAGTTCAAATGACTGCTGATGATATACAGTTCCTGTAGTTCGTTGTCGAGTTGGGTATCTTCTATTATCGTTTCCATGATCAATATTTGTTTCTGTAAAGCTGGGCATTAGTTATAGCGTGATGAATGACGCCCAGACGTTTTAAATATGATCTGCATCATTAACCACGAAACTGTTCGAGCTATTAATATTGAAATGCTATTTTCCCGGAAATACAAGCATTGGTTTGGTAATATGCTCTGCCATCTTTTTAGTATGGCTGCCTTTTAAAACATCGTCAAAAAAATCATGGGGACGGTGAACCATAGCCAGTATATCAATATGTCCATATTCGCAAAGCCAGTCCAGGCCTAACTCTACTGTATCATGTTTAATAATGCGGTAGTAGATTTTAGGGTAATTGGCTTTGTTTGAAATTTCTGAGAGGAACTTTTCTATACCTTCTTCATAATTTGCAGAATGACCTTGGTTATTATGAATATGCGTCAATAATATTTCGGCATCTAATAGTCTGGCAAAAGCAATTAATTCATACAACTGCTCCAAGTCGTTCTCCAGGTGTTCAAGATCTGTAGCAAAAGCTATTTTTTTAACCGGTGTGAATTTTGCAGTAGATGGTATCATCAATAAAGGCTTTGCACAAAACTCTATCAACTCATGAGCATGATTGCCTAATAGAAATGTACTTAACCCGTCCGCCTGGTGCGAGCCGCACACGATCATGTCAATATTTTGCATGGCAGTCGCGTTATTTATCGTTTGCCTCACTGTTCCGGTTTCGTTCAAATAGTCTACAGGAGGTCTGAAAGTATCTGTACTATCGGTATGGTCAAGATGCGTTTTTAAACGTTTTAATTCGCTGGTGGAATCTTCCAGTAAAAGTTCGCTTTTGTCTTGTGGCCAAACATTCATCCCGACAGGAGATATCGTGGCCAAAACCTTAACAGCATTACATAGAAATATGCCGGCTTTGAGGTGCTTGGCTAATTGATATCCGTATTCGGCAGCATGCTGCGCATTGGCCGAAAAATCTGTAGCGATCAGTAGTTTTTTCATAATAAGTAAAGGTGCTCAGGCTTTTTTATGTAGCAGGTGACTACCATCACTATTAAAGGTGTTTGTGATCACTCAACGCGAAATGCTATAGAATACATTTGACGGATGTAAGGAGAATTGAACGAAGCCTAAATAGAGGACCTGTTAATGACCCTCCAGAGTTTACTGCTCTATAATTTTGATAATAAATTCACCTTATTTATAATAATAATTGAAACCGGTTTAACACAGAAAACTAAGTCATCTAATCTGAAAATATTATACGAATTATTCGACTTGCTATTTTGATTTTTTAAAAACGGAATGGTGTCTTAAATAACGCTAAAAAGTCATAGCGATTGAGTGGTTCATTGAGTAGTAGAATTTTAGATTTATAAATATTTGATAATCTGGCAGCTAGAAAGTTATTTAAATCCCTAACTCTCCGCCGAAAAGCTTACCGACCTATTTAAAAGGCCTCAAATCAACGATTTGAGGCCTTTTAGTTCTAATATCCTACCAAAACATTCATATCATCGCATAGCTCTTTTGAGTTATTCATTGAGTGTTTTATTTTAATAAAAAGATCAAACCTCTTTATAATCCGCATAACTCACTTCAGTGAAATTGCCTTTCGCAAGTTCCTGAGGTGAAATTTCTCCTCCGCCTGGATTTGGCACCGTAACCGATGCAGTACTCCAGTCAGATTCAAAGATCTCTTCATAATACTTTGCTACCTCCGGATAGTATAAGATCAATCCTGCTTCACGATTTTTGCTCACAGCCAGATCAGACCAATTCTGCGAACTGATCAACACAGTCTGACTGTCGATAACTATCAGTTTGTTATGACAATGAACAAAACGTTTAGTATCTATATATCTGATGTTAGTACCAAGTGAAAGTCCGTATTTCGATTTCAGGTTGGCTACATTAGTCTTTTCAGCCGGAACATCTTTAGAACTAAAAACTTTACCAAGTACAATTCTGACATCGAGTTCAGGGTTCGCTTCCTTAGCAAAAAGAATAGCGTTCAACAATTTGGCGATCTCCGGCTGTTTGCTTTTGATATACTGATTTTCAATTAATATGGAGGTTTTTGCAGACTTCAACAGTGCGGTCACCTGTTCCATATAATTATCCGGTGATAGAACTGGTTGTACTTTAACAGGTTCAGCAGGCGAAAAGTTTTTACTGGCAAAAAGTTTAGAAGGAATAAGCTGTGGTACAACATCTACCAGTAATGGCAGACCTAATGTTGTATTATCCAGCGATTGCGGAGCGACAAGATCCTCTACAAGTTTTATATCGCTAAGTAACACCTTTTTAAAGAAAGCGCTCAGCTCTTTTGAATGTATGGCGACACCCATATCACGATTACCTTTCTTAAAATGAAGCGGGTCTCCCCCGTCCTCTTCGTTAAATGGTATACTGTTTTTGGTATAGTTACCACTTTGAACAACCAGCCATTCATTGTCTATTACCACAAATTTCTCATGACAGTTCGGAAAATATTTGGCAACAGCATTTGTGCAGGACGGTGATGGAATAGTTTTACAACCGAATTGGGCGAGTTCCTTAAAAAGTGCTTTCTCCGCATCCAGATCAATATCCAGCATTAAAGTCACTTTAACATTGCGCTCCATCGCATTCAGGAGCAGTTCCTTGATATAGTCAGCAGAAAAATCATAGATACCGATGAGTATTTCTTTTTTAGCCAGGTCAAAAAGCCGCTTTGTTACTGCGTATGCAGAGTCGGGGGATGCGAAGGTGATAATATCACCGGAAACATTATAAGACTTGATCTGACCTATCTTAGTGTAAGGTCGTTTTTCGCAGTCGAATCCCTGAAGAGTAAACCCAGCTAATGGCTGATCTTGAATGGTGAGAAATTTAGGCATGGTGATTATTTTATTGAGGTTTAAATTTTTCAGATCTTTCGGTAACAACGGGAACGTTTGTTTTCTTTCCCTGATGTTCAATTTCAAGTTCGTGCGGGATATTTTTATCACCTTCTACGAAGGCCAATATGGCAAAACCGCTCTTATCTTTATCCTTGTAATCGACAGCAAGTGTATGCGCCCCGAGATCAGACAAAAGGTCGAAGTACTTATCCCTTGCCATCTTCGCTTCTTTTTCTGTAGCCATTCTTCAATTTATTTATTAGCCTGCCCTGAATGAGTTTAAGGTCAGCACCTGTATTAATACTAATAATTGCGATGCCTGTGTCTTCATTTTAATTGAGGCATCAAATATTTAACGCAAATAATGCTATTTCGCGTTTTGTTACCAGTTTTACTTTCATTGCGTCCAAAACGAATTCAATAGGATTAAAAAGACTTCCGCTAGGGCCACCACAAAAATGGAGTCCAACTGCCTTATTAGTTTTCTTATCAAGTACCAGTGCTCCAGAGTCCCCTCCTTCGGTGAAATTAGTGCACAGCACCTGGTTGATAAATCTTATTTCTCCAACACCTCCTGGATAAGGGACAGGCAATCTTACATCAACATCTCTTACCTCGCCTTCCGTGTAGCCGGTAGTTCGTCCAACTTTATAAACAGTCATTCCGCGTTTGGGCTTGCTCAGCCCTTTTGGTAAACCTTTTCCTTTAATATTAGCTTTTATGTAATTAAATCGGTCGGGAGATATTTTTGCGATTGCACAATCTGCTTTATTAATGTAATCATCCCCTTTTATAAAAGGGAGAAAGTCTGACAAAACACCTACTCTATCAGCCGTTTTAAGTCCTCCGTCAGCGTCCCCGGGATATATTATTTCATCCCCTTTCTTTGCCTTCCCGCTATTAGCCAGCACATGAGAATTACTCAGCGCATATAAACTTTCTCCATCAGTAACCAGAGCACCCAGCGTTCCGCAAGTAACCTTTAAATGTCCGATACTATTTCCAGGTTGAATAGGGTTTCGTGTCGCATTTATTTGCGGAAGGATCTCGCCTACTTCCACAATATCTGTTGGGATAGCGACGGTACCCGTGATCGCATCCGGAATAGTAGCTGGGATAGCTTCATCTGCCATCAACTCGTTCAGAGGTACTTTTTTTCTAACATAGAAAGTTAGCGCAAGTTTACCGGTAGGCTCTTGGTCAGAACGTTTTTCTGAAATGCCCAATGCAACAATGTTTTTTGTTTTGATTATATCCTGAAGGGATTTGGTCTGTTTGGTCGCAGAAAAACTGAGCGATTCTATTTGAAATTGCGAAGCAGTTGTCAGCAGGTCGAGAACTTCCCGTATTTTTTTTTCAGAAGCCATAATGTCAAAAGGTTATAGGTCAATTCATTCTCAGTAATCTACTGATTCCCAGTGCTAATATACAAAATTCCAGTTACGTCAATGGTTTTTCAATTATAAACTAATGTTATTTATCCTGCCTGCTTAAACATGATCAAAATTATTGCCCAACCGCGTCGTAAACTGAGTATGAATAATAACTTGTACTACCAGTTAAAAATGTGTTGTAGCAATGAGAATGGATTGATTTCGTAGGACGTACGATTTCTTGCAGCGTCTCTAGAATGATGCCATTGATTGAGGAAATAGGTTGCAGAACTATCACAATCAGGTACAATATTGAATACATCAATTACGGATAAAGATCAAATAGAACTGATTTTAAAACAAAACAGACCTGTAGATTTACAGGTCTGTTTAAATAATGTGATTGATGTTTTAAAACTGCGACAATTGCAGCGAAAGCACTTCAAGCAACTGAGCGCCCTTTAACATCCCGGTGTGTTTGACCAAGGTTTCAGACTTTTTATTTTCCAGAAAATTGTTCAAAAAAATTAGCGCGCTGCTAATGCGTTCTTTATTTAACAGACGGCCAGACAAGAACAGTGAGATAATAACGGCATTAATTCTGTAATTAAGTACTTGTATATGTTGAAGCCTGCTTAAGTCGCCTTTACCGGGTTCAACTACTGCAAATCCTAATCCTTCTGATAATCGGGCTAGCCTTACATGCGCCTCTTTCCGCGCCAGCCAAATTACGGCCACAGGCTTTCCTTCAAATACCGCCTGTAAAAAATCTTTATTAGCTTTTACTGCCAGCTTTACCAGGCCCTCTAACTCTGCATGACTCCACACAGGAAATAAAAATATGCCCAACACCGCCAGCGCACATCCCCATAATGAATACCATATCCTTGCCGATAGCAGTAACAATATCTCACCCCTGTATACGCTCAGGCTTAAAAGCACGCAAATGGTAATTGCTGCTACGCTTAAGCCATAGCGCGGCCTATTCCACGCAAAAAAACCAAATAAGCTTAGGGCTGCCAACGTTAGCAACGGCGCAGAATCGCGCAGCCACCATATTGCCAAGCCGGCTATTAATACCCCTGCAAAAGTGCCGGTTAGCCTCTCCCGGTTGCGCTGCCAGGTTACCGCTAATCTCGGTCGCGCCACAATAACAATGGTTAGTAATAACCAGTAGCTGTAATGATCGTCGGCAAACAAATGCACTGCAGCGTAGCCTATGGCTAATAAAACCGATAACCGCAGTGCGAAACGCAACACCGGCGACCGAAAATGCAGCTGAGTTTTTAACTTTTGCATATACTGCCCACTATCAGGCAAAAAAGCCTCCGCATCAAATGGTACATGCACCACATCATTTGTGCTGTTACTGATAATCTTATCTAATGTTTGGCTAATTGCTATCACATTTGTAGCAATACCACCAATTACGGCTGCATCCTGTTTATCAATGCCGCCAGCATATTTCTCAAGTTGTTGTAAAAGTTCTTGAAATTTTACTTGATCTACACGTTCGCCTTTAGCTTTCCTTGCAAGCAGGCTAATTAAGGTTCCGCTTACTGCCAATGCACCGGTACCTCCCAGTCGTTCGCGCACAATTGCATAATCATAATGCATAGCGGTTACTTGCTCGTACAGGCCTATCACCAGCATTGCCTTGCCACTTAAAGCTTTTATCTTGTGGTCTGCTTTACGTACTGCTGCCTTATCACTAATCAATAGCTGCCGCACTAGCTCTTGTTTTTCTGACACCCGCAAATGTTTGGCTATTGTGCGGCTGTACCCTTCATCTAAAGGCACGGCAACATCATAACAGGCAGCTTTAGCTTCTAAAAACTGGCCGGTTGCAAACAATGCTTCGCGCAAAGCTTGGCGCAATGACCGAAAGGGAAACAAAAACACCTGCACTAAAACTACTCCATAAAACCACAAACCACCTAGCATAATGTATGCGCTAAAAGCCCATGGTTCCGCTGGCCTTAAACCTAGCAGAAATACCATCAAGGCTACGCCCATCATACCAGCGGCGGCTGATCGTAAACCCAAAGCGGGTAGCATAGATAGTACAAAGGTAAGTACAACCAATACCGCACCTGTCAATATCACGCTATGTAAACTAGCCGAAAACACTAATGTCACCAAAAAGAAAATCGATACACATTGCAACGCGCTGCGTGTCTTTGCCCGGCGGTTACCCGGCAAATCTGTAAGGCTAATAAGCAAGGCACCAACAGACATACCAATAGCCGTTTGCGGCAGCATGGAGTAAAGCAACAACAAGGGCAGTAATACGGCAACCGTGTTTCGCAGCGCGTCGGCTATATTTTCGGATATTTTCATGTATTGTTGCAATTTAGGGATATTTAGGGGTATAATCATGCAGCATTGTCTGCTAAATGCCATATCCAAAAACAAAAAGATGTTTAAACATATACTTTAAATAAAGTGATGTATCTTTGCGTTAGATATATGATATCTGATAATAATTATGAAAAAAATAGGATTCTTATCATTCGGGCATTGGGCAAATCACCCTTCATATAACGCCAGAACCGCTAGTGATACCTTACTTCAGTCAATTGATTTGGCAGTAGCAGCCGAAGAGCTTGGTATCGACGGTGCTTACTTCAGGGTGCATCATTTTGCTGCTCAATTAGCCTCACCGTTTCCTTTGTTATCAGCCATTGGCGCTAAAACCAATAAGATAGAGATTGGTACCGGTGTAATTGATATGCGTTACGAAAACCCGCTATATATGGTGGAAGATGCCGGTGCGGCCGATCTGATATCAGGTGGACGATTACAGCTAGGTATCAGCCGCGGATCGCCGGAACAGGTGATTGATGGCTGGCGCTATTTTGGCTATGAGCCCAAAGACGGTGAAACTGATGCGGATATGGGCCGAAATAAAGCTTTACAATTTTTAGAAAGATTAGATGGTGTTGGTTTTGCACAACCTAACCCCTATCCAATGTTTCCAAATCCGCCGGGATTGTTACGGTTAGAACCATATTCTGAAGGTTTGCGTGAGCGGATTTGGTGGGGCGCTGCATCAAACGCTACAGCGGTTTGGGCCGCCGAAAATGGCATGTATTTGCAAAGCTCAACACTTAAATTTGATGAAAGCGGAAAACCTTTCCACATACAACAAGCCGAGCAAATAAGGCTATATAAGGAAGCCTGGAAAAAAGCCGGACACCATCGCGAACCGAGGGTTTCTGTAAGCCGCTCAATATTTGCTTTGGTGAATGACGAAGACAGACACTTATTTGGACAGCAAGCTAACGGGCAAGATAAGTTTGGCTATATAGAACCGCAAAAAAGAGCTGTATTTGGTAAAAGCTATGCAGCAGAACCAGATCAACTGATAAAAGAACTGGCAAACGATGAGGCTATACAGGAAGCTGATACTGTATTGTTAACCATACCTAATACATTAGGGGTTGATTATAATGTACACGTACTATCGTCTATTTTAGAACATGTTGCACCCGGATTAGGCTGGCGTTAAGCTATCGTTATAAAGCAAAAAAGGTCTGTAAATGTAATATTTACAGACCTTTTTTTATTTCTAGGAAACCGGCTGGCTTACAATGAGCTTTTTACCTGATTGAAGCAGCTCCCTTGTTATTTCGCGTGTGTAGTTTTTTATCTCTTCCTGAAACTCGGCAACAGATGCGCCCGAACGTATTTGCTCTAGTCGCTTCTCCCAATTTCCGGTTAGTTCTGCCTGTGCTATTTGCTGATGTTTTACAATATCGTAAACAGCTAAACCAGTTTCTGTTGGTACTAAGTTCTTCTTCTCGCGCAGTATGTATTTGCGGGTAAGTAACGTCTCGATGATGTTTGCGCGGGTTGCCGGTGTGCCAAGGCCGCTTTCTTTCATAGCTTCGCGCAGTTCTTCATCTTCTATTTCTTTACCTGCGGTCTCCAGGGCTTTTAACAAGCTGGCTTCGTTGTAAAGCGGTTTTGGTTTGGTTTGCTTTTCAAGCACACCGCTTGCACTAATGGCAAGATCTTCGCCGGCAATTACCTTTGGTAGGGTGGCATTTTCTTCGTCTTTTTTTTCTTCGTCCTTGTCGTTAAATACGGCACGCCACCCCGGTGTTTGTATTACCGTACCGCTGGCCATAAACTTAGAACCCGATGTTAGTACTATTTTGGTAACCTCTTTCAAACAATCGCCATTGAAAGCTTCCAGCATACGCCCGGCAACCATATCGTAAATAGCCTGCTGATCTGGCCCTAATTGATAAGGCTTCTCGCCCGTAGGCAATATGGCATGGTGGTCTGTTACCTTTTTGGCGTTAACACTGCGCTTGTTCAATTTAGCCGAGGTTAATATCGACGCCTGCTTTCCAAATTCAGAATGCTCTGTAAACTTTTCAATCAACGCGGGTACTTCGGCAAATACATCATCGCCAATGTAGCGGCTGCCAGTACGCGGATAGGTTACCAGTTTACTTTCATATAAATTCTGCAATAAACTAAGCGTTTGATCGGCAGTGAAGCCTTTGCGTTTGTTGGCTTCCTGCTGTAAGCTGCTTAAATCATGTAATAGCGGTGGCGGCTCTTTGCGTGGTTTGGCTTCAACTGATGCAACATTGGCTGTAGTTTCAACCTGTGCCAATATAGCTTCGGCCTCTTCGCGTGTTTTATAATTTTTTTCTGATATCGCCTTAAATACCTGCTCATCTTTCGCAGGCTGTATAACCACCTGATAGTATAACTGCGGCACAAAGTTTCGGTTCTCTAAATATCGCGCGCATATCATAGCTAAAGTAGGCGTCTGTACGCGACCTAATGACAGAACACCTTTATTACCAGATGCTAAACTTAAAGCCTGCGTAGCATTCATACCCACCAGCCAATCGCTTTGCGAGCGGCAGTGAGCCGAATTAAACAAAGTATCGTAATCTGTACCCGGCTTTAGGTTGCGAAAACCATCTTTAATGGCAGCGTCGGTTTGCGACGAGATCCACAGTCTTTTAAAGGTCTTTTTACATTTTAAGTAATAGTAAATATAGCGAAAGATGAGTTCGCCTTCCCGCCCGGCATCCGTTGCTACAATAATCTCTGTTGCTTCGTCAAAAAGTTTGGCTATGATATCTAATTGCTTGCGTGCGCCGGTATCTTCCTTTCCGTTTGATTTACGTACTGAAAGCTTAAACTTGGCAGGCAGCATGGGCAGATGCTGTACGCTCCAGCCGTAGTATCCGTAATCTTGTGGTGCAGCCAATTGCAGTAAATGGCCAAAGGCCCAGGTAAATGTATATCCCTTACCTTCAATATACCCGTCGTGTTTGGTAGTGGCGCCAAATACTTTCGCAATTTCGCGTCCTACAGAGGGTTTTTCGGCGATAATTACTTTCATTGCGCTTTCAGATTAATCATGTGCGCTAAAATTAGCGCTTTGACCTTCGCCTGCAAAAAGAAGTTTTAAACACGCAGGTTAACTGGCGGCGCATCAGCTATTTGCAGTATCTGGTACGTGTATGGCCACTAAAGTCCCCTGCCCCGGCTTGCTGTCAAACTCGACAGTGCCTTTTAACAAAGCTATTCGCGATTGGATATTGCGCAAACCTGTACCTTTAAAATCGTTCATTTTTATCGGATCAAAACCTTTACCATTATCTTCGATAGTAAGAGATATACCCTCTTCATCCTTCAATAACTGAATAGTGAGCAAGTTAGCCCCAGAGTGCTTAATAACATTTGTAACCGTTTCTTGTATAATACGATACAACACTGTTTCAGTCTGATCATCATCCAGACGTTCTGCTAACCCCGTTATCTCTAAAGTTACTTTAAGGCGGTTAGAATCTATCATACTAATAAATTCTTTCACAGCAGAAGCTAAACCCGCTTTAAGCAAAGCATTCGGGATAATTTGGTGCGAGATGCTACGCATCTCGTCGTAACTTTGACTTACCAGGGCTATTGATTTCCCTGCAAGGTCTCTATCTTCATCAGATGCTTTAAGCCGGTCAGAAAGACTATTTAAGTTTAATAATGCCGCCGAAAGCAGTTGCCCCACCCCATCATGTAAATCATGGCCAATGCGGCGGCGTTCGCGCTCCTCGGCGTTTAAAGTTTCGCGGGTCATTAATTCCTGATGTTCGCTTCTTTCCTGTTCGCGGCGTGCGCGTTCTTCCAATTTACGGCGATTAGCTACAAATGCAGTAATTATCACCCCAAACACTACTACTACTGCTCCAATAAGCAAATACAAATTACGTTCGCGTATTTGCAGGCTATGCAGTTCTGCCTGTTGCTTAAGTTCGCGTATCTGTTGTTGTTTTTTGTAAGTATCATACTTAACGCTTAAATCCTGCATACGTGCAACTGCTTCGACACCGCGTATCGAGTCGCGGGTATTTACAGACCGTTCAAAATTTTCATAAGCTTTTTTGTAGTCCTTTTTTTGTACTTCTAAAAGCGCCAAAGATTTATAAGCTTGTGTTATCACCTCTTTTTCGCCTGCTTGATTAGCCATTACCAAAGCATCTCTAAAATAGGCTCTCGCCTTTACAGTATCAAGCAGGCCCTTATACGTTTGACCAATATTTACCAGCGACTGGCTTAAAAACGCCGGGCTTTTAACTTCTGTATAAAGGGCTTTTGCTCTGTTGTGATAACCTAACGCTTTTACATAGTCCTTTTTCTTTTCCTGGTATATAATACCAATGTTTTGATAGTTTTGGGCCAGCGCCAATTTATTGCCTATGGTTTGATTAATAGCGGCGGCACTATTTAAAAAATAGATTGCAGAGTCTAACTTGTTTAAATTGGTATACACACTGCCTAAACTATTATAGCTATTGGCAATTTCGGCAGTTGCCTTTACCTCTCTGGAATAAGCATTGTATTGCAAAAAATAGTTTCGCGCCGCCTGGTTATTTTTTTGTGCCAGTGAAGCAATACCAATTACATTAAGCACCCTGCCCAGTCCATTTTTATCCTTTAGTTTTTCAAAAAGGTAAAGCGCTTTTTCACCATGCTCAAGTGCTTGTTTGTGTTCGCTTAGGCGTTGGTGTGCAATGCTTATATTAAGTTGGGCCTTAGCCTGCTCTAACTCATTACCTGTGTCGGTAAATACTTTTAGTCCCTGTTGATACCAGCCAATTGCCTTTTGATAATTGCCGGCTGTGTTTTCAGCAATACCTTTAAATTTCAACGCCCAGCCCTCGCCTGTTTGATAATGCTCTGCCCTGGATAGCGCAAGCAATTTGTCTGCATAAACGTTAAGCGAGTCTGGCGCGCTTAGATGGCGCATACCAACGGCTATAAGTGCATCGGCTTTTTCTTTGGCAAATTGAGCTTTAACATTAGTTGCCTGCGTGATAAGTAACAGAGCCACAATACCTGGCATTAAGGAGAAACGTTTCATGACTGAAAATTAGCAATTAAAATCACTGTTTAAAATACGGGATTTTACGTATTTTGCTGGCTATGAACGCCCGCGTACTTTTGGTAGACGACCATGCTATACTACTTGATGGCCTTGAGGCCATTTTAAGCTCCCAGCCATCATACAAGGTTGTGGGCAAAGTAACTGATGGTCGCATGGGTATCGCTTACCTTAAATCTATCCCGGTAGACCTTGTAGTGGTTGATTACAATATGCCCGATATGGACGGATTACAGTTTTTAACACAAGTTAAAGCTGATTTTCCGAATGTAAAAGTGGTAATATTAAGCATGCATGACGAACCACACATTATAAAAGGTTTACTTACCGCAGGCGCAGATGGGTATGTGCTTAAAAAATATGCTCAAAAAGAGATTTTTTTGGCGATAGATGCCGCGTTGGGCGGAAGGCAATATTGGAGCCATGAAGTAAGTCGTGCGCTTTTAAAAATGGCTAATGAGCCTGAAGAAGACAGCACCGGCAACTTAACCCCGCGCGAACTTGAAGTACTTAAGCTGCTTGCAGATCAGCTATCAACCCGTGAAATTGCTAACCGTTTGTTTATTGGTGAACGCACGGTAGAAACCCACCGCAAAAATTTGATGCGCAAAACCAAATCGGCAAATACAGCTGGTTTAATTAAATACGCTTTTACTAATCAGCTTATAACGTAGTACCCCATCCGTATTTTTACGTAGGCAAAATCAGGATTTGTTAGGATAACATCCACCTATAATGGCGTGTAATTTTGGTAAAAAATCACCAAAACATGAAACCATTAAAAAAATCCCTCGTCTTATTAACGGCATTAGTCGTTATCTCATCCTGCTCAAAAAAAGACGAGCAGGCACCAACGCCAACGCCGCCAACAGGCACTACTTTAACTATTACCAGCATCAGTCCAGAATATGGTAAGGCCGGTACAGAAATTACTATCACAGGTGCAAATTTTGGCGCTACATCAGCTGCTAATACGGTAACCCTCGGGGGCAAAGCTGCAACAGTTACAGCCGCAACATCTACCCAACTAAAAATAACCGCTCCTGCCGATGCTACCCACGGCGCTATTGAAGTAAAAGTTGGTACAGCCACCGCTACAAGTAAAACCTTTTATTATGAGCCTGAGCTAACTACTTTAAGTGTTACTAATGGTAAGGCAGGCGATGCTGTAACTATCACCGGCAAACACTTTAGCACTAATGCAGCAGATTTTGAGGTTAAATTTAACAGCGTATTGGCAGAAATAACTGCTGCTACAGCAACAACGCTGTCTGTAAAAGTGCCTGCAAATGCTACTACCGGTGCGGTTACCGTAGCGCGTAAAACCAAAACACCAGTTAGCGGGCCAACTTTTACCATTGGCGGCGCAGTAGCCGTAACCGGGTTTACTGTTACAGAAGGCTCAATAGCTATCACCGCGTTAGCGAAAACAGCAGGCACCTATGGCCAGATAGTATGTATGACAGTTGATGAGGTTAACAATATTGTTTATGCCGGCACAACTACACAGATCATTAAAATAGACCTTGCCACCGGCACTGTATCAACCATACTTAACAATTCAAGCTTCCTTACCTTATTATTTGCAAAACCATCAGCAATGGATGTTGATGCTACGGGTAAACTTTACTTATTGTCAGAGTTTTCTGGTGTTACGCCAACCACGCCGGGGAGCAATGTATTTGTTATTGACCCTGTTGCCAAAACAGCAACCGCGCTTGGCAACAGATATATAGGCGTTAACCTTGGTGGCTCAACCGCGTATAACGTGCCGTTCCAGGTAATGGGTAATGGCGAAATCATCACTTTTGATGGAACGATGAGAGAGTTTTGTAAATTCTCTGCCAACCTAAGCACACGCACGGTTATTTACACGCTACCGGTATCGCTTGAAAGCTTTGTGCAATTGGTTAAAGTTGATCAAAACACCTGCCGTATAGTATTAGCAGATGTAACCAGCTCTTATTATTACGATTACACCACCACACTGGGCGCTAAAACAGATTTTAATAAACCAGCAGGTTCTACATTTATCTCGGCTACAATGGGTGGTACCAATAAATATGGTATTGCCGGCTTAATTGTGAACGAGCCGGGCAATACAGGTGGTATCCCGAAGAAAAACTACACCATAGGTAAATTAAATACGGCACAAACCGGCTGGGAGCAAAAAGCCTCTTTCACCATTGATAAGTTTAACCTGGTAAACGGTGTAAAATATCACAATTTCATCAGCCTTAACGGTAAAAATTTCTTCTATGCCGATAAGAACGGAAACATGTATGCCTTGATTATGCCTAACTATGATACAGACGCAGGCATTTACAAATTCACACTTAACTAATTTAAAATAAAGACATGAAATCAACTCACATTAATAAGCTATTAGGCGCATCGCTATTAGTATCAACAGTATTAACTAGCTTAAACACAAACGCGCAAACGCTTGGCGATTTTAAGCCAAAAGACCAAAGTTATGGTGTTGGTAAAGCAAAAAACGCTACCAGAATCTTCATCTCGAATTTTACGGTGAATTACCAGATTTACAACGAAAAAACGAAGTTTAAACAAGGCGGATCTATGTTTGGCGGAGGCTACAAGGGCGATGCTAAAGCTGAAGCCTCGGTTGGCCTTAACGGACTGACCGACAAGGATGTTCAGGACGTTACAGATAAGCTTTATGGTGATTTTTTAACAGCTATCAGCGCCAGCGGATTAACTATTATTGACGCTAACGAAGCTGCTAAAACCAGCACTTACAGTGATTACACAAGGCTATCGGGTGGTAAGTTGAGCCTGGCGCAATTACCGGGTACTTTGACTACGCAGCCAGTCGGATTCGACTTTTTTGTAAAAAGCATAGATAAATCTGGTAAAACCAACGCCGGTGGCTTTTTTGGTAGCGACTTGGGGCAACACGCCAGCTTGTCTAAACAATTGGATGATGCTATTATAGCCGACGTTGAGCTTTACGTACTATTTGTTGAAGACCAAAACGCTTTCCAGGGCGATGGCGCTAACGTAAAAATCAAAACCAATTTACGCATTGCCGATCAGGAAGCTATCACCATGGCCAAAACATCTGGTTTTCGTTTAAAAGGACAAAACACGGTTACCTATGTTAACAGCGCGGTAAAATTCACCCATGGCAAAATGGGTTTAGGCGCAACCACTAGTTTTACCGGAATGTTGTCTAAACCATTAGAAATCAATGACGTTATAGACGACATTAAGGTACAAAGTTTTGCCCGCGGTAAAGGCGATGTTACCGGTATGAAAACCATGTATGGCACCTATTTCATGTCAGAGGACCGTAGCAATGAAGCCAGCAAAATAGTTGATGTTGACAGTAAAAAATATGCGGCCGGTGTGTATGAAGCCGCTAAAAAATTTATCACCTACCACACCGCCGCTTTTTTAGAAAAGCGGAAATAATTATCAAACCTTAACCTTAAAGGCTACCCAAAGGGTGGCCTTTTTTTTACATCATCCGCCAAATGTCATTTATTGCAACATAGTTGCATTTTAAAATTCAGATAGTAACTTTGTCAGCTAAAACATGATGGATGGAGAACAAATATAATTTTGAAGTGATTATCATCGGCGGTAGCTATGCGGGGCTGTCTGCTGCTATGGCCCTGGGGCGTTCGCTGCGTAGCGTATTGATCATTGATAGTGGTTTGCCATGCAACAGGCAAACACCACATTCGCACAACTTTATCACACACGATGGTGAAACGCCTGCAGAGATATCCCGCCAGGCAAAAGAACAGGTTTTGAAATATCCAACAATAACCTTTAAAAGCGACCTGGCTATCAGCGGCAGGAAAATAAATAATGAATTTGAAATAAAAACACAGACTGGTAAGATCTATGAATGCAAAAAACTAATCATAGCTACCGGTATTACCGACGAGATGCCCGATATAAAAGGATTTGCCGATTGCTGGGGTATAACCGTTATTCACTGCCCATATTGCCATGGCTTTGAGTTTAAAAACCTTAAAACAGCTATCATGGCTAATGGTACACGGGCCATGCATTTAGCTGGCTTGGTAAATAACCTTACCCCCAACCTTAGCATAATTACATCCGGCATAGCGGATTTTACCGACGACCAACGTGCAAAACTGGCCAATCACAATATCGAAATAATAGAAAAACCTATTACTGAAATTAAGCATACCAACGGAAAGATTGACAATGTGATTTTTGCTGACAGCACAGAAATATTTTTTGAAGCCATGTATGCTGCGCTGCCATTTAAGCAACATTCTGATATGGCGGAAAAGCTAGGTTGCGAACTGACCGAACACGGGTATGTTAAAACAGATGGCTTTCAGAAAACTACGGTTAATGGCGTGTATGCCTGCGGCGATAACTCGGCTATGATGCGGTCTGTAGCTAATGCGGCTTATACGGGCAATTTAACCGGGGCTATGGTTAACAAAGATTTGGTTGATGAGACATTTTAAAGTAAAAAGAAAGTAGTTGGTGTTATCCCCGGTTGCCTATTAAATACCCAATAAGTAAAGCCACTGCAATTAAAAAACTTAGCAGGTAAACCAAAACCTGCTTTTTCTGCACAGCTTGTTTAAGATCGGTCACCTCGGTTTGGTAAGCTAACTTTTCGTTTTGCAGGCGCATGTTTTGCTGTTGTAGCTTGGCAAGCGTGCCACCAACTTGCTGTGGCTTTTGTTGCTCTGCCTGGTAGCGTTTAGCAAAGCCACCTTCTTTCAAAAACTTTTCGCCTTTAGGCTTTAGTACTAATTTTTCGGGCAACTCATAGTAGCCGGGTTTGCCAGCCTCGGCAACCAGGCCCTCGCGCGACAAAGCTTGCACCATGGCATATGCTGTGGCCTCATCATTATCAAATAACTGCAATAACTGGCTGCGGGTTAAGCTATCTGGCACGCCGAATGATTCCAGCACAGCATCCAGCATCTCGCACTCATATTCATTCAAATCAGTCATGCCTGCAAATTTGGGATAAAATAGTTTATCCTGTGCGTTTAATTTTCAGATTACCTGTAAATACTTAGTTTAAGGCACTAATGACATGATGCAATATGCCCAGGGCTGGCATAATAACTGCGCTTGTCCTGCTCAATCTGGCCAGGTTTATCCCGACAAAATTACCAGCCGAGTCAAAAACCGGCCCACCGCATTGTTGAGGTTTAACAATAGCGTCTTGTATCAGAACTTTATCAAAGCCATCGCGCCTTATACTTTTGCCGCCGGCAAAATGGTCTGCCGGGTGGTTGCTTAATTTTTGTGGGGGATATTTTAATACAACATATTTTCTAAAGGAATTACCGGCATGCAAGCCCATTATAACAACGGTATCTTCTGCAACATATTTGCGCAGCGCCTTTACAAAATCAAGTTCATCCTCTACCCTAACACCGCCTACTTCTTCAATAACATCACCCGTTTGCAGGCCGCCAATTGCTGCAGCACCGCCAGGTAAAACAGTGTTCAGGGTAAGTTTATCATCCTTTAGTGCAGTTGCGGCACCAATATACCCGGCACCACTTTTATTAGGTAAATTGATATAATTGGTGGATAATACAGCTATAAGTGGCAAGCTATCAACCATTGGCGATATTAAAAATGTACCTAATGCCGCTAACTTTTCGTCTGCAGCAGTCAGCTTTATGCCTTTACCGACGCTTTGTGAAATACCTAAAATCACTATATCAGTTTTATGATTTCTGGCGATTACAGTAAGCTTTATAGCTTCATGACCTATCAGTATGGGGTCATTGCCAATCACAGAGCTTTTACTTATCACCACTTGTTTAACCGGGATAGACTTTTTAATCTGCAAACCTTCAGTAGATATTAAAGCCCCCAGAATGATTTGCTCCTTACCATCAACAGTACTTTTTATTTTTACAGTATTAGAGCTTAGCTGTTGGCCAACTTTATTTAGCAATTTTTTCTGGCGATCTGCTTCAGCCGCTACGGTATTGTCAGTAATCAAAAGATCTTTAGCCACCAAATCCGAATCGGCGGGCATGGCTTTGTAATTCTCCGCCTTATTTAATGCCGACCAATATTTTCGATAAACATCTATCGGCACCTCGTAGTTCACATCCTCGGGCGTTTGTATGCCGCTATGGATACCAATAACGCGTCCTGCCATATCAAACAGCGGGCCGCCCGAGTCGCCGGGTTCCATGATACAGCTCGATTCGACAAAACCATATTGATTTTTTAAGACAGTAACCTTGCCTAACCTAACATTTGGTTTACGCTGTTCAACACTTTCCGGATAGGCTATACTGATACAAGGCTGTCCAACTTTTAATGATGACGACCATCCCATCTCGGCCGACGGCCACGGGCCGCTTTCATTGATTTTCAGCATGGCAGCATCAGGCACCATAAAGTTGGGCGGTATGGTAATACGGCCAAAGCCCTTCGCGGTGCATTCTTTACCGTCGGCAAACATTACCTTGTATGTTTTACCTGTCATTACCACATGTGCCGCGCTTAAAATGGTTCCATCTTTACTAACCACCACACCGCTAAATTGCGCGCTCATGCGGTTGCCCGATGCAGCATCTATCTCCCACATTAAAACAGATGCCGGGTAAACTTTATCTATTGTAGCGTAGATCTGCGCTTGCAGCGGATTGTTTGCAGTTGCCGATTTTTGCGCATAACAAACATTTGCCAACAGTAGACAAAGCTGTAAGGCAGCAATTTTAACTAACCTGTTATTGTACATTGCCAGATATTATTCTTCTGAGTGTTGAAGATTAGTTAAATATCTGTGCCAGTTTAGCATTCAGGGTTTCGTCGCGCAGGGTGTTGCCAATAATCTTGCCTTCTTTATCAAGCAGGAAACTTGCCGGCACGGCCCTAACACCGTACATACGGCCAACAGCATTGTTCCATCCTTTCAAATCTGATACATGCAGCCATGGCAAGCCGTCTTTTTCTATAGCATCAAGCCAGGCTTTTTTAACGTTGTCAAGCGATACTGATATAATTTCGAAGCCCTTGTCTTTGTACATGTTGTATTGTTTCACCAGGTTTGGATTACCGGCACGACAAGGCGAACACCAACTTGCCCAAAACTCAACTAATACATATTTACCTTTCAGGCTGGCTAATGAAAACGGTTTGCCGTTAACATCATTTTGTGTGAAAGCAGGGGCATTTAAACCTATGGCGGTGGTAGTGGCAGCTAATATACGCTGCGCTAACTCTATACCCATATCAGTAGCGCGCAATTCGGCTTTCAGGGTTTTAAAAACGGGCTCTATCTTTTTAACATCAACCTTAGCACCTGCCGACTCTGACAAAGCCACCAGCGCGAAATAAGAGTTAGGATTAGCTTTTGCAAACTCAAACTGCTTTTGCTCTCTCTTGGCTATATTGCGTCTAAATCTTGCGTTAAGAGCGTTCATGAATGCCGTATCCTTTTGCATTTCGGGCGTTGCCGAGGTATATTCGTCATTGACAACTTTTGTCAGCGCCATCATGGTGCCGCCAATTTGCTTATTATAATCCTGAAACTCGTTGTAAACCTTTGATCCGGTAACGATGGCGTTTATCAATGAATCAGGCGAAGCGAAAAGCACGTTTTCTTTTCCGAAATAAATATAAATAACATCAGCCTTAGGTGCGTAAATTGAATGCGGTTTACCCTGGCCAGTATGATCAAAAGACATACGGGAAGTAGTTATGCCGCTTACCGTACCTGAAAAAGTAAACTTACCATTAACTACTACGCATGAGTCTTCGTGATTGGTACCATTGTCACTATAGTCAATATAAACCTTGGCAGGTTTATCCAGTTTGCCTATTTGGCCGGTAATAGTAAAGTTTGGTTTTTGTGCCAAAGCTATGGCGGGCAGCAACAGTGCTGCTATTGAAAGCTTAAGTTTCATTGTGGAATAGGAATAAAGAAATCAGTGAATTTTATAATGAGCAAAACTCAACCATAAGGCCTGCTCATTGCAAATATAGCATAATACCACGCGCTACAATAAGCTAAAACAACACTTTATTAAGCTTAAATAGCCACAATTTCTATTTTATGCATTAAAGGTTTGTTTATAGCATAGATCTGATCTGTCAAAACATCCATTTGACGCTGCCAGGCATCGCGTACAGGTTTGTAACGCGCACGGATATAATTATCTTTATTGCCGTTAACAAACATGTCTTTAGCGGCATATTTCCGCACCGTATCTAACGCAGCGTTGCTATCATTATGTAGCAGGCCCTTGCCTTTTAAAAAATCAAACTGCATCCAAACGTACATTCTTAACCTACGCTCAATTTCCCAACGCTCTTCGTTCAATTCGCGTATCTGTACACCTTGCTGATACTGGGGTGTGGTAACAATTTCGGCCAAATTAATTCCGGTAGCAAATTGCATTGCACTAAACTTTCCCATTCGCTCGCCATCTATCAGTAAATTATAATCGCCCTCTTTTAAATTTTTAACGGTTAACAGCTCCTGGTTAAACTCTTTGGTAAAAGGTATCACTTTTAATGCCTCTGATTGTTTTTTCTTGTTACCCCAGGCGCGCGGTACGGTATCTAACGGATAAGGCAATGCCTTTGCCAGATAATTAAAACTTAAACCACTACCCCTTGCCACAACCTGCGTTATGCTGCAGTTTTCTGCTTTTAACACCTTTTTATCTGTAGCGTTGATGCCCACATCTGCTACAACCTTGTTACCCAGCCCTTGTGCTTTTAAAAACAGGTAGGCCATTACCAAATGCCCGTCGTTATCCGGGTGGATCTTATCGCCAGGGGTTAAACTGTAGGTTGAATCTTTAGCCTGCTCGCGTTTATTAATGGCATCCATCGGGTGATACAGGTCAACAAAACCCCAATTATTTACTTTGGCTGACTGTTGCTGATGGTCAATGATTTTTGAAAAGAAAGCCGCTTTGCCCGGGTATGAGTTTTGCTTGTTAAACCTGGTGGTTTCATCATACGGCGAGCCACCTATCAGTATAGTACGAATAGCGGGTAATGCTTTAAGTTTACTTTCAAGGCCAGCATAGGTCTCATAACTTTTGGCTATGCGTTTATCCATAAACTCCTGCGCGTCTTTACGAAACCACTCAAAATAACCAGAATCATTCATACCCCAGGTTAGGGTTAATACATTGGGCTTTTTAGCCAACACATCATTATCAAACCTGTCTGCAATATTATTAATAGCATCGCCACCAAA
>JAZKET010000141.1:0-1362 GCA_040386815.1 Bacteroidota bacterium | reverse complement strand
CACATCTTCCTCAAAACGATTGTTGATCTGTCCTACCACATCGCCACCAATACCTGCATTAAAACAGGTTATGCGCATATTGGGGAAACGTGTCATGTAATACAACCAAATGTAAGAGTGGTAGTGTCCGCCATCGGTAATACTATTACCCACAAAGGCAATCCTGTCGCCCGCTTTAAAGGGTGCTATTTTTTGTGCCCATGCGGGCGACATGATGCTTGCGCAGCTAATTATTATTGGTAATACCTTTTTATTAATTGCTTTCATAATTTATTTAGATGCCGTTATTTCAAATTGGTGTATAACGGGTTTATTAATGGTATATAATTGATTGGTTAGCATCTCTATTTCCTTTTGCCAGGCATCGCGAACGTTTTTAAACCTGGCTTTACGGTAGGTTGGCAAGGTGGCGCCAACAAAGAAATCACGACGGGCATATTTTTGAAGCGAATCAACCGTAGCATCGCTATCATTAAACAGCAAACCTTTGGGTTTTAATATAGAATAATGTATCCAATAATACTCGCGCAAGCGGCGCTCTATCTCCCAGCGTTCCTCGTTTAAATGCATTACCGCTAAAGCTTGCTGGTATTGTGGGGTAATGGTAATAGCAGCCAAATTGATCCCTTTTTCAAGCTCGGCGGTGGTATATCTGCCAATAAGTTTATTATCTATCTTCAAAAAATGATCACCAGCTTTCAATCCTTTAACCTGCAATATCTCCTGGTTAAATTCATCAGTAAACGGAATAACTTTTAAAGCATCGCGTTGCGATCTTTTTGGTATTGTTCCGCTATGCGATGTTGTGATGATGCTTGTTCTGCATTCGATTGCGCTTGAATCTGTGCAAGCTTTTCAGCGTGCGAGAACTGTTCGCCAAACCCGCCACTGCCAACTGCATTGATTTGTGCTTGTGCGTCCGCGCCAAGGAATCGTCCCTTGACGTCACGCATTCTGCCATCAGCGCCAATCTTTACGCCATTTGGCAATCCGCCTGGTCCACGTGGTGCAGATGGTCCGCCGCCAAGGTTCGTCGTGGCGCTCGTACCTTGTAACTTTTCGAGTTCAGAACGAAAACGCGCAACGGCATCGGCTGCTTTATTCGCTTCGCTTGCCGCGTTGGTAACGAAGTCGAGTTCAGCCTTGACCGTCACGCGCTTGCCCTACCATCGATGCTGTCGTTTGCGATCCTGTTCGAGCTTTCGAGCTTCGTCTGCGAACATGATATCGGTACCATACGACAAACCTTCTAGCGTCAAAGCGGCGAACACTTCCGCCGTCACTTCCGGCTTCTCTCCGCGCAAGAGTTTGGCCCGGTAAACCTCTAGTGCGTGGCGAACTTGCCCGGCTAAGAGCAAGTCG
>JAZKET010000140.1:4054-9606 GCA_040386815.1 Bacteroidota bacterium | reverse complement strand
TCTAAAACGAATTTATATTTTCTGAAGAATTTTTTCTCGCCAATTTTGGTTGATACGTTAGCTAACGAGAATTGCATTTTGTCATACTCTTTATACTCAACAAAATTATAATGCTCGGGCCTGTTCAGGTCACGGTGTTTAATTACTTGTTGTATCAGCTCAACCGCAGGGTTGCCTTTGTTACGGTAACGTGGTTTTTTACCAGCCTTTATCTCAATTTCAGTCAACTCGCTTTGCGATGGCATTAGCTTAATGTTTACCACCTGAGACTTGCCGGGCACAATGTTAATAATAACGTCCTTATAACCAATAAAACTGGCTTTAATTTGGGTGTAAGGTTTGCTAGATGCCAGCGAGAAACGGCCATCGTTATCAGTGGGGCCGGCTACAGTGGTATTGGCAAAACCAACAGTAACAAATGGCATCGGTTCGGCATTTTTGGTTGCGCCGTCTGTAACAACACCGGTAACGCGCGTTTGCGCAAACAAGGTTGTTGTATAAATTAGAGTGAAAGCTATAAGGGATAACTTTCGGTATAAAGTTTTATAATCCATGTACTTATTTAATACAAACTGTGTTTGTAATGCCTTATTATATCATCTACGCCATTCTTATATAAAAAGTTTAGGCGCAACTTTGGTAGACGTAGAGTAGGCGTACAATTCAGTCCGGTAATTCAGGGTGCAAAGGTAAGGAAATAGTATAGACTTCTGTGGTCAAAAAGTCAAATAAAGAAAGTGCTAATTAAATTTTAATATGTTTTACTAAAATCTGACATTAAAACACTTTTAAGCATATAATTACCTGTAAAACAATGTTGGCGTAAACACCTGCAAGCACATCATCGGCCATAACGCCCCAGCCACCTGGTAAGGCTTCCAGTTTTCTGATAAACAATGGCTTCGCGATATCAAAAAAGCGGAACAGCACAAATGCTGCAATTAAATAAGGAATGGTAACCGGCACAAACAACAGGCTTATAAAAATACCCGATAATTCATCAATAACCACGCGGCCGTGGTCTTTACCCCAAAGCGGTTCTACTTTATTACCGCTCCAAACACCAAGGGCAGTTACAGCCACAGTTAGCAGTATCGAAATTAACGGCGATGGCATAGCCTGACTGGGGAAGATCAGATACCAAACCACACAACCAAAAAAGGCCGCCATTGTACCCACACCCTTACCTAAGTAACCGATGCCAAACACAGTGGCGGCCAATTTATGAAACAACATTAAATATTATTTTGCTTCAACTAATTCTTCGTAATAATCTAAACCTAAGTGGGTGATCAAGTCTTCGCCCATTAGGTAACGCAGGGTATTTTCAAGCTTGATTAACTGTTTGAAAATATCGTTCTCTGCTGGTAAACCCGGTGCAGTTTGTGGCGATTTTAAGTAGAAAGATAACCACTCTTGCACACCGCTCATGCCGGCACGTTTAGCAAAATCACTAAACAAAGCCAAATCAAGCGCGATAGGCGCGGCTAAGATAGAGTCGCGGCAAAGGAAATTGATCTTGATCTGCATTTTGTAGCCTAACCAGCCAAAAATGTCAATGTTGTCCCAGCTTTCTTTGTTATCGCCATGCGGCGGATAATAGTTGATACGGATCTTATGGAAGATATCACCATATAATTCAGGATTGTCTTCCGGTTTGAAGATGTCTTCTAATACACCCAGTTTAGAAACCTCTTTAGTTTTAAAGTTATCCGGATCGTCCAATACCAAACCATCACGGTTACCCAAAATGTTGGTAGAGAACCAGCCGCTAACACCTAATGAACGTGCTGCAAGGCCCGGTGCCAAAATGGTTTTCATTAAGGTTTGACCGGTTTTGAAATCTTTACCGGCGATTGGGGTTTCGGTAATTTTAGCCAGATCAACCAGGGCAGGGATATCAACCGTTAAGTTAGGCGCACCGTTAGAGAATGGGATACCTAATTTTAATGCAGCGTAAGCGTAGATCATACTCGGAGCGATCAAATGATCATCAGCCTTTAAGCCTGCTTCAAATTTGTCAAGTGTGCTGTGTACGTCTGATGGTTCGTAGTAGATCTCGGTTGATCCGCACCATACCAATACCACACGGTCAAGGCCGTTTTGCTCTTTAAAGTTTTGGATATCTTCCATAACTTGTTGAGCTAACTCATAACGGGTACCGGTTTTTACGTGTGTAGCGGTTAAGTTTTTTGCATAGTTTTGATCAAATGCAGCCGTCATTGGCTTAATTTTCTCCAGTTCTTCTTTAACTGAAAATAGTAAACCCGGCTCCAAAACTTTAGCGTTCATTGCCGACTCATACACATTGTCTGTATACACGTCCCAGCCGCCCCAAACAATATCGTTAAGGTTTGCCAATGGTACAAAGTCTTTAATTTTAGGACGACGATTTTCGGTACGTTTACCTAAACGGATGGTACCCATTTGGGTGTGCGAACCTATTGGTTGTGATAGCCCTTTTTTTACTGATTCAACGCCGGCTATCAGCGTGGTAGCTACCGCGCCAAGCCCTGGTAGCAAAATGCCAAGTTTGCCCTCGGCAGGTTTGATGTTGTTTTTCATTAGATGTAATTAAAAGATATAGTAGGTGTAAATATATTAATAACTGTTGCTTAAATCCACTTGTTGTCGCGATACCAGGTTAGGGTTTCGCGCAGGCCGTCTTCAAGCATATAGTGCGGATGATACCCAAGATCGCGCTTAGCTAACTCAATGCTGCAAAACCAGTTAGCAGCCGTTAACTCCTCAAGTTTTTCCAAATTTAAAATAGGTGCAGTGCGTTTAAAAGAACTAATTTTTTCTGAAATCCCTGCAATCAGTCGCATAAAATTTACAGGAATATGAAGTTTCAGTGTTTTGATGGCTAAAATATTCCTGGTAAAAAGCCCCAGCTGGTATCTATCATAAAAATTACCGTCGCTTAAGTTGTAAGCAGTTTGCTTGCCGCTGTATAACGCCCTTAATGCAGCTTTAGCCAAATCAGTAACATAAATAAAGCTTAACCGTTGTTCGCCACGGCCAATATAGCCCTCAAAGCGCTTACTTACCGTTTTGAAAAATATGAAGATTCCGGTATCGCGTGGGCCATAAACAGCGGTTGGTCGTAATATGGTATAAGGCAAACCGTTCATAGCCGTCAACTTCTTCTCTGCCAGTAGTTTACTTTTTCCGTAGGCAGTGATAGGATTGGGGCGGGTTTCTTCGGTAATAACACCATGCAGATCATTAAGCGGACCGATAGCCGCCAAACTACTGATCAATACAAACTTTTTAAGGTTAACGCCCGACTGCACCGCCGCCTTTGCCAGATTTTCTGTATAGGTTGCATTTATCAGATCATACTCTGCTGTCGATATAGCCCGGGTAACACCCGCGCCATGAATAATATAGTTGTATTGCTTTTCCTGTATCTCTTTGGTAAGCGCGTCTATATCTGCATAGTCCAAATACGTATATTTAATATCTAAACCTTTCAAATGATCTACCTTGCTGTTTTTGCGTACGGCTGCATAAACCTCCAAATTGTTTTGCAACGCTTCAACCAACAAATGATAACCAACAAAGCCGCTGGCACCGGTTATTAAAACCTTCTCTTTCATATTTGCTTTTGGTACAAGCGGTACTTTTTATACGGATCGCCCTTTATTGCCATAATGGCCTCGTTGATCATGGTATTGTTTTCCAGTGTCCAACCGGCTTCGGCCCACTCAAAGCCACGCTCGGTATAGTTTTTAATAATAGTGCCGTAAATCACAGCTTCAATCCCCATTTTACGATACCCGTCAACCACGCCTAAAGCGTAAATGCGGATGCTTTTGATATTCTTTTTGCCAAAAAGCAGTTTAAATATCCCGGTAGGTAACAACCGACCTTTTTTAATAGTTTTAAATATCTCGTTATAGTTTGGCAGTGCTAAGCCAAAGGCTACAATCTTACCATCTTGCTCTGCAACCAAGGCAAAGTCAGGGTCAAGTATCAGCTTTAAGTCTTTAGCCAGATAATCAAACTCCTCATCGTTCAAAGGCACAAAGCCGGTGTTCTGATCCCAGGCCGAATTATATACCTCGCGCAATTTTGCAGTCTCTTCTTTAAAGTTTTTAAGGTTTATCTTACGGATAACTATATTATTGCGTTTTAAGCGGCCTTGTAAGGCATCAAGCAACCGCACAGATTTGTCATCGTAATTATTACCATCCCAATGCCAGGCTATAAGGTCAACATCTTTTTCAAGGCCAAAACCTTCTAACAGTTGTGTGTAGTAGGCAAAGTTATAGGTCTGCATTAATACAGGCGAGCTGTCGTAACCTTCAACCAGTAAACCGCATGGTTCGTTGGTGGAAAAGTTTACCGGCCCGCGTAATTTATCTTTAACGCCACGTTCTTTTAACCAGGTAGTAGCGGCTTCAAAAAGTTGATTAGCAATCTCCTGATCATTGATACAATCAAAAAATCCAAAAAATCCATCGTTGGCTTTATTGTATTCGTTATGCGAGTTATTAAGGATGGCTGCAATACGGCCAACTACTTTATCGCCATCGTAAGCCAAAAATGGCTGCAGCTTATTGTGTTTATGAAAAGGATGCTTTGTCAACAGATCGCGTTGGGCTATAAATAGCTCGGGCACATAATACTGATCATCGGCATACAGATCATGCGGAAAATCAATAAATGCTGCAAGTTCCTGCTTTGAATTTACGGGGACTATCGTTTTCATGGTAGATGGCAGAATTTTATGAATAGTAGTGTACAAAAAATGCGGCCATTTTTGTGATGGCCGCATTCTGTATAACGTTTAATTATATTTTTTCTTTAACGTGTAGTTCAACACCTACATCTTTAAATGCTTTGGTTATTTTTTCTACAGCTTCTTCAATTTGCTCAAAAGTGTGCGTTGCCATTAATGAGAAACGTAGTAACGACGCATCAGAAGGTACCGCAGGCGATACAACCGGGTTAACAAATACACCAGATGATTGCAGGTGTTTGGTTACCAGGAAGGTTTTATCGTTATCTCTAACATAAATAGGTAGGATAGGGCTTTCTGTTGGGCCAAGGTCAAAGCCTTCTTCCAACAATAACTTCATAGCGTAGTTGGTGTTATCCCAAAGTTTTTGGATACGCTCAGGCTCAGACTCAATAATATCTAAAGCGGCAATAACGCTGGCTACAGAAGCCGGGGTCATGCTGGCACTAAACATTAATGAACGTGCGCGGTGTTTCATGTAATCAATCGTTTCATGATCGGCAGCTATAAAACCACCTAATGATGCGAAAGATTTACTGAAAGTACCCATAATAAGGTCCACATCGTCAGTTAAACCAAAGTGCGATGCTGTACCGGCACCTTTATCGCCAATTACACCTAAACTGTGCGCGTCATCAACCAAAATGTTTACACCGTATTTGTCGGCAAGTTCAACAATTTCAGGTAGCTTAACAATGTCACCTTCCATGCTAAATATACCATCAACAGCAATAACTTTAACAGCTTCTTCGGGCAGCAAACTTAATTTGCGCTCTAAATCGGCCATGTTATTGTGGGCATATTT
>JAZKET010000140.1:0-4044 GCA_040386815.1 Bacteroidota bacterium | reverse complement strand
GAAAACGACAGACGACTGCCATCGATCAGCGAAGCGTGATCGTACTCGTCCAGAATCAAATAATCATTACGGCCAGATACGCATGATAAAACACCCAGGTTAACCTGGAAACCTGTACTAAATAGTACGGCATCTTCTTTACCAACATACTGGGCCAGCCTTCTTTCTAATTCAACATGTATGTCTAGTGTACCATTCAAAAATCTCGAACCTGCACAACCAGTACCATATTTGTCAATTGCTTGTTTAGAGGCTTCTTTGATCTTTGGGTGGTTTGTTAAACCTAGGTATGAGTTAGAACCAAACATTAATACACGTTTGCCTTCAATAATTACCTCAGTATCCTGTCCAGACTCAATAGGTCTGAAATACGGATACAGTCCTTTCTCCCTGATCATTGCCGCATCTTTAAACTGCGCAATCTTATCATGTAGTTTTTTAACCATGTATTAACCCTGCTTAAATTTTTTGTAAAAATACCATGAATAAGTTTATAACCTATATCCGGATTGTAAATTTTTTTTAACAATCGCGTTTTCTTCCCTAAACGCGATGCATTTCCCAACAGGCAAATTAATTAAATTTTTTGTTTACATGGTGTCTTTATTTTGCATTTTTTTCAAAATAGCGGTATTTTAAACCTGCGATACAGACCAATAGTGTAGGATTTAAGTAAAATTCCTGTGGTGTTTTCTTATTTCATTTTAATAACGGCACATTTGCATTTCTATTAAATAAGCGACGAAAAAACGGGTTTCCCCTGCTCGAATTTTCGATATACGATCTGCCGATCATTACTACTATATGAAAACAAAACATCAATTGTTGATAATTTATTTTGTCTCAATTTTCACATCTAACGCCGTATTTGCCCAAACAGGCACAGACAGTATTGCCGGCGTAATAACCTTAAAACAAAGCATTGAATATGCCTTGCGTAATCAACCTGCTGTAAGGCAAGCCGCTATTGATCAGCAGATAAATGAGAAAGATATCCGCATAGGTTTATCGGCCTGGTTGCCGCAGTTAAACTCTGTAGGTAGTTATAACCACTACATTAAAGGTAGCCCGGTACCTGCTACTACGCCTGGTGTTTTTTCTACTATTGATGAGTTTTCGAGCTTGAGTTTCCAGGCCAGCCAAACTATATATAACAACGATGTTTTCCTGGCATCAAAAACGGCCAGCTACTCGCGTTTGTATTATCAGCAAAACACGGTTAGCAGCCAGATCAATGTGGTTTCTGATGTAAGCAAAACGTTTTTTAGTGTGTTGTTATCGCAAAAGCAATTAAACATCATTAATCAAAACATTACCCGTTTAAAGCGTAGTTTAAAAGACGCTACCAGCCGTTATCAGGCCGGTGTGGTTGATAAAATAGATTCAAGACAAGCCACCATCGCCCTAAACAATGAACTGGCTACACGCAAAACCACGCAAGAGTCTATCAATGGCAAAATGGCTTTGCTAAAACAAATCATGGGGTTAAATCCGAAGAACGAGATCTCGTTGTCTTACGATTCTACCAGTTATGAGCGCGAAGCTTTGATTGATACCAACCAGGTTTTAAATGTAAATAACCGCATTGAGTACCAGATGTTGCAAACCCAAAAGAACTTAAGAAATATTAACGTTAATTATTTTAAGTGGGGATTTTTGCCGTCGCTATCGGCCGTTGGTAACTATAACTTTAACTACTTTAATAATCATTTCAAAGATCTGTATAAAAACGCTATCCCTGTTGGTTATGTAGGTTTGTCAATGAACGTACCCATTTTTCAGGGAACCAAACGCCTGCAAAACCTAAGCAAAGCCAAATTGCAGGTGCAGCGTAATGACGAGGATATCATCAATACACAAAACACTATTAATACCCAATACATACAGGCGCTGGCCGGTTACAAAAGCAATTATATAACCTGGCAAACGCTTAAACAAAATGTTGAGCTTGCCCGTGAGGTTTATGATGTGGTGAGCCTGCAGTATCGCGAGGGGGTTAAAACTTACCTTGATGTTATTGTATCGCAATCTGATTTGCGTACGTCTGAACTTAATTATTATAACGCGCTGTTTCAGTTGCTGTCAAGTAAAATTGACTTGAAACGCGCCCTGGGTACACTAAACATCGATCAACAATAAACACTACTTATTACGCTATATATATCAATGAAAAATAAATACATACTTTGGTTGGCCCCGGCTGCAATGCTGGCATGGGTATCATGTAAAAATAATAATGCCGCGCAAAACGCAACGCCGCCGCCAACACCCGTTAACACCATTGAAGCCAAACTTGGCGACGCCTTGTATTACGATCAATACCAGGGCAGTGTAGTGTCTTTAAACAACGTCGAGCTGCGCGCGCAGGTATCGGGTTTTATTACGGGCATTTTCTTTAAAGAGGGCGAAGTGGTATCAAAAGGCCAGGCGCTGTACGAAATTGACAAACGTAAATATGTGGCTGCGTTAATACAGGCGCAAGCCAATCTGGCCAGCGCTAACGCCAACCTGGTTAAGGCGCAAAAGGATATTGACCGCTATAATATGTTGTTAAAAAACGACGCTGTAGCACGTCAAACCGTTGATCAGGCTAACGCGGTGTATGAAACCACCAAAGGGCAGGTTGAGGTTGCCAAAGCGGCTATAACATCAGCAAAAACAGATCTTTCGTACGCCACTATTACCGCGCCGGTAACCGGTCGTATCGGTATTTCGCAAGTGCGATTAGGTTCGCAGGTTGGCGCGGGTACTACCTTGTTAAACAGCGTATCAAGCGAAAACCCAATGGGGGTTGATATTGTGATCAACGAGCAAGAGATCAATCGTTTTTATGATCTGCAAAGAAAAAGTACCGATTCAACTTTCAGGTTACAATTGCCTGATGCGACGATCTATAACCAGACAGGAAAGATATTAGCTATTGACAGGGGCGTTAACAACCAAACCGGCTCTATTAAAGTTAGGGTGCAATTTCCTAACGATAAAAATATTTTGAAAGATGGCATGAGCGCGGCTTTGAAGGTATTAAATAATCAGTCGGGCAGCCGTGTAATTATCCCTTACAAATCTGTTACCGAGCAAATGGGCGAGTTTTTTGTATTTGTGGTGAAGGATAGCACTTTCAAAAAGGAGGGAACCGCTAAGCGCGATACCATTGCCTTACAACGCAAAGTAACCATCGGCCCCCGTCTTAGCGATAAGATAGTGATTATAAATGGTATCAACGTAGGCGATATAGTGATCACCGAAGGTTTTCAGCGCTTGCGCGATAGTGGCAAGGTTGCTATTGGTGTGCCGCCTGCACCTGCCGCGGCACCGGCAAAAAAATAATAAGGGTTATTTATAAACAGAATTTTTTAGAGGATGATCGCAGAAACTTTTATAAAAAGACCCGTTACCGCAATTGTAATATCTATTGTAATTGTAATAGTGGGTATTTTAGCCATAAGCAGTTTGCCGGTAGGGCAATACCCTGAAATAACGCCGCCTACGGTAACCGTAACCGGTAACTACGTAGGTGCCGATGCGCAAACGGTAGAGCAAACCGTTGCTACACCTATAGAAACACAGGTAAACGGTACGCCGGGCATGACCTACCTGCAAAGTAATAGCACCAACAACGGCGCCTTGAGCATGACGGTTAACTTTGAAGTTGGTACCGACATTAACATAGCCGCGCTTGATGTACAGAACCGTGTAGGAATTGCTACCCCAACCTTACCGCAAGAGGTACAGCGTTTGGGCCTTACCGTACGTAAACGTAACCCGAGTATATTAATGCTGGTGGCTATATTTTCGCCAAATAACAGCCATAACGTTACTTTTTTAGATAATTATTCAAACGTATTTATTAAAGATGCCTTGCTACGTACCAAAGGCGTAGGCGACGTGGTATCACGTGCCGATGACTTTAGTATGCGGATCTGGCTTAAACCGGATAAACTGGCCGCCCTTGGCATGACCCCGGCTGACGTTACCCAGGCACTTACCGAACAAAACGCTCAGGTTGCCGCCGGTACCATTGGTGCAACCCCGGCACAAAAG
>JAZKET010000139.1:753-19964 GCA_040386815.1 Bacteroidota bacterium | reverse complement strand
GCGGCACGGACGCTCGAGGTGGCGCAGGAGCTCTATGACGGCCAGGGCAAGAAGGTCATCACCTATCCCCGTGCCGAAACCCGCTACCTGCCGGAGAGCCTGATCCCGGATGTGTCACGGATCGTCGCCGGGCTGCAGGTCGGGCGGGCCTTCAGCGACATTCCGGTGCCCGAGCCGCCGGTTACTATACCATTTAATTGTACGATGGGCGCATTGATACAAACATCCTGTGTACCGCCTGCATTAGCGCCGTGTTTTTCATTGATTTGGGCAAAAAGGGTTTGGCCGCCAATGCTGGTACATCCGTTTTTAGTTACGTATAATATATATACTCCGCTGTTTGCAGCGGTAACGTTAGATATATTAGGGTATTGGCTATCAGAGGTGTAACCATTGGGGCCGGTCCAATGGTAAGTGCTTCCTGTTGCTGTTACTCCCGGTATAAGATACAATGTGCTGCCCACGCAAATAGGGGCATTAGTAAATGCTTCGGGCTGCGCTGGCTGCGGTTTTACTGTTACTTTATAAGTAAAGGGCGTTTGGCAGCCAGTGGTTGCAGCTATGTCATAAAATACGTCAACATAATTGCCGGATGTATTGGTTAATACTTCTGTAATGCGGTTAGCTGTTGTTGGGTTAGGAGTTGGCGTAATACGCGGATCATCTCTTCGGGTCCATATAAAGTTTGCCGTGGGCACGTCTGATTTTATTTCATAATTAATATCACTGCCGCTACATATCTCGCCGCCATAGTTAGCGCTGTTTATAGTAACCTTTGGATTAACGGTAACCGTTAATGTATAATTTGTTGGGTTAGGGCAATCGGGCGTGTTAAATGTAAAAATATAGTCTACATCAATAGCAGCTGTGGTAGTATTCTCCAGGTTTTCATATAAGGTAGGGCTATGTTGAGGTGGCACTGCAGGATTTTTGATTCCGGCTTTGGCAGCACGTGTCCAGCTTACGTCGGTTACCGGGGTATTAAATAGTATGGTATAAAAGCCCCCCGGGCTTATTTGCTTGCTGCAAATTGGCGCTGGTGGAAGGCTTGTTACCCGGGCTGTAGGGAAAACTTTTACTACATAATCAAATGAGGCGCCGTCGCAACCATTAAGAGTTGGCGTTATACGATAGATGACATTAACTGTAGCGCCGCTGGTGTTAACCAATGTTTCGGTAATTGTTTGGCTGGTTTGGTTTGTCAGGTTGGGGTTGCTTATTTCGGGCCTTGGCAGGCGGCTCCAATTAAAAGTAGTGCCCGCTAAATTGGCCGTAATGTTGTAATTAATAATGCCATTACAGGTTTCAGCATTATCGATGCTGGTTATTTGTGGTATCGGTTTTAAAATTACCTCAACTTTGGCTCTGTTACTCTCGCAGGTGCCATTGGTAACCTGTACGTAATAAGTAGTATTTGCTATTAAAGCCCCGGTGTTAAACGTAGCGCCTGTAAATATTGGGGAACTTCCGCTTACAGCAGTATACCAGCTAATAATGCCACCAGGCACCGGCGAAGTAGCTGTTAATGTTGCATCAGAACCATAGCAGGTGTTTACAACAGCATTTGTTACAGGCGGATCTGGTATAGCTGTTACCGTTATGTTGATAGTTGTGCGATTGCTTGGCACGCCATTTAATATAGCTTCAAGATAGTAGGTGGTAACGCCGGCGGTAGTTAGCGGTGGCGTGGTAAAACTTATGCCTGTAAATACTGCTGCGCCGTTGGTGGGCACGGTATACCATTTATAACTATCGGCTACGGGGCCTGTTGCGGTTAATGTGGTGCTGCTGCCGGCGCATACGGGTGTGCCTCCAGAAAAAGTAGGATTATTTGGCTTAGGGTTAAAAGTTATAACAACCGCATTAGCTATTGGCCCGCAAGCGGTGCCCGGGTTAGCAGATGTTAGTGTAAGGGTAATTGGCCCGTTCTCGCCGGTTGCGGGCTGATAAATTGCATTAAGCGTGCTGTTGTTTGGTAAAAATATACCGGCGCCGCTGGTGGTCCATGTGCCGGTTGTCGCAGCACCGGTAACAGTTCCGTTAAGCTGTGCATTTTCTCCCTGTGCTACAGTTTGATCAGGCCCGGCATTGACTATAACTCTTTCATCGATAGTAACAATTTGCGTATATGTGGCCGGGGGGCAGCCTGTTGTAGAATTTATTGTATTAGTAATGGTGTATGTGTTTGGTAAACTAGCCCCCACATTAATTACACCGGTATTTCTGTTTCTGAAAACCAGTCCAGCAGGGGTTGCTGTAAAAACACCAGGTGTGCTTGTTAAAGTAAAGGCAGGTGCAGGGTTGGCCGCCGACTGGCAGTAATTTGCGCTGCCATAAGTAAATGTAGCGTCTGTGGTAACCACCAGGTTAAGCTTATCTGTTGAAATGACGCAACCATTGGTGTACGTTATTTCAAAACTTCCGATTGAACTGTTAAGAATATCAATTTCGCCTGTAAAGGGATCTATCACAAGCCCAGTACCTACAGAAACACTGAAAGTGCCGCCTGTACTTGTAACTGTTGGCGTAGGATTTGGGCTTGATTTGCAATAGGTTGCTGATGCATAGTTAAACTGTTGGCCGGTTGATATTACCGATATGTTTATTCGCGCACGCGCGCTTGCGCAGCTACCATTAAACGAATCGACCCAATAAGATATGTTATTATTTAAGGCTGGTGTTATAAAAGAAGAACCTGTGCCAAGTACCGGGCCGCCTGCGGCAGAGCCGAACCATCGTAAAGTTGCCGCGCCGCTTGCGTTTAAGGTAACGGTATTGCCAGCACACACAGGCGCAACAGGGGCTATAGTTGGTGCTGTGGGGCTGGGGTTAACAACCACATCAATCTGCGTACGTGTGCTTGAACAGCCGTTGGCAGATATCTGCACAAAAAAACTTGTGTTTGCCAATAAGGCCGGCGAGGTAAATGTGGCGCCTGATGCCAGTAAATTGCCGCCATTAGCCGCATCAAACCACTCAAAACTTGTACCCGTGCCTGCTGCTGTTAATACTATACCCGAGTTGGCACATACCGGTGTGTTGCCTGTTACTGTTGGCGGCTGTGGCTTACTTACAACCGTGATAATTATTGCTGTCCGCCTACTGGTGCAGCCGTTAGCGGTTGTTTCAACATAAAACGTCTTTGTTGCTGTAAGTGCCGATGTGGTAAATGTCGGGCTATTAGTTAATAGCGGTGTGCCGCCATTGGCATCTTCAAACCAGCTGTATGCACCGCCCGGGCCTGTTGCTGTAATGGTAGCGGTTTGTCCCTCGCATATAGTTGGTACGGTATTAACTATTGGCGCAACCGGTGCAGGGTTAACAGTTACAGATACAAGCCTGCGTGGTGTGCTGGTGCAACCGTTTATTTCAACCTCTACATAAAATTGGGTTGACACCGTTACCACCGGCCTAAATGTGGGGGTATTGTCTAATAGGGTACCGCCCGTGTTGCTTGCATACCAGCGGTATATAGCACCTGCAACCGGCGATGTAATGGCTAGTGTAGCCTGGCTGCCGGCGCAAGCAGGTGGTGGTGCTGTTACAGTAGGTGCGCCTGGTACCTGGTTTACCGTTACTATTACCTCGGTGCGGGGGCTAATACAATCGCCAACTATGGCTTGTACATAATACCTGACTGTTGAGCTTAGTATTGGAGTAGTATAAACCGGGCTTGAAATTACCGGCGTGCCGCCGGTTTGCTGGGTGTACCACTCAAATATCGCATTTGCCGGGGCCGTTGCCGACAATGTTACCGATGTACCTCCGCAGGTGCTTGTTGGTCCTTGTATAGTAGGTGCGGCCGGTAGTGGCAATATCTCGGCTACAACAGGTACGCGTGTACTAACGCAACCGGCAGTTGTACCAACAACGTGATATGTTTTTGATGTAAAAAGAGCGGGCGTTGTAAAAGTGGGGCCGGTGCCAACACGGGTGCCGCCATCAAACCATTCATAGTTTCCGGCCCCGCTTGCGTTTAATGTTACAGACGATCCCGGACATGCGCTGCCGCCTGCCACATTGGGTGGCGCAATAGGGTAAACTGTCACCATTGTGCGGGCGCTGGTACATCCTCCAATAGTAGTTTCTACAAAAAATATGGTTTTGTCTGTAATTGCAGGGGTATTGTAGCTAGCGCCTGTAAACTTATATACGCCGTTTTCATCGTACCATTGGTAAACACCGGCGGGGCCCTTTGCTGTTAACGTTGCCGATGAGCCGGGGCAGGCAATGGCGTCGTCTACAACCGGTGCAGTAGGCGTGGTGCCTGTAGTGATAGATATATTTTTAACAACTGTGCAATTTTGAGCATCGGTGATAGTTACGGTGTAGGTGCCGGTTTTATTTACGCTGATAACCTGGCTGGTTTCGCCTGTGCTCCAGGCATAATTATATGGCGAAGTGCCTGCTGCAGGAGTAGCTGTAAGGTTAATAGGTGAGCCAGAGCACACCACCGGGTTGGGGGTAGTTAAAGTTGCGTTTAGCGTGCATTGCCCATACACGCGTACAGATAATATCAGTAAAAGAAAAACAAGCAGCTTATTTTTCATATAGAGAACGCACTTTATAATAATAACATTCCTGTAGTTGTCAGGTTTGTTAAAGTATATCAAAGGGCTTATTGCTTAATTATCAGGAATTTTACTTTTAGTGTATATATTTTTAGTGTACGTAAAATGCGCCTTTAAAGTTGCTTAAAAAACATTTATCAAGTGTTAAATAATAATTATTAATTAATGCAAATTAATACTATTAATATATTTTTTAGTGGTGTTTTTTTTAAACCTGATAAGTTGTTTTTTTTCACATCATCCATTGTATTCTATAATAAAAAAGCAACCTCATCTTGCTTATATACAATATGTTTGTTAATTTGGCTGTTAAACCAGAACGAACTTAAATTAATTAAAAATAAAACGCATAACTGTTAACAAACTTAACAGGTGTTTGTATTTATTATTTCAGTTGTATAAACCAATAAAACCTCATTAAGATGAAAAACCTGATCTTATGCCTTGTAGCAGGCTCATTGATGTTAACGTCGTGCAAAAAAAATCTTGAAGATGACTTGCCACCTCTTGACACAGCAAAAAAGGAAGTGATATCTAATTACTCGGCAACAATATTTGCCGGTAATGAAACCGCGGCTTCTGTTGATGGTACCGGCAGAGACGCCAAATTTTATCAAATAAATAAAATTACGGTCGATCAGGCAGGTAATGTATATGTGTTAGAAGTTGCAAAGTCGGGAAACTCTTTCTTCAAAATAAGAAAAGTAACCCCTGGTGGCATTACCTCTACTATATTTAACGGTGGCGAGGGTGCTGTTGGAGTTACAGGAAAAATTTATAAGATCTTAGATATTGCTACCAAGGCAGACGGTACCTTATATGTGCTTGCATCCATGGCAAACAGTGCTATAACCACATACGAGGGCGGTATATCAAAAGTTTACCAGGAGTACGGAGTTTATAAATTAAACGGTGATGTACTTGTTGATGTATCTGTATCAAACACCATGGCAAACTATGGGGCACAGCCTAGTACCTGGGTTGCAGAGCACAATCTTTTAAGCAACATCACAGTTGATGCCGGCGGAACGCTATACGGCGCGTATAAAGCTAATATTGTAGGTGCAGGTACAAAGGTTTATCAAATTACACCTAACCCAAAACTTATTGAAGGTAACACCAGCGCGGTTATAGCGGCTACTTTAACTGCCGGTGCGGCCGGTGCAGCGTATGCCAGTACAGAAAGTGATATTTTAAAAATCACAGCATCAGGAGTAAGTAAAATATTTACTTTCCCGGCGGTTAAAACCAGCTTTAAGCCTAAACTGGCAGGCTCTTTTAATGGCAATTTAATTATTTATGGCGATGTGTATGATAAGGCTAACGCTTTTAAAGGTACCGGCTTTTATACTATAAAAACCGACGGAACCGTAGTAACCAAAAGCCTACTTAATACGCCGGTAAATGTTGTTGCAGCATTAATGGTTGCGGGTAAAATATATTACGTGGTACAAATTACATCGGGTGCTTATGTTATTTACAAAGTGACACTTGATTAAAGATAGGCCAGATATATAAATGATTAAGAGATAGCCCCCAATTATTGGGGGCTATTTTTTTGCATAACATTTAGGGGGGACAGTAGGGGACGGTTGTTCTTTTTATTTGCGATAGCTTAGCTAAACTGTAAGGTGAAACGTCTAAAGCGCAATGGCGCGTCATTTACAGTTAACCAATTTATAAAATGTATGCAGGCCGTATGGTTGCTGCTGATACCTGATTTTGCAGATAAATGTTACTACGAAAAACTTTTATTATAGCGCTTGTGTGCGCTGTTTTATCCACTCACTTGTCGGCGCAGATTGCGCCCATTGTGCCCGATAAGGTGCAGCTTAATCGCAAGTTTGGTGGCTATGATGCTGCTGCTTTTAAATCGCCACAAAAAGTATATTACCCAGAAACATGGTTTCATTTTATTGGCGGTAACGTATCAAAAAAAGGTATCACTGCCGATCTGGAAGCCATTGCCCGTTCGGGCATATCAGGTATACAATTATTTCATGGTCAGTTTGGCGGGCCATGGCCGGGTGTGCAGCCGCAGATCACATCGCTTAGCCCGCTTTGGGACGATGCCGTGCGACATGCTGCTTTAGAGTGTAAGCGCCTTGGCTTAAAATTTACTATGCAAAATTGTCCGGGTTGGGCAATGGCTGGCGGGCCCTGGATAAAACCTGAAAACGCCATGCGACATTTGGTTTGGAGCCGTACAGATATTAAAGGAGGCAACATCATTAATAAACCATTGGAGCAACCACAGCCAAGTAAGGAAGACTGGCGCAATTATAAGGATGTAACTGTACTGGCTTTCCCCACGCCTGCCGATGATACCGGTTTGCCGCTTATACCGCAATCTGTAAATGGTACTGATGGCGTAAAGTGGGCAGATCTGCTGGTTAATTTGCCTGCTAAGGCGGTCCGTTTAAAACCTTCGCCCAGTAATGATCCGTATTGGGTAGACATCAATTTTGCAGATACGGTTACCGTACGTACTATTGAATTACCCAGCGTAAACAGCTTTATACATGCCTGGATATATGAGCCGGGTGTTAAAGTAAAGGTGCAGGCTATATGGGCAGATGGTAAAACTAAAGAGATTTTAAATGATGATATACCTGCATCTAACTGGCAGGATAATAAGCCGGTGTCGTTAGCATTGCCAGAGACAAAGGGCGTAAAAAGGCTTAAAGTATGGATACAAAATAAGCACGATATGCAGCTTGGCTATATCCGGTTTTACTCGGCAGCGCGCAAAAATAATTGGGAGGCCGAAGCCGGATGGACATTGCGTAAGATAGATCGTAGCGGCGTTACTTATGCGCAATCCAACAAAAGCTTTGTTGATCCGGCTAAGATCGTCGACATCACAAAAATGGTTGATGCCCAAGGCAACCTTACCTGGACAGCCCCGGCAGGCAACTGGACGATACTACGTGTAGGACATGTAAACAGTGGCAAAAAGAATGGCCCCGCCCCACCCGAAGGTACCGGTTGGGAGTGCGATAAACTTTCAGAAGCAGGTGCCGACGCGCACTTTGCGGGATATATAGGCAGGCTGTCAGGCGCTGATGGCCCGCTGTCCGGCGGGTTGCTGACAGGTATGCTGATGGATAGCTGGGAATGTGAAACCCAAACATGGACAAATAATATGGAGGCCGAGTTTGCTCGTGTTGCCGCCTATCCGCTACGTAAATGGCTACCTGCGGTTTTTGGTTATGTAGTGAAAGACCAGGAGAGCACCTTTCGCTTTTTGCATGATTGGCGCGAAACCCTCAATGACCTATATACCAATAAATTTTATGGGCGCATGGTTAAGCTGGCTAAAGAGCGAGACCTGGCGGTATCTTATGAAACTGCCGCAGGCGACGTTTTTCCGGCTGATATTCTGGAGTATTTTAAGTTTGCCGATGTACCCATGTGTGAGTTTTGGCAACCTATGGGCAGTGGCTATGTTGGCTCGCTCAATTTTAAGTCGGTAAAGCCCACCGCGTCAGCCGCCAGGATATATGGCAAGCCACGTGTAGCTGCCGAAGCATTTACATCGTTTGAACTTACCTGGGACGAGCAATGGCAAATGCTTAAGGATGTGGCTAATGTTAACAGTGTTGAAGGGGTAACGCATTTGGTTTATCATACCTATACGCATAACCCTATAAACGATTCTATAAAGCCCGGCACATCGTTCGGGTCAAACATTGGTACCCCATTTTTACGGGGACAAACCTGGTGGAATAATATGCCGGCCCTTAATACCTACTTTGCCCGCTTAAGCTACATGCTGGAGCGTGGAAAACCCGTAAGCGATGTATTATGGTATTTAGGCGATGAGATAGACCATAAACCAGATCAGAACGCACCATTTCCGGATGGGTATAAGTATGATTACTGTAACCCCGATGTATTGTTGAACCGTCTGTCGGTAGTAAATGGTGCATTAACCACGCCCGAAGGCACCCAATATAAAGTACTGTGGCTGCCGGAGACTATTCATATGCTGCCACAAACACTGGAGAAACTGGCCGCGCTTATCCGCGCCGGTGCTACCGTGGTAGGTAACGCGCCTAAAAGTTTAGCCACATTAAGGGGCGGCGCTGCATCGCAAACCCGTTTTAATAATGCTGTAAAAGCTATTTGGGGTGGACAAGTGAAAGGCTTGCGCCGCGTAGGCAAAGGCACCATAATTACAGGCACGTCTTTGGATGACGCGCTGAACCTACTAAAGCTATCGCCTGATGTTACGGGCGGCACTGCTTTATGGACACACCGCCGCACGGAGGGTGCCGACTGGTATTTCATCACTGCCCCAAAAGGCGAGGCGTTTAACGGCACGCTATCTTTCAAAAACACAGGCAGCGTTGAACTTTGGGACCCGCTAACGGGCAGCACTAAGCCCCTTGCCGGCACTTTAAAAAATGGCCGCACCGAAATAGCTTTTGATTTGCCGCAGGCAGGTTCGTGCTTTGTGGTGTTTAATCATAATAAACCATTGAGTGCCGCTGCTAAACCATCGCAAAGCAAAACCGTAGCTACTATTCAGTTAACCCAGCCATGGCAACTTGCTTTTCCCGATGGCTGGGACGCGCCGAAGTCACTTCAAATTACAGCGCTGAAACCATGGAAAGATTTGGACATCTCGGCAGAAGCGAAAGCGTTTTCGGGGACGGCAAGCTATACAACTTCGTTTACTGTAGATAAACTGGAACCGGCCAGCCATTTGCTGCTTGATTTAGGGCAGGTGGGTATGATAGCCAAAGTGATCCTCAACGGTAAAAACGTAGGCACGCTATGGTGCGCGCCATATAAAATTGACCTGGGCGAGGCCGTAACCACTGGCAAAAATAGCCTGACCGTTGAAGTAACCAGCACCTGGTTTAACCGCCTGGTTTACGACGCCAACCAACCCGAAAAGCAACGTAAAACCTGGACCATCAACGGGCCAGCAAAAGACAAACCTTTACGCAATAGCGGATTGATTGGCCCGGTGAGTTTGAGTGTACAAAAAGAGTATTAAATAGTATAAGATTTCTCGTCGCGCCATTCAGACACAACAACGGCCCAAGATATCTTGAGCCGTTGTTGTGTAAAAATTCCACGTGGTTTTGCAAAGGCCCCGTTTGATAACAGGAGGTTATCTTCGTGCAAGCAAGGCTGATAAATTGAAAACCAATCCTACGTTTAATTTATTTATCGATGGCTTATCATCGTCTGATTTATCTGCATTGCCTACATCTTTATAATCTATGTTAATCCCAAACACAGGATTGAACATATCGTTTTTGCGAAGGAAATAAACGCCTATTCCCAGCTTAGTTTTGCTTTTGTCATCCCCTTTAAAAAATTGTGTCCGACTGTAAGCTAAAAAGGCAACATTGTCAAATTTGTGAGGCTTAAAATAAAGATCGACATTAAGCGGATAAATCCAGGTTTCTTTATATGCTCCCTTATACAAAGTATTCTTCTCAGTTACTTTACGTGATGAACCTGTCACAGCGTCGGTTTTAGTTATCACATCTTCTGACGAGCTCTCTACTAAATCATCAAAGTTATTGGTTTGTTTAATGCCCATCGTTACGCCGGTGAGGACTGTGTTTTTGGCTATATTTGCATTCCAATAGTTGAGGCCAATATTAAATTCTGGCGATGAGAAATTGACTTTTTTTATTTGACTGCCGTAGTTTTCTTCAGGAAGAAATAATTTGAATTTTGACCCCGTAAAACCTACATTGGTTACAAGCCATAGGTCTGATGCGTTTTTTTGTTTGTCGATAAACTGTTTCTGTTTCTCATCAGTACTTGGTAATCGGCCATTTCGTGATTGAAAGTTGGTTTCCCATTCTTCATAGTCAGACATCCTTTTTTTGTACAGTCGTTTTCCATATTTGACTTTTGCATTTGCGCCAGGCTCTAAATTACCGGATGAAAACACAGAGCCGATACTGTTTTTTACCTCGCCAGATGCCGAAACGGCCAAAAAGGATGGGTTTTTTGGGTTGAAGTATTGGTAAAAGTTCAGTTCTATCTTTTTTTCAATAGTGCTGAATTTAATTAATCCGCCGCCAATGGTTATCGTGTCGTTAACCGGTTTGTCTGAACCATCTGACTTAGCAGGTAATTTTAAATCCACGGCATTTTGCCCCCTATTATCCTGGATAATAGTTTGGGCCCCGGCGTTGCTAAAAATAACACATGCCGTAACAAACAGTAATATCTTTTTCATTACGATAACTGAACTTTAGGGTCGAAAAATGCGTAGCCATTAGGTGCAAACTCTTGATTTGGTGCAAATTTTTGCGTTGTGCCCTGCTTTGTTTTTACGGTTAATTCACAGGTTGTACCTGGATTTCCGCGAACAATGATCATTAAGTCCAAAACATTGTCCGAACTTACAGGAAAGCTTTTGTGTTCAGCTATCCATTTACCGTTTTTAAAGTTAAAAGATGTTACTTGAGGTTCGAATTTTACGGCTTCTAAGCGGCAAAATTCAATTACGTGTACTCTGCTGTCGAGTGTTAAGGTTAGGTCAAAAGCTGCCATGTGATTAATTGTTAAGGTGCATAAACCTAACCAAAAACAATTTGTTAAACAAGCTTTTAGTGATAAATATTTTAGTTATGGTATTAAATATCAGTGGTTTACTGGTGTAATAACACATACCACGTCTGGCTAACGCAAAAAAGAGAGCACACCCCACGGCATGCTCTCTTTCAAAAAAATAAAATCACTTACTTCCCCTCCGATACCGAAAACGGCCTGTCCTCATCCTTTATCCCACGGGTCACATTCGGCTTGTCGCTCATTTGCAGCACCAACGTGCCGCCGTCGGTAATGTCTTTGTGATAAATGTAATTATGGTCGTAAGGTTTGCCGTTTAGCGTGGCCGATGCGATGTAGAAATTTGTTTTACTGTTGTTGTTGGCTACGATGGTAAACTTTTTACCGTTCTCTAAACTGATAGTGGTTTTATTAAACACCGGGCTGCCGATGTTGTATTGGTCAATGCCGGGGGTGACGCTGTACAGCCCCATGGCGCTGATAACATACCACGACGACATGGCGCCCTGGTCCTCATCGCCGGGGAAACCTTTAGGGCCGGCGTTGTATAGCTGGTCCATAACGGCGCGTACACGGTGCTGGGTTTTCCAGGGTTGTTTAATGTAATTGTAAATATAGGCCACGTGCATACAAGGCTGGTTGCCATGCGCGTATTGTCCCATTTTGGCCAGCACCATTTCCGTCATTTCGTGAATTTCCTGGCGGTATGATCCGGGTTTAAATTTGCTGTGCGTGGTGAAAAAGGTGTCCAGTTTGGCACCTACGGCCTGCTCGCCGCCCATCAGGCTAATCAGCCCTTTAATATCATGAAAAACCGACCAGCTATACTGCCACGAGTTACCTTCAGTAAACGCCCCGCCCCATTCAATAGGGTCAAAGTTGGGCACCCAGCTGCCATCGCGCTTGCGGCCGCGCATAAAGCCAACTGTGGGGTCAAACAGGTTTTTGTAGTTGTACATCTGCTTGGCAAAGATGTTTTCGTAATACTTATCGCCAATGCTTTTGGCTAAGTAATAAGCACAAAAATCATCATAAGCAAACTCAAGGGTGCGGGCGCCGCTTTCGCTGATCTGGTCCGTTGGTACATAGCCGATGGTGAAATAATCCTGCCAGCCATCGCGGCCGTTAGCGCCGCCAAAAGGGCCTTTGTTGGTTACCTCATGCAGGTAAGCTGACAAAGCCTGTTTAGGGTCGAAATTGCGGATGCCTTTAGCCCAGGCATCGGCCAATAAAGATATGGCGTGGTTACCCACCATAACACCCGACATGCCGGGGTTTGACCATATGGGCAGCCAGCCGCTTTGCTGCTGAGCGTCTAACAAACTCTGCATGTACTTACCCTGCATTTCGGGGTGTAAAATATTATCCAGCGGAAACTGTGTGCGGAAGGTATCCCAAAAACCATTATCGGTATACATATAGCCCTGGTGCACCTTACCATCGTACGGGCTAAAATAATGCGGTTTGCCATCGGCATCCAGATCATAAAACTTACGCGAGAACAGGTTCGAGCGGAACAGGCACGAGTAAAAAGTCTCCTTCTCGGCCTCGGTACCACCCTCTACCGCTATGCGGCCCAGCAGGTCGTTCCAGATCTTAAAGGCCGCGGCTTTGGTTTTTTCGATGCTTTTCATCGGGCTTATCTCGCGGCTCATGGTGAGCGCGGCCTGCTCAGGGCTGATGTATGACGAGGTCATTTTTACCTGCACCTTAGCGCCTTTTTTAAACTCCAGGTAAGCGCCCACGGCATTGCCTTTTATGGTGCTGCTGTCTTTATTGATCATATCACCTTTATTACGCCAAGTGCCGTGGCTCACAAAAGGCTGATCAAACTCCATAATAAAGTAAGCCTTAAAGTTGCCGGGGATGAAAATGCCGTTGTGCACATAGCCAATGATCTTACGCTCCTTTGGCAGCACGGTAACCTCGCAGGCTTTGGTGTAACCATCAAAAATTAAATAAGCCTTGTCCTTGCCGGTAAAGCTAAAGCGCATGTACGAGCCACGTTCCAGTGGAGATACTTCGGCATTGATGCCATTATCAAATTTTACGGAATAGCTGTGCGGTTTGGCGTATTCGTTTTCATGCTTAAAAGCGGATGCGCGCTTGTCCTCGTTAGGGCGCAGTTCGCCCTCAATCGGCATCAGCGAAAACGCGGCATAGTCGCCCATCCAGGGGCTGCACTGGTGCACTTGCTGAAATCCCCTGATCTTGTCGGACTGGTACTGATATTTCCAGCCGTCGCCGTTCTTGCCGGTTTGCGCCGAAAAGAAATGCTCTGCATAAGGCAGTGCCACGGTGGGGTAGGTGCTGCCGTAAGACAGACCCCAATGCGAATACGTACCCTGCAGAGTGTTCACGTATTTTACCAGGTCCTGCTGCGCCTGGGCCATTGTGCCAGTGTATAGCAGGGCAGCAAGGAGGATGGATTTCAATTTGGTCATGAGAATGCTTTTAAATTAGCATGTCATTTCGAATGAGCAGTGCGAAGGACTGCGCGAAGGGGCGAAGAGAAATCTTATACGTGCGACTTGTGCAGGTGTATAAGATTTCTCCCTCGTTCCTCGGTTCGAAATGACATAATGTGTTATTTAGTCTCGCCCACCATCTTGCGGAAATTAACCGCGCTGGCTGCAATGTCTTTGCTGTTGGCCAGCCAATTGTACTCGTACTCGGCAGATAGCGCGCCTTTAAAGCCCTGGCGTTTCAACTCTGCAATAACGCCGCGGATGTTTGATACACCTTCGCCCCAATGTACGTCATGGCCATTTTTGCCTAGCTCGTGCAGATCTTTCATGTGCGAGTGTAGCACGTGGCCCTCTAATTTTTTCAGGCACTCTACCGGGTCAAGGTTTGAGCGGGTCCAGTGGCCAATATCGGCACAGGCGCCAATGCGGTTGCTGTGGCCCTTAATAGCATTCAGGATAATATCCGGGTTCCAGTAGTGCGATGGGTTAGGGTGGTTATGTATCGCTACGTTGATCTGGTACTGGTCGGCCAGTTTTGATAGTAATGGGATATCTTTCTCGTTAGGTTCTGACGTAATGGTGCCAATGCCCATGGCTTTGCAAAACTCAAATAGTTTAACCCAACCGGCTTCGTTATTAGCGCCGGTTACGCCAAAGGCAACCAGTTTTACATTTTTAGCAGCCAGCATAGCCAATACCGCTTTGCGGTTAGTATCGTCCATATCCGGACCCATATTACCCTGTAAACCGCCGCCAATTTTCTGACCCGGGTAGGCTTCTACATAGCGTAGGTTACAGCTGTCGATCTTAGCAATGGCTTCGGCAAACGTAAAGCGGTTAAAAGAGTAGGCTTGCGATCCCAGTTTCCAGCCCAGTTTTTCTTCAGGGTTATTTGTTTTGGCCGATCCGCCTTTTTGAGCTGTACAAGCTGATATAATTAGTAGTGCACACAAGGCAGCTACTGATGCCAGCCTAAGGGTTTTGTTAATTTTCATTAGTTGATTTTTATATTGGTTATTATGTTTAATACTAATTAATCTACCACCACGTCATTGCGAGTGGTAGCGTGGCAATCTCCGCAAGATATGTCGCCCGCATACTAATCACGAGGAGATTGCCACACTCGTTCCTCGTTCGCAATGACGTGTTGGGCTATGTACTTACTTACCATTCACCCCCACAAACCTCACGGTACGTATCCCAAATCTCGGCATAGCCACATTTACACTGGTAGTGCCGGTTGTCTTGGTTGCAGTCAGGTTTTGAACTACGTCGCCGTTAAGCGCTGCAAGTTCGGCTTTAGCGGCTATAGCGTCAAGTGTTATTTTTTTAAGCTGATTATCGCCTTCGGCATTGAACAGGCGCACCAGCAGGTCATCGCCAGATGCGGTAACTGATGATATTTCAAGGCCGCTGCCAACTACGTTAATCAAAGAGCGCGACCATCGTTCAGGCTCCGTATCCATCCTCACTACCGTCAAAGGTTCATTAAATTTGGTCGATTCGGTCCAGATCCCTGCGTTATCCCACTTGCCGGCATGTGGAATAAGCGCGTAATTGATATGGGTTGATGACGATAAGCTGTAATTGCGCCCCCAAAGCCCAACGCCTGAGTAGGCGATGTCCAATCCTAAAGGAAAGTCAGACCCGTGTGCATAGTTAGTGGTATGATCAGTAAGCAGGGCCATGCCGTATTTATTTTGCGAATCGGTTACATCCACCCAATTTAGCACTACATTGTTTTTGATACTGTCCCAGCTATTGAAAAACGTGGTTTGCAACTTGCTTTCGGTAACGTCGAACGGGGCGTTCTTATAAACCTTTTGCCCTTTTAAATCAAGCGGAAAAAGGGCCAGTAATTTGTCCCTGTCATCATAAAAAGCTTTCCGTAATGACAGCGCGTCGTATTTGGTTTGCTGATAATCGTTGCCAATGCCCGGTTTGCCTTGCCAGCTGATATTCATTTCAATATCTATTATAGGCTGCCCCTGTGTAAAGGTTAAACGTTCAACAAAAACATGGTCGGCTATTTTGCCCCACATTTCAAACTTTATGCCGCCCGGTCCATTTTCTAAAACAGTTATTTCTACAGGTGCTTCAGCAGTTGATTTAAAGCCGCCGTCTTTAAAAAAGTTACCCCGTAATTCATTAAAGCGCCGCGGGTTAGCCTGGTCAACAAACTCTTTATTATTTAATTTTTTAGCTATCAAGCTTTTAATTGTTCCTCCTTTTTGCTGGTCAATTAAAACAATATAAAGGTCTGTCTCTACTCGGTAAATACCGTCTGGCAGTTTGGTAAGTTTAGCTCCGCTTTGTGTTTTTCGTGGCTGTTTTTGCAAGCGATAAGTGGTATAGCCAATTGCGGGCACATTAGCTTTAAAATCTAAAAACCGCTTGTTAGTAATGTGGCTTAGCACTTGGTTACCCTTGCTGTCAAACACCGCGACATTGCTGTCTAAGCCGGGCGGTATGGTTGTTCTTACAAACTCTGTACGATTGATGCCCAATGTGTTAAAAATTCTGACATAGCTTTCATTAGATTTTGCCTTGCCTTTATTGATAACAGATACCGATGCTGCCCTGATGCTGTCTGTATTTTTTTCTGTGATGTTTGTCCAAGTCACCACCTTATCGGCCCAGGTATTACCCTGCCCCATATTGTAAGGCACTATCCAACAATCATGATGCTGCGATAACAACAGGCGAGTCCAGCCCTCATAAAGCGACGCTTTTGGCCATGGCGCGTTTTTATACACTTTGGCCATTGCCGCCAGTTTTTCTGCAATAATCAGGTTGTTTTCGGCCCCACGCACCTGCTGCGCAATGCGCTGTAAGATCTGCGATCCCCATACCAAGCTGGTTTGCACATCTTCCTGGCTAAATTTCCAGTTTTCGGTTGGGGTTTTAATCGAGCTGTTATCTACATAATCCGTCCAGGTACGGTATTCGGTTGGCTGATAGCCGCCTTTACCATCGCCCATCAGCGGGCCGCCTTTCCAGCCGGCATCTTGCAGGGTCATGGCTACCGGGTTTTTAATACCCGCATCAAAAGCGGCATTAATAAATGCTTTGCTGTTGATATGGCCGATGGTTTCCCAGGTCGATTTTGGTTTCAATGCTTCGATGCCATAACGCGGTACCGTAACCAAAGCAGTTCCATCAGGGCCTATCCAGTTCACCAATTCGCCGCCATGCGCGCGGGCATATCCTCCCCACAAAGTATTAGGGTTTTTAAGCGACGCGTATTTATATCCAAATGATTTTAAGATCTGTGGCAAGGCGCTGGTAAAGCATGGTTCTTCAGATGAGTAGGTAGTAAATACCGCGGTAGGGAAATGCTTCCTTACCGCCTCCATACCGTACGACAATTGGCGAATAACACTCTCGCCGCTGATGTTGTACATGTATGCCTGCCCGTATGCCGGGCCAACGTACTCTATGCGACGGGTGGCTATGTTTTGGTCGGCGAAAAGGGCCTTGAAATCGTTGTAGCCTTTTTCGTCTTTAGCTTTGGCCATGTCCCAGGTTTCGGGTTCAATTTCAAGGTTGATCTTCCAATCAGGGTGCGCCTTTAGCTGCTCTACAATAAAGCTGGTGTAATTGGTAGGGTAGTGGCCCCAAAAGCCACCATGGTAGCCATCTATTAAATAAGCTTTTTTTTGCTGCGCGATGATGGGCTGGGCCAGCAGCAACAACGCGGCAGACAAAACAGGCACAACACGGCTGATTTTTATGGCCATAGCTAAAGCGGTAAGTGGTTTTATGGTTTAAACAGCGCCTAAAGGCCGCTGGTATATTGGGTATTTATACGCCGAAAATAAAACTACTAAATCAATTTAGCAAACTGTATTGCATAAATGTTACATAGTTGTCCGAGATCACGTTGTCATTCTGAGCGATAGCGAAGAATCTGTAAACTTTGCAATAGTCGCTTGGCAGATCCTTCGTTATCATTCAGGATGACAAAAGAGCTAATTTATCGCCCCGCCCCCGAAGATCCGCGCACATTTAACCGCGTAGGCACAACAATTTCCTGCTTGCTGCCAATATCAGTAACGCCGTTTAACTTATTTAATAATAACGTAATCACCTGGTTGGCAATTTGCTCAATGGGCTGCGCAATAGCTGTTATGGGCGGCGAGTGCAGCTGAAACACATCGTAGTCATCAAAAGATATCACCGCCAAGTCATCAGGGATGTTCAACCCTAATTTCTGGATAGCCTTTAACCCGCAGGCGCCGACATGGTTGGTGCCAAACACCACCGCGTCCAGCTCTGTATGCGCGCTTAAAAAGTCAAATATCGGCGCGGTGATCTCATCGTCGTTGCGCGAAAAGTTTACTTCGGCCACCAACGGCTTTAGTCCCTTTTCTGCAACGGCTTCAAGATAACCCTGTTTACGGTCGCGCATCTGGATCTGCTCGTTTGCAAAAGTTACAAAGGCGATTTGTTTATAACCGTTTTTAGCCAACAAACCAGTGGCGTTATAAGTGCTGAACTTGTTATCAATCACCACCACATCAGTTTCAATACTTTGCAGGTAACGGTCAAATAGCACCACCGGCAGATCATTTTTTTGCAGGCTGCTGATATCCTCTTCAACCCCCTCGGGTGGGGCAATGATATAGCCATCCACATGCCGGTCGCGAAAGATGTCTATCATGTCCTTGGTCTTGGCTGTGTCGTTATCGGTACTGCAATAGGTTATGCGGTAGCCATGCTGATAGGCGCGGTCCTCAATCAAACGGGCAATGCTGGCGAAGAACGGGTTGGAGATGTCTTCTACCATGAGCGCTATGGTGTTTGATTTCCCGGTGCGCAAACTTTTGGCCAGCAGGTTGGGTTTGTAGCCAACCTGCTCGACATAACTTGTTACCTTATCAACCAACTTTTTGCTGATACGTTTCTCTTCGGCCTGGCCATTTAAGATAAATGACACCGAGGTTTTAGAGATGCCGAGCGCTTCGGCAATATCGGCAATAGATAGTTTTTTCTTCACGGATGACGGTTGGTTATAAAAAGTTTCCGGCACATCGAAATTAGTCGGAAAAATCAAGATTTATGCCCTAAAAGTAAAGATTTAGTTTTGCACTTTTTGTGGTTTAATTGCTGATTTAGGTTATGGCATTATCATTTTGCGGGTTTCTGAGTATCCGACAAAAATAGTCGCTTAGAAAATTATTATTAACTGTAGGTTAATGAATTGGGTTAAACTCCTTGACCGGTTAAAATGGGTGTAAAGATTTTTTTTAGAAGTTATCAACAATCATTAAAAATTGTAAAACAAGGAAATTTTATATATAAATAATTGATTATTAGCTATATATAAAATTTGTGTTTTAGTCCTAAAAGTTTTAATGTCTGATTTATACCCTTTTATGTCAATAAAATAATTTACTATGACGAAATTTTGACCATTTGAATTTTAACTTCTGTAACACTTTCAAGAACGTCTGCGTAAAACGGCTTACTTGCTAATTAAAGCAAGTTTGCTTTTGTCTGTTGATGTTGCCCCGTAGATTAATTGTGCTTATTGGTGTTTTACTGACCGGGATAGTTGGTGTTTCGTTCACCGGCATGCATTACGCGCGCAAGTCATTTTTTGCATTTGCTGCAGATACTG